>NZ_VUNQ01000002.1 GCF_009695605.1 Tissierella pigra
ATATTTCTTAAAATTTCTTTTGGTAATGTTGACATAAAAAATTCTCCTTTCTGGTTTAAATCATATTTTGATTCTTGCCAGAAAAGAGAATTTTATTTCGCAAAAGCACAGATTATTTTACACTACCCCCTGATTATTTTATTAATGAGTTTTTCCTTCCTGTACTTTTATATCTTCTTTATATTTTAATGCCCCTTCAATAGCTAGTCTTAAAGCCTTTGTAATATTTTCTGTACTCATACTAGGAACATTTCCTTTATCTAAAACTTGCTCTGGTAGAAAAGGTACATGAATAAATCCTCCACTTAAATTAGGAAACTTCTTATCAATTAAATATAACAATCCATACATAATATGGTTACATACAAAAGTTCCAGCAGTATTGGAAATACTAGCAGGTACTTCTCCTTCTCTTATTTCCTGAGTCATAGCTTTAATAGGTACAGATGTAAAATATGCGTTTTCACCATCTTCAAACACTTTCTTATCTATAGGTTGATTTCCTTCATTATCTGGTATTCTTGCATCATCTATATTTATAGCAACTCTTTCTAAGGTAATATCATGTCTTCCACCAGCTTGACCAACACATATAACTATATCTGGCTTTTCTTCTTCTATTGTCTTTTCTAATTCCACTATGGATTTCTTAAAGACAGTAGGTATTTCTTTTTTTATAATTTCTGCCCCACCAATATTATCTGCTAAACCTTTTATTGCCTCATAGGCAGGGTTTATCTTTTCTCCTCCAAAGGGATCAAATCCTGTAATCAATACTTTCATTTATTTATCCTCCTTAAAATGTACATACAAACATCAAAATTATATGAATGTCTAATACATTTAATGCTATTAAAGCTTAAATTTTTACTAAAAAACGAGCGAAGATTATTCTTCACTCGTCTTTTTGTGATTCAATGTTGTAATATAGAATTATATAGGAATTTTACTTTCCTGCTATAGTTAGTTTACCCACATAAATTGAAGGTGAACCAAAATAATTTGAACTTGGGTGAGAAAATTTAGTGTCATTTCCAATAATCTTAATGTTTTTCAACATTTCATATAAATTTCCCGCCATGGTTATTTGAGAAATCGGTCTTGTTATTTCTCCATCTTCTACTAATAACCCCTTAGATAATAATGAAAAGTTTCCAGATGTAGGATTGATTCCTGCATGTAGTCCATCAATATCTGTAATTATTATACCGTTTTCCATTTCTTTAACCATATCTTCTAGAGTTTTATTTCCTTCTTTAATATACATATTTGTACTCATAGTATCAATAGAAGACTTATGGGAATTTCTAAAGCCATTTCCAGTAGAGGAAACTTCATCCTTTTCAGCAGTTTTGTTGCTATAAAGGAAAGTCTTAAGAACTCCATTTTCTATTATATATTTTTCACTAGTTAAAGTACCTTCATCATCAAAAGTTCTATAATATTTTCCATTGTCCATTAATGGATCTTCTACTATACTAAAGGACTCTACTGCTACTTCTGTATCTATTTTACCCTTCATTAAAGATAGACCTTTTTGTACTGTGTTGCCAAAAAATATTGGAAGGAAGTTACTAAACATATCTGCTGCCACATTGTTTCTAAGGATTATATTATAATTTGAGGATTCTGCCTGATCTGAACCCAGCATACTCAAAGCATCTCCCACACTATCTTTAATTAATATATCCTTATATTCTTCTTTAAGATCATTAAATACAATATGTGAATATCCCGTTTGCATATTTTTTCCTTCTTCTGCAACAGCACCAAGATTCATCATGCCTATGGCATGACTACTTTCAAGTTCTAATCCCTTAGTGTTTCTAATATATACAGAATTAGTTGACTCACTATAGCTACACCCACTTATGGTTTTCACTCTTTTATCTACAGCATAGGCTCTTTTTTCTAGGTCTAGTAAATAGTTTATTTTCTCTTCTTCAGTATATTTGTTAAGTAAGTTTTTCCTCGGAATAAACTCACTCTTTTCTCCTGCTAGCGAAGCTATCTTTTCTACTGTTTCACTATGATTATTTTCAGCATACTGAATTAAGTTTTTTATTAACTCATCTAAGTTTTCTTCCCATAACTTTTCCGTATAGGAATAGCCCATTTTTCCATTATAAATTCCTCTTAGAGATAATCCTGTTTCTTCTGCAACTATATATTTTTCCAATTCTCCTTCATATATGTTAAAATCTACTGAGGAATTTTTATTTATATAGACTTCCATTTCTTCTATATTATATTCCTTACCTTTTTCAAACAATAGATTTATTAGATTCATTATTCTCTCCCCCCAACAGTCATATTCTTAACTCTAAGGGTAGGTTGTCCTGCTCCTATGAATAATGCACCTGATGCAGCATAGCAATAACCTTGTCCAATGGAAAGATTATTTCCTACCATATCTATATCTTGAAGGAATTTAGTTCCGTTTCCTATTAGAGTTGCACCTTTAACTGGCTTAGTTATTTTACCATTTTCAATTAAATATGCTTCTGATAGAGAGAAGTTAAAGTCTCCAGTAGCTGGATTTACAGAACCTGCTGAAATATATTTAGCAAATAAACCTTTTTCTGTATTTCCTATTATTTCTTCCTTTGTACTTGTTCCATTATCTATATAAGTATTAGACATACGAGATGTTGGAGCAAATCTATAGTTTTGCCTTCTACCTGAAGCTGTAGGTTCCATATTCATTCGTCTAGCATTTAATTTATCTATCATATATCCCTTAAGAATACCATTTTCAATTAGGACATTTTTTTGAGTTCTCATACCTTCATCGTCTACTCCAAGGGAACCCCAAGAGTTAACTATGGAACCATCATCTACTAAGGTAACCACATCTGATGCAATTTTCTCTCCTATTCTGTTTGAAAAAACTGATAGTCCCTTAGCTACAGAAGAAGCTTCTAAACTATGACCACAAGCCTCATGAATCATAAGACCACCAAAACCATTATCTACAACAACTGGCATATTTCCAGCAGGACAATAGTCAGCCATTGCCATGGTCTTAGCATTTCTAGCAGCTTCCCTTGCATAATCTTCTATATCTATCTTTTCATAAAACTCAGTACCCATTAAAGCTCCAGGTCCTATATATCCAGTTTCTATTTGTCCATTATGTTCAGCAGCAGCTATGATTAACATTCTAGTTCTTACTCTTTTATCTTCTACATAGACACCTTCTGTATTGGCTATAAGAACATTCTGCTCTTGATCTAAGTAGTTTACTGTCATTTGAACTATTTTCTCATCATAATCCATTCCAGCTCTATATGCCCTTTTAGCAAATTCTACTTTCTTAGATAAATCCACTGTAGATGGTAGATTTACATAAGGATGATTTACTGGACTTACATTTTTATCAAAGTTAAATACAATATCATTTTTATTCCCTTTAAATGCTTTTGTTATTCTTCTAGTAATATTTATAAGGTTTTCATGAGATAAATCATTAGTATATCCATATACGGAGCTTAGTCCTTTAAAAACTCTAATGCCTATACCAAAGTCCCTTCCACTCATTCCTCTTTCAATATTACCGCCAAGTGTGGCAATTTCTGTGGAAAAATTATCTTCCATAAAAACCTCACAGAAATCACCGCCACTTGATAACGCTTCAAAAAATATATCTTGAATTATTGATTTATTTAACATCAAATTCCCCCTTTCTAATATAAGTGACAGGCAACAAAATGATCCTTTTCTACTTCTTTTAATTTTGGGGTTTCTTTGTGACATATATCCTTTGCATATGCACATCTTTTAACAAATTTACATCCAGGTGGTGGATTAATAGGGGATGGAACTTCTCCTTCTAGTTTTATCCTATTTCTTGTTTCCTCTGCACTAGGATCTGCCACTGGTATAGCAGATATTAGTGCCTTTGTATATGGATGTAATGGATTGTCATATAAGGCTTCATTACTTGCTAATTCTGCCATGGAACCTAAATACATTACCCCTACTCTGTCTGATATATGTTTTACCATGGAAAGGTCATGGGATATAAAAAGATAAGTTAAACCCATTTCCCTTTGTAATTTTATAAGAAGATTTACTATTTGAGCTTGAATAGATACGTCAAGGGCAGAAATAGGCTCATCACACATAATAAATTGTGGTTCTACTGCTAAAGCCCTTGCTATACCTATTCTTTGTCTTTGTCCTCCTGATAGTTCATGGGGGAATCTTGAACCATGTTCAGGATTTAATCCTACTTTCTTCAGTAAATCGTGTATTTTTTCTTGTCTTTCCTTAGAACTTAAATTTAAGTGAACATCCATACCTTCACCTATAATATCACCTATGGTCATTCTAGGATCTAGGGAAGCATATGGGTCTTGGAATATAATCTGAGCATTTTTCTTAAATTCAAGTTTTTCTGCTCTATTCATTTTATGAACATCTTTTCCATTAAATAAAACTTGTCCTGATGTAGCTGGATAAATACCTAAAATCGTTCTACCACAAGTAGTTTTTCCACATCCAGATTCACCAACTAAACCTAAAGTTTCCCCTTTTTTTATATTAAAGCTTACATTATCTACAGCCTTCAAAGTTGCATTTCTTCCTACCTGGAAGTATTTCTTTAAATTTACTATTTCTATTAAGTTGTCCTTACTCATTTTTTCCACCTCCTAAGTTCCTTACTCTGTCTACTTTAGGAGCATCTGGATGCTGTAGCCAGCAATTTACTTTATGTGTATCTGAAAGACTAGTTTCTTCTGGTCTTATTTCCTTACATATTTCCATTGCATGTTCACATCTTGAAGCAAATGGACAACCTGGTAATGGAAGAATTAAATCTGGCGGTGTACCTCCTAAGGAATAGAGCTCTTCCTTACTCTTTGTATCTACACTTGGCACAGAGTTAAGTAATGCCCAAGTATATGGATGTTGACTGTTATAGAATATCTCTTCCTTTGTTCCAGTTTCTACAATATTTCCCGCATACATAACCTGAATTCTATCTGCAAAGTTTGCAACAACTCCAAGGTCATGGGTTACAAGAATAATAGCAGTGCCAAATTTATCCTTTAATTCCTTTAATAAATCCATAATCTGTGCTTGAATAGTTACATCAAGGGCAGTAGTGGGCTCATCTGCAATTAATACCCTTGGATTACAAGATAGGGCAATGGCTATCATAACCCTCTGTCTCATTCCACCTGATAATTCATGTGGATATTGCTTTATTCTTTCTTCTGCATTTGGTATATTTACTAGTTTAAGAAGCTTAATTGCCTCTGCTTCTGCTTCTTTTTTAGTAATTTTTTTGTGAATTTGCAAAGTCTCCATTATTTGCTTACCTACTGTCATAGTAGGGTTTAAAGATGTCATAGGGTCTTGGAATATCATAGCTACATCTTCTCCTCTATAGGAAAGCAGTCTCTTTTTATCCATTTCCACAACATTTTCACCATCAAATAAAATCTTAGACCCTTCTTTTATCTCTGCTGGTGGAGTCTTCAATAATCTTAGAATAGCCTTTGCTGTAACAGTTTTTCCACATCCAGATTCTCCAACAATGGCCAATGTTTCTCCCTTTTTGACATCAAAGCTAATACCTCTAACAGCTTTAACTTCTCCTGCATAGGTATGAAATGATATATTTAAGTCTTTAATTTCTAGTACTTTTTCCATTTTCTTCCTCCTATTGTCTTAGTTTAGGATCTAGAGCATCTCTAAGTCCATCACCTAGTAGTGTAAATGACAACATGGTTAAAGCAATCATAAGGGCTGGGAAAAACAATTGATGAGGATAAAATATAAAGTTCTGCTGTGCAGCTGATGCTAAAGCACCCCATGAAGTTGCTGGTGGCTGAGGTCCAAGTCCAAGATAGGATAGGAATGACTCAGCAAAGATATACCCTGGAATATCAAAAGTAATAGATACTATAACTATACCTAAAGAGTTTGGAATTAAATGTTTTGTGATTATTTTCCAAGGACTAACTCCTAATGCTTCTGCTGCCATAATATATTCCTGTTGTTTTATTTGTAGCATCTGTCCTCTAACAAGTCTTGCCATACCGCACCAACCAGTTAAAGTCAAAGTTAAAAGTAAAGTTCCTATATCTCTTGATTCTGTAACTATTGAAATTATAATAACTATTATTAAATAGGGAATAGAAGTTAAAACCTCAACTATTCTCATCATAATATTGTCTACTTTTCCCCCGAAATATGCAGCAAAGGCACCATAAATACTTCCTACTATTGTAGAAATAAGTGCACCTACTATACCTATTATCATAGATGTCCTACCTGCTTGCCATACTCTAGAGAAAACATCACGTCCTAATTCATCTGTACCAAACCAGTGCTCACTATTTGGCTTTAGGTTAATCTTTGATGAATCTACTTCCTCATATTTGAAACCATTTATATGTGGTCCTATTACAGTCATTATACATATGGTTAAAAGTATTACAATGGCTAACATTGCAACCTTGTTACTTCTAAGTCTTCTCCAAGCATCCTGCCAATAGCCAACTCTAGGACGTGCCATGGCTTCATTTGATGATGGATCTATACCAATTTTTCTAAATTTATCTTTTGAAATGCCTTCCATTTTGGACCTCCTATTTGCTATTTTTTGAAACTCTAATTCTAGGGTCTGCAACACCATAAAGTAAGTCTACTAACAATTGAGCTATTACAAATAATGCTGCATAGAAAACTGTAGTTCCAATAATCATAGTATAATCCCTATCATTAATGGAAGTAATATAATATGAACCTAATCCCGGAATACCAAATATCCTTTCAATAACGAAAGAACCTGTAAATATTCCTGCAATTTGTGGTCCAAGTATAGTAATAGCAGGAAGTATTGCGTTCCTAAGAACATGTTTTCTCACGACATTAAATGGACTAACACCTTTTGCCTGAGCTGTAAGAACATAGTCTTGATTTATTACTTCTAACACGTTTGAACGCATATATCTTCCATAGGTAGCTATGGAACCAAAGCACATTGCTATGGTAGGAAGAACCGTATGCTTAAATTTACCCCAACCAGTAGTTGGTAAAAGCTCAAACTTAACGGATAATGTATATTGTAAAAGTGCAGCAATAATAAATACTGGTACTGTAATACCTAGAATGGCTATAAACATAACTAAATAATCTGGCCATCTATTTCTATTTAAAGCAGCTATTACTCCAAGAGTAATACCTATGGTAATACCTATGGCTATTGCTTGAAAACCTAATCTACCTGATACTTTTGCATTTGTTAGTACAGTTTCCGTAACTGATCTACCTGGGTATCTTAGGGACTCTCCTAAATCACCCTTTGTAACTAAATTTTTCATAAACTTTCCATATTGTACTATAACGGGCTGATCTAAACCATATTTTTGATAATAGTTTTGTTTTATCTGTTCCGGTAAATTCTTGGCCATATGTGCCAAGGGGTCACCTGGTATACTGTGCATCAAGAAAAAAGTGATAGTTACAACTATCCATAAAGTAAGAAGCATATATCCAATTCTTTTCATTATATACTTTCCCATAACGTTCCTCCTTAGCTTATTTAGAAATATAGCAGTTTATAGATATATCTATAAACTGCTATATACATTTAATTATCTACCTTCAGTATAGCTATATTTATATCCTTGAGTACCAAATGGAGTAACTCCTAAGTCATGAACATATTTATATCTAAATACATGTTCTCTTGGATATACTACTGGAGCTACTGCTGCATCTTCATATAATAATATATTTTCTGCTTCTTTAAAGTACTCTAAACGTTTAGCACTATCCATCTCTGAAGAAGCTAAAGTTATAAGTTCATCAAATCTTTCATTTACCCATCCCGTACCTATAGCTGGTGCATCTGATTTAAATAGGTTTAACATATTAATTGGGTCATTGAAATCTGCTCCCCATGCCATATAACCAATTTGGAAATCTCCTTTTTTTACATTACCATCAAATACTGGCCATTCCATTTGTTCAACTTCAAAATTAATTCCCAATGTTTTAATATAAGTTTGTTGTAAATATTCTCCATATGTTCTAAACCATTGATCTGTTCCACCTAAGGAAATCTTTACTGTTAATTTAGATGGGTCTGTATCCATTCCTAATTCTTCTAACCCCTTAATTAAAAGTGCTTTAGGGTCTTTGTTTTCATCAGCTAATTTCTTAATTGGTGACTCTGCAACTTGTCTATATTCATCATCACCTATATTTATACTTGGTGGTACCCAACCATAAGCTGGAGCAGGTACTCCATAGAATACAGTATCAGCTAATTCTTCTCTGTTTAAAGCTATTGTAAAAGCTTTTCTTATATTGGCATTTTTAAATACCTTATCTTGAGTATTAAAGAACATGAAGTTAATACTTGGATTAACTATTTCTATATGATTTAAATTCTCATCCTTCATGAACTTTTCTTTCCATTCTCCCTTATTAACAGTTGCTGAATCAAATGAACCATTTGCTAAGGAGTTATAAATAGCATTTTGGTCTGAAATAATTTTCAGATTTATATTTTGTAATTTAACAGTATCTTTGTCCCAATAATTATCATTTTTAGTTAAAACTATTTCACTATTATGAACCCAAGATGTTAAAGTAAATGGTCCATTATATACTAAAGTATCAGGTTCTGAACCATATTTATCTCCTTGTGCCTCAACTATATCTTGTCTTTGAGGGAACATTACTCTTTGATAAGTTAATTGCTCAAAATAT
Organism: Tissierella pigra; assembly: GCF_009695605.1. Taxonomy (GTDB): domain Bacteria; phylum Bacillota; class Clostridia; order Tissierellales; family Tissierellaceae; genus Tissierella; species Tissierella pigra. The sequence continues at coordinate 8,734 of NZ_VUNQ01000002.1, forward strand.
GGAGTTGCTGACTCTAAAGTTATTTCAAGAGTATTATCATCTAAAGATTTTACTCCAAGTTCATCAACAGTAAGCTCTCCACTATTTACTTTTGACGCATTTTTAATTGGCATCAAAATCCACGCATAAGGTGATGCTGTGTCTTGATCTATTGATCTTTTTATACCATATTCATAGTCTTGAGCTCTTACTTTAACTCCATCTGACCATGTATTTTCTCTAATTTTAAATGTCCATACAGTACCATCTTCACTATGCTCCCAACTTTCTGCTCCTGCTGGTGCTAGGAAGTTATTTTGATTCTCATCTTCTTCTAATCTAGTAAGTGGTTCTAATACATTATTAAGTACTCTATTTGAATACATATCTGAACCTTTAGAAGAATCTAAGGTACTTGGTTCAGCAACTAAATAAAGATTTAAATATTGTTCTTTATCAATAGTTGCCGCCTCATCTGTTTTTCCACCATTATTATCTGTTGGTGGCGTAACTTCTCCATTGTCTTTTTTTCCACAGCCTGCTACAGTAAGTAATATTAACACTAGTGCTAGTGATAATGCTAAAAACTTCTTGCTTTTCATCTGTGAAGCCTCCTTTTTGTTATTAAGTATGTTAATTTTATATTTATAGTATATAATATATTCTAATACGAGTCAATGTTTATCTAACTATGTATTAGAAAGATTTCTAATAATGCATAAATTTATTGTTTAAATTATTTTCATAGTTGTACTATGTGCCATCTTAAGAATACCATTTCTACCCTTATAAAAAGAATATGTTAAGGCTATACCTAAAAATAGCATAGCCTTAATATCATAAAACATCATTTTTGATATCTGTTATCTATTTTCTCCAATAGCTTGTACAAATCTCTGTAAAATAACAGATACTTCAGCACGAGTAGCCATCTTAGTAGGCTGAATCATACCATTATTATTTTCTGTAATAATTTCATTAGCCACACACCAATTCATAGCCAGCTGTGCCCAGTTGCTAGTATTATTAATATCTACTGCAAACTTTTCCAAATCTTCATTGCCTTTAAAGCTATGATCATAACCATAAACTTTAGCATATCTATAAATTATCGTAGCTAATTGCTCACGACTAACAAATGAATCTGGAGCAAATTTTCCATCACCAGTTCCAGATATGATTCCATTTTCTGCAGCCCAGCTAATTGCCTCAGAGTAGTAAGAATTTTTATTAACATCAGTAAACATTTGTTTACCCTGTGACTTTTCTTCATTTTCTAAACGATTAAGAACAGTTACAAGCATTCCACGATTCATAAAATCATTAGGTCCAAAGTTTGTCTGAGATTTTCCCATAAACAACTCACGAGCTGTAACAAAGGATATTGCCTCTTCTGCATAATGATTCCTAATATCGGTGAAAGTATCTTCTTTTTGTAAGATTTTCACAGTACCTAGTTCAGATATATTTGCATATACATCTCCATTAGATAAAACTATACTCTTACGTAATATTTTTTGGTCCCCATTTGGATATTGTAATACTGCTACGAATTTTTGACTAGTGGCTCCAACAGGTAAAATAATTTCTAATCCTCCTGGAATATTTCTCATTTCCGTACCATTAATCTTTACTGATATATCTATACTATCTCTTTGAATACTCAAAATTTTGATTTCCATTATACCATCGTTAAAAGCTGCTAACGCCTTATTTGGTAAAGTAATAGTACTATTACTAGTCTTGATTACCAAATCAACCCCAAATTTGGCAAGTTTTAGATGACCATCCTTAGGTAGTTGTACCTGAACAAAATCCTGGTCTCCCAATCTTTGTGGAATAATAACTACATTATCAGCCTTGTGCTCAGCTAATATTTCTATCATCTTAGTTAATTGTTTGTTATCCACATTAATTAAAGCAATACCATCTTTTATTGTAGGTTCAAGTTTAAGCTCTACCCTACCATTACTGTATGTCGGTTCTGCTTTTGTAGTAGTTTTATTGTCCTCCTTAGGTGAATGAATATTACCCGATCCTGATTCCGTTGGTGTACTTCCACCTGGTTCTGTTGGTTCTGTTGGTTCTGTTGGTTCTGTTGGTTCTGTTGGATCTATTGGGTCTATTGGCATCTTTTCATCATTTATTAATGTAACATTAATCTGTCCCATATTTGCTGCACGATAAGCATAGAAATACATCCATGGCACTAGATTTTGAGTCTCCCTTGGCGTCACTCCCATATAAGACAACTTATCTGGGCTAAAACCTTCAACTGCCTGATATTCTTCCCATGCCAACTCTTGCCCAACGGGTAAGAAATGGTCTCCATAGTATACAGTAGCCTCACTAATTTCTATGTTAGATGGCATTCTAATAGTAAACTTACCATCTGTTTCAATTATGCCCCGATAAAGTTTATCATTTGCTTCTACAACTACTATATTATCTTGTTGGCTAGTCTTTCGTCCAAATAGACGATAATTCATTTCTGAATTGATTCCCGCTTCTTGCATCGTCTTAGTTCCCTGGTCGAAAATCTTACCACTAAGAACTAACTCTTCTCCATCAACACTATAGTACCAATTTTCATCTATAGAATTATTAAAAGTAATCTCTGGTAAAGTATTATCTACTACAAAATCCATTGAGAAAAATGCTTCTTCACCATTTAAATTTTGAGGATGAAGTACGAACTTATAGTGTCCCTCTGGTAAAAGCTCCATCTCATTAGCTAAAACTTTTTTACCATCCCTTTCTATATATGGATAGTACCAGCCTGTCATAAGACCCCAATAATACCAATTTCCCCCAGTGCTAGTATCATTATACTTTTCCTTATCTACATATCCTATAATATTCCCTTTAGAATCTGCTATTAAACAATCAAAGAAATCGAAATCTCTAATAAATTGATAGTGAACAATGGACTCAGAACTTTTGTGAGGTGATAACTCTTTAATTTGACGATCTTCCCCGTTAGAAATAGCTGCTACCTGAACGAAAGTTAATTTGTCATTATAAGCTGACTCATCCTTCCATTCATTATCCACATAAATAGCAAATGGCATATAAAGGGTAATAGGATTACTAGTTCCTTCCTGAGTTAGCTTTAAATATCCTTCATAGATTCCAGGCTCCGCTGCTGAAGATACATTAGCTATTATATCAATAGTTTTCTCACCATTAGAAGATACTCTAATATTATTCTCAGAAGTTTCTACAGTAACATTTCTATAACCGCTCATCTCTATCGTAACATTAAACATTTCATCTCCTATTCCGTCGTTATTTAATGTAACAGGAATTGTCTTAGTAGAATCTTTACCAGACTTAACTAGTCCAAAACTAATAGTAGTACCTTCTGTGTTCTGCATATCAATGTCACCTGTAGATGTACGATAGTAGGCATTATAGTTAGTTGCCGTAGCATAAAAATTTGTATTATCTAATGCTACATGAGGTTGTATCATACCAGAACCTTGAGTATAAACACTTTCAGCCATAATCTTAGGATCTGCCGTATTGGCTAAATGGGCCTTAAGTTGCAACGCATTCCAATTAGGATTCTGCTGTTTAAGTATAGCTGCAAAAGCTGAGATATGAGGTGTTGCCATAGAAGTACCTGTCATTGCAGCATAAGAATAGTCATAATCATTTACACCAGCATAAAATTGAGGCACAGTAGATAAGACGCTAGTTCCATTAGCTGTAATATCTGGTCTTACATCATAAGTTGATTTAACTGGACCACGAGAACTACTGCTATTAATTTCTACCTCTCCCAAATCTTCCATATTTGTAAAGCTAATTTCATATTCCTTTCCAGCTTCCATTCCTTCAATTAATTTCATACCTTCTTCATAGCTAACTGTGAATACAGGCAAATAATTATTGTAGGATTGTTGATAGAAGGAGATATTACTATAATCCTGTCCAGGATTATTAATAACAATAATTGATCCTCCATGAAGATTGCGAAGTCTTCTTACAGTATCATCGAAAGATTGTCCACGCTTTAAAACCACAATAGTATTTTCCCAATCATTCTTTTCTTTATGGGTTTCCTTATATGAATTAAATTCTTCCTCTAATCCAACCCCTAAATTATCCCAGGTGCTTTCTACAATTCTCTCTTCTTTTATTTTTTTCCCTTCTACCTCTTCTATCTCTTCTACTTTTTCTGACTCCTTTACTTCTTCTGACTCCTTTACTTCTTCTAACTCCTCTACTTCTTCTAACTCCTCTACTTCTTCTAACTCTTCTACTTCTTCTAACTCCTCTACTTCTTCTAACTCCTCTACCTCTTCTACCTCTTCTACCTCTTCTACCTCTTCTATCTCTTCTACTTCTTCTATCTCTTCTACTTGGTTTATTGACTGAGTTTTCTTTACTGTTGGCAACAGTAACATTTTATAAGTACTGTCTTGTGTAGGTCTTAGATAACTTCCTCTTAATTCATATAGACCTTGTTTCTCAATCACCTTATTCTCCCACTCATCTCTAATTAAGTTAATTTCTGCCCCTTGACTTTCTATTTCTTCATCATTAACTCTAACAGTAAATTTCTTATCTACTGATGGGAGCATTGCATTAGCAACAGTCATTACTAGCGGGGAAGTTGAAGGAGACCAAAGGGTACTACTATTAGGCCCTGTATTACCAGCACATACGACAAAAAGTACATCAGGATTAATTAAAGCAAGGTTATTTATAGCTACAGTAGTAATGTGTGATGGCCCATTTTCTCTACTCCATCCTAGAGACATATTAATAATCTCACAACCATCTTCCACTGCATCCTCCATGGCGCTAATAAGCCAACTAGCTTGGACACTGTCGTTTTCATTGATTACCTTATAACTAACAAGGGTTGCTTCAGAAGCAATTCCTAAGGCAGATATTGGACTATTGACTCCTCGTCCAACAACTGTACCTGATACATGAGTACCATGACCTTGATCGTCCATAGGATCATTTTCTCCCCTACCGTTATTAATGTAATTTCTTCCAATGAACTTACCATTAAGAAGTTCTTCTACTTGTGGAATTCTCCCGTTTGGAAGTGTGTCAGAAAAAGTATCTTTTAGGTCAGGGTGATTATAATCAACACCGCTATCGATAACTCCTACAGTTACACCTCTTCCCGTGAATCCCTTTTCTATTAGCTTATTCACCTCATAATACTTACGGCTATCCCCCATTCCAACCTGGATAGTTTCTCCTGTACCGCTTGAGATTCCAAATAATTCCTTGCTTATATCATCGTAGTCTACCTCAGGCAGGTCTACCTTAATCTCTTCATCTGGATAGATAGCGTACACACTTTCAAGCTCCATCAACTTTGGAATAAGTGTATCTGATACTGTTAAGGCAAACCCATTGATAGCACTTGTATACGTGGCATTTATATTATAAATACTAACAGCTCTTGATTTAAAGTTCGATGATTGACCAGATAACTCATCTAATGCTGTTAGAAAATCTGCTCTATCACGCTCCGCATTCATTGCGGCATTAAAGGTAGAAAATGTTTTTCTATCTTTATACGTTCCTACTACGTGTTCCAATTCTTCTGGTTGATTAGTTAACTCTACAATGATTGAAATCTGCCTTCCATCACCTTTAAGGGCATATTCCCCATCAAATCCAATTAAGCCACCAGAATGTCTCGTTTTCTGGGTGCTTCCAGATGTGATTTGTTCTGCAAAACTTCCTGGGGTCATTCCCAATACAAGAGAAAAAATTAATATAAAACTAAGAATCCTTTGTCTAACTAGTTTCACTACTTTCACACTCCTTATATGATATTAGCCATTTAAACTTAGGCATTAAACCCTATTCCAAGATGGTGAAAAGCAAAGATGATATGCTATAGGAAAGGTTAGTCTTTGTACTTTGATAAGGTTATATAGTCCAATAAATTTAAAATATAGTCTATATCCTAGTTGAAAACTAAATTGATTAAAAATTTTATGAATATATATCGATTAATCGCTTATCCCTTGCTTCACCTCCTTAATTATGGAATTTATCGCAATAAGAAATATTCTTTATACGTGATATTATTTAAACAGATAATTAATTTGGACTATTAAGTCTTAATACTTATTGTAAAAATATAAAACGAATAATAGTTTAAAGTATCTTTTCGTTTTCTTATTTACAGAAAATTGTAAACCTTATCTTAAGACAAACTATACCATATATTCCTTTATGTTACAATATAATTATCGAAGTTTATGTTAGAAACTTTTCTAATGCATTTTTGATTTAGTATTGAATTAATTTTCAGTATATTGTATCATTTATATAAGACTAATTAGGAGGGGTCAAATGGAAAGCATAATATCATGTAAAATTGAATATAACAAAGCAATCGAATTTATTGTATCTATTCTGAAATATACTAATAGTAAAACTCGTCAAATTTATTGGAATACTCCAGACTTGGAAAAAGACATTGCTAAAGGAATTATGGATTTTTCTCCAAATAAGGAAGTAAAGGATTGGTTGAAATATATAGATGATAATATTTCTCCTTTTTTTCGTAATGACTTAATATTTGTAACAGATGAAACCTATAGATTATTAGATGTTTGTCTAAATCTAGTGATGATGGAAGATATAAAAGATCCTTTGGAATTAATAGAATCTCTAAAGACTTTAGATACTTCTACTATGATTGAATTCTCCTATAAATATTATGAGCTTCCAGCTTCACTAGATGATGATATAGAGTTGAAAGATACCTTAACTGAAGCTTATTCCCCTGAAATAGCATCAGCCTTTATGCAGATGAAAATTCATCCTTTAGAATATAAAAATAAGTTAATAGATGTATTGCAAATTTTTTATAAGGAGTTTTATGAACCCTTTGAGGACAGAGTTTATAATTATATGGATGAAAGACTTATTTTTCACAATGATCTATTTAAAAAAGATCCTACTGATTTCATAAATACTATTGGAATTGGAGACTATTCTAAAGCTATAGAGCTTCACAAAGAAATGATTATTTATATGAGTTTTTATATGGATGTAGGAGTAATTTATTTTACATTTGAAGATATTCTAGTCATGTCCTGTGGGCAAACTGTAGAACATAGATTTGAAAACAGAAAGAAACGTGACACATATAAGGCATTATTTAAAGCATTATCTGATGATAAGAGAATAGAGATATTAAAATTAACTTCCAAAAGACCTTGGTATAACAAGGAGCTAGCAGATTATTTTCACTTAACTACAGCTACTCTTTCCTATCACTTAAACTTACTTCTAGACTTAGAAATATTAAACTTTGAGCCTAGTATTATAAATAACAGATACTACTACACTACAAATAAAGACAGTCTTAAAAAACTTTTCAATATGGCCTTAGAGGATTTATTAGACTAAGAAACTAACTCCAACTAATGTTTAAATATGTATTTCTATGGTAAAATACTAGTATATATAGTTGGGGGGGTGTTTTTTTGTTAAATTGGCTAGATAAGTATAATAATAAAAATAGTCGATTCTTAAAAGAATTATTGTTCAGAATAGGAGATGATAATGTAACTGCAATAGGTGCCCAATTGTCATATTATTTAATATTATCCATATTCCCATTTCTAATATTTTTTCTAAATATATTAACGTATACACCTATTGCTCGAGAGGATGTATTACATAGTATAATAGTTTTGCTACCAATGGATACTCAAAGGATAATATATACTTTGCTAGTAGAAACCATAACAACCAGTAGTGAAACTCTTCTTTCCCTAAGTGCTATAACTGGTCTTTGGGCTGCTTCTAAGGGAATAATGGCACTTATTCGGGCGTTGAACAAAGCATATGATGTAAATGAGACAAGGAATTATATAGAATTAAGAGCCATGGCTATATTATTTACCTTAGCACTTTTATTCTTGTTACTTATTGTACTTTTAACTTTAGTCTTTGGAGAAGTCCTTGGAAATCGATTATTTGATTTTCTAGGAATTACACAAAAGTTTATTTCCTTTTGGCGATATTTTAGAGTTATTATATCCTTAGGTTTTATGATTCTTATATTTGCATTATTATATAGATTTATACCTTCCATAAGAAGTCATGGGAAAATTAGCTTAAAGAGTGCTATGCCTGGTGCCATATTTGCATCTATTGGTTGGATTTTTACATCTACTATATTTTCATATTATGTAAATAACTTTGCAAACTATGGAAAGACCTATGGTAGTCTTGGTGGAATCATTGTTTTACTTATTTGGCTTTATATGAGCAGTATTATAATAATATTAGGCGGAGAAATAAATGCTACATTGTGGTATGTAAAAAATAATTAAAATAATAGGTTAGACCAATTGGTCTAACCTATTGTTTTTACATTTCAAATTTTGCTACTAAATCCCTTAGTTCCATTGCTAATTGAGACAGAGACTCTGATGATGATGCAATTTCTTCCATGGAAGCTGTTTGCTCCTCTGTTGCTGCAGATATATTTTGAATACTGTCATTTATACCTCTACTCATACTTTCAATGGCTACTGCCCCTTTTACTGCATTTTCTGTTCCTTGTGCTACTTGATTTATGGCCTTAGTAATATTGTCTACCTGTGCTGTTACTTGATTTATAGATTCAGATATCTGATTAAAATATTCTATAGATTCCTTTACAGTAGTCATACCCTTATTTATTTCAGAATTGCTTAACTCCATATTATGGTTAGCCTTTTCTATTATAGTATGGTTTTCTCTTATTATATTATCTATTCTACCAGTGGATACTGCTGTTTCTTCAGCTAGTTTTCTAATTTCATCAGCTACTACAGAAAAACCACGACCAGCCTCCCCCGCTCTTGCTGCCTCTATAGCAGCGTTTAATGCAAGTAAGTTTGTCTGTTCTGCTATGGACCTAATTACATTTATAATTTCATCCATTTCATTGGAGCTATTGTCTACTTCTAATAAAGAAGTTTTTACTTCTTCAGAACTCTTTACAATATTATTCATTTGAACATCTGTATCAACCATTTTAGACTTACCTATATGAGTTTTATCTGCTACCTCACTGCTTAAAGTATCTATGGATTCTGCATTGCTACTTATTTCTTGGATTTGAGCAGAGATTTCTTCCATATAAGATGTAACATTTAATAAATCATTTAATTGATTTTCAGAGCTTATAACAATTTCAGAAGAAGCCTCTGCCATATTAGTAGAAGCAGAAGTAGATTCCTCAGATATGGCAGTTAGCTCTTCAGAAGAAGATGCCACCTGCTCCGCTGACACATTTACCATACTGGCAAAATCCCTTAGATTCTCAATTACAATCTTATTTGCCTTTCCTATTTCTCCTATTTCATCTCTCCTATTTAAAACCTTAGGATTTATATCACTTTTAAGATTTAACCTTGCTAATGCCTTCATGTTTTCGGTTATTTCTCTTATGGGTTTAATAATGGAGTTGCTAAATAAAACTGAATATATTACACCTATTCCTAAGGCGGATATTGTAATGATTATCATGAATTTTCTCAAATCATTTAAATCCTTTGCCATTTCACTTACATCTATGGCAACTGCCACAGACCAACCTTTGCTCCCTACTGGTGTATAACTAGCATATCTCATTTTGCCATCATAGAAGTATTGGTCTACATTGGACTCACCGGCAACCATTCTCTCAAATACATTTACTAAACCATCATATTCAGGTATTGCTTTCATCTTCTCTATGGTAATTTCTCCAGATTCAACTACTTCTTGAATATTATATGCTATTAATTCTCCATGTTCATTGACTAAATAAGCATCACCAGTTTCTCCAAAGCTTATTTCATTTATAATTCCATAAAGTTCATCGACAGATTTAGAGCCTAATAATACTCCAACTATTTTTCCATCATGTTTAATAGGCGCAGAAATAGGCAGTAGATTTTCTCCTGTTATTTGACTTTTAATGGCTTCTAGTAAAACACTTTGTCCACTTTTTGCTAATTTAAAATCAGCACTGTCAGAAAGGTCTAAAGTACTTCCATCTTCCAATTGTACAATTCCATTTAAATCTGCAATGTATAATTCTGTATAACCTAGTCTTTCTTTCTCTTGTCTCATAATACTAAACTTTTCTTCCATACTTATTTCTGGATTAGATATAATGTCGTGACTAGCAACACCTTCAATACCAATTAAGAACTTGTCTATCTTTTCATTAATTATTTTAGCTGAGTCATAAGCTTTATTGGATAAAATTGTATCCATATGTCCATTTATACTCTTAGAAAAAAGTATATATGATATTAAACCCATAGATAAAGACACTATTAGTAAAATCAATACATTTGATATAATCATTCTCGTTTTTAAACTTCCAGATTTACCACTAACCCTCGTTTCATCTTTTTTTGTTTTTTTCATTACAGCATCTCCTTATATTTAAATTAGATATATATGTATAATATATGTCAAACTATGTTATATGTTACCATATTTTGTCAATATCTTCTACCTATTTATTAGAATTTAGTGAATTATTCCTATCTCTATAAAAAAATATAATCATAAATAAAATCATATAAAATTTCCAAATTTTACATGGAAAAATTTAAGGTTTTTCTAAATCTACCGATAGATATATTAGAGGTGATTATAATGAGAGTTGAAAATATTCAAAGAACTACACCTGTGGCAACGACAGATAAAATAGAAGCTGAAAAGAAAATAGATTCAAAGACAGAAGCAAAGGATACTCAAACAACTAACGAAACTCCAGCAGCAGTCTATGAGAAGACAGAGCAAAAGGAAACATCTCATGTTTATGATAAAAATACTATTCTTAAATTGAAAAGACAAAGTCAAGAAGCTCATTCCCAATTAATAAGACTAGTACAAGAAATGCTTAAACGTCAAGGAAAGAGCCTTGAGTTGTTAGGTGCTGATGAAATCGTAGAAGTAGATGAAACAGCAAGACTAGAAGCTAAAGCATTAATAGGTCCCGATGGTCCTCTTGGAGCAGAAGCTGTAAGCCAAAGACTAGTAGATTTTGCCATAGCCATATCTGGTGGAGACAAATCTAAAGTTGAGACACTTAGGTCTGCAATTGAGCAAGGATTTAAGGAAGCAGAAAAGATATTAGGAGAACTACCTGATGTATCTAAAGAAACTTATAAATTGACTATGGAAAAACTTGATGCTTGGGCTAAAGAAGAATAATGACAACAATCCCCCTGTAGATAATACAGGGAGATTCTTCTTTAGTTATATTTCATTTTTTATTTTGTAGGTGGAATCTACCTCTTTTGCTTAATATCTTGTCCATTACCTCTGCTAATCTTTCCTCATCTATTTCTTGTATCTTGTTGTCTACATAGGAAACAAACCCTTCTTCTACTAAACAATCAATACTTTTAAGAGTAACACCAGTTGCCGCAATAATATCTAAAATAGTAGCATCAGGATATTTCCTAACATATTCTATAACCAAATCATGTTCTTTTTCAATTATTTCAAAACAATCATCACAGTAGAGTCTACCATTTCTTTGGAACATCTTGCTACATCTTTTACATACCATATATGACATAAATACCACCTCCATATAATTATATCATATGGAGATTAAATTGATAGTATGTTCGTATATTTAGTCCTATAATCCTAGATGTAAATCCAGACCACATCTAATCAATATTAATTTTCATAGAAAACATTATATCCTTTGTAAGTCATATATACATCTGCTTTACTTGCAATTTCATAAGGAGCATGTACACTTAACAATGGAACTCCACAGTCTACTACTTCCATTCCATATTTTGCTAGAATATAAGCAATAGTACCTCCGCCGCCTTGGTCAACTTTTCCAAGTTCACCCATTTGCCATACTATATTATTATCATTGAATATCTTTCTGATTTTTCCTAAATATTCGGAGTTAGCATCATTACTTCCACCCTTACCTCTAACACCAGTATATTTTACTAAAGTTATGCCATTTCCTATAAAGGGTGAATTTTTCTTATCTAAAACTTCAGGATAATTAGGGTCAAATCCTGCCAATGTATCAGCTGAAAGTACACAGGAATTCGCAAGTGCTCTCTTTACCATAAGCTCTGAATAGTTTTCTTCTGTAAGATTTATTAATTCTGAAACAATATTTTCAAAGAACATGGACTCCATACTAGTATTTCCTACACTTCCGATTTCTTCCTTATCTACAAATAAAGCAACTGCTGTTTTCTTTGGCTTCTCTATATCAAGTATAGCTTTGAAAGAAGTAAAGGCACAAACTCTATCATCTTGTCCATATCCTCCAACCATACTCCTATCTATACCTACATCTCTTGATTTACCAGCAGGTACTATCTCAAACTCTGCTGAAGTAAAATCTTCTTCAGTTATTCCATATTTCTCGTTTAGTATATTAAGTACATTTAATTTAACTCTTTCACTTAAACCACTATCTGCATAGGGAATACTACCAATTAAAACATTTAACCCTTCCCCTGTAATTCCATCACCCATTTTCTTCTCCATTTGATCTTTAGCCAAATGAGGAAGTAAATCAGTTATAAAAAATACTGGATCATTTTCATCTTCACCTATTACAATATTAACCTTTTCTCCATTGGATTTTATTGCAACTCCATGTAAGGCTAATGGCAATGTTACCCATTGATATTTTTTAATTCCACCATAATAGTGAGTTTTTAATAAAGCAAAGTCTGAATCTTCATAAAGAGGATTTTGCTTTAAATCTATTCTTGGAGAATCTAAATGGGAACCAATTATATTCATTCCTCTTTCCAAGCTTTCTTCCCCTATTACAAATAATGCAACAGCCTTGTCCTTATTGTTGGCATATATCTTCATTCCTGTAGTTGGCTTTATTCTCTTTTCTATAGCTTCATCTATGGATATATATCCATTTTCAGATGCTACTTTGATTATTTGTTCTGCTGCTTCTCTTTCTGTTTTGCCTTTATCTAAAAAATCCTTATACTCTTCGTTTATAGCAAATGCTTTTTCTCTTTCATCATTATCTAATGCTTCCCATACATTTTTCCATTTGTGCGTTAATTTTTCTTGCAATTCTTTTCCACTTAATTTATTATCCATTTTTATCCCTCCAAGAAGTTATTTTGTTTATTCATAGCCATTTATACTTCTTCTACAGTTTTTACTATGAAATAATTAATCTATCTTGATTATATTCCAATACATGGATAAATTCAAATATAAATATATTTAGAATAAATCATTATAGGGTATAATTATAATAAGAATGACGAGAGGGGGTTCCTTTGAATAATTAGGAAAAAAGAATATTTAATTTAACTAAATAAATATTCTTTTTATAAATAAAAGAGTAGTTTATGTTTAAGAATAAAATCTTTAGAGGTGATTATTTTGACTAAAAAAAGAGTAGTTGTAGTTGATGATTCTTATTTCTCAATTGTACTTATTAAGGATATTCTTGAAAAAAATGGCTTTGAAGTAGTGGGACAAGCTAGTTCCCTTGAAGAAGTAATCTCAGTAGTATCAGATAGCAAACCTGATATAGTTACTATGGATGTAACTATGCCGGATACAGATGGATTTCAGTGTACAAAGGAAGTCCATAAAATTGATAAAAATATTAAAGTTATAATGATAAGTGCTATGATGGATGAAGAGATGTTAAAAAAAGCTAAAGAACATAATGTCGATGCATATGTTCAAAAACCAATTGATGAAGATAACCTTATACTAGCTATTAATCGAATCATGGAAGACAAGGAGCAATTTAAAACTTTTCAAAACCTATACTTACCTGTATTTAAAGAAGCATTTGCTGATGCTTTAAATAAAATGACAAAAACGATTCCTAATTTCATTGATGAACATCTTTCCAACGATTTATTAAAATCAAAAGGCATATCTGTAGTCGTTGGTATTATTGGCAAATACTCTGGTAGAATGATATTAGATATGTCTATTGAAACAGCCACTATTTTATCCAGCAAAGCACTTAGAAGAGAAACCAATAATTCCAATGAAGTTATGGCAGTTATAGGAGAGTTTACAAATATTGTATCAGGTAATGCTTGCTCTATACTTAATAGACAAAATAAAGTATTAGGACTAAGAGTGTCTCCTCCTTCAATATTCTCTGGTGATAGCTTAACTGTATCATCAGTAAAATTTAAAACATTCTTAGTGAAAATTAATACTGATTTTGGAGAAATGGTTTTAAATATAGGTTTTAGTGATGGTGATGCACAATGGATGTAAAATATATTAACCCATTTTTAACATCATTTAAAAATGTAATGCCTCAAATAGGATTTGAAAAAGTTGAAAAAGGCAAAATAAATATTAATGAAGGAGAACTAATTACTGATGGTGTATTAATAATCGTGGGAATTGTAGGAGATTTGAAGGGCAATGTTATTTATTCCTTAACTACAGAAGATGCTAAGAAAATTGCTTCTAAAATGATGATGGGTATGGAAGTTGCTGAATTTGATGAAATGGCTCAGAGTGCCATATCTGAACTTTCCAACATGCTTACTGCCAATGCTAGTATTGAATTTTCTATTATGGATATAAATATTAATATTTCAACTCCTACTCTTATGTATGGAAGTAATATTAAGACCAAATTCAATACTCCGAAGCTTCTATGTATTGAGCTTTTAGTAGATAATATCCCTATAGAAATAAATATAGCTATAAATTAATTAAATATCCCTAAATAAGAGTTGTACAACTCTTACTTAGGGATATTTACTTTTATTTGATTCTTCTTAAAATTATCTCCCCATGTTTAGATACTTCCTTCTCGATTCTATCTAATTGTTCTGAATGTTGCCTATGCCTATCAAATAAAATAGTAGTCTTAGGCATAAGCTCATGTTCAATTTTTGTATTTATTTTTGTTACATCCTCTTTTAATGTACTCATACCTGTCTTTAATATACCAATGTCATTTTCAATGTTATCAAATCTCTTACTAAATTCAATATACATCTTTTCCATCAAATCAAACATCTTATCTTCCAATTATAATCACCTTCTATTATAAATTTCATTGTTTCTGCCTGATTAATTGTTATGTATGTATTATAATGATCTTCACTTTTTCCAACTTCTTGAACTTTACTAGTATAATTATATCATATTGAATAACAATAGAATAGATTTTATAGTTATAATACTTTTTTTATCCTACTTGAATACTATACAATAAACTCTACATCAAAATTTATATCTGTAACATAAAATAAGGCATCTTCAATTAATTTTATATATCTTCTTTCAATAATTTCTTTATTGAACTGATTTACTATTCCTAGCTTAAAATTACTCTCAGCAATTTCAATAGGAACTATGCCTTTAATCCAAGTATTATACGAAACTTCTGTTAGCTCTACCTCCATAAGTTTACATGCTTTATCCCATATTTCTTTAACATCTGGGTTCATAGAATAATTTATATTATCTCCGCTTTTATGTCTTAGTTTTATTAGATATAATAGCCACTCCAATGTATTATTATCCATAGTATCTAATAATGAAATTATCTCTTGCTTTTTGTTATCCATAGTAATTTCTCCTTTAACCAAATATCCAATTCTTATTTTAAAAAAGACAGATTTTGAAATCTGTCTTTATAGTTTGATATCTATATTCTGTCCTACATGTGGAGTTATTGATTGCTCCATTACTTTAGTATTAGCTTCTAATATTTGAGTTAAATCTACGGCTTGTACTTTTGATATATCCATTGCCATTTTCATTACTGAAATACTGGCTTCTTGAGCCAATTTCATTTGGCTTAGTTCTGTTGATAATGCTGCTATATCCATTGGTATGCCTCCTTTAACGTATTACTCTTCTAAGAAATGACTTATGCGTAGCATAAATATTAACTTTCTAAGATTAAAACAAATCTATTTTTATAAAATATTAATATGTTTTTATGTGGATCAATTTGAACTTTGATTATTTATCGTTTCCATTCTTTTATTAATGAATCTATTTAATAAGTAATTTAGCAATTGATAATACTCCTTTACCAGTTACCAAATCGAAAACACTAGAATGTAAATCACTTGTACTATTACTATTTAAATTATTAATTATATCCACTAATCTGGAATACCATATATCAGGATATTTACCTAAATACCTAATTCCTAAATCATTTAATTCTTTACATATTAAATCTTGATTATCTGCTATACTAAATAAAATCGGAATACTTCTTTGTAATAAAGCCTCATATACAGTGCTTCCTCCTGCAGTAATTATTATCCTAGAAGAAGAAATGTATTTTTTTAAGCTACTTGGTTTATAAATCAATTCCACATTATCTGTCTTTTTCTCTTCTATCTTTTTTATATAGTCATCTGCATATCCTGGTCCAATAATAACTTTCACGTTTACATTTAAGTCTTTAATTTCTCCTAATATCTTTATTACAATACCATGCTCATCTGTACCACCAGTAGTAATTAAAATTCCACCTTTATCTAAGTTTTCATCTACATTACAATTCCAATATTCTTCCTTCATTATTAAGTATTTAGAACCTAATAACTTTATTTGTCCTTCTACATTAGAATATCCTAATTTTTCAGCATGAATATTTCCATTATAAATTATATCTGGTATTGATGAATCATATATATCATTGTTATCATCTATTAGCATTAATTTAGTTTTTTCTTTTATAGCTCTAAGATAATTATCATCCCCTATATATGAATCAAATATAAACAAATCAATATCTAAGTTTTTAATAATTTTCATATCTTCTGTTAAATCTTCACTTATAGTAAAATTAAAATCTGTATTCTCAATTAAGCTCATTAAATCTTTATTTATTATAAATTTAATATCAATATTTTTATCTATCAATTTTATAGCCTTAGCCAAAGAAAGGCACCTATAATAGTGCCCATATCCTATTCCCTTACCACCTAATGTTCTTATTACTATCTTTTTCATTCTATTAAACTCCAATCAACAGGAGTCCCTCTTTTAATATCTTTTATTACTTTCTTACCTAGTATCTCATTATAATGTCTCGGGTGTATTCCATATCCAGGCCTTATAGATTTCATATTTTTCTCAGTTATTATCTCTCCAACCTTTATATCTTCTGTAAAGAACAAAGATCGGGAAAAACTTCTATTTTTAATTACTTTATCAGTAAGATTATAATCTATATTTCCCAACGCTTTTTCTAGCTTTCTTATTTCTTCCACCATTGTTTTAAACTCATCTATTTCCATAGAAAATTCTGCATCAGGTCCTCCTATGCTCCTATCTAGGATTACATGTTTTTCTATAAATTTAGCACCTAAGGCCACTGCCCCAATAGCTACTGTACTTCCCATTGAGTGATCTGATAGACCTACATTTACTCCAAATGTTTGTTTCATATTTGGTATTGTCAGTATATTCATATCTTCATAAGGTGCTGGATATGAACTTGTACATTTTAACAATGTAATATCATAATTTCCCATCTTTTTACATGTATCTACGGCTTCTTTTATTTCTCCTATAGTAGCTATTCCTGTTGAAATAATTACCGGCTTTCCCTTAGAAGCTATATATTCAATCAGTGGTATATCTGTTATTTCAAAGGAAGCTATTTTATATGCAGGTGTATTAAGACTTTCCAATAGATCTACAGCCGTTTTATCAAAAGGTGAAGAAAAAATAGTAATTCCTACTTCTTTTCCATAATTAAACAGTTCTTTATGCCATTCCCACGGAGTATATGCTTCTTGATACAATTTATATAATGTCGTTCCGTCCCACAAAGTTCCTTGTTTTATCTGAAAGTATTCATTATCACAATCTATAGTAATTGTATCAGCTGTATATGTTTGAAGTTTTACTGCATCCGCACCTGCTTCTTTTATAGCCTTTATTGTATCTTTAGCTATTTGAATATCTTGTCCATGATTTGCTGATAATTCTGCTACTATATATATATGATTATCAAACATAAACTCCTACCTCCTACATAGTTACTCTTTATTAAAAGAATAAAACTCATATATATCATCATATTCTTTCTTGATTATAAATTCGGCATTTATAAAAGCTTTTATTGAACCAACGTTTCCTTTCTTTACCTTACCTACTAGTAATTGCCCCTTATATTTTTCTTTTATTAATTTTAATAAAGTTGTTGCATATCCTTTTTTTCTATAATCTTTTGCAATACTATAATTAATTAAATAACCATTCTTGTCCATTTTCTCTAATCTAATTACACCTATATCTTGGTTATTGGCTTTAAATATATAAATAACTGTATCATCTGATTCAATTTTACTTTTAAACCATTTTTTATGTTCTTCATATTTTATTCTTTCAGAGTTAAATGAGTTAAGTCTAACTTTCTCATCATTAACCCATTCAAATAATAAATCACAATAGTCTTCTGTAGCATAAACTAATTTATGGCTATCATTGTTTCCCATATTATTTGTCTCCTTACTCTTTTTTATAGCTTCTTCTGCTCTATATAGTTATTTATATTAAATAAATTTGGCTGTCTTTTAAATAGCTCCAATACTTCTTCAAGATAGAAATTATGTTTTCCATTATAAAGTTCTTCATATATTCTATTTATCAATTCAAAATCTTCCTCTGTATCTAATGTCCATCTATGTTTTGAATAGTCTATATCATTTTTATAATAGAATATGTTAGTGCTATTTTCATAGATAAATGGCGTTACATGTTCTCTTTGATAATCTTTCTTGGCTTCTATATAAGCATTCTCTAGCTCCTCAAACGAAAATACTTCTGTATCTAATCCCCTTGGATATGTTCTTTGAGATAAATCGGCACCTGCATTGGTTACTAAATCATACTTATATTTTTTATAGAATCTAATGATTTCATCAACTCTTTTGGGGTCTATTAAAGGACAATCTGATGTTATTCTTACTACAATATCTGCATCATTTTCTTTAGCAGCATAGTAATACCTTGATAATACGTCTTCTTCAGAACCTCTAAAGAATTTAACTCCCAATTTTTTTGATTCTTCTACTATGAAATTATCATCTCCTTGAACCGTTGTTGCTATTATTATATCGTCTATCTCTTTAGCTTGTTTTACTCTAGTTATTACATGTTCCAATACTGTCTTTCCACATAGTTTCATCATTACTTTTCCTGGTAATCTTGTTGACCCCATTCTAGCTTGTATTATCACTACTGTTTTCATATATCCACACTACTTTCTATAGTAATTAATTATTTTATAAAAACCATTAATTACATCTTCTACATCTTCATCTGTCATTGTTGGATATAATGGCACTGTAAGAATTGAGTTATATAATTCTTCAGCCTTAGGACATGAACCCTTCTTATACCCTAACTTCTGATAATATGGATGCCAATATACTGGTATATAGTGTACATGTACTCCTATACCCTCTGCAATTAATGCATTATATATTTCTTTTCTATCTATTTTAAGTTTATCTAAATCAAGCCTCAGTACATATAAATGATTAACTGTATCAGAATAATCTTCATTTTTTTGAAGAATAATCCCATCTAAATCTTTAAACGCTTCATTATATCTACTTACTATTTCTTTTCTTCTAGCTATAAACTTATCTAGTTTTTTCATTTGGCTTATTCCAAGAGCTGCTTGAAAATCCGTCATTCTATAGTTAAATCCAAGGTCTAACTGTTCATAATACCAATTTCCACCATCCTTATTTTCAAGCTGGTTAATATCTCTTGTAATACAATGGGTTCTAAAGTTAATTAATTTAGTATGGTATTCTTCATTATTTGTTGTTATAATTCCGCCTTCACCAGTTGTTATAGTTTTTACTGGATGAAAGCTAAACATTGTCATATCCGCAACAAAACCTACTTTAGTCTCCTTATATTTAGTTCCTAAAGAATGTGCTCCATCTCCTATAATTACTATATCTCTATCTTTTATTAAACCTTTAATAGCATCTATATCTACTGCTTGTCCTGTGTAATCTACTGGTATTATAGCCTTAGTTTTATTAGTGATTTTCTTTTCAATTTCCTTTACATCAATATTAAATGTATTTAGATCAATATCTGCAAATACTGGGATTCCACCTGTATATAACACACAGTTTGCTGATGCCGCAAATGTCATAGGAGTTGTAATTACCTCGTCCCCCACACCGATACCTGCAGCATAACAAGCCCCATGTAATGCTGCAGTACCATTTGAAAATGCTACTGCATATTTAGCTCCTACATAATTAGCTATTATTTCTTCAAACTCCTTTACTTTAGGACCAGTTGTTAAAAAATCAGATTTTAAAATTTCATTTACAGCTATACAATCTTCATCATCTATATATTGTTTTGCATAGGGTAATGCTTCTTTTCTTGTAGGTATTCCACCTAATATCGCTGGTTTCATGATATTTCACCTATCTTTATTATTCTTTATTTTTATCATCTATAAATGGAATCATATCTAATTGAGATAATAATTCTCTTAATTCTTCTACACTTAACCACTCTTCATTAGTTTCTGAATTATATTCAAATCCATCTTCTATAGATTGTCCACCTTCAGAAAAAAATCCTTCAGAATTCCACCAGTCAAAATGAGGATATACTATATAATGTTTTTTGTATTCATAGGTCATTCTCGAATCATCTTTTGTTACCATTACTTCATGTAGTTTTTCTCCCTCTCGAATGCCAACTTCTTTTAAGTTACAACCTGGTAACATCGCTTTAGCTAAATCCGTTATCTTAAATGACGGTATCTTTGATATATATGTCTCTCCACCTTTTGATTCTTCTAAAGCTTTAAATACTAACTCTACCCCTTCTTCAAGAGTAATCCAAAATCTGGTCATTCTAAAATCTGTTATTGGAAGTTCATTTTCACCTTTCTCAATTAATTCCTTAAAAAAAGGTATAACAGAACCTCTACTACCTGCTACATTCCCATATCTAACTACAGAGAAAATAGTTCCCTTTTCACCAGAATATGCATTTGCTGATATAAATAATTTATCAGATACCAATTTTGTTCCACCATATAAATTAATCGGATTTACTGCTTTATCAGTAGACAATGCTACTACCTTTTTAACTCCACAATCTAAAGCAGCATCGACTACATTCTGTGCACCATGTATATTTGTTTTTATAGCTTCGAATGGATTATATTCACAAGCTGGTACTTGTTTCATTGCAGCTGCATGAATTATATAATCAACACCTTTGAAAGCTCTATAAAGCCTCTCTTTATCTCTTACATCTCCAATAAAAAATCTTAATTTAGATTGTTGCTCTTTGGTTAATTTAGACATGAATTTCTTCCTTACCATGTCTTGTTTAAATTCATCCCTCGAATATATTATAACCCTAGAAGGATTATATCTATCAAGTATCATTTCTATAAACTTTTGTCCAAATGAGCCTGTCCCACCTGTTATTAAAATTGATTTACTGTTTAGCATAATTTTTCTCACCATCTCCAATATATTTCAATATATCATTTTTCATTTCCTCGTATATAGGTTTTATTAATTCCATATCATTACTACATCTATCAATGAATACTTTATAGCTATTTAATAAATCCATATGTTTCTTATATAAATCTTTTTCCAACTTAGAAATTTTCACTGCATCAGCAAGTAATTTATGTTGCACTCTATTCATTTGAAGAATAAATGTAGTAAAAAAAACATTGGATTCCAAAGCCGTAATACTTATATCTAGCTTATTATACATAATATCCAATTGTTTAAAGTTTCTGTTTTTAACTAAGTCTAGCATCTTATACAAATATCTATTATATTCTTTAATCCATCTATAAGCTTCATCTAAGGCTATGTCCATAGCTTCAACTTTGTCCTTTAATACCTTCTTATTGTAATTGGATTTACTCTCATCTAGCCAGTTTTCAATTATACTTTTTTGCGGTAAATCATTATCTATTATATTTTTTAACTCTCTAAATTCTGTACCATTTATTTTAGCACCACCTTTAGTGGTATTGATTACCCTACCCTTTTCCATATTAGTAATGTATAATTCCATTTGTTCTCTCATTCTATTGAAACCATCATTAGTTTTTATCTTGTTTCCATATACATCTTCTATCCACAATGCCTCTTCTACCTCTTGTTCAGTTAAATCCTTGCTATAGTACACTCCCTCTGAGTGCTTCATCCTACCCATATATCCTAAATTTTGTCCTGCTAATATAATGGGACTAAATCCCAAGTTGGCCAATAGCTGCAAAGTGACAACTGCGATACTAGGTGCATCTAATACTATATCAATTTCCATTCCATTACTATATTCTAAATAATAATTTGCTACCTTATCTTGTGAAGTTATCATATGATATTTTTTTCCTGGATAATTTTCTAAGGTTTCAAACCCTACTGACGAACCAAAAATCATAGGAATTTGGCTTATTTTTTCTTCTTTAATTCGTTTAAATACATTTTGATTAAATTCACCTGGGTCATAGGTAGTCGCCGCATCTGGATAAATATTGTGATGTATAAGTGTGTTTATGGCAGATCCCACACTAAATATATAGGCTAGTCCATTTTCCTTAATATATCTAATATTCTCTATTTCCTCATTTAAAGAGGGTCCAGCTGCCACTAATATGGCAGGTTTATTTTTAAATACACCTTTTTTCTCCACTAAAATATTAGGGGTAGATAATACTTCTCTGAAGTTTTTCATACTATTAATTATCCATCTTCTTTGGAAGGAATACTCTATTGCGATACTACTTCTTTTAAGTTTTATTACATTTAAAAATATCTGGCTAAAAGTTTTAAACTCTTCCCCAAATACTTGTTTGTGAATAGGTAATTCTACAATTATTGTTTCTTTTCTGTTTAGTTCCAAGAAGCTACTAATATCTGATTCAATACTATCTCTCCCTATACTTATACCCCTTAAATCTTTATACTCAGATTTCGATAAATTTCTAATGGATAGAAACTTTTCCATTAATTCCTCTATAGGTTCAAATATATAGAAATTATTATTTGGATTTTCTTTTACAAATAAATCTATATGATAACCCAGTCCTGTACCATAAAATATTATATTAGTATCTTTTATATCTTTATATTCCTCTATAATAGTCTTTGCTTCTCTTATGGGATCATATTTACTATGAAAGTATACTTTTTTATCATCTTTATTATATGAAAGGGTTTTATCTCCTTTTCTTGTTTCCTCTATTTGAAATTGTTTACTCTGATTTTCCTCTACTAATTTTAACCTTTCTCTTACTAAAGGAAACTTCTCTCTTAGGTAATTAATGTTATCAATTAAGATCATCTAGATTTTCCTCCATCTTAACTAATTCTAATAGTCTTTCTTCCATTTCATTAAAAATTGGTAGTATCTCATATAAAAGTATATCGGCTATTGTAACATTATCATTACTTTCCAACGCTTCCTTAAAATCAGTTAGGATTTCTTGTAATGAAAATATTTCCTTTGCATATAGATTCCAAGACTCATAGCTTGATACTACATCATTAAGTCTTTTATCTTGATCTATTGAAGAAAATGTATTGATTATCCAAGTTATTCCACCTAATAAATCATTTAGTCCTTCCCAGGCTTGTCTATCTGGATTCTTATAAAAACTATTTGATAGTTCCTCTATGTTTTTGGGAACTCTTCCAACATATTGTACTGTTGATACTAATATATCTTGAACTAATTCTTTGTATGTTAGTGTAATGACCTTTACCTCTTCTATTACTCTAATATTATCTAAAAGATAATTATAAAAATCCTGATAGACTTCAAAACTATCTATTATCATATGACTTAGTATCTTAGATGATTGATTAATTACATTATCTATTTCATTAAGAATACTATCTATTTCTTTTGAATTATTTTCAAACTCTAATGTTTTATTTTCTATATGAATTTTCAAAACAAAACCTCCATTCCTCAGTATGTATATATTATCGGCAAAATTTGATATATATTTACATATTAAAAGATAGTCAGAAAATCTCTGACTATCTTTTAATTTTCTATTTCATTCTTAAGTTTTCCTATTTGTTCTATTGTTAGTCCTGTTAAGTCAGATATATATTGTATGTCTAGCCCCTTTGTTATAGCTTTTCTTGCGATTTCTCTTATACTACTTTCTCTTCCTTCTTCTCTCCCTTTATTTTCTGCATATTTTAGTTTTGATATCATATCAATCCTATATTTTTCCCTTGCCCTATATAATTCCCTCATTTTTTCATCTGATGAAATTTCTTGCAATTTATTTATGGCAGTTTTCATGGTTTCACTCCTCTCCATTAACCCTTTCAGTCTTTTCTCATTTCCTTCCTTACCCGCTTCTCTTAGGAAATCTAACCATAATTCTACTTTATTTAATTCTTCTATTCTTTTCTTTGATAGTTTTGGTAGCTCTAAATAATGTATTTGTAAATCTTCTAGTAGTTGAAAATGTTCTTCCTGTTCCATTATTTTAAATATGGTGTGTAGTTTATTACTTTCTATTACTTCTATATATCCTAATATATTTATTACTATTGTCTTTTTAAGATTTTCATATCCTTCTGAGCCTAATATTGTTTCTCCATAGGATTTGGACCAATAGTACAAGCTTCTTTTTCTATAGTTATCTTCTTTTCTTACTTGAACTTCTATATTTATTATTTCTCTTATTACTATTATTTTACCACAATATTTGAATTCTAAAACTATTTTGCTGTAATAAAAAAGAAATCTAAAGATTAATGTCTTTCTAGATTTCTTTTATTTTATAAACTAATATCTATACTTTCACCGATATGTAGATTTACAGATTGCTCCGTTATTTTTGTATTTGCTTCTAGCATCTGTAGTAAATCTGTAGCTCCAAGCCTGTGATGTATCCATTGCCATTTTTAGTACTGATATACTTGCTTCTTGTACTAGTTTCATTTGGCATAAAGCATTGATAATGCTGCTATGTACATTGTATCAGCTCCTTATGCTATTCTATTATCAACAATGTGACAGCAACCTCATCCACTATCACGTTTCCCTAATCCAATTATTCCACTTTTCTCCTAATGACCACTATAATATTATCTAGTTCTGGGAATCTATCCACCTCTTTAAAGGAATATTTCAATATTAATTCATAATAATTTCGTTCATATCATTTTCCTCTTCCTTTGTAGATCTATAAACTTCATAATCATGTTTAACCTTATCATTCATATTTATACACTTACATATTTAATTTATATTTATCGCCCCCTTACCATTACTCAATTCAATTAGTATACTAATCACTTTTATTATAGAAAGTTGTCAGTTCATTAAGTACACCTTGTAACGATTCTGATTTAGTCTTTAACTTATCATAATTTGAGGATCATACGGCAGTACTTGATCTGTTCCATGGTAGTGATGATTTGGATAGGAATAACTTCCATCTCTCATATATCTTAATATCTTAATGTCTTAATGTCTTAATCTTTATTGTCTGATAGCTTATATATGACTCCGAGATTTTATAAACACCATTTCACTAATATATTAAGTATAACTACAATAGTAATCATACTCAAAGGTATCAAATAAAAGGTTTTTAAAGTCCTTGACATCATTATATTAACAATTCCACCCACATCTTCAATTTTCCCTTTAAAGCTACTCAGATTTAGGTTATACAATAATTCTTTATTTCCTCGTTGTCTTTCTATCAAGCACCATTCATATATATTACGATAAATCTTTTCTGTCCTCAAAAAGAAACCATCCAAATACCAAAAAGATATTGTCATAGTAATAAGTACACTACATATTAACCAAATATTAAATTTTTCTGGTAAAAGCCCTAAAACAACCACATATAATGATACAAGCCAACCTTTTAACATAAAGGAGTTATTTTCCATACGTTTAATACAGTCTTGAATTAAATCAATCTCTTTATGAATTTCCTCTATTTCTATTCCATTATTCATTAAGCATTCTCCTTCTATCCTAAAATAGCAAGATGTTCTTTATAAAATCTTCTTATATCTTCCATTGCTTCTGGAATTACTATTTTATATAACTCATCTAATGCATACATATTAGATTTACTATCTATATCCTTCCATGCAATTCCCCAATTATTTAATATCTCTTTATTAAGGATCTTTAAATGATCCAATGACACTTCATATACTGCTTTAAATTCTTGCTGTATTTCACTATAGCTTTCACTTACCTCCTTTTTAATTAAGTGTTTTTTACGGTATTCGCTTAACCGCTTATGCCTTACTATCTGTGTACATACTATCTCTGTATAAATCCATGGAGAAAATGTGCTATCCTCATAAACATCCTTATATTTATCAATTGAATTCCTTGTATTAATCACAAAGGTAGCTTCTACCTTATCAATCATTTTTTGCAAGGCCATGCACAGCATAATATTTACATGTTTTGATGCCGTATTGCATTTTTCATGATTATATAGATATCCCCCATTATCATCTTTCCTTTTATCACTATATTCCTTATTTATTAATTCTAATAAATGGCCCGCATAACCCCATACACAAGAATCAATGAAACAATCAATTTGAAACTCGTCATGCAACCAACCCGCAAGGGTTAAACTAATCTCCTCATCAATATGTGAATGTGAAATAAAAATATCAGTCTCTATTTTAGGAAACCAATCATTCTCTATCTTTGTTCCATCTGCAATTCCATTTTCTATATATTTTTGTATGTTTTCTTCAAAGATTGCTTTCTTCGGTTTAAGATGCTCTCTTCCTATCTTTTTATAATAATCAAAGTTACCACTTCCTACAAGTTCTTTTAGTTCTTGACTAGTTATAGCCAAATTAAAACCTGCAAACATACTATCATACCCCTTATCTTTTAGAAAAAGAGCCAGAGAATTCTCTCTGACTCTTCATTTTCATTATATTTTTTACCAAGTTTTCAATTATCTTAATAATTGTAATACAGTTTGAGGTGCTTGGTTTGCTTGAGCCAACATAGCAGTTGAAGCTTGTTGTAATATGTTTTGTTTTGTTTGCTCTACCATTTCTTTTGCCATATCTACGTCTCTAATTCTTGATTCTGCAGCTTGTAGATTTTCAGCAGCATTGTCTAAGTTCTTGATTGTATGTTCTAATCTGTTTTGATTAGCACCAAGCTTAGATCTTAATTCGGAAACAGTTTTAATAGCTTCATTTACTAATGCTATATCTGTATCGAATTGTCCTGAGGTTCCGTCTACCTCTACAGCTTTAACTCCTAGACCACTCGAAGACATTGCACCACTAATTTTTAAATTAAGTTGTTGTCCTGAGTTTGCACCTATTTGTAAGTTTCCATCATAAGATCCATCTAGTAATTTCTTACCATTAAACTCTGTACGTTCAGAAATTCCGTCTAGTTCTTCATTTAATTCTGTAATTTCTGCATTAATTGCAGCAATATCATCATCTTCTAAGGTACCACCATTACCACCTTGAACAACAAGTTCTCTTATTCTTTGAAGAATTGCATGAGTTTCATCTAATGCACCTTCTGCAGTTTGGATTAGTGAGATACCATCTTGAGAGTTTTTAGAAGCCATGTTAAGTCCTCTAATTTGGCCTCTCATCTTTTCAGAGATTGATAGTCCAGCTGCGTCATCTCCAGCTCTGTTGATTCTATAGCCTGAAGATAGTTTCTCCATTGACTTTGCTCCACCATTAGTTGATATACCTAATTGTCTGTGTGTGTTCATTGCCATTAAGTTGTTATTAATTCTCATTTTTCTTCCTCCTTGATTTTTGTTTTTGGCATCCTTGCCTTGTCGCCTTTGGCGAAATTTTGAATTGTGAATGTTGAATTGTGAATTAAATAATTAAAACCAATATCATTTAATGTGCTTGATAGTTTTAAATGTACTTTGGCTTTAATGTAAAATTTACAATTAATATCATGCAATTCTATGAAGTTTCCTTCTTACATTTATTATCGGCAGTGGTAAATATTACTTTAGTGTTTTTTGGGAAATTATTTATAATTATTCCATATATATTTTTCAATTATGTCTATAAAGACTTTTGCATTTATAATTTATTGGTAAATATCTTCTTCTTCCACAATAAAAAAATATTATAGTCATTTTTATTTCTTAGTTTTTCAATTTCCATTTGAATTTTCAATAACTGCTATATATTTTATAGCTTATATATCAAATCTAAGTATCTATTCTTCTATCTCATTTACAAACTTTTCTTCAAATTCTTCTGCTGTATATGTATAAACCTTTTTAAAATATAAGTTTTTAAATTGCTTACTCAATTCGAATGGATCAGGTTCTAGCCTTCCATGTTTATTTATTAAGCTTATAAACTTATCAAGTTCTTTTGATTCTTGTACTTCATCCTTGTCCAACTTTTTCGTAGGATTTGGTCTATAATCCTTGTTATAGACCAAAATATAATTAAGATCTTTTCTTGTATGGGAAATACCTTTACTTATTATATCAGTAAAAATTAATAGACTATCAAATATCTTTCTCTTTACTTTGTGTATTTCCTTTTTCATATTTCCATTTTTAAATTCAATAAAATATAGTTCATTATTTATTATACACAAAACATCATTTGATTTCGGTGTATCACCTAGTTTTAAACCTTTTATATAGTCATTCTTCACGCCATCAAAATCAATTACTTCGAATTCTGAATGGGTCATATATTTTATATTTCTTTTATCTGCATCGTCTTTAGAAGTTTCTTTGAGACTACTTTTATTTTTTTCAAAAATACTATGACTAGATATATCAATCATCACTATACCTCGCAATCTCCAATATTTCAAAAGGCTTAGCAAGTTTAGCATATACTTCATCAATAGATGTGGTCACATCTTTAATTGTAACTCTATCATCTATGCTTTCAGCTAAATAGTAGTTACATTTATCTGCTATCTCATATTTTGCAGAATATACTTGAATAGCACGTAAAAAATAAGGGCTATGGGTGTTTAATAGAATATGCATATTAAATTTCTTCTGCAAAAGCACAATAATTTCTGCAAATAGGATTTGCCATTCTGGGTGTAAATGGATTTCTGGTTCATCTAAAATGATAGTTCCGTTATCCTCTATACTGCCATTTAATAGTAGGGTCTTTAGTATAACAAATGTTTTTAGCCCTGTTGATATGTTTTTTATATCTAATACCTTATCCAAATTGTTTTCT
Source organism: Tissierella pigra (assembly GCF_009695605.1). Taxonomy (GTDB): domain Bacteria; phylum Bacillota; class Clostridia; order Tissierellales; family Tissierellaceae; genus Tissierella; species Tissierella pigra. Next base: position 37,953 of record NZ_VUNQ01000002.1, read on the forward strand.
TTATAGACAAACTTTCCATTTGAAGACTTTATCATTTTACCACTGCACACATCATCTATTTTAGAGGTAATATCCATCATCTTATCTGTTACAATAATTTTATTTATAGCATCTTCTATTCCAAATCCTTCTTTTATATCTCTAAGTTTTGATTGTAAATGGAGTCTATGATTAGCATACCCCTCCGTTCTTAAATAGAATAAAGAAGGTCTTATTTCATCTAATACAAATGGATCATCAATATAAATTACCTCTGTATTTAAACTAAGATTTTTTGAAATACTTTTTACCTCATTATCTTGTATCAAAATTTCAATATTTGTATCTTTAATCTTTAGCTCTACAATACCATCTTCATCGTCAGAATAAATATTATTAATTTGATTGTTAAACTCTGCATTAAATTTCTGTGATAGTACTGTTTTTAAAATTTCTTCATCTGGAATAGATATAATTTGTAATATTCTTTTTACAGTGTTCTCAAAATCAGAACTGTCATAGAAGTTTTCATTCACATATTTATCAATCTCTCCGTCATATATTAAATATTCTTTTAATCGATTCTTTAGTGGATTTATATCTGATTTATATATCTCTGAATTTTGAAGCAGATTTTCTATTAATTCCTCTATATCTAATATCCTAGCTCCTCTGTAAATAGGATTATATATAATATCTAATGCTTTTCTTATTGCATTTTTTCTTTCTCTTTGAATCTGTTCTTCAATTTTATAAAAACTATTGAAAATACAAAACAAAGTCTTACCTACTGTACTTTTACCCGTATTATTCTCACCAGCAATAATTGTAATCCCATTTAATTCGACTGTTGCCTTTTCAATTTTACCTATATTATTAAGAGTTAAAATCATTGTCTAACCCTCCTAACAATTAAATTTGGATAAATATATATTCATTTAATGACTATAGTAAATATATATTCTATTTACCCTATAGTATATACAAGTATTATTGTCATTACAACAATATTACAGACATTTTTATAAATAATTGCCTCTATGAAAATGCTAAAAAGGAGAGCATAGCTCTCCCATTATTTACAATTCCGAGCTTTGCTCGGTTATATCACTATATTTCTCTCTTATTTCTAAGAATCCATCTAGATTTTCAAATAATATATCCACTCTATGATGTAGATGTATTTTAGATTCCTCTGAAACAATAGTCCTATTATCTTACATGCTTCTGTTTAGTAACAATTTCTTTAGTATAATAATTGTAACCGATAAATCAATTACAAATCATCTAATTTTATATATAGTCTAAATGTTAAAATTTCTGGATATTAAAACAATAAAAGATATGCTGAATATTAGAGATATGATAATAAAAAGTTTAGAAAAATATTCGACTGAAGATGTAGAAGATGTACTTGAAAAATATAAGTATCTAAAAGAATATTTTAACAATAATATATCTAATAACATAATCAATGAATATCCTGACAATATCTTTATATCTAAAAATAAATTTAGTGTTTTTAATCATACTAAAATGAAACAATTAATAATAAATTAATAATTAGAGACATAAGATAGATTTTATGCTAAAAGGAATAAATCAGATAAAATACCTGATTCAGTCCTTATGGTAGCTTAATAAAATATTCTAACTTTTAAAATCAGTACTAATTACAGAATTTCAAAATAATAATATCGTATAACTCATTCATATCTATTTCTATTACCTTACTATTCCATATAAGTCTTACTAATTTTATTCAATACTTCATTAAATATCTTGAAGTGTTTAACTATTTCTTGTTTTTCTTCCCAAGGATGTGTCATAAGAAGACTATTGAATAATGCAGTAGATCTATCAGGATTGGTTATTGAAATGACAGATGAGAATTTAGATTTAAGAACTTGTCTAGGATTCTTCAAATAGCTATCAATTATATCACTCTCTGCTAACTTGTCCACATATTCTTCTGCCTTTTCTACTATTAATTTATCCTCTTCACATGTACACCTAATTGCTTCAATCAGCACATTCTCTAATGCTCCAGTTTGATCAAATGGAATAATTACTGGCATGATATCTAATTTATAAATTTCATTTTCTACTTCATACTCTAATCTATTACAATGATTATTTTCTAAATCCTTTATAATTAATCCACATTTTTGCATCTGGTATTCTATAACTTTTAAACATTCTTTAATTTCGAGATCATCCCTATCAGTTAAAATAAACATCTTTTCAAATCCTTCTTCCGGATGATTTTCATTAATTCTTTTTAGAAATTTAAAGGATTCCTCAAAACTATCTTTACCACCTACACACCAAATCGCAAGTATTTCATCTCCTCGTTCGTATACTTCAATCCCTTGATTTCTAAAGTGTACTTTTGGAAAATCATACAGTTGCGATATTTTTATATCATTTTTACGATTCCATTCATCTGTTTTATGAAGATAATACCCAAGAATATACATATCATCAAAACCTTCACATAAAATCAAGCTTTTCATATTCTCAGCTCCATATTATATTCTTTTCTATCATGAAATGCTTCATTTCCATTAAGTACTCTTGCAGATGTTATTCCATCTTTTTTCTTTAATCTAACAATTCTTATATCCTGTCTATCTTGTTCTGCACTTTCCAATAACTTATCTACTGCCTCAATACTATGTGTAGTTAAAAACAATTGTACATTTAATTGTCTAGATATATCTAAAATAAATTTAAATACTTGCTTCATAGCGGATGTATGAAGTGCTGTTTCAAATTCATCAATTAAAACTACTCCATTTTCAACACTCACAATTGCATTTAACATAATAAGTGACTTCTTCATACCATCACCATACATAGAAAGTGGTAAATAGTTTTTATCATTAGTTTCGATAATAGGAATAAATCTACCATTATCATTAATATATCTAATATCAGTAATTGATTCATCGAATTCTTTTAATAATTCAACCGATTTTTCTTTAAGATCTTTATCTTTAATCAACATACTAAAGGCGTCCTCAATTATATGGTCTACTGTCTGAATAAATTTGACTTCTAATATAGAGGGTTTGTCTTTTACTTGCATTATTCTAGAATATTCGTTAATCTCAAACTCTCCCATACTATTATCTACAAAACTTAGTTGATTTAAGGGGAAACTGCTATCTATCTTTCCTATAAATGTTGGTATTTCTTTCTCTGTTTCAATAATAGAACGATTTAATCTACTCCTTATAATTGCATTATATTTTGCAACTTCATTTAAATCAATTAATTGATTAACCACTCTACCATTTATATCTATATTTCCTACTTGATTATTTATTGTTCCCTTTATTCTAATATGATAATAATTCCTTTCTTTATTAAAATGCTCAATATTAAATAAACATAAAATAGAATCTAAAATATTTAGACCCATCCTAGTATTTGTCCTATAACGTTCTCTCTGTCTTGCTATTCTAATTAAATTGTATTCACTCGGATTACATATTAATTGAATTGCTTCTAATACACTTGTCTTTCCAGTATTATTATCACCTACAAATATATTTATATTACCTAAATCTTCTATCTCTAAACTTTTTATTCCTCTATATGCCTCGATATTAAGGTTCGTAATATGATTTGCCATAATATACACCTCTCTTCTAACATCTAATCTTAAACAAGTATATATCTACTTAATGACTATAGTGAATATATATTCTATTTACCCTATAGTATATACAAGTATTATTGTCATTACAACAATATTACAGACATTTTTATAAATAATTGCCTTTATGAAAATGCTAAAAAGGAGAGCATAGCTCTCCCATTATTTACAGTTCCGAGCTTTGCTCGGTTATATCACTATATTTCTCTCTTATTTCTAAGAATCTATCTAAGTTTTCAAATAATATATCCACTAATTTAGGGTCAAAATGTTTGCCTTTTTCTTCTATAAAGTAATTTAATATATCGTTCATTACCCAAGCTTTTTTATATACTCTTGAGCTATCTAGGGCATCGAATACATCTGCTATGGCTGTGATTCTGCCAAATATATGTATTTCTTCCCCAACTAATCCTCTTGGGTATCCCTTGCCATCATATCTTTCGTGATGTTCATGGGCTACTATGGCGGCTGCCTTTAAGATTTCTCGTTTTGAGTTTCTTAGTAGATTATAGCCTATGGTCGTATGACTTTTTATTATATTGAACTCTTCTCCTGTTAGTTTCCCAGGCTTTAGTAATATATTATCTGGTATTGCTACTTTTCCTATGTCATGTATAGGAGAAGCATGAGTAAGTAGCATAATGTCCCTTGGAGATAATCCGTATTCCTCTGCTAATATCTGACAATATTTAGATACTCGCTTTACATGAGATCCTGTTTCTTCTGATCTAGCCTCTGTTACTTCTCCTAAAGTATATAATATTTCTTTTTGGGTTTCTTCAATTTCTAAGTTTAAGCATAAATTATCAAAGGTTGCTGATACAGATTTATAAAATATATCCAATAATTCAATATCTATATAATTATCTTTACTTTGATTTTCTACAAGTAAAATAGCTTCACTTCCAGAGGTGCTTTTATATCTGGCAATATATACATTGTCAAATAATTCATGCTCTCCCTCATTATATATTTTATTTATTTTCATCAAATCAGTAGCTGATACTGACTCTCTTATTGTCTTGTTGATACAATCTTTATATTTTCCTTTTCCATCTATTATCCTAAATATATTGCTTGTCCCTTCCCTTGCTGCTGCAAAGGAATTTATATTACAGTTTTCCTTCCCCATTCCTTTACATTGATTAATCAAAGCGCTTAGGTGGCATAAGCTAGATATTAAAAAATCACCTATTGCATCTTTTTCGTATAAATTTGATATGGAGGATACTATTCTTTCCATAGATTTTCTATTACTTTTTATACGACTAATATCTCTAAATGATCTTATGGATGATAATATAACTGCGCTAGTTTTTTTAGAGAGAAGTTCAGACTTTTTTTCATACCCATTTATATCATAATCAAATATTATATTGCCTTCTAGTCCATTAATATTTTTCTCAGTCATTAGAAGTATTCTAATATCTTCATTTTTTATATCTTCTCTAATGTATTTTACTAAATCTAAACTTGAATCCTCTTTTTCTAAAAAAGCTTCTAGCAACACAAGTACAATATCTCTATTATCTTCTAAGACTTCAATGGCTTCCTTAGTATTATATGCACTATGGAAATTTACAGTTCTTCCTTCAAAGGTAAAGTCTTTATTCATTTCCTTTATTATCTGATGTATAAAGTTATCGTTGTCTACAATCAATATATTCCATTTATTGGATTGTTCATTGTAATATTGTACTGTACCATCCATAGTTGTCCTCCTTAGGTTCTTTTGTTTAGATTCTATTTACCTAAAAGCCTTTTTATATCTTCTATCTTAGATTTATTATTTATTGCAGCCAAGTTTTCTTCTTCCACATTTTTATATATTTCTTTTCTAAGAATTTCTATATTTTTAGGTGCTTCTATGCCTAATTTTATCTTCCCATCTTCAATTTCCATTATTTTTATTTCTATATTTCTATCTATTATTAAGGCTTCTCCCTTTTTTCTTGTAAGTATAAGCATACTATTTTACCCCCTTTTGGGAGTATTTGTCAAATATAAAATGCTTTGTATTATATCTTTTGTCATCTAATATTACTTGCTTTCCCAACATTTCTTTTGTATTTATGACTATGGGACCCAACAAATTTGTTGTAGTGTTTTCCACATCTTCTGGAATTACTACTATAGTATATATCATTATATCTTCTTGTTTTTCTATTTTGAGTCTATTTTTAGCTGTTTCTGGAATCAGAATATCATAGTCACTAAATATTTCAAAAGGGTTTATGATAATGAATGATAGGTTCTCATTTTTCACTGATTGTAAATAACTGAAAGGACTGTCATGATTTAATATAATTACAAATTCCTTTTCTTCTTCAAAGGCAGGAATTCCTTCTGGGAAATGAATTATTTTTTCTTTTTGTATTTTCAACTATAACTCCTCCAATTTAAAATTGGCAATCAATATTTTTATATTCTATGTTTTATTAAAGAATATTATACAATATTTACCAAGATTCTTCCATAAGTATTTGTACCCATAAAATGGAATATGGCGTACTTAGTAAGTACGCCATATAATTATCTTAAAAAGTCCATTAAGCTTGGTTGAATTATTCTTCCACCAACTGATAAACTTGCTCTGTATACATTTTCTTCTATAGCTAATTTCATATATGCTTCTGGCAGACTTACATCTTCATTAAAGGATAACAGCTCTTTCAAGCTTATTACTTGATCTTCTAACTTATTCTGCGTAAGCTCCAACCTATTCATCTTTGCCCCTATTTCTGCTGTAACTGATAGTACATTATTCATTGCGCCTTCTATATTTCCTATGGCTTTTTGGAGTTTATCTGTGTCTTTACTCTCCAGTGCATCTTCTAGTTGAGAAAATATTGCTATTAGATAAGGTGTATCCCCATCAGCAATATCAGCTCCATATCCCGGACCACCAGTAATATCTGAGACTGGATCAGTAGTTGTATACGTTGCACTGCCAAAAACCTTATTACCTAAAATATTTATTTTAACTGTTTCAGCTACTCCCACATTATATTCAAATATTTCTTCCTTACCAGTAACAGCATCTTTCTCTAAGTCTATGTTATATGTTCCATCTGGATTTAATAATTTCTTATCTGTCTTATAACCTGTAAATAATGATCTTCCTGCATAAGTGGAATTACCTACTTGAATCAAATGTCCTTTTAGTTCTGCTATTTCATCTTTTATTTTATCTAAATCATCTATATTCGTTCCATTGGCTGCTTGTACAGATAGTTCGTTAGCTCTATGAAGTATTGCTTTTATTTCTTTTAAGGCTGATTCTGTGTCTTTCATCCAAGACTGTGCATCCTTAGAATTTCTAATATATTGTTCTACCTTTGATATATCTGTATTAAATTTTAAAGATTTACTTGCAGCTATTGGGTCATCAGATGGCACTCTAAATTTCTTCCCTACAGATGTTTCATATTGCAGTCTTTCTAATCTTTGTAATGTACCATTTAGATTATATGTCATATTATTAATCAGCATATTGTTTGTTATACGCATTTTGCTAGTCACTCCCTTTGGTTACATTTATGTCTCTATTCACAATTCACAACTATAAATTTAACTAACGTCCAACTAATCCAAGTCTATTTACTGTAATATCGATTATCATGTCCATTGTGGAAATCATTTTTGATGCTGCTACATAAGTATGTTGGTATCTTACCATATCTGCCATTTCGTCTTCTAAGTTTACTCCAGATATGGAGCTACGTTTCATTTCTATGTTTTTCTGCATCAATTCCTGTGTTCCATATACTCTTTTTCCTTGAAGACTATCTACTGCTAAAGATGATACTATAGCCTTTATAAAATCATCTGGTGTTCCTTGAGATAGGCCTCCACTAAAAAACTCTTTATCTTCTCTTTGGTTTATTAATTCCAATAAGTTCGTATTGTCTTCAGCATCTCCACCTACGCTACCTGCTGCTATAAAATTTACATCTTCTAATATCTTTTCATTTACAGTTATAGTTGCTGCTGTTACTGGATTACCATCTGTGCTTACAAAGAAATCTTCTCCTGGGTTACCATTTAGGTCATATCCCTTTTTATGTTGGTCATTAAACTTCTCTGCATATCCTGTTGCAAATTCATCTAGTTTCTTCATATAGTATGGAATTCCTCTATAACTGTTATTTACTCCATCACCTTCATACATATCTGCTAATCCTTTAAGTGTTCCTGAACTAAGGTTTACTTTTCCCCCATTTTCCCAAATGAACCTTTTACCTGGATCTTCTTTTTCATCATAACTTATTTTATTAGTATATATATGATCTACTAAGGAGATACCCCCTAAAGATACTGTATATTTTCCATCTGGTGATTCATTTACCTTTATATTTACTAGTTTTGACAATTCATCTACTAAGACTTCTCTTCTATCTCTTAAATCATTAGCTTTTCTTCCATCTAATTCTGATGAATGTATTTGCTTATTTAGTACGGCTATTTGCTCACTTAGGCTATTTACCTTTCTTACATTCATATCTATATTATATTTGGTTTCTATTTCCATATTTTGTAATCGCTTTGCTGTATCATTCAAATGTTTTGTAAATGCCATAGCATTTTCTTTTACTGGCTTTCTAAAAGCATCATCTGATGGATTTTTACTCATTTCATCTAAACTAGAATAAAAATCATCCATATATTTTCTAAAGCTACTATTAGATGGTTCTCCCATTAATTTTTCTATTTCTGTTAAGGCATTTTTCTTGATTTCCCATTCTCCCATTGGAGCTGTTTCATTCCAATATTTAAAGTCTACAAATGAGTCTCTTATTCTCTCTATATTATAAACTTCTGTACCAGTTCCTAGAAACCCTGTTCCCGGTATTAGATAGGGGCTTGTTGCTCTTTGTTCTATTTTCTGTCTAGAATATCCCTTTGTATTTGCATTATCTATATTATGATTTAAAGTATATAAGGCTCTCTGTGATGCAAGAAGTCCTCTTACTGCCGAGTTAAATCCAAAAAACATATTTACTCAATCCTTTCGTAAAAATTTTGGATTAGTGAATTATCTCCCCACTAATCCTACTCTATTAACAACGGTTTCTATCATTTCATCAATAGCATTTATTACTCTCGAATTGGCTGTATAGGCATGTTGGTATTTTATCATATCGGTCATTTCTTCGTCTAAAGATACAGCAGAGATGCTTTTTCTTTTTTCGTCTATGGAGTTAATTAAGAATCCTTGATTGTTTACTATGTTTCTTGACTCTTCCCTTTCTATTCCTACACTTAGAAATATATCTCTGTAATATTCATCTGGATTCATACCATCTGTGATTTCTAAATCTCTTAAGTTATAAATCTCATTTGCTATATCTCCATTTCCTATACCATCTGGATCTGTAGATGCTGCTATTTTATTGTAATCTGAAAGAACTGGATTTACTTTAATAGTACCTGCTGCTCCTTTAGCACCTATACCTATAAAGAAAGGTTCTCCAAGACCATTTCCAGACCCATCTACTCCACCATTTCCTTCTAAATCATAGCCTTTACTATGAATTTCATTTATTTTTTCTGCTATATCCTTCACTAAGGTATCTAATCTCTCCATATAATTAACTACTGACACATCCCTAGCATTTATATATCCTGCTAGTTCTCCTGAGCTTAACTCTATTTTTTCATTAGTATTTTGCCAGTATATTTCTCCTAAACCCTCAGCATTGTTTCTTATATCTATAGTGCTTACATAGCTGCCATTTACTAAATCTCTTCCCTGCATGGATATTACTGATTCACCAAATTTATTTTCATGAATATTAACTGGTATTAGCTGTGCTAATCTATCTAGTAGGGCATTTCTTTCGTCTCTATAGTCATTAGCTTTTATTCTACTGTTTTCTCCTTCTACTAGCTTGATTTTGCTATTTAGCTTAGATACTCCATTTAAAATATTATTTATTTCATTTACTTTGTTTCCTATTTCTTTGTTTAAACTCTGTTTTATATGATTAAGTTGAGTAGAAATATGGTTTACTGTTTCTGTAAAAGCTACTGCTGATTCATGAACCAAACCTCTTATAGTTAGACTTTCTGCTTCTTTACCTAATTCATTCCAATTACTCCAAAGTTCATTCATTGTTTTTTGTAAACCACTATTAGTTGTTTCATTAAATACACCTTCTACATCTTCTAAAATTCCCGACTTTGCATAATGGTATCCAAAGCTTGATATTTCTCGTCTTAATCTTATATCTAAAAACTCGTCTCTTATTTGTCTTATTTCTCCTACACTGACTCCTGTACCTGTTTGAAACCTTCCATCTGTTCTATAGTAATTATCTTTATGTAGGGCTGATTGCCTTACATAATTGGGATTATCTGAATTAGCTATATTATGTGAAACTGTGTTTAAGGACGTCTTTGTAGCTTGTAATCCTGATATTGATATATATAATCCACCAAATGACATATCCTACACCTTCCTATCAAAAATACTATTTCCGTTTTCTTTTATCTCTTTCTTACCATAATTAGGACTTGTGGGGTTGCTGGTAATTAAGTTTATATTGAAATCAATCCAATCTAAATTCTCCATTATCAAATCATTGTTTATCTTGTTCCTATCACTTAATTCTTCCATCACATTTTTCATTTCTTCTTTAATATTAATCAATACTTTATTATCTTCTGGAAATTTTTCTATGACAAAAGAAATAGAAGTGTCTTTGGCTACTCCCCAAGTATCTAGAAATCTTTCTCTTTCTTCTTCCAGCAGAGCCATTTGATTTACTAACACTTCTTCAATTCTTGAAGTTTCTTCTAATTCCTGTACATTATTGGATATGATTATATCTGTCTTTTTAAAAGATATATCTTTTAGTTCAACTAAGATTTCTAATTCTTTATTTAATATTTCTTCTAATTCCTCTATAAATGTCATTTTCTCACCAGCCGTTATATTTTCTTATCAAAAGTAATATCTTCAATTATCTTTTCAGCTATTTTCTTTCCGTCTATTTTATATGTTCCTGTCTGAATTTGTTTTTTAATATTTTCTACTTTTTCTGTACGTATTTCTTCCACTTCTTTTACCTTTTTCAAAGCGTATTGAAATTCTACAGCTTGTTCTGATAATTTTACTTGATCTTTATCATTAGTATTCTTATCTTTGACTTTCTTAACACTATGATTCTCATTATATACTTTAAAAACATTACCCATTTTATTTATTCTCATAAAAAACACCCCTCTTCCCTTTCAATATTATTATCGGTAAGATGGGGTGTTACTTTAGTTTTTTTATCTATTTTTTCCATATCTATCTATTAATCTAAATTTTTCTTCTACTTTTCTACCGTCTGTTTTAGGTCTTGCTGCATTTACTATGGCTCCCAGTTCCCTTTCCATTCCCACTGTACATTTTTCACAGAATCTTCCTGTTCTAATGCCTACACCACAGCTTTCACACTCTAGTATAAGAGCACTTCCTTCTGCTATTTCCAATCTTCCTGCCCTTAGAAAATCTATGATTTTCCTTGAATCTACTTCTGTTTCTTCACTAACTTCCTGAACATCAGCTCCTGGATTGTCATATAAATACTCCTTTACCTTTTGAAAATCTGCTTCATCTTCTCTTCTACAGGTAGGACACACTCTAAATCCATCATAGTTATAAATTCTTCCACATCTACTACAATTTTTTACATTCATATTTTCACTCCTTTTTTACTTGAAGTTATGCCCACGGTTATGACTTCCTTTACACCACTATTTATAAGTAATCTAGAACATTCTCCCATAGTTGCTCCTGTAGTTATAATATCGTCTACTAGAAGTATTTTTTTATTTTTAATTTTATTAATATCCTTCACTTTAAATGAATCCTTTAGATTTGTAGCCCTATTGATTTTAGTCAAGTGAGATTGTTCCTTAGTCCATTTTATCTTGACTAAATTATTTTTAGACACAGGTATGTTTAATTCTTTTCCTATGAAATTTCCCAATAGCTCAGCCTGATTATATCCTCTTATGGCTTCCTTTCTTCTATGAATTGGTATATATATTATTATATCTATATCTTTATGTATGTTTTTTCTTGTTATTGTTTCCACCATAATTTGTCCAAGGGGTTTATATAAATAATTTTTTCCATTAAATTTATAATCTCCTATAATTTCTCTAATGAACCTATTGTACTCCAAGGAATAGTAGGTTTTCTTAATATAGGGAAAATCCAGTTCTAATTCACCATGGACTATTTCTAATCTTTCATAACAATCTTTACATAGATACCCAATTATGTCAATATTATTCTCCTTGCAAAAAAGACAAATATTATTTTTCACAAATAACATACTATTCCTCCATAAAAATAGAAATATAACTTCTCATTTTCCTATCTAAAGCCGAATATCTTTTTGTTATTCTATTATTTTTTATCATCATAGATAAATATTTCTCTTCTCCTACTAATACTACTAGTTTTTTTGCCCTTGTAATGGCAGTATATAATAGATTTCTAGTTAGAAGCATTGGAGGACCCCAGGTAATAGGCATTATAACTACGGGGAACTCTGAACCCTGTGATTTATGTACTGTTGTTGCATAGGCTAGTTTCAATTCATCTAATTGGTTAAATTCATATTCTACTTCTTTTTCATCATCAAATAAAACTTTCATGGTTCTATCCTCTTCATCTATATCTATGATAAATCCAAAGTCTCCATTAAATACACCTTCACCTGTATCTATTTCTATACCATTTTTCATTATCTTCCATTCAGTAGTATAATTGTTTTTTATTTGCATCACTTTGTCCCCTACTCTAAAAAGTTCTCCAGCTATATCCTTTTCAGATTTTTGGTCATTTTCTGGATTTAGGGTAGATTGCAAATATTTGTTTAAGGAATTTATACCTACATCTCCTTTTTTCATTGGAGTAAGAACTTGAATATCTTTTACACTATCTACTCCATAGAATTTAGGTAATCTATCAGCACAGAGTTCCACTACTGTATCTAATATATCCTTAGTAGTATTTCTTGTGAGAAAATAAAAATCTTTATCCTTTTGATTTAGAATTGGGTTTTCTCCCTTATTTATTTTATGGGCATTGACTATTATCATACTTTCTTCTGACTGTCTGAAGATTTCATCTAACCTTACTACTTTAACTACTCCTGATTCTATTATATCCTTTAATACATTTCCTGCTCCTACAGATGGTAACTGGTCTATATCTCCTACTAAAACAACTCTAGTTCCTGGATTTATGGCTTTAAGCAAAGAGTTCATAAGCAGTATATCTATCATGGAAGATTCATCTATGATAATTAAGTCTCCTTCTATGGCATTGTCTTCATCTTTTCCAAAGGCCATACTTTCTTCTTCCATAAAGGAATATTCCAATAATCTATGTATTGTTTTTGCTTCTTTTCCTGTAGTTTCTGTCATTCTCTTTGCTGCTCTTCCAGTGGGAGCTGCCAATATAACTGAAAGTCCTAAGTCCTCTGATATTTTTATTATGGCATTTATAGTAGTAGTCTTTCCTGTACCTGGTCCACCTGTAATTACTACAAGACCATTTTCTAAGGATTCTTTTATGGCTAAAATTTGTTTTTTAGCAAATAGAATAGTTTCTTCTTCCTCTATTCTTTTTATTTCCTTTTCTACATCTACTGATAGTTCTTCTAATTTTACTTGAGACAATTCTACTAATTTTTTACTTACATTATTTTCTGCAATATGAAAAGGAGTGTAATAAATTAGAGTATCTTCACCATCTCTAATTATATGAATACTTCCCTTCAGTCCAAGATTTCTTATACCTTCTTCTACTAAACTTTCTTCTGTTTCCAGCAATTCTTTGGTATTTAAGATTAATTCTTCTTTAGGTACATAGGAATGTCCATTTCCTGCCCATTCCATTATAACATACTTTAGTCCTGCCTCTATTCTATATAAAGATTCCTTATTTATGCCCATTTTTTCTGCAATTTTGTCTGCTGTTTTAAATCCTATACCGTATATATCTTCCGATAATTTATAAGGATTTTCCATTATTATATTTATGGTGTCTTTACCATATTTTTTATATATTTTGATACCATAGTTTACTGTAATTCCATATTGCTGAAGAAATACCATTATATCTCTTACTTCTCTCTGTTCTTTATAAGCTTCAACTATTCCTTCAAGCTTCTTATCCCCTATTCCACTAATTTCCTTTAGTCTTTCTGGATTATATTGGATAATTTCCAAAGAATCCATGCCAAACTTCTCCACTATCCTTTTAGCCGTCTTTGGTCCAATATGAGGTATAAGTCCAGAGGAAAGATAGTTTTCTATTCCCTTTAAGGTAGACGGTACTACTACCTCTAAAGTTGTAAAGCTAAGTTGTTCTCCATAAGTAGGGTGATATATCCATTCTCCTTCTACCTTTACAGTTTCTTCTAAATTAATAAAGGGAGTATTACCTACTATAATAATTGGTCCATCAGATGTATTAAGTTTTGCAACTGTATAGCCGTTGGATTCATTTCTGAATCTAACTTCTTCAATGACACCTTCCAGTAACATATACTCGCCTCCCTTATTAGTTAATATTTAATAGTTAAAAGTGAATAGTTATGGAAGTTTCAAGTAAACTTGAAACTATTTAGGTAAAGACCGCAGGTCGTACACACTATTCACTATTCACTCTTAGTTATTCACTGGAGATTTATTGAGAGGGTTATCCTCTCAATAAATCAACTTTATCTATTTTCTCCCATGGTAAATCTAAATCTTCTCTGCCAAAGTGTCCATAGGCCGCTATTTGACTATAGATTGGTCTTTTTAAGTCTAAGTCTTTTATAATTGCTGCTGGTCTTAAATCAAAGTGCTTTCTTACTAATTCTTCTATTTCTCCATCAGTTACTTTACCAGTACCAAATGTATCCACATAAATTGATAATGGTCTAGCTACTCCTATGGCGTAGGAAAGACCTACTTCACATTTATCTGCTAATCCTGCTGCTACTATATTTTTCGCCACATATCTTGCAGCATATGCAGCTGAACGGTCTACTTTTGTAGGATCTTTTCCTGAAAAAGCTCCCCCTCCGTGTCTTGCATATCCTCCATAGGTATCTACTATTATTTTTCTTCCAGTCAATCCTGCATCTCCCATAGGTCCACCTGTTACAAATCTACCTGTTGGATTTACATAATATTTTGTATTCTCATCTAGTAATTCATGAGGAATTATTTCCATTACTACATATTTTATTATGTCTTCTCTTATGGTTTCTAAAGATACATCTGGACTATGTTGAGTGGATACTACTATATTTTCTATTCTTACTGGTTTATCGTTATGATACTCTACTGTTACTTGAGTCTTTCCATCTGGTCTTAGATATTCCAAAGTGCCATTTTTTCTTACATCTGCTAATCTTTTAGCTAGTTTATGTGCTAAAGATATGGGTAATGGCATTAGTTCCTTAGTTTCATTACAAGCATAGCCAAACATCATGCCCTGATCTCCAGCACCTATTTGGTCTAATATATCTTCTGAGTTAGTCTTTTGTTCAAGAGCTTTATCTACTCCCATGGCAATATCTCCTGATTGCTCATTTATGGAAGTAAGTACTGCACAAGTATCTGAATCAAATCCATACTTTGCTCTAGTATATCCTATTTTTTCTATAGTGTCACGAGCAATTCTAGGAATATCTACATAGCATTTTGTAGTTATTTCACCTGCTACTAATACCATTCCTGTAGTCACTGTAGTTTCACATGCCACCCTTGCATTAGGGTCTTTTTCTAATATTGAATCAAGTATAGAATCTGATATTTGATCACATATTTTATCTGGATGCCCTTCTGTTACTGATTCAGAAGTAAATAACCATTTCTTCATTTCTTTTCCTCCTCTTTATAATTTAAATTCACCTACTATTAGGTCATTTTATATAATTTGTCGTTATATTTGACCTAGAATTACACTAGGTCAGTTGTCGCAGTCTCGAAACACCAATTTGTTTACTCACTGGCGTTCGTTGTGTTAGGTCATTTGTCACAGTCTCGAAACTCAAATCTATTTGCCCGCTACCCTCGCATAGATTTGGTTCTCATTGCCTTTTTGTCCAATGAGCGTAGCGAATTGTAGACAAAACGGACAGCGTAGGTGCGTTTGACCTACCTACAGCTCACTCACTACGTTCGTTCACTGGATTAGGTCATAAAAAAAGACCTTTTTAAAGAAAAGGTCTTAGCGTTTGCTTTACCTCATCTTTCAGAACTTAGTTCTGTGGGACTTAGCACCTTGTATATAAATACTGGTTGCCGGGTTTCATTGGGCCCATACCCTCCACCTCTCTTGATAAGGAACTATATTTTTTTATCTACATGACATTTTATCATAGGAAAAAATCCTAGTCAACAATTTAAAATATTGAAACTATACCATAAGATATAGTTAGTACTATAAGACCTGATGATACGACTCCTAGAGATATGGCCATTAATGACTTTTTAAAATCAAGCTTCAGCATAGATGCTATAACAGAGCCTGTCCATGCTCCTGTAGTAGGTATTGGTACAGCAACAAATATAAATAGTCCTATAAGACTATATTTTTTTATGGTCCTTGATTTTTTCATAGATCTTCTTTTTATCCACCCTATGGTCTTTGAGAAAATCACTGTTTTTTCAAAGAAAGACATAATAGGATAAAGTAACTTTAGTAAAAATGGAACTATGATTATATTCCCTATTATACCAAGAATTGCACTATGTACTGGGCTTAGACCTAGTGATATACCTAAAGGTATAGCTCCTCTTACTTCCACTATAGGTAACATGGAAAAGAAAATTACCATGATTTCTATCCTTAATTCTTCTATTAATTCTAACATAAATATTCCTCCAAACATTCCGATAAATATATTATACCTTCAATGATTGAATTTTGACAATGAATAATCGCAATTTTTGTAAAAAACTTGCTTTATTTATGGTAAAATAATCAATATACGGTATATATTAGTTAAACCTTTAATTACAAAATAACATAGGAGATGATAAGGTGAAAAAGCTAAAGATGAAAAAATTTAAAAAAGAAAATTTAACACCCAAAATGCCAAGCTTTAAAGTATCTCAACCTAGTGAGGAAAACCTTGACAACGTGGAAAATCAAAAAAGTAAGAATTCAAAAACCATTAAATTTAAGTTAATTGTAGTTCCCTTAGTATTTCTATTTATTACAATACTAGTAATTGAAGGTGGGACCTCTTATTTGTTTAAGAGGAATATATTAAATGCAAAGAAAACCAGTGGTTTTCAGTTAGCAAACCAAGTAATAAGTAGAATGAATGATAATGAAAGCTCTATTATGGCAATTACTGAAGTATTGGAAAAAAACATGAGAGCTACAGCAAATTCAGTAATAAAAAACCAAGATAATTTAAGTAATGAACTCCTAGATAATATTAAAGAAAGTTCTATTATAGATAATATCTATTGGTATAATGAAAATATGGAAATGATATACTCAACAGTTCGTGGAGATATTGGATGGATTGTACCTTCTGATCATCCATTAGCTAACTTTATGCAAAGTTCTGATCTCGAAATGATAGAAAAAGATATTAGACAAGATGCAGCATCTGAAAATGGTTCTTACTATAAATTTGGAGCAATAAAGGGACAAGGTGGAGCATTTGTTCAGGTTGCTATTTCTGCCGATAAAGTCCATGAATTAACTGAAAAATTTCAATATCAAAAACTTATAGATGATTTGTCCAGAGATTCTAGTATAGTTTATGCTGGATTTATAGATCCTAATAATAAAATAATAGCTCATAGTAATAGTGATAAAATTGGTACAGAAATAAGTGATAGTAATATTATTGAGGCAATAAATGAAAGAACAGGCTATTCCTCCATATTTGATAATGGAGAAGAAGTCTATGAGTTCGTAGTTCCTGCTAATATAAATGGAAAGTTTTCAGGTGCTTTGAATATAGCTTTATCTATGAAAGATACCAATGATGCAATTAATAGAAATATGATTATTGTTTTAATTGTAGGTGCCATTTCCTTTATTATTTTGGGAACCGTATTGTTTCTTATATCTAAAACCATTTCAGATAGTCTTAATATAGCAAAAAATCATTTAAATCTAATGGCATCTGGAGATTTTACCAATATCCTATCTCATAAGTTCCTTAGTAAAAGAGATGAGTTTGGAGAAATTTCTAATTCTCTAGGGAATTTACAAAGCTTTATTAAAAAACTTCTTAGTGATATGTATAATATATCTGATAACTTAAAACTTGCATCAGAAAAATTGGCTTCTACCAGTACTCAAACAACTATGGTATCCCAAGAAATTGCCAATACCGTGCAAGAAATAGCTCGAGGAGCATATGACCAAGCAGGAGATACAGAAAAAGGTGCCGTAAGTATAAATGTATTAGGAAACCTTATAGAAAAAAACCAAGAATATGTTGAAGAACTAAATAAAACTACAGATGAAGTCAGAACATTAAAGGATGAAGGTAGTGCAATAATTAAAGAATTAGTAAAAAAAACTAAAATGAATCAAGATTCTGTAGAAGAGATAAATCAAATTATTTTAAATACAAATCGTAGTACTGAGAAAATCCACAATGCCAGTTATATGATTCAAAACATAGCTAGGGAAACAAATCTTTTGGCTCTTAATGCTGCCATAGAAGCAGCTCGTGCTGGTGAGCATGGAAGAGGTTTTGCAGTTGTTGCAGATGAAATCCGTAAATTAGCGGAGAACTCCAATGAATTTACTAAGGAAATAGTAAATATAATAGAAGATCTAACAAAAGAAACAGAGTATGCAGTAGGTAATGTTGAAAAAGTAAAAGAATCTACAGAACTGCAAAGAGTAAGTGTAGAAACTACTAATGATAAATTTGAAGGTATTGCAAAGGCTATTGAAAAAATTGGAGCAGCAATTGAAAATGTAAATTCTTCTGGTAATGAAATGAATAATAAAAAAGAAGAAATAATAAATATTATTGAAAGTTTATCTGCAATTTCAGAAGAAAATGCTGCTGGAACACAGGAAACTTCAGCATCTATTGAGGAACAAATATCTGCCATGTCAGAAATTGAACTTGCCTCAAAGAATTTACTAAAATTATCAGAAGAAATGTATAGAGACATATCAAAACTTAAATACTAACTCTAAAGACAGGACAGAAAACATAAGATTTTTTGTCCTGTTTTAAATATTCCTTTATAAATTCACATATTTTTAGAGATATATCTAGATATTTATAGATATACTTCAATTTATCTATATAATCTTAATTTCAATCTATATATCACCATTTTTGGCTATATACAGACTAATTTAACCTATTGCATTTTTATCCAATCCATCGTATACTATAATAGTCGAGTGAGTGACACAGACACAACAAACAATTAAATGTCGGGGTGTAGCGCAGTTTGGTAGCGCACGTGGTTTGGGACCATGGGGCCGGGGGTTCAAATCCTCTCACCCCGACCATAAAAAAAGAATTAAACAAAAGTTTAATTCTTTTTTATTTTTTTGTCAATAGTCATTTGTTCCTAACTTGTAATATAATTGTAACCCAATTGATATATTTAAACTATATAATAATACTTGGACAAGCAATCTTAGGCAGATTAGGAAAAAAAGGTAAATTATAATGAGGTGATTTAATGAAAAAAAATATTAAAAAGGTTTTTGTGTCTATTTTAGCTGCTACAACTGTATTTACTTCAACTGGTCCAGCTCTTGCTGCTAAAATTACTGTAAACATGCCATATTCTATATATGAGAATGTAGAAAAACATAATATTTCTTCTGGAGTGGTCTATGAAAAAATAATGCGTTTTACCACTTCTGGATGGTGGAATATAAATGTACTTAGAATAGATTTGCTAGACCCTTATACTGAAATAAAAGGTCTATTTAATCCGAATGGCATTCCAAATAGAGACAAAGTTAGTTCCCTAGTGGAGAAACATGATGCTGTAGCTGGAATAAATGGAGACTATTTCAATTACGCTCCTCTACCATCTTCTTTAGGAACTTTAATTAATGATGGTACAATAATATCTTCTCCTATAGAAAAGGACTATGCTCTTCCTACCTTCTTCATAGACTTTTTAAATAATGCTAAAATAGATTATTTAGATAGAAGCATGGTGGCTACTAACTTATCTAGTGGAAAGAAAGTTGTTATAAATGCAATAAATAAGGTAACTACTAACTTTGAGGTTTTAACGCTTTTAGATAAAAATTGGGGCACTAAATCCATAGGAAACAAATTTCATTCAGATTTAGTAGAAGTTGTAGTAGAAGATGATGTAGTAACAGATGTAAGAATTGGAAAAGAAGCAGTTAACATACCTCAAAACGGATATGTTTTAGCTGTAAGAGGAGAAGAAAGAAAGCAAGGATTAGATCAATTTGCCGTAGGCGATCCTATAGATCTTAAATTAGCCACTTCTCCAAGTACTGATGAAATCAAATTTGCCATAGGTGGCGGAAGTATTATACTTAAAGATGGGGAATTGTCCCTTACAAATATTAACTCTCAAGGAAATGCTCCTAGAACTGGAATCGGAATTAGTCAAGACGGAAAAGAACTTATTTTAGTAACTATAGACGGAAGGGATAAATCCTTCAAAGGAGTCAGCCAAGAAATGTTTGGTGCAATTCTAAGAGACTTAGGGGCATATAATGGATTAAATCTAGATGGCGGTGGTTCAACTACTATGGCAATAAAGCCAATTGATGAGCAAAAAGCCACTGTAGTAAACAAACCATCTGAAGGAACTGAAAGACTTGTAGTAAATGGAGTTGGAGTATTTTCCAATGCTCCAGTAGGAGAACTATCATATATTAAAGTATCAACTGATGATTCAAATATGTTTTTAAATACTTCAAGAGACTTTACAGTAAAAGGCTATGATGAATATCATAATCCAGTTGCAATAGATAAATCTAAACTAATATTCACTCACGAAGGTGTAGAGGGAACTATAGATGGCAACAATTTTAAAGCTCTTTCAGAAGGTGTTGCTAAGATCAGTGCCAATTATGATGGTATAACTGCTTCTACAGAAGTTAAGGTATTAGGTCCCGTTAGAGACTTAACTACTGATTTATCCAATTTCAATATGGACTTAAATAGTGAAAGAACTTTGCCTGTTTTTAATGGTAAAGATAAAAATGGCTATCAAGCCAAAATATATCCTAAAGACATTGAATTCACAACTATTAACAATATTGGAACTGTAAATAACGGGGTCTTCCATAGTGGTGACAAATCTCAAGCTGGAGTTCTAACTGCAAAGTTAGGAGACGGAGTTAAAAATATTATAGTAACTGTAGGTAGTTCTGGTAAACTAGTTGAAAGCTTTGAAAGTATTAACAATATACATTTCTCACCATACCCAGATGCAGTAAAAGGTAGTGTATCTTTAAGTCAGGATGTAAAAGAGGGTAAATCTTCACTATCTCTAAAATATGATTTCTCTGGTGGAACTGGTACTAGAGCTGCTTATATTAATTTCGGAACAGGAGATAAAAAGGGACTAACTATAGCTGGTGTGCCAAAGAAACTTGGTATTTGGGTTAAAGGCGATGGTAGTGGTACATGGCTAAGAGGTACTTTAAAGGACAGTAAAGGAAAAGAACATACTATAGACTTTACAAAGAATATAGATTTTAGTGACTGGAGATTTGTAGAAGCTACAATTCCTTCTAATATTTCATACCCTATTATTTTAGAACGAATTTATCCTGTGGAAACAGATAGTTTAAAAGCACCAGCAGGAGAATTATTACTTGATGGATTAACAGCTTTTTATCCACCTACATTAGGCAATGTAGTAATGCCTACACCAAGCTCATTAAAAGATGATAAAAATGTTAAGTCCAATGTTGAAGATAATGGTTTTACATTTGCTGTAGCAGCAGAACCAAAGAAATTAGATGAACTTGTAAAATATGATGCTAGTTCAAAAATTAAAGCTAGAATAAATAAAAGTAAAATAGCTGTTTTCTTAAATAGCGTATCAAAAGAATTTTCAAATGGATTAAACAACTATGCAAGAATAGACGCTTCAAGTGGTTATAAAAAGGATAAACATAAAGAGGTTGTTTTCATAAGTGTAAATACTGACAAAAAAGGTATTAGGGCAACTAATGCTAGTCAATGGAATAATCTTAAAAATGATTTATCTAAAATACAGGAAGATAATATTGTACTATTCTTTACTACTCCAATATTTGGAGATAATGGATTTGAAGATAAACTAGAAGCAGATTTACTTCACAGTTATTTAGTAGAAGCCCACGAGAGAGGTAAAAATGTATTCGTAGTCCATGGTGGAAGCTATAATGCTTCTGATTTAAAAGATGGTATAAGATATATTTCTCTAAATACAAAAACACCAACAAAAGCTGATGAAATATACGACTTAGGTATTGTAGAATTTGTGGTAAATGGCAAGAATATGACTTATACAATTTCCCCCTTATTTGAAAAACCGGGAGTCAAAGTAAAATAAAAACAACTCCGATTTCTGATAATCAGAAATCGGAGTTGTTTTTATTTGCAAATTTACAATCTTACATTTCCATTTTTAAATTGTTCATAAAGCATCTTTGCTATTCCTATACCATTATTTCCGTTGGACATCTCCTTAGATAATTCCTCTAAGTACATTTCCTCAAATATTTGAGTTCCTTGAGATTTTTCTATGAAGCCATTATTATCTGGAACAGTTTTTTTCATTTCTTTTAACATCATATAGGTAAATATACTTTCAAATTCCTTACATACTTCCATTAATTCCTTATCTTCGCCATCTTTAAGGTTTTCTGCCTTTTTCTGAATCATGGAAGGATCTTTATCTACATTTATAATATTATTATTTGGTAATATATTCATCTAATCACCTATTATCTTTTTAAATTATTTGCAATCTGCATCATTTCGTCAGAAGTAGATATGGTCTTTGAATTAATTTCATATGCTCTTTGAGCTGTAATCATCTTTACCATTTCGTCTACAACTTGAACATTTGATGCTTCTAAATATCCTTGAACTACTTTCGTACTCATTTCTTCTGCTTCTAGTAAAATTTCTTCTCCCGAAGCAGTTGTTGCTCTGTAAAGGTTTTGTCCTTCAGCTTGAAGCCCCTCTGGATTCATAAAATTAACTAACATTAGTCTTCCTATCTCAACATTTTCATCATCTTCATCTAATCCATAGACATATCCTAGTTCATCAACAGTTATATCCTTTAATCCTAAATCAAAAGTAATTAAATCCTCATCTTCACTAAGTACAAAATATCCTTCTGAAGTAACTAAAGTAGCTTCATCTCCATCTACACTTAATTTAAATCCACCATCTCTAGTATATCTTATATCTTCATTAGGCATCATCACTGCAAAGAAACCTTCTCCATTTAATGCAAAATCAAAGGTATTTTGAGTATCTATAAAAGACCCTGTTCTAAAGTCTCTTTTAGTAGCCACAGGCATAGAACCATGTCCTACTTCTAAATTTACCGGTCTTCCACCTTCGTCG
Organism: Tissierella pigra; assembly: GCF_009695605.1. Lineage (GTDB taxonomy): Bacteria > Bacillota > Clostridia > Tissierellales > Tissierellaceae > Tissierella > Tissierella pigra. Next base: position 61,182 of record NZ_VUNQ01000002.1, read on the forward strand.
TTTATATTAGCTCTTTTTAGATTTGTATAAAATAAATCTTTAAATTCTGCTCTTTGTACTTTATAGCTTGTTGTATTCACATTGGCTAAGTTATTTGATATAGTATCTATATTAAATTGCTGTGCCTTCATACCTGTTGCCGCAGTCCATAATGATCTCATATTATTTTACACCCTTCCTATTTCAGTAGCTGCTTTTTCTAACATTTCATCCTGCATCTTAATTGCCTTTTGTCCTGCTTCAAATTCCCTAAGTAAATTTATCATTTCAACCATTCCAGATATTGAGTTCATATTAGAACCTTCAAGATAACCTTGTAATACTTCTCCATTAAATGGATTTTCTTCTATATTAGCATTTTCTACTCCATAAAAAAGATTATCTCCCATTTTTCTAAGAAATTCTTTATTATTTATATTAACTATATCTAAGGTATCTATGGTATTTCCATCAACTTGAATGAGTCCATTAGCTAAAATATCTACATTACCACCGTTTAAAGGAATCGCACCATTTCTTCCAAGTACTCTTCTGCCATCTAAATCTGTAAGATAACCGTCAGTTATGGAGAATGAACCATTTCTAGTATATAGAGTTTGTCCTTCTCCTTGGATTTTGAAAAATCCATCTCCCTTTATGGCTAAATCCAATTTTCCACCTGTATCCATCATTCCACCATGAGTGAAATCAGTAAATATCTTCTGAAATCTTACTCCTCCACTCATAGTACCTACAACATAAGGAGGTGGAGTAAATACTAAGCCTTGAAGTAGATTTTCCATATCTCCTCCTTGCTGTACTCTGTTTCCACTCTGGTCGATTAAATAATTTTCATAATCTGTTTTATTCTCACCCATTAAATCTTTATAATGGGTTTTTAAATTCCCTTCTTCATCAGCTACAACTTTTATTTCCTTTACATAAGACTTTCCCCTAGAAGTTTCTAAAACAAAGTATCCTTCTTCTGTTCTAGCAGTATGAACTCCATTATTATTTTCATAAGTTATGTTATTTTCCCCAGGTATATTTCTCAACTCTGGAGTTTTACTCATCTTTACCAATAACTTTTCAGGAAAAGACTCAGAAAGAGAAATATCCTTTTTATATCCTACTGTATTTACATTGGCTAAATTATTTGACAAAACATCTAGCTTTTTTTGGTTGGTCACTAAAGAAGTAGCTCCAATATATAGACCTCTATTCATATTCATCACATCCTAAACATTATATCTATTATATTATCGGCTGATTTTATAAAAGACTTTAGCGTATATATTTTTTTGGTGTACTAGCTTCTACCACATTAGAATCAAGGTATTGTATCCATTCCAATGCCTTACCTGTACCTCTTGCAACAGATGAAACTGGCTCATCTGCTATATGAACTGGAATTCCCGTTCTTTCCGATATCAGCTTATCTAATCCATGAAGAAGTGCTCCTCCTCCAGTCATAAGTATTCCTCTATTACTAATATCTGCTGCTAATTCTGGTGGTGTTCTTTCAAGAACTATATGAACTGTATCTATAATTTCTTGTATAGGTTCTTTAAGAGCTTGAAGCATATCATCTGAGGATACATTTATAGTTATAGGCAGACCTGTTAATAAATTCCTTCCTCTTACTTCCTTAAACCTTTCTTCTCCCATCTCATAGGCAGAACCTATATTGAGTTTTAGTTCCTCAGCTGATCTTTCTCCTATCATCATATTAAATTTTTTTCTAATATATTTGGAAATAGATTCATCCCATTCATCGCCAGCTATTTTTATGGAACGACTAACAACAATACCTCCTAAGGAAATCACAGCTACATCTGTAGTACCTCCACCAATATCAATTACCATATTGCCAGTTGGCTCTGTAATATCTACTCCTGCTCCTATGGCAGCAGCAATTGGTTCTTCTATTATATAAGTTTTTATAGCCCCTGCCTGAGTACTAGCTTCTATAACTGCTCGTTTTTCTACTTCAGTTATTCCACTAGGTACACACACTATTACTCTAGGCTTTAAAATATACTTACCTATTGCTTTTTGTATAAAATATTTTATCATTCTTTCAGTTATATCATAATCAGATATTACTCCATCTCTCATAGGTCTAATAGCTGTAATATTTCCTGGAGTTCTACCTAACATTCTTCTAGCCTCTTCTCCAACTGCTAGAAGCTTGTTTGTATTTTGATCTATAGCAACAACTGAAGGTTCTTGTAATACTACTCCTTTACCTTTTACATATACTAAAACGCTTGCAGTACCTAAATCTATTCCTATATCCGCTCTCACGTTACTACTAACCTCCTTATTTATCCTTATCTAATATAGTATTCTACATTAATTTTAAAACTCCTTCTTTTTTTGGAGATTTTTGTCAAAAAATTTAAAAGTCCCAACTATGGGACTCTTTTATTCATTAGATACGCTATACTTTAATTTAGTTGCTTCTCCGCCTCTTATATGTCTCTCTGACTTATTAAAATCTAATAAGTTCTTTACGCTATCGGCTAAGTTTGGATTTATCTTTGGCAATCTTTCTGTTAAATCTTTATGAATCGTTGATTTGCTGCACCCAAAAGCTTTAGCTGTATCCCGAACAGTACTTTTATTCGCAATTATATATTTTGCAACTTCTAGTGTTCGTTCCTCTATATAATCTTTCACTTACCAACCCCCCTGACTTTTTGGGTATTCACTAAATATTTATGCACTTCTAATCATTAATAGAACGTGGATCCACTAATTTTCCATTTTTTATAACTTCAAAATGAAGATGTGGTTTCATTAACATTTCAGCCTTAGCTGTACTTCCTATTTTAGATATATGATCTCCCTTTTTTACTTCCAGTCCTTCTTTTACCATTTCTTTAGTTTCTAAATTAGAATATCTAGTTTGTAAGCCATTTCCATGCTCTATTACTATTACTATTCCCCATAGATCATCTTCATATACTTCCTTAACTACTCCATCTAATGCTGCCTTAACTGCCGTCCCCATTGATGCTTCAATATCAATAGCTTCATGACCTACCCACGCATCTAAAGTTTCTGAATATATTAGAGTATTTGTAGCATAGTCAGTTAGTATATTTCCTTCTACTGGCATAGAAATATTTGCCGTATCTTGTACTATTTCCGGAGTCTCTCTATAATCATCTTCTTCAAATTCCAATTCCTCATCTTCAACATTATTATTTACAGTCTCTACTTCTTCAATTTCCATAGTTTCTTCTATCTCTTCTAACTCTTCTTCATCATTCTTATTTTCTTCTTCAGTCTCCTCCACATCCTCTGCATTTACCGTCTTTACTTCTTCCTGATTAATCAAATCAAAATGTTCATCATATAGAGAAATTTCCTCTCCACTTTCTTCTAGAATTGTAAAATCCCCATTCCCTACATTTTTATTCTTATTCATGTTTTCCATGGATAAAAACAAAGTACCTCCTGCAACTAAACATACACACACAAATAAGATTAAGATAAATCCTTCTTTTTCCATTAATTTTATTAATTTATTTTTCATATGTCCACCTCCATTACCTAGTATTTCCACATTGAAAAAATCCATACAATAAATTCACAATTATTAGTGATCAAAATAAAAATAACTCCAATTTTGGTTCTAACACCAAAATTAGAGCTATTAAATAATCAAAACTATTTAATTGTCTATTTCCTTTATTTCTACTTCTGTATAATAGTGTTTTAGTATTTCCTCATAGGTACTGCCATGTTTACCCATACCATTGGCACCCCATTGACTCATACCTACTCCATGACCATATCCATAAGTCTCTATTTCTATTATATTTAATTTTTTATCTAAGGATATGGTAAAATTAGTTGAGTTTAAGGCAAATAAATCTCTTAAATCTCTGCCTTCTAATATAATTCCATCTATGGCAATTTTCTTTACTCTACCTGTTAATGTTCTATCTATTAATTTTATTTTTTCCTGTATATTATCCTTAGTTATTTTAACATCAGGATATTTAGATTGAATCTTTTTAATAAATTCATCTAAGGTTAAAGTCAATATATCTTTAAATTTTGGTGCTTCTTCTTCATAGGGACTAGTTACAGATTTTAAGTAAGGTGACTCTACTGCAAATACATCTTTGGCGTCTTCTGTCCTACCTCCTGCTGTGGAGTGATATAGTGGTTCTATAATTTCACCATTATAAAATATTGCCAAATTCTTAGTTGAATTTACCGATTCTTCAATCTTACCCCAATATTCCTCCATCCAACTTTCTCCATGGAGTTCTCTCAACTGTTCAAGAGATAAGTACGCCTGACAGTGGATACCTGTACAAAGAGGAGCAGATTTATGTTCTGGATGTCCATCAGCAAACCTTATACTTCTACTTATGGCATAGGTTCTAGCAGCCACTGCCTGAGCCTTCAATGCCTCAATATGAAATGCTGCAGGCATTTCTGCTGCAACTACACCTTTTATATACTCATCTAATTTTAATTCTTCAGTTTCTCCAGTTTTGGAATTATATACTTTGATGACTTCATATTCATGATCCTTAACTGATGTTATTTCATTTGTCTCTATTGTATTATCCTCTTCTAAGGATTCTCCAACTACTGAATTGACTCTAGGTACAAAATTAAAAGTCTTAACAATAACTGTAGGTAATATTATAGTTATTATCAAGACTGTCCCAATATAAATTCCAAGTTTTTTCATTTTCTCCCCCTCTTTACCTTTAGTATGTAATATAATATGCAAATTTTATAGTCCATATGACTATAAAATTTGCATATATCTAATTACGAAGGAAAAGATAAAAAGGATAAAAAATATAGGAAATAAAAAAAGTGCCATGGCACTTTTTTATTTCCTATATATAATTGCTCCTAATTGTGTAAATTTCTCTTCTATATTATCATATCCTCTATCTATATGATATATATTATCGATTTCAGTAACTCCTTCAGATACTAACCCAGCTAATACTAAAGCTGCTCCTGCTCGTAGATCTGATGCTTTTACTGGAGCTGATGTTAGATTTTTTACACCTTGAATAATTGCAGACCTTCCATCAATTTTTATATCTGCACCCATTCTCTTTAGTTCGTCTACGTGCATAAATCTATTTTCAAAAACAGTTTCTATACATACTGATGTACCTTTACAAAGACTCATAAGTGCCATAAATTGTGCCTGCATATCTGTAGGAAATCCTGGATATGGTAAAGTTTTTATATCTATTGCTTTTAAATCCTTTGTACCAATTACTCTAACTGAATCTCCATTTTCTATTACTTCACAGCCTACTTCTTTTAATTTTGCTATAACTGGTTTTATATGACTGGTGATTACATTGTCTACAATAATATCTCCACCAGTTATAGCTGCTGCTACCATAAATGTACCAGCTTCAATTCTATCGGGGATAATAGAATGAACACCTCCGCCTAATTTTTCTACACCTTTGATTCTTATGGTAGATGTTCCTGCTCCCTTAATATCTGCTCCTAGTTTATTTAAAAAACTAGCTAAGTCTACTATTTCTGGTTCCATTGCTGCATTATCTAATATGGTATCTCCCTCTGCTAATACTGCTGCCATCATTATATTTTCTGTAGCTCCAACAGAAGGAAAGTCTAAGTAAATTTTATCTCCTACTAATTTATCCGCATAGGCTGTAATATTACCATGATCTACATCTATGGTTGCACCTAATGCCTTAAATCCTTTTAAATGCAAATCTATAGGTCTAGTACCTATGGCACATCCACCAGGTAATGAGTTTTTAGTTCTTCCAAGTCTTGTAAGAAGTGGTCCCATAACTAAAAAAGATGCTCTCATTTTACTCATTAATTCGTATTTAGTTTCATAGTTATTTATATTTCTAGAATTAATTTTTATTTTGCCTTTATCTAATTGTTCAACTTCTGCCCCAAGTGATCTAAGAACTTCACAAATCACTGTAACATCTTTAAGATTTGGTACATCCTCCAAAATTATATCTTCTGTACCTAGCAAAGATGCTGCTAATATTGGAAGTGCCGAATTCTTTGCTCCAGATATTCTAACTCTTCCTTTCAATGGGGGGCTTTTTTCCACCATTATTTTTTCCAAGCAAATCTCCTCCTAATTTTAGTATCCAATGGTAATAATAGGCGTTCCTATCCAAATATAGGTCTTATCTTCATATTCATTGTATCTTACTGCCAAATTTAGGTTAACCTTTTTATCACCGGAGAATATGGAACTTTCTATAAGAGGAGTATAGGCAGTGTAACTAACTATGGATTCGTCTACATATTCTTCAACAATTTTTCCCTTATACTTCATTACAGATTTAGCTGCGTCTTTCTTCAGTTCTTTACCTGATACTTTTCCCTCTAATGTTCCAATAATACAAGTTGTAGTTTCTAAAGGTTTACCATAGCTTTTAAAAATACTTGTTACCTTTTCTATTATACCATTAATACTAAAATTTTGCTTATGTTTTATTAAATTTATAAAAAGAGTTGTTTCTTCCTGAGTACAGTCTGGACTTGAGTATGAAGCTATTGTAAACTCTATCATATTTTTATTTATATCATATCCATATACTATTAAATGTCTAGACTCAAACTCTTCAGTATACTGTCTTATAAAGTATTTTCCTTCTTCTTCTGTAATGTCCACATCATCTATATAGGGGTCTATTTCAACTCCAGTAATACCTAATTCATTGATTACTTTCTTACTTATATCCTCCATTTCGTCTTTAGATATAAGCCTATCTAATATTATTCCCCCCATATTTAAATCTCCCTCTTTAAATTCACCTTCTAATCTTTGTAATATACCTTGTAAAATATCTTCCTCATTGTATTTCTTTCCTGCCATTGTTATTGTTGGAATTAATAAAGATAGAATAATTGCAAATAAAATTAATTTTTTCATTGTATCCCTCCTTGATTTTAAAGGAAGGGTACTTTTTAATAAAATGTAAAGGGGGACAAAACATTTCAAACTAAAAAGTACCCTATTCCTATGATAAAAGTATTACCAAGGAAGGGTACTTTTTATACCTATATTAATTAAATTTTAATCAAATTTTTTAATTTGAGAAACTTCAATTCTATTTATAGCACGATGAAGGGCTAACTCTGCTCTATGAATATCTATATTATCACGTCTATCTTTAAGTCTCTTTTCTGCTCTTTCTTTTGCAGACTTAGCTCTTTCTATATCTATATCATCTGGCCATTCTGCTGATTCAGTTACTATGGTAACTTTATCATCCTGAACAGAAACATATCCATCTGATATGGCAGCTACTCTTTCTTTACCTTCTTGAAATACTCTTACCTTTCCAATTCTAAGAGGAGTAGTGATAGGAGCTCTTCCTTTTAATACAGCTAAGTCCCCATCGATACCCCTTACTATAACCATTTCTACTTTATCAGAGAAGAAAAGATTATCAGGGGTTACAATATCTAAATGAAAGTTAGACATAATTAATCCTCCATTTTCTTAGCATTTTCTACAGCCTCATCTATAGTACCTACAAATAGGAATGCTGACTCTGGTAAATCATCATGTTTTCCTTCAAGGATTTCCTTAAATCCTCTTACAGTTTCGCTAATAGGTACATATTTACCTACCATACCTGTAAATTGTTCTGCTACTGTAAATGGCTGTGATAGGAATCTTTGAACTTTTCTAGCTCTCCCTACGATTAGTTTGTCATCATCTGAAAGTTCATCCATTCCTAAAATTGCTATAATATCTTGAAGATCCTTATATCTTTGTAAAATTTCTTGTACATCTCTGGCTACTTTATAATGCTCCTCACCTACTACTTCAGGGTCTAAGATTCTTGAAGTTGAATCCAGTGGATCAACTGCAGGATAAATTCCTAGTTCTGAAATCTGACGTGAAAGTACAGTTGTAGCATCTAAATGAGCAAAAGTAGTAGCAGGTGCTGGGTCTGTTAAGTCATCTGCAGGTACATATACAGCTTGAACAGATGTAATAGAACCTTTCTTAGTAGATGTAATTCTTTCCTGTAAAGCACCCATCTCTGTTGCTAAGGTTGGCTGATAACCTACAGCTGAGGGCATTCTGCCAAGCAATGCAGAAACTTCTGAACCAGCTTGAGTAAATCTAAATATATTGTCTATGAATAAAAGTACATCCTGGCCTTCTTGATCTCTGAAATATTCAGCCATAGTAAGACCAGTTAACGCTACCCTCATTCTTGCTCCTGGTGGCTCATTCATCTGACCAAATACTAAAGCTGTTTTTTCAATAACTCCAGATTCAATCATTTCATAATATAGATCATTACCTTCTCTTGTTCTCTCTCCTACACCTGTAAATACAGATAAACCACCATGTTCTGTTGCTATATTATTTATTAGTTCTTGTATAAGTACTGTTTTACCAACACCAGCACCACCAAATAGTCCTATTTTTCCACCTTTAGAATAAGGTGCTATAAGGTCTATTACTTTAATCCCCGTTTCAAATATTTCTTTAGAAGTCTCTTGTTCTTCAAAGGATGGAGCAGCCCTGTGTATTGGTGCAGTTTGCTTTGCTTTAACTTCTCCTTTACCATCTATAGCTTCACCTAATACATTGAAAAGTCTACCTAAAGTAGATTTACCTACAGGTACAGCAATAGATTTTCCAGTATTTTTCGCTTCCATTCCTCTAACAAGTCCATCAGTTGAATCCATGGCAATACATCTAACAATGTCATCACCTACGTGTTGTGCTACCTCTACTATTAATGTTTTACCTTCTCTATTAATTTCTATAGCATTAAGTAGTTCTGGCAGACTATCTTCATCAAAACGAATATCAACTACGGGGCCTATAACTTGAACAATTTTTCCAATGTTCTTTTCCATTTGCCCTCTCCTTTCATCTTACTTTAGAGCATCAGCGCCAGATACAATTTCTGTTATTTCCATAGTAATGGCAGCTTGCCTTGCTCTATTATAGCTGATGTTTAATTCATCAATCATTTCTTCAGCATTATCTGTTGCAGCTTCCATGGCAACTCTTCTAGCTGCCTGTTCACTTGAAGACGCTTCTATAAGAGCACCATAGATACTGCTTTGTATATATTTAGGAATCAAATATTCTAAAACTTCCTCTGGGGAAGGTTCAAATTCTGTAATGGTTTTTCTTTCCTTCTTTTCTTCATCAATTTCATTAGAAGGAAGTAATTTTATAATAGTAGGCACTTGAGAAATAGTTCCTTTAAACATGGTGTAGACCAGATTTATTTCATCTACATCCTTGTTTTCATATAAGTCCATGGCCAAACTACCAATTTCTCTAGCATCTGAAAACTGTGGATCTTCACTAATTCCAATAAATTGACCAACTATATTATAGTTTCTTTTTGTAAAATAGTCTCTAGCTTTAGAACCTACAGCTATGATTTTAGCATCTTTATTTTGCTCTCTTATTCTTTTCTCTGCTAGTCTTATTACTCCTCCATTATATCCTCCAGCTAAACCTCTATCAGCTGCTATTACAATGTATAAGGAGGACTTGACTTCTCTAATATCTAATAATGGATGCTTTACATTACCTGTAGAACCTAAAATTTCTTGAATATTATGAAGGACTGTTTCATAATATGGTCTAGACTTATCTAGTCTTTCCCTTGCACGTTTAAGTTTTGCAGAAGAAACCAATTCCATAGCCTTAGTAATTTGTTTGGTGTTACTTATTCCTCTTATTCGCCTTTTAATTTCTCTTGTTGTTTCAGCCAAAATTTACACCACCTTGAAATAATCGTTAATTGTTGATTGCTAATTTTAATTGTGGGGTCTATTAGATGAATAATTTCACTTATGTTTTCCACATTAATCTTGTTTACAATTACAATTTACAATTAAAAATTTTTCTTAAATTCTCCTAAGGCTTGTTTTATTCTTTCTATATTATCATCTGTTAAATCCTTTGAGGTCTTTATACTTTGTACTATATCTGGATAATTATTGTCCACAAATTTTAGGAATTCCTTTTCAAAAGCCGATATTTTTGCTACAGGAATATCTGCTAAATGTTTATTAAGTACAGCATAAATAATTATAACTTGATGCTCTACAGAAACAGGACTATATTGAGGCTGCTTTAATATTTGAAGCATTCTTTCCCCTTGGTCTAATCTTTCTTTGGTTTCCTTATCTAGTTCAGATCCAAATTGAGCAAAAGCTGCTAACTCTCTATATTGAGCTAATTCAAGTTTAATCCTACCTGCAACTTTTTTCATTGCCTTGATTTGAGCAGAACCTCCAACTCTTGAAACTGAAAGTCCAGTATTTATAGCTGGTCTTTGACCTGCAAAAAATAAGTCAGTTTCTAGGAATATCTGTCCATCTGTAATTGATATAACGTTAGTTGGAATATAGGCTGTAATATCTCCAGCTAAAGTTTCTATAATTGGTAAAGCAGTTATAGAACCTCCACCATATTTATCATCTAATTTTGCCGCCCTTTCAAGAAGCCTTGAGTGAAGATAGAATACATCTCCTGGAAAAGCTTCTCTTCCTGGTGGTCTTCTTAAAAGCAGAGACATAGCTCTATACGCAATAGCATGTTTAGATAAATCGTCATATACGATTAAAACATCCTTACCATTGTCCATAAATTCCTCAGCAATTGTTACTCCTGTATAAGGAGCTATATATTGTAATGGTGCTAATTCACTAGCTGTAGCAGATACTATAATCGTATAGTCCATAGCACCACGCTTTTCTAATGTGTCAACTATTTGAGCCACTGTAGATCTTTTTTGTCCTATGGCAACATAGATACAAATAACATCTTCACCTTTTTGGTTAAGAATAGTATCTATTGCAAGAGCAGTTTTACCTGTTTGTCTATCTCCAATTATAAGTTCCCTTTGTCCTCTACCTATGGGAACTATGGAGTCTATTGCTTTGATACCTGTTTGTAAGGGTTCACTAACACTCTTTCTTGTGATAACTCCTGGAGCAATTTTTTCAATAGGACTAAACTTAGAAGTTGCTATAGCTCCCTTACCATCTATTGGCTGACCAAGGGCATTAACAACTCTACCCATCATAGCATCCCCTACTGGAACTTCTATGATTCTGCCAGTTCTCTTTACAGTATCGCCTTCTCTTATATTTTCATCTGAACCTAAAAGAACACAACCAACATTATCCTCCTCAAGGTTCATTACCATACCAAATACTTCACCTGGAAACTCAATAAGCTCTCCAGCCATACATCCTTCTAGACCATGGATTCTAGCTATGGCATCTCCTACTTGAATAACTGTACCTATATCTACCATTTCCAAAGTCTTTTCATATCTTTTAATTTGTTCCTTAATAATGGAACTTATTTCTTCTGGTCTTAACTCCATTTTTTCACCTCACTCCTTGCTAGTTTGTTATACTATCAGAGCTTTGCCTATGGATTCTAATTGTCCTTTTACTGTACCGTCTATAATCCTGTTTTCAACACGCAGTAAAACTCCACCAATTACAGTTTTATCTACTTTATTTGAAAGTTCTACTTTCTTATTTAACCTGCTGGATAAAACTGATTTTAGCTTTTCTTTAGAACTTTCTTTCATAGGAATAGCTGTTATAGCAACAACATTTAGTATATTTTCATGTTCGTTAAATATTTCTTTATATTTTTCTATTATATCTAAGATAAACCCTTCTCTTCTCTTATCTACTATGATATATAAGAAGTTAATCATTTCCTCAGATAATTTTCCTTTGAAGATATTATCTATTAAACTTTTTTTCTCACTTTTACTAATTCTTGGATGATTAAATATTTGAAGAAGTTTAGCTTCACTTTCAAATACTGCTTTTAAAAAATCTAACTCTTTATTAAACTCATTGTTCCTATCCATATCAAGTCCTGCTTCAAATAAAGCTAACGCATATCTGCTGCTAACTAACTTTGCCATTCTTGATTACCTACCTCATCAATAAATTTATCGATTAGTTTTCCTTGCTTATCATTATTGATTTCTTCTTCCATTATTTTGGAAGCAATAAGTAAAGCTATTTCACCAGCTTGGGATTTGATATTTTGGAAGGCCATTTCTCTTTCACGAGTTATTTCCTTTCTTGCTCTAGATACTATATTTTCAGCTTCACGTCTAGCTTCTTCTATAATATCTTCTTTTAATTCTTCTCCACGTTTTCTAGCACCTTCGATGATTTCATTACTTTCTTTCTTAGCAAGGCTAATTCTTGATTCATATTCATTTTTTAGCAACACAGCTTCATTTTTTAAACCTTCAGCTTCTTGAATATCAGTCTGAATTTTATCTTTCCTATTCTGTAAGAATGTTGAAACTGGTTTATATAAAAACTTTCTAAGAATGAGGTAAAGTAATAGAAGAGCCACCCAGGATATTATCATGGATGACAAAATAGGCAAAGGCCTTATTACTACATTCATAATTAAACCTCCTTATATTGAGGGTTAATTGAGATGGGGAAACCCATCCCCCTCAAAATGTTTTTCCTATAGACCAGCTAATAATGGTCGAACAAATAATAAAATAATAGCAATTACTAAACTGTAGATACCAGTTGTCTCAGCTACTGCCTGACCTAATAACATGGTTCTTGTAATATCACCTTGTGCCTCTGGTTGTCTTCCAACTGCCTCTGCACCTTTACCTGCAGCAATTCCCTGTCCAATTCCAGGTCCTAAACCTGCTATCATTGCTATTCCTGCACCTATTGCAGAACACCCTAAAACAAAAGCTTCATTTGATATACCTTGTAACATTAAAAATCCTCCTCTCAAGTTTTAAAAAATTATGCTTCCTTGCCACCTATAAATATCATAGATAACATCGTAAATATAAATGATTGTAATACACCAGAGAATATATCAAAATATATATGCAGTGGTGCCGTTACTATTGGGGCAAAATAACCTAATGCACTATATAACAATCCCATAATTATACCTCCACCCATTACATTTCCAAATAAACGGAAAGATAATGATATTGGGTTTGCCAAGTCACCAATTACATTTAAAGGTGTTAACAATGCCATGGGTTCTGTATAACCTTTTAAATATCCTAATAATCCTCCAGAATTTTTGAAATTCCAATACTGGGATAAAACAAAGGTAATTAAAGCCAGTGATATTGTCACTGAATAATCTGATGTTGGGGCTGTTATACCTAACAAACCAGATAAATTAGAAGCCATTATAAACGTAATCAGCGTAAATATATAGGGTGCAAATCCTAAGTTCTGCTCACCCATAGTGGTCTTAACTAGATTATCAATACTTTCTACTGCAACCTCCAATATCAATTGGAAATTTGATGGTTCTTCATCAAGCTTAGCCTTTTTCATTTTGCTGTTGACTACCAATGCAAATACAATTAAAACAATAGCAACAAACCAAACATTGACTATAGTATCGGGAATAAATATTTCCTTACCACCAATTTGGATTAGTACTTCCAATTATTATTCCTCCCTCCTTTATGAATTTAGTTAATCTTTTTAAATTTATTATCTTTTTAAAAATTCCCTATCTAATATTAATGAGCCTGAGATAACTATTCTTATCATAATTAACCCAATAAAAGTAGAAAGGAAATTTAGATAATTCGCTAGAGCCGCCACCACCAATACAGCACCATATATTAAGAATCTTCCAGTATATTGACCTACACTATAAGCATTGGCCATTCTTGGTGGCATAGTAACTGACTTATTTACGGCATTATGAAGGAGTTTAAAAGTTAAAATACTTATGATTGTCCCAAATATTAAACCTAATGCTATAGGCTTCCAATCCTTAAAGATAAAGAGAATTACTCCAGTTGATATTAGGCTTAATACTATGGCTCTTTTAATTATCTTTAAAACCAAGTCATTATTCATCTTTCTTCTCCTTATTTTCAGGCTTTATTCCTAATTTGAAAATATTCAGAAAACCAGCCCCAGAACCTAAAATTATAAATATTATAGAAAAAGCATAGTTTGTTCCTAGCTTTTTATCAATAAACTGTCCCAACAAAACTCCTAATAAAATCGGTGTTATAATAGATATACCCATTTGGCTAACCAAAGCTACATTTTGAAGAATATCTTTATAATTTTTATTTTTCATTTTATCACTTCCGATACAGTTTTATAATCTAGATTAATAAATAATCATCGATTGATATTTTTTTGTTTATTTTGTCGAATCTTCTGCCCATATTTTTAAATACAGTTTCAATTATATAAAATTTTGACATTTATTGCAAGTAGTTTAACACAATATTCAAATAAATATTAAATAGTATAGCAAAATGACTCTTAGAATATTCTAAGAGTCATTTTTTATATTTCCATACTTATTAGGTTTTCAGCAATAATCAGTTCTGCCTCTGTAGCAGCCTTTATTTCATCTATAGTATATTCTGGATTTATCTCCTTTAACAGTAATCCTTTTGATGTTACTTCCATAACACCCATTTCAGTAATGATTAAATTTACTTCTCCTGCTGCAGTTAACGGAAGATTACATTTCTTAAATATCTTATGATTTCCCTTTACTGTATGTTCCATGGCCACTATTACCTTCTTTGCACCAACTACTAAATCCATAGCTCCTCCCATACCTGGAACCATTTTTCCTGGTATCATCCAATTAGCAAGATTTCCTTTTTCATCTACTTGCAATGCACCAAGAACAGTAATATCCACATGACCACCACGGATTATTCCAAAGGATGTAACCGAGTCGAAGAACACTCCTCCTGGCAAAATAGTCACACATTGAGCTCCTGCATTTACTATATGAGGGTCTTCTTCTCCTTCAAGAGGTGCTGGTCCCAGCCCTATAAATCCATTTTCTGATTGAAAAGACACATTCATGTTTTTAGGCACATAATTTGCTACCATAGTAGGTAAACCAATACCTAAATTAACCACATCTCCATCTTTTAGCTCCTTAGCTACACGTCTAGCAATGAATTCTTTCTTGTCCATTACTTTTCACCTCCATTAACTATGTAATTAATAAATATTCCTGGAGTAACAACATGATTAGGATCAATATCCCCTACTTCAACTACTCTTTCTGCTTCTACTATAACTGTATCAGCAGCTGTAGCCATAAGAGTATTAAAGTTTCTAGTTGCACCATAATATACAATATTTCCATATTTATCTACTGTTTCCCCAGCAACTAAAGCTATATCAGCTCTTAAAGGCTTTTCAAGAAGATAGGTTTTTCCATCTATTACTATCTTCTCCTTACCCTCTTCAATTACAGTTCCTACACCTGTTGGGGTTAAAAAACCTCCTAATCCCACTCCACCTGCCCTTACTTGTTCTGCAAGAGTTCCTTGAGGTACTAAAACTACTTCCATTTCACCAGAATTCATTTGATTTCCAGTTTCTTTATTAGTTCCAATATGTGAAGCTATAAGCTTTTTAATCTGTTTATTCACTACTAACTTACCTACTCCTATATCAGTAAAACCAGAATCATTACAAATTAATGTTAAATTCTTAACACCCTTCTCCACAAGAGCATCTATTAATTTATGGGGAGACCCGCAACCTAAAAATCCACCTACCATAATAGTCATGCCATCTTTAATATGAGATATGGCTTCATCTATGGATACAACTTTGTTCATATATATAACCTCCTTCATTTTTAGTGAATAGTGAAGAACTTAATAGTGAATAGTTATGGAAGTTTCGAATAAATTCGAAACTATTAACCTAAAAACCCAAAAGCCTTACCCAAAAACTATTCACTATTGACTTTTAACTAGCGTTTGACTATCATAGCAATTCCCTGTCCGCCACCTATACACAAAGTAGCCAGACCATTTTTAGCATCTACCTTCTCCATTCCGTGAAGTAATGTAACTAATATTCTTGCTCCTGAAGCTCCTATTGGATGACCTAAAGCTATTGCCCCACCGTTTACATTTACTTTAGAAGTATCTAGATTAAGATCCTTTATAACTGATAAGGCTTGAGCAGCAAAGGCTTCGTTAGCTTCTATTAGGTCTAAATCTTCCACTGTCATATTTGCTTTATCTAAAGCTTTTCTTGTTGCAGGAATAGGTCCTGTACCCATTAGTGAAGGTTCTACTCCAGCTGAAGCATATGAAACAATAGTTGCCAATGGAGTAATTCCCAATTCTTCTGCCTTTTCCTTACTCATTATAACTAATGCTGCTGCACCATCGTTTATTCCTGAAGCATTTCCTGCTGTTACTGTTCCATCTTTTTTAAATGCAGGTCTAAGTTTTGATAGACTCTCAATTGTAGCACCAAATCTTGGGTATTCATCTGTATCTACAACTATAGGGTCACCTTTTCTTTGAGGAATTTCCACTGGAACTATTTCTTCCTTGAATCTACCACTTTTTATTGCTTCTTCTGCTTTATTTTGGCTCATCAATGCTAGTTCATCTTGCTCCTCACGAGTAAGACTGTATTTTTCCACTATGTTTTCTGCTGTAATTCCCATATGATAGTCATTGAAAATATCCCATAATCCATCAGCAACCATATAGTCTACTATTTCTCCATTGCCCATTCTTTGACCCCACCTAGCAGACTTTAATAAATAAGGTGCCTGACTCATGTTTTCTGTACCACCTGCTAATATTATATCTGCTTCTCCTGCTAAAATAGCTTGAGCTGCCAATTGGACAGTTTTTAAACCTGAACCACAAACTTTATTTACTGTAAAAGATGGTACTTCCATAGGAATACCTGAATGTACTGAAACCTGTCTGGCAACATTCTGTCCTAAACCTGCCTGAAGTACATTACCAAATATAACCTCTTCAACCATATGCGGCTCTATTTTAGCTCTTTTTAGAGCTTCCTTAGCTGCTATGGTTCCTAATTGTACTGCAGAAACATCTTTAAATTTACCACCAAATGCACCAATAGGTGTTCTCACTGCTGAAGCAATAACTACTTCTCTCATTCTAATACCTCCTATTATTATATTTAAAACTATATAAGTATATATTTCATACCCTATATAATAGCAATTATTATGCCAAGGTTTATATAAATATTCTATAGTCTAGAAAGATTGATTTTACTGATTTCTTTAGAAAACTCAAAATGGAGTAAATAAATTAATTTTATATCTGTAGCTATTTATATACAAAACTCATTGATTATACTATAATAGTGTAGCCATAAATATACACTCTTCAGAATTTTGTATACTTACGGCTACATATAATCTATATCTTCTATTTTATACTTGTCTATTTTTTTGTAAAGAGCTGTTCTATGTATTCCTAATTTCTCTGCAGCCAAAGTTTTATTTCCTTTTGTAAGTGTAATTGCCTTTATAACGGCCTCCCTTTCCACTGCTTCAATTGTATCTTTAAGTTTTATAATGTCCTCTATATTATTTGGCAAATAATTTACTCCATTTAAAATTCTTTCTGGTAAATGTTCTGCTAATATAAGATTCCCCATTGAAAGATTAATGGCTCTTTCTAGTATATTTCTTAACTCCCTTACATTTCCCGGCCAACTATAAGACTTTAATATTTTCATAGCTTCTTTAGATAATTCTTTTCTTCCTACTGCCATTTCTTTAATTAAATTATTTAATATATCTTCACTTAAAATCTCTATATCTTCCATTCGTTCTCTTAGGGGTGGAATCTCTATAGATATTACATTTAACCTATAATATAAATCTTCTCTAAACTTACCTTTTTTTACAGATTCCTCAATATTTTCATTTGTGGCAGCTATTACTCTCACATCAAAGCCAATCTTCTTATTACCGCCTATTCTTTCAAATTCCTTAGATTCCAGTACTCTAAGTATTTTTGCTTGCATCTCTAAAGGCATATCTCCGATTTCATCTAAAAATATTGTACCACCAGAGGCAAGCTCAAATTTTCCAGGTTTACCATCTTTTCTAGCTCCTGTAAATGCACCGCTGTCATAACCAAATAGTTCAGACTCCAATAATTCCTTTGGAATTGCAGCACAATTAATCGCAATAAATGCTTCTTCCTTTCTGTAACTGGCCCTATGAATGGCATGAGCAAATAATTCCTTTCCAGTACCTGATTCTCCTGTAATCAATACTGTGGAATTAGTCTCTGATGCCATTTTTCCTACCTTTTTTAAATATTCCATCTTTGGATTTCTAGTAATTATACTGTGAAAAGAATATTTTGTACCTTCTATCCTTTCGATTTCACCCTTATACTTATTTATCTTTGACTGCAAATCAAGGAGTTGGTGTGCCAACTCCTTTACTTCGCTTATATCTTTAAAAAGCACTGTACCTACAGCACCTATTATCTTTTCTTGTTTGATTATAGGAATACGGTTTGTAATCATATCGTGCCCTTGAATTCTTTGAACATCTCTTAGTTCCTTTTTCCCTGTCCTTACTACAATATGCATACGAGTATTTTCAATTACCTCTTCCACAGGTTTACCTATGGCGTCTTCTTCCTTTATACCCATAAGTTTTTCATAGTTCATTTTAACAATTCTACCGTTAGGGTCAACTAATACATAACCTTCATAAGCATAATTTAAAATATCCACAAGCATTTCAAAACTATCTCTGAGTTCAGTTAATTTATCCACAATAGACCCCCTTTTAGTGAATAACTAATATAAGCAGAGTACCAAAATTATGGTTTTCAATTTTGTGTGCATCGCTTAGTTTGTTTATCTAGTGAATAGTTTTGGAAGTTTCGAATAAACTAGAAACTATTAACCTAAAGACCCAAAAACTATTCACTTTTCACTATTTACTCTTCACTATTAACTAATATATCTACTATCTTTTCACTGGCCTTTCCGTCTCCATAAGGATTCACTGCATTTGCCATTTTGTTATATTCTGATTCATTAGATAATAATAGGTTTAATTCATTATATAGATTTTCATATTTAGTCCCTACTAGTTTAGCAGTTCCTGCTTCTATACCTTCTGGTCTTTCTGTTTCTTCTCGAACTACAAGTACAGGTTTACCAAAGGTTGGTCCTTCTTCTTGAAGTCCACCAGAATCTGTAACTATTAAATGTACCTTTGACATAAGGTTTGCCATTGGTTCATAGTCTAGTGGCTCTATTAAATGAATTCTATTATTGCTTCCTAGTACTCTGTTTGCAATATCTCTCACCTTTGGATTTAAGTGCATAGGAAATACTACTTCTACATCCTTATATTCTTCTACAATATCTTTTATTGCAGTAAATATATTTTCCATAGGTTTACCAATATTTTCACTTCTATGGCTTGTAACTAAAATCACTCTTTTATTTTTATAATCTAGATTGTTTAACAAATCTAATTCAAATATATAATCTTCTTTAACAACATATTTTAAAGCATCTATTACTGTGTTTCCCGTAATAAATATCTTTTCATCTGGATAATCTTCTTTTAATAAATTTTGTCTATTGCTCTCTGTAGGAGCAAAGTGAAAATCTGAAAGTATACCTGCTAGTTTCCTATTGGCTTCTTCAGGGTATGGTGAATATAGGTTTCCACTACGAAGACCTGCTTCAACATGTCCAATTTTTACCCTATGATAAAAAGCAGCCAATGCACCTGCAAATACTGTAGTAGTATCTCCTTGAACCAATAATACATCTGGTTTCTCCTTTAAAATTACTTCTTCTAGACCTTGTAAAGCTCTTGTTGTAATTTCTGTTAGAGTTTGTCCAGGTTTAAATATATTTAAATCATAGTCTGGCTTTATATTGAATAAGTTTAAAACTGGGTCTAACATCTCTCTATGTTGTGCTGTTACACATACTATAGACTCTATATTTTTTCTTTTCTCCAGTTCTTTCACTATGGGAGCCATTTTTATCCCCTCTGGTCTTGTGCCAAAAACAGTCATTATTTTCAAATATACCCCTCCTATTCTTTAGTGAATAGTTAATAACTAATAGTAAATATTGTAGAAGTTTCAAGTAAACTTGAAACTATTATATTACAGCCTGTGGTCGCATTCACTATTCACTGCTTCTCTATCCTCTTTTCTCAAATATTCCTAATTTTATAGCCACTAATACTGAAGCTAAAAGTAATCCGATGGAAGCAAAAACTGCCTGCCTTGTATTTGCCCTAGATACTATTATGGCAAACACTCCAAAACCAGCTGACATAGCATAAAGTATCAGTACAGATTTTCTTTGAGAATATCCCTTATTTAAAAGTCTATGATGTAAATGACCTTTATCTGCAGAAGATATAGACTGCCCATTTAGTAATCTTCTAAATATTGCAAAGGTAGTATCAAATATAGGTACAGATAATATAAGTATAGGAGCTACAATTGCAATAGTTGCTACAGACTTCATTACACCTTCTATAGTTATTGCTGCCAACATAAATCCTAAAAACAAAGCACCAGTATCTCCCATGAAAATCTTAGCAGGGTTGAAATTAAAAGGTAAAAATCCTAAACAAGCTCCTGCTATGGCAGCTGATAATATGATTATAGATGTATATCCAAATTTACCTGCTACTACCATAAGAGTTATACTAGAAATCATGGCTACTCCTGCTGACAATCCATCTAATCCATCTATAAAGTTTAATGTATTTGTAATACCAACTATCCAAAATAAAGTTATAGGAATAGATAACCAATGTAAATAAATTAGAGAACTATTCCTTGTAAAAGGATTAGTAACAAAATCTACTTTTATACCACCATAAATAATTACTAGTCCTGCTATAATTTGAAATATGAATTTAGCTTTGGGATTTAGCTCCCTTAAATCATCTATAATTCCACTTATTACAATAATTGTACCTCCTATTAAAAGAGAAACCATCTCTCTATTTAGAGGTAAAAATATTATAGAAACTAGTACTACGCTGAAGAATATAGCCAAACCACCTATTAGTGGCATTGGCTCTTTATGCACTCTTCTGTCGTCCTTGGGAACATCAACAGCACCTATTTTGAATGCTAGTTTTCTCACTAAAGGAGTGGAAATAAATGAAATCAATAAAGCTAGAAAAAATGGTGCAATAAAGCTTCCCATATTAATCCACTCCTTTATTTAGTTCCAAATAACCTATCACCAGCATCTCCTAATCCTGGCACTATATAAGCATGATCATTTAATTTTTCATCTAAAGCCGCTACATAAATATCCACATCTGGATGAGCATCCTTTACGGCATCTACTCCTTCTGGTGCAGCTATTAAGCAAACTAGTTTAATAGAAGTTGCTCCCTTTTCTTTTAAGAAGTCTATGGCTGCAGTGGCTGAACCACCTGTTGCAAGCATAGGGTCTAACACTATTAATTCCCTTTCTTCAATGTCTTGAGGTAATTTACAGTAATATTCCACAGGCTTCAAAGTTTCTGGGTCTCTATAAAGACCAACATGACCTACACGAGCTGCTGGTAATAGATTTAACATTCCATCTACCATACCAAGTCCTGCCCTAAGAATTGGAATAAGACCCACCTTTTTACCTGATATAACTTGTGATTTCATAGTTGTAACAGGTGTTTCTATTTCAATTTCTTCTAATGGAAAATCTCTAGTTACTTCATATCCCATTAACATGGAAACCTCTGTAACTAATTCTCTAAATTCCTTTGAGCCAGTGTTTTTATCTCTTATAAATGTAAGCTTATGTTTAATAAGAGGATGATCAAATACTACTACTTTTGCCATATAAAAAACTCCCTTCATTCACTAATTTTTTTCCTTAAAGATTATATCACAAATTAAGCTTCAATTTCACTTATTTTTTCTACCCTTCCTTTATGTCGTCCATTAGCAAATTCAGTTTTTAACCAAACTCCTACTATTTCCATTGCCAAATCTCTGCCAACTACTCTTCCTCCAAGAGCTAAAATATTGGCATCATTATGCTCTCTGCTCATTCTTGCAGAGTAGGTATCTCCACATAATGCACATCTAATTCCCTTTACTTTGTTACAAGCTATGGAAATACCAATACCTGTACCACATACAACTATAGCTCTGTCTACTTCCTTTGATACTACAGCCTCAGATACCTTTTTGCCATAATCTGGATAATCCACTGAATCCATAGAATTAGTTCCATAATCTATATATTCAATTCCTTCTTTATTTAAATATTCTTTAATATATTCTTTTAATTCAAATCCGCCATGATCACTGCCTATACCAATTTTCATTTACTTTTCCTCCTTTTTAGCAAATAACTAACAACTATTCTTTAAATTTAATTTGTACTATTGCCTGATATATTTCGTCTCTTATATACTCATATTGCTTTAGATTCCCTCCAAAGGGATCTGATATATCTTTGTTTATTTTATAAGCATATTCCATTAGATTGTAAACCTTACCAACAGCTTTTGGAAAATTAGATACTATAAAATCTTTATGGGAATTTCCCATAGTCAAAATTAAATCTGCCTCTTCTATTAAATCTATATGTAATTGAGAAGCTTCATGACCTGATATATCTATATTTATTTTTTTCATTGCCTCAATGGAGTTAATAGATGCATGGTCTCCATCAAATACAGAAATACCTGCAGATCTAACTTCTATATCCAAACCATTTTTTTCCGCTATTGAACGTAAAATTCCTTCAGCCATAGGGCTTCTACAAGTGTTACCAGTACATACAAATAATATTTTCATTCCATATCCCCCTTAAACTTCTATGATTTTTCCCCCTGAAGCTTTCATCATTCTGTTCATTATAGCTACTCCCAAAAATGAAAAATCAACACCTTCACTTAAAATTATATCTACATTTTTCTCATCAAATAATCTTAAAATATTAAATAAATTATGGGCTATGGTTTTTTCATCCTTTCTGGTACCCATGGATATTACTATACCATCTTTATAAAATTCCTTTGTTTCATCTGTACAAATAATTCCTACATTTTTTCCACCACTTATATATTCTTCAGTCTTTTCCAAAATAGCTCTTACAATATTTTCAACATCTCCACTATAGACTACCATTTCTGACTTAGGAGCATAATGTCTGTATTTTTGTCCAGGTGATTTAGGTACTATATTTTCATCTTCTTTTATTATAGCAAAGTCTACCTCTATATTGGGAATTATTTTTATTAAATCTTCTTTAGTTACGCCACCTGGTCTAAGAATCATTGGAGTTTCTCCAGATAAATCTAACACTGTTGATTCTAAACCTATTCCAGTATCTCCACCATCTATTATTATATCAACCTTACCCATTAAGTCCTCTATAACATGTTTTGCAGATGTAGGACTAGGTCTTCCTGATGTATTAGCAGAAGGTGCAGCTATGGGAGTATTAGATCCACTTATTAGTTCTAATGCTATTTTATGCTCTGGCATTCTAATAGCCACAGTATCTAATCCTGCTGTAATTATACTAGGTATCTTATCTGATTTCTTCAACAGTATAGTAAGAGGTCCTGGCCAAAATCTTTCAATACACTCTATGGCCACCTTTGGTATTTCTCTTACTAATTCTCCTACTTGCTCAATTGATGACACATGAAGGATTAGTGGATTGTCCTGTGGTCTACCTTTGGCAATAAAGATTTTCTCAGCAGCCCACTGATCGAAACCGTTGGCTCCAAGTCCGTAAACAGTCTCAGTAGGAAAAGCAACAAGCCCTCCATTTTTTATTACATTTATAGCTTCATTTATTAAATCTTCATCTATATTATTTTCAGTTATTTTTAATATCTTTGTATTCATAATGACCTCCGTTTTTTAGTGAATAGCTATTAACTGTTCACTATTCATCTCAATTATATATTATTATGTTTCAATTCACAATTCATAATTCACAATTCATAATTAGCTTTAGCTTCTCATATCTATTATTGGGAGGGATTCTTTATGAATATATGGTTTGTTAGTCTTATTGGATTATTAGTAGGGGTAGTAGGTACTGGACTAGGAAGTTTTATTGGTATATATGTAAAAAAAACAGATAAAATTTTAAGTTTTTTATTGGGTTTAACAGGTGGATTTATGATGTTTATAGTAAGCTTTCATCTATTTCCTGAAGCCTTTTACCTAGGAGGAATCTTAAATGTAATCTTAGGTGTCTTAATAGGAGTGTCTATTATTATTATACTGGAGTTTTTAATAGAGAAAATAGAATTCCTTGTAGGATTAAGGTCTGGAGTACTTTTAGCTTTGAGTATAGCTATACATAATATGCCTGAAGGCCTGGCCCTAGGCTCTACCTTAGTAGGAGTATCTGATTTTGGATTTATTTTAACTTTTGCCATGCTTCTACATAATATTCCAGAGGGCATATCTATGGCACTACCTTTAAGCATGAATGAGGTAAGTCCTTTTAAAATAATGTGGATTAGTTTTCTTGCAGGTGCTCCTACAGGCATAGGTGCCTATATCGGTTCCTATTTAGGCACCATATCCAATGGCGTAATCTCTATTTGCTTAGCCATAACTGGTGGAATTATGCTATATATAGTATGTGATGATTTAATTCCAACAGGTAAACAACTTCACAAAGGCAGAGTATCTAGCCTTGGAGTCATTGGTGGATTTATACTTGGAATTATATTATATTTTAGATGAAAATAGTATAGCAGAGTCAATATACCATATTAATACTACTCTACTTAGGATTTAACTCTGCTATCTTAGTTCTATAGATAGTTGGTTCTAAATACCAACAAATATCTCAACTACTTTTTGAATTTTCTCTAAAACCATTTGTTTTTTAGTTTCTCTAGCTCCATGCCTTCTTGATGTAGGTGGCAATATACTATCAAGTTCTGCACCTTCATATGATACAAAGCCCTTTTCAACTGACCTTTCAATAAAGCGTTTAGCATCATTCTTTAAGTTCTCTTCTTTTGAAAGATTCTCAATTTGTTTTTCTTTTTGTTTCTTTGCATAAACATAAAATGATGTCAAAATTTCATCTGTGTTTTTTAGACTTGTTAGATCAGATTCATTAATAAAAGAAATAACTAATTCTTCTTTTGCACGAGTCCCAAGACTTGAGCGAATCACTCTACGAATTTCGTCTTTCAGAGTTTCAATATCCTTATGTTCTTTAGATTTTTCTAAAATAAGTGCCAATATATAGTCAAGATTTATTTCATCTGTTTTTAGTAACTCAATTTGAAACTCTATATCTGAAAAATCTATGTCCTTTATTTCCTTTGAATTAGTTCCACCATTATTTTTAATGACTTCTTCACGAATATCAACATAAACGCTCTTCATATCCTGCATAAGTCTCTCACTAATAATCGAACCCTTCTCCTGAAACTCATCAAAATTTTTCAATATATTCTCCGACTTTAATAATTCTCCAAACAACTTAGCAAACTCTTTCTTATCTTTATCTAATACAATCCCTGTAGGTTCAGGGAATCTTTCTAAAATCTCATTACATAATTCTTCATATCCTTTAATTGTTTTTCCTGTTTCTTTATCAGTGAAACCATACATATATTCATCATAGCTTTTTTCTAATATAACATTGATGCTATTTTCGTCACCAAATACCTTAATAGCATCACGAGTAGCATTCTCTAAGTCACGAAAGCAGACAATATTCCCAAAAGCCTTAACCTTATTTAAAATACGATTGGTTCTTGAATACGCCTGAATCAGTCCATGATACCGTAAGTTTTTATCCACAAATAAGGTATTCAATGTAGGTGCATCAAATCCAGTTAAAAACATCCCCACTACAATTAATAAGTCAACTTCCTTATTTTTTACTCGTAAGGATACATCTTTATAGTAGTTTTGAAATTCATCCCCATTGGTTGAAAAATTTGTTTTGAAGGTATAGTTATAATCTTTTATAACTTTGTCTAAGAATTCCTTGCCACTACTATCAAGTGCATTTGGTTCAAAGTTTTCATCAGCAATCTCACCGATTGCACTCTGCTCTTCGTTTGCTACAAAGCTATAAATTGTTGCTACCTTTAATCTTTTTTCTTCTTGTAAAGTAGCTTGTTGTTTAGTAAATTCTTCATAGTAAAGTTTGGCAGCTTCAATACTTTGAACAGCAAACATGGCATTAAATCCATGTAAAGCCTTTTGCTTATGAGTGTAATGTTCATTTCGATGAGTTTTTGTATCAAAAACCTTTAAGATATGTTTAGTTACAGTTTCGATACGCTCGGGATGTAAAAGCATTTTCTTTTCAAGTTTTTTTAACTTATCATAGTCCTTTTCCATTTCAGCTTCTTTAAATTTAGGGGATATATTGTTGTAATCAACTTTAAACTTCAATACTTTTTTATCACGGATAGCATCAGTTATTACATAGCTATGAAGCTGAGTGCCAAATACTCCTGCTGTTGTATCTGCTCCAAGGGAATTTTCAGGAAAAATAGGTGTGCCCGTAAATCCAAATTGGTAATAATGCTTAAAAGCCTTTTTAATGTTTTTTTGTGCCTCTCCAAATTGTGAGCGATGACATTCATCGAAAATCAGAACACAATGTTTACCATAAATATCATGTGTCGAATTTCTTTTAATAAATTCATTTAATTTTTGAATTGTGGTTACAACTATTTTATTATCTTGTCTTTCTATACTTACCTTGAGTTCCTTTGTATTTTTACTGCCATTAACAGAATCTGCTTGAAATTTTTGATATTCCTTCATGGTTTGATAATCTAAGTCTTTTCTATCAACTACAAAAAATACTTTATCTATATATTCAAGGTTTGTTGCAAGTCTTGCTGCCTTAAAGCTAGTCAAAGTCTTTCCACTTCCTGTGGTATGCCAAATAAACCCACCAGCAGAAATAGTTCCATACTTCTTATTTTGATAGCTGGATTCAATTTTCCACAAAATACGCTCCGTTGCTGCAATTTGATATGGACGCATAATAAGCAAAATATTATCTGAACTAAACACACAATATTTTATTAAAATTTCTAATAGGGTTCTCTTATTAAAAAATGTGGCTGTAAAATCCTCTAAATCATTTATTGTTTTATTTTTTGCATCAGCCCATTCACAAGTGAATTCATAATGATTCTTGTTCTGAGCTGTTGTATTTGCAAAGTAACGAGTATACGTTCCATTTGAAATTACAAAAATTTGAATATATTTGAACAAAGAATTTTCGTGATTAAAACTTTCCTTGCTATATCTATGTACTTGGTTAAATGCCTCATGAAGATTAACTCCCCGCTTTTTAAGCTCTACCTGTACTAAAGGAAGCCCATTCACTAAAATAGTAACATCATATCGATTCTTATGTGAACCCATTTGACTGATTTGATTGGTAACCTGCAAATAATTGTTATAAATATTATCTTTATCGATAATTTTGATATTTTGAAGATGTCCATCATCAAATGTAAAATCATAAACATGGTCTTCCTGAATCTTTCTAGTTTTTTCTATCATTGTGTCATTAGGTGTATCTAAATACTCCAATAAAAAACGTTCCCACTCATCATCTGTAAATGTCACTTTATTTAGCTTCTCTATTTGTATTTTTAGGTTAGACAGTAATTCCTCTGATGTACCAATAGACACATCTTCATATCCTTGAGAAATTAGATCATCTTTCATCTTACACTCAAGCATAGATTCAGTTTGAAAAGTACCTTCACGTACTAATGGTTGCTTTTCAAAATTAGCTAAAATAATACCATTAGTCATTTCAGCAATTGTAGTATAATCCGTCTTTTGCTCCATAGATCAATTTCCTTTCCTTTTTAATTTTTATATAAAATCTATTTTTCTTTACTAAAACTTAGTAGCTTCTCTCTATAGTATTCGTATTGTTTAGTTCTAAGTTCTATCTCCTTTGATAGTCCTTGAACAATCTCATTGGTTAAATTATCAAATTTATCTAAAATACTTACAACAAATGTTTGAACTAAATATGATGGTAAAGGAATAGAGATTTTAACCATATCCCTTGTTGAAAGTTCTATTACTTTTGTCCCTCTAGCTAATTTATTTTTTTGCTTTATTAAATCATAAGAGCCATTAAAAACATAAGCTAAGTATTTAGGATTTTGATTATGCTTAAAAATAGCTGAATGTCCGCCTGCTACAACTTCCTCATCTCCAAGATAAGCAATTGTTTTCATAATATCATCAACATTTTCAGATGTTCTGGCAACAACTAAATCACCACTTTGAACTTTCTTTAGTTTTTCAGCATTTTTGCGAGAAATTTTGACGGCTGGTTCATAAACAAAATTTTGATATTTTGTATAAATATGTCCATAATGAATTGCTCCAATTTCCCCATTTTCATCAAACATATTTTTGGGCATACCAGAACCGTTAATAAATGTTCCAACTTCCCCTAATGTAGTCCACTTAACTTTTGGCGTAATATCTTCTATCAGTAAACTCACTATATTAGCAGCAGTTTCCAATAGTTCAAAGTATCTATTAGGTATTATGTGTGTGTGTGTGTGTGTGTGTGTGTGTGTGTGTGTGTGTGTGTGTGTGTTTATCATATTCCTCATGGAATGTCAATAGTTTTTCACGATAATATTCATATTGTTTTTTTCTTTGTTCAATTTCTTCTGGAAGTAGCCCATTTATATCATTCATATACTCCTGAAATTTATCTAATATTTCTACGACGTTTTGCTGAATATGTATTGGTGGAAGAAAAACTTTAAATTTTTCCATATCCTTTGCATTAACACGAATAACCTTTGTTCCAGTAACCTTGCGTTCTTTCTGAACTTGAAAAGCTATGGTTTGAAAGAAGTAAGCTAAATATTTCGCGTTTTGATCAGTGCTAAAAATATAGCAGTCTCCAGAAATTCCAATTTCTTCATTCCCTAGCCATACTACAGATTTGCAGACATCTTCCACATTTTCTGATGTTGTAGCCATTACTATATCTCCAGGCTTTGCTTTTTTTAATTTCGAAAAAGTTTCAACACTAGTATATGATATGGTTTTCGTAGTGGAAAACCCATAGCTTGTATAAATTTGTCCATAATGTATAACTGGTTTACCATCCTTTGTAAAATCCTTCTTTTGCAAACCATTGCCACGAATAAATTTGCCAATTTCCCCAAGGGTTGTCTGAATAACTTCATTACTCTGATCCTCCTCAAGCATTAGCTTACTAGAGATTCTATTCAAATATTCTTCACTTAACAACAAATCACGATAATAACTATATTGTTTTTTTCTTGTGGTTAATTCTGTAGTTAATTCTACGGTTAGTTTTGTAACATATTCTGTGAATTTATCAAGTGTTTTGGCAATTTCTTTTTGAATTTCTATCGGTGGAATGGGAATTTTGATTAGGGACATTACATTACTCATTAATTTGGGATTTCCTGAACCATCTTTAACATGTTTTTTTGTTTCAATTTGCAAATAATAAACTAAAAATTTTAAATCAAGTATTTTGTCATTAAATGGACTTATAATTCCACAAATATTAGTAACACTAAATTTTCCATTTCTATAAAATACAGTACCAGCATAAATTCCATCCGTTGTCCACGTAGCATACTCCCCATCATAATCATAAGTATTAATTTTCCCAATTTCACCACAATTCAATGTTTGTGAAGAAAAGACTGGATATTCTCCAATATTTTCGTTTATATACTGCTTTGAGATAACGCGACCTCTCTTCAATTCAGCAACTTCACCAAGTGTCTTCCACTCAACTTTAATATCTTTTAATAAATCATCTATTTTGGTCATTACTATTTCCCCCTACTTTTGCCATGTTTCCTATACGCTTGATTTCCTCCAAGTAATCTTTTTCAACCTGTGTAACTGTTTTTTGCTTGTATTTCTTATATTCCACTTCTACTTTATCAATCATATTCCGATGTGATATTTTTCCGCTATCTTTTAATATATCTTCACCGCCAGCTTGCAAGATACTATCAACGTGGTTTATCCAGTCTTTCATGGTCATAACCACTCGCCTATCAGCTTGTCTTTCAGCAAAATCCAAATATCCCGAGACCAACTGATTTAGACCTTTTAATTCTGCCTCACTCAGATAATTTTTTGCTGTCTTTGCCTCTTTTAAAGTAGGTAGTTCTCCTTTAAAGATAGTAAGCCCCATAAACTCTTTATCACTATCTACACGTGAATATATTAACTCACTGGCTGTATGGTTATGTATAGCAAAATGCATTTTATTTTGGACCGTAGCAAAGAATAGTTTAGCCTCAGCAGAGTTTTTATTATAATCACTGCTTGTTGCAAATAGGTCTAAAACTTGACGATAAAAGACTTTTTCACTCGAACGGATGTCACGAATTCTATCCAGTAATTCTTTAAAATAATCTCCGCCACCAAGATTCTTTAGACGTTCATCATTCATAGCATAACCTTTGATAAGATACTCTTTCAAGACCGTTGAAGCATATCTTCTGAATTGTACTCCACGTATTGATCTTACTCGATAACCAACTGCAAGAATCATATCTAAATTATAAACCTTCACCGACTTTGACTGGGTTTTCCCTTGTATTGCTCCATGTTTAGTGGTTATCAACTGATAGTTGACAGCCACTTTCTCCTCTAGTTCTCCATCATCTAAAATTGCCTTAATATGCTTGCTAATATTCTGTTTTGTTGTTTGAAAAAGTTCTGCTATTTCTAATTGAGACAACCATACAGTGCCATCTTTTAAATATAGCTCGATTTTTGTCAAGCCATCCTCTGTGTTATAAATAATTACTTCATTAGTCATTTACTCAGCTCCTTTACAATTTCATCAATAGCAGCTCTAAGTTCATCAATTCTAATAACAGTCTCAGTAATCTCAGCATTTAATTTAGCAATATCAATTTTTTCTCTTGTGTCTTTCTTTTCAACATAGTTTGAAACAGATAGATTATAATCATTTTCAGCAATTTCACCGTTATCGACTAACCTGGTAAAATGTTCTTGTACTTTCTTATCTCGAAAAGCAGATACTATTTTTTCAATATTTGCTTCAGTCAATATATTGTTATTGATTTCTTTTTTATACTCGTTACTGGCATCTATAAATAGGGTTTTATTCTCTTTTTTATTTTTAGCAAGCACCAATATATTAGTCGCAATACTTGTACCGAAAAAGAGATTTTCAGGCAAAGCTATTATGCAATCTACAAAGTTATTATCCACAAGATACTTGCGAATTGTTTTTTCTGCACCTGAACGATAGAATATTCCTGGGAAGCATACAATTGCGGCTGTTCCTCTGCTTGAAAGATAGTTTAAGCTATGCATAATAAAGGCAAAATCTGCTTTTGATTTAGGTGCCAATTTACCTGCTGGAGCAAAACGCTCATCATTAATAAGAGTGGGGTCATCATCACCAATCCACTTTATGGAATAAGGCGGATTTGATACGATAGCATCAAAGGGTTTTTCATCTTTATGGAGAGGATTTAATAGAGTATCTCCACGCCTGATACTAAAATAATTATAATTGATATTATGTAAAAACATATTCATACGAGCTAAGTTAAAAGTAGTCATATTGATTTCCTGACCAAAAAAACCTTCTCCAATAATATGTTTTTCAAATTGTTTTTTCATCTGTAAAAGCAACGATCCACTTCCACATGCTGGATCATACACTTTATTAATTTTATCTTTCCCTTCCATAACGATACGAGCTAATAGTTTTGATACTGTCTGTGGGGTGAAAAATTCTCCCCCGCTTTTTCCAGCATTACTTGCATAGTTAGAAATTAAATATTCATATGCATCACCAAAAGCATCTATATCATTCTCTGCAAATTTACCAAAATTAATTTCAGAGATGCCTATAAGAATATCTGCTAACCGTTTATTTTTTTCAGCAACTGTTCCACCTAAACGATTACTCGTCATATCCAAATCATCAAATAAACCTTTAATATCTCCTTCAGATGAGAAACCTATAGCACTTGCTTCTATACGGCGAAATATATTTGCCAAATCTGTGTTTAAGTTTTCATTAGTTTTAGATGTCTTTACTACATTTTCAAATAACTGGCTAGGCAAAATGAAGAAACCTTTTTCTTCCACAGTATTAGGTCGAAAATCTTGTTCTGCCTCTGCATCAGAGAGCTTTGCATAGTCAAAGTCTAAATCACCTGCTTCATGTTCAGTTTTATTAAAGAAATCAGTCATATTTTCTGAAATAAAGCGATAGAAAAGGATTCCTAAAATATATTGCTTAAAATCCCATCCATCTACTGCACCGCGTACATTATCAGCTATTGCCCAAATCTTACGATGCAACTCTGTACGTTGTATTCCTTCATTGTTTAGTTTATTGAATTCTTCTGCCAACTTATTCACCTCTCTACTCTACTTAGTTATATCATACCTCAGATTTAGCGTTTAAACAAGATTTTAAGGGGTTTTCAGTATTATAAAAAAATCGACTTTGGTCTACCAAAGTCGATTTTTTTATTCTCCACTTAACTTTTCTGCTTGATCTGATGTGATTAAAGAATCTATCATTTCATCTAAGTCTCCATCTACGAAAGCATCTAATTTATACAGTGTTAAGTTAATTCTATGGTCAGTTACCCTTCCTTGAGGGAAATTATAGGTTCTAATTCTTTCGGATCTATCTCCTGATCCTACCTGCCCCTTTCTTTCCTGTGCAATTTCTGCTTCTTGGTCCATTAACATTTGATCATAAATCCTAGTTTTAAGTATTTTCATTGCCTTTTCTCTATTCTTAATTTGGCTTCTTTCATCTTGACAGGCAACTACTACTCCTGTTGGTATATGTGTAATTCTAACTGCTGAGTCTGTAGTGTTAACGTGCTGTCCACCTGCTCCTGAAGATCTATAAATATCTATTTTTAAATCCTTTTCTTGAATTTCTATATCTACATCTTCAGCTTCTGGTAACACTGCAACTGTAGAAGTAGACGTATGAATTCTACCACTAGCCTCAGTTTCTGGCACTCTCTGAACTCTGTGTACTCCTGATTCATATTTTAATCTACTATATGCACCTTTACCTTTTATCATAAATATTACTTCTTTAAACCCACCTATACCTATTTCATTACTACTCATTACTTCTACTTTCCATCTATTTCTCTCTGCATATCTTGAGTACATTCTAAATAATACTCCTGAGAATAAAGCTGCCTCGTCTCCACCAGCTCCACCTCTTATTTCCACTATAACGTTTTTGTGGTCATTAGGGTCCTTTGGTATAAGCAATACTCTAAGTTCTTCTTCTATAGTGTCTAAATTTGTTTCTAATTCCTTTATTTCTTCCTTAACCAATTCCTTCATTTCATCATCTAGCTTATCTCTAAGCATTTCCTTAGCATCTTCTAAACCATCTCTAGTTTCTCTAAATTCTCTGTACTTAAATACTATAGGTTCAATATCTGAATGTTCCTTCATAAGCTTTTGCCATAATTCTCTATCGTTTATTACTTCCATATCTATTACTTTTTCACCAAGTTCATTATATCTAGCTTCAATTGAAGCCAATTTATCTAACATATTATTCCTCCTTCTACAATTTCAATTTTGAAATTAATATATAAATACTCCCACTACTCCTGCTAATACAATAACCAATATTGGATGTAGTTTTTTGAATGATGTTAAATAGAAAAGTATTGCCATCAATACAAAACTTTTTATATCTATAATTGCATCCTTAGCAACTGTCAAGCTAGCAGATGTAATTAATCCTAAAACCACTGGTCTTATTCCTGTAAATGCCCAAGATACATAAGGCGAACTTTTAAACTTAGATAGAAAATGGGCAATTATAAGTATTATAACTATAGATGGTAATACTACACCAACTGTTGCAGCAACTGAACCTAAAAATCCTCCTACCTTATACCCTAAAAATGTAGCAGAATTTATAGCAACAGGTCCCGGTGTCATTTCTACTACAGCTAATATATCTATAAATTCTTTTGTAGTTATCCAACCATGAACATCTATTAGCTCTTTCTGTATTAGAGGCAACATAGCGTAGCCTCCACCAAAACTAAAGGCACCTATCTTTAAAAAAGATATAAAAAGTTTAAGTATATTCATATCTTTTTCTCCTTATTTTTAAAATAGACTATTGAGCTAATAGAGGAAATAAGGATTATAACTATTGGACTTAAATCAAGAAATAGTATGGAAAATATCGTAAGTAATGCTCCTATTATCATAGTTTTATTTAACTTCATAGTTTTTCCTAACTTATATACAGCAGAAAATATTAAAGCTGATACAGCTGGTCTAATTCCCAAAAACACCTTTTCTATAATAGGATTACCTCTATACCCCCAGAAAAATATAACAATCAAAAGTATAATAATAAATGAAGGAAGGATAGTTCCTAATGTACATATTAAAGCACCTTTAAGACCTGCTTTCTTGTAGCCCACATATGTACTGGTATTTACAGCTACAGGTCCTGGAGTCACTTCTGCTATAGCCAATATATCCACAAATTCATCTGATGTAAGCCAATTATTTTCTTCTACGACCTCCCTTTGAATCAGTGGAAGCATTGCATATCCACCACCAATAGTAAATGCACCTATTTTAAAAAATGACCAAAATAGTTTAAATAATAATTCCACCTAAAGCACCACCTTTATCTCTTAGTACCATAGACTACTCTATCTAGTCCTTGTAAGTCTTTTAATATGGAAACATTACTAAAACCTTCTTTTATCAA
The DNA here is from genome assembly GCF_009695605.1 of Tissierella pigra. Taxonomy (GTDB): domain Bacteria; phylum Bacillota; class Clostridia; order Tissierellales; family Tissierellaceae; genus Tissierella; species Tissierella pigra. Next base: position 95,796 of record NZ_VUNQ01000002.1, read on the forward strand.
AATATCGCTAACAGATTTTCCCTGATCGAATCCTATTTCATATATTAAAAGTCCATTGTCCATTAAATATTTCTTGCTTTCAGCTGTAATCCATCTATAAAAATTTAATCCGTCCATTCCACCGTCTAATGCAATTCTTGGCTCAAAATTCTTTACTTTAATATCTAAATCTTTTATCTTTTCTGAAGCTATATATGGAGGATTAGACATTATTATATGAAACTTTAAATCCAATCCATCTAAGGCTTTAAATAAATCGCCTTTAAAAAAGTTTACGTTAGTTAGATTGAACTTTTCCTTATTTATATTTGCTACCTTAATAGGTACATCTTCGATATCTATACCATAAACCTCTACATCCTTACAATAGTTAGCAATACTTAATGAAATTGCACCACTGCCTATTCCAATATCTAGTACATCAATATTCTTGCCATTATATCTTTTATTTATATAATCTATGACATATTCTACCAAAATTTCAGTATCAGGTCTAGGGACTAAAACTCCATCCTCTAGATAAAATTCTAGTCCCATAAACTCTCTTTCTTTTAGGATATATTGAATAGGATACCCTTTAATTATATTTTCCATAAAATATATAAATTTATCTTTTATTTCTTTTGAAACCTGTTTTTCTCCATAGGTATAAATATAGGATTTATCCACATTTAGTAGTTTACATAAGATTAAAACTCCTTCCAATGAAAAATCCCTATATTTCCTACGCAGTTCATCTATAGTTACCATTTATCCTCTTCCTTATTATCCGTTAGTACTGCCTTTAATGATTCTATAGCCACTTCAATCTGCTCTTCATCTGGTTCCCTTACAGTTGCTAACTTTTGGATCATCAGTCCTGGATAAGATAAAATATATGCCAGTTTACCATTACTTTTTCCGATTAATCTATTTATTTCATAAGATATACCTGCAATTACAGGAAACATTAGAATCCTTACTAGAAATCTTTGTAAAGGATTTGGCCATCCAAAAAATGACAAAACCAAGATACTAACTATCATAACCATAAATAAAAAACTAGTTCCACATCTAGGATGAAGAATTGGATATTTCTTTACATTATTTACAGTCAATTCTTCTTCATTTTCATAACAATGAATGGTTTTATGTTCTGCACCATGATATTCAAAGACTCTTTTTATATCTTCTAATTTAGATACTCCAATTATATATATTAAAAACACAACTATTCTAACTAAGCCCTCCAAAAGATTTAGACCTATGGAACTTTGTATCTTTGTCTTAAAGAGATTAGTCAAAATAGTAGGTAAAATCATAAATAAACCTACAGCTAAAACTAAGGAAGTAACTACTGCAAAAATCATTTCTATATCTTTAGCCTTATCTTTAAATATCTTTTCCGTAAAGCTTTCCTTAGTTTCTTCCTCTTCTTCAAAGAATTCTGCTGAGTACATCAGTGCATTGGTACCAAATAGCATTGCTTCTATTAGCCCTACTACCCCCCTTATAAAAGGCAGTTTAAATATTTTATATTTCATCCCTAAAGTTTGGAGTTTCTCTACTTTTATTTCAATTTCCTTATCTGGCTTTCTAACAGCCATTGCAATCTCCTTAGGGCCACGCATCATAACTCCTTCAATTAAGGCTTGACCACCAATACTTGTAATATGTTTTGGCACTCTATCTATGTTTTTTATTTTCATATACTCACCCCTCTTTTTTGGTGAATAACTAATAGTGAATAGTGAACAGCTTAAAGGGAAATTCTAAGTTCTAGCTAATAGTTTCAAGTTTACTTGAAACTACCATAACTATTTATTATTAGTTATTAGTTATTCACTGCTTTTTTATTATTCAAGTCGATTCTAGGCTTGGTTATGCAGTTTCAAACACCAATTTATTTACTCGTTACACTCGTATAGATTTGGTTCTCGTTGCTTTTGACCTACTATTCTGGTATTTGAGTTGACTGTAGCTCTAGGCTTGGTTACGCAGTTTCAAACTCCAATTTATTTACTCGTTACACTCGTATAAATTGGGTTTTCATTGCGTTTGACCTACCTACAGTTCACTCGCTACGCTCCTTCACTGGGTTAGGTCATAAAGGTCATAAAAAATAAAGGTTAGTTGCTATAGCATCTAACCTAGTTTTTTTGACAAAATTAGTCTCTGTTGTATTTTTTCTTAAACTTCTCAACACGTCCGCCACGCTCAGCAAATTTTTGACGGCCTGTAAAGAATGGGTGACATTCTGAACAGATTTCTACTTTTAGTTCATCTTTAACTGAACCTGCTTTAAATGTATTGCCACAAGCACAAGTAACATTAACTTCGTTATAATTTGGATGAATATCCGCTTTCATTCCTTTCACCTCTTTCCGACTGCTAGTCTATAGCAAAAAAACATTTTTCTATAATTCAACCATTAAATTATAGCATATATTATTTTAGTTTTCAACTATAACCAAATTTTATTTCTCATTTCATTTATAAAATGTTCATTGTCTTTAGACCTTAGTAAAGAATCTATTAAAGTCTCAGTTACATCCTGCGTAGGAGCATTACCTAGAGCTTTTCTTATGCCCCAGATTGTCTCAAGTTCTTTTTGAGAAAGAAGTAGCTCTTCTCTCCTAGTACCTGATTTATTAATATCTATTGCTGGAAAAATTCTCTTTTCAGACAACTTTCTATCTAGATGTATTTCCATATTACCTGTACCTTTGAATTCCTCAAATATAACATCGTCCATTCTACTTCCAGTTTCTACTAAACCTGTGGCTAAAATAGTTAAGCTACCGCCTTCTTCCAAATTTCTTGCTGCACCAAAGAATCGCTTAGGTTTGTGCAATGCTCCAGGGTCTAATCCTCCTGATAAGGTTCTCCCTGTAGCTGGAATAGTTAAGTTATAAGCTCTAGCCAATCTTGTAATACTATCCAATAAAATAACCACATCTTTCCCATGCTCCACAAGGCGTTTTGCCCTTTCAAGGACAATTTCCGCAACCTTAGTATGATGTTGAGGTTGCTCATCAAAAGTAGAGTAAACCACATCACCTTTTACAGACCTTTTCATATCTGTTACTTCCTCTGGTCTCTCATCTATTAGTAATACAATTATTTCCACCTCTGGATGATTTTCCGATATACTATTGGCAACCATTTTGAGTAAAGATGTTTTTCCGGCTTTTGGGGGAGAAACGATCATTCCTCTTTGTCCTTTTCCAATAGGTGCAATTAAGTCTATCATTCTAGTGGATAAATCAGATGAATTTGTCTCAAGTTTTAATCTTTTATTTGGATAAATGGGGGTTAAATTATCAAAATTAGGTCTTTTAATAGACGTTTCTGGATGCATTCCATTGACAGATTTAATATATAGAAGAGCTTTATATCTTTCACCGGGATTTGGGTCACGTGTTACTCCAAATATCTTATCTCCTGTTTTTAATCTAAATCGCCTTATTTGTGAAGGAGAAATATATATATCTTCGTCACCTGATTGGTAGTTATCTGATCTTAAAAATCCGTATCCATCTGTATGTAACTCAAGGATTCCTTCAGCAGTGTTTATAACCTCCATATTCTCTAATCCTTCTGCTACTTTTTCAGGTAATTTTTCCGTGTTAATAACTTTTGTTCTAATATCTTCTTTATTTTCTTCCATATTACTTTCCTTTTCTTCTAATACATAACTTTGAAGTATTATATCGATTAACTCATCCTTTTTATACTTATAAGGACTAGCTATGTCTTGAAGCTTTGCAATTTCTCGTAATTCACTAATCTTTTTCCCTGACAGTTCCTGCTCCGTCAAATATAACACCTCCTAGGCTTACGCCAATTTTAAATTGTGAATTGTGAATTTTGAATGGAAAAGATTAAAACCAATCCTCATACTTAAAAACATAATGTTTTTAAGTATGAGGTTTTAATTCACAATTCAACATTCAAAATTTACAATTATAAATTTCCTTTAGAAATTTATTTCGCGTATTCAGGTTTCTTGTCTAACTTATGGGTTGCCTCTATGAATCTAATGGTTCCTGTTTCTCTCCTAAGAACTAAAGTATGAGTAGTTGCAACATTGTTTTCTAAGTATTTAACACCTTGAAGTAACTCTCCATGGGATACTCCTGTTGCTGCAAAGACTATTTCATCTCCTTTTACAAGGTCATCTGTTTTATATACTTTATTTAAATCAGCACCCATTTCTATACATCTTTGTTTTTGTTCATCAGTTGCAGGATGTAGAATTCCTTGGAATTCTCCTCCCATACATTTTAGAGCAGCAGCAGTAATTACCCCTTCTGGAGCTCCTCCTATACCTACCATCATATCTACTCCTGTATTTTCAAAACAAGTGTTAATAGCAGCTATTACGTCTCCATCAGTAATCATTCTAATTCTAGCTCCTGCTTTTCTTATATCTTCTGCTAATTTATCATGTCTTGGTCTATCAAGCATAGTTATAGTAACCTCAGATATATCCTTATCTAAAGCCTTAGCAACATTGGCAATATTTTCTTCTATAGGCTTTTTAATATCTATAACTCCTGCAGCCTTTGGACCTACTGCAATTTTATTCATATAAGTATCTGGTGCATGAAGCATACAGCCCCTTGGAGCTATGGCAACAACCGAAACAGCATCTGGTCTGCCAAATGCTATGGAACTAGTTCCATCAAGAGGGTCTACAGCTATGTCTATTTTTAAACTATCAGGTCCTGCAATCCCTATTTGTTCTCCAATATATAACATAGGAGCCTCATCTATTTCTCCTTCACCAATAACTACTACTCCATCTATATTTACAGTATCAAACATTCTTCTCATGGCATCAACAGCAGCTTGATCTGCAGCATTTTTATCTCCTCTGCCTAAAAATTTTGCACTGGCTAATGCTGCTGCTTCAGTTACTCTTCCTAAATTTAAAGCCAAGTTTCTATCCATTTTAACACTCCCTATTTAGTTTGTAAACTATCCCAGTCCTTTAAAAACTTATCTATACCAATATCAGTTAAAGGATGGTCTAACATTTGTAAAAATACCTTATAAGGTATAGTTGAAATATGGGCTCCTGCTTTTGCCGCATCTAATACATGAATACCATGCCTAATACTTGCAGCAATTATTTCAGTATCTATATTATGAACATTAAATACATTTACTATATCCTCAATAAGAGATATTCCTTCATTTCCTATATCATCAAGTCTGCCAATAAAAGGACTTACATAAGTAGCTCCTGCACGAGCTGCCAATAATGCTTGATTAGCAGAAAATATTAAAGTTACATTGGTCTTTACTCCTTCAGATGATAAGACCTTTACAGCCTTTAATCCTTCTTTAGTCATAGGAATCTTTATTACTATATTTTTGTGAATCTTAACAAGTTCCCTTGCTTCCTCTAACATACCATCTTTTTCTAAAGAAATAACTTCTGCACTAATGGGCCCATTGACTATTTCAGCAATTTCTTTAACAACCTCTTTAAAATTTCTTCCTTCCTTAGCAATTAAACTAGGATTAGTAGTAACTCCTGAAATTATTCCCCATTCATTTATTTCTCTTATTTCATCTATGTTTGCAGTATCAATAAAAAACTTCATAAATCTTCCCCCTCTTTTTCTAGTGAATAACTCTATTCACTACCCCTAGTTATGGATAACCAAAATGAATCTAAGCTTTATTAACTGAACCAAATATCTCCATCTTTTCTTTAATCTTTGCTTTCATTTGTTCTTTAGCAGGCGTTAAGATTTTTCTTGGATCTATATTAGCTGGATTGTCTTTTATAAAGTTTTTTACTCCTTCAGCAAAAGCTATCCTCAAATCTGTATCTATATTTATTTTAGATATTCCTAAAGAAATAGCCTTTTTCAAAGCTTCTTCTGAAACTCCTGATGAACCATGTAATACTAGTGGTACAGATATGGTTTCTCTTATGGTCTTTATTCTATCGAAATCTAGTTTTGGCTCTCCTTTATATACTCCATGGGCAGTTCCTACAGCTATGGCTAAAAAGTCCACATCTGTTTCATTTACAAATCTTAAAGCTTCTTGTGGATCAGTAAAAGTAGCATCTTTTTCATCTACAGTAATATGGTCTTCTGTTCCGCCAATTTTTCCTAGTTCTGCCTCAACTGAAACTCCAACAGCTTTAGCCACTTCTATTACTTTCTTAGTATAAAGAATATTTTCCTCCAATGGGAATCTAGAACCATCAATCATTACAGAAGAAAATCCATGTCTAATACATAACATTACTTGATCAAAATCTGTACCATGGTCTAGATGAAGTGCTACTGGAACCTTAGCATTTCTAGCTGCAAGTTTTCCTAAAGCCGATATATACTCGATTCCTGCATATTTAATGCCACCTTGACTAGCTTGAAGTATAACTGGAGAATTAGTTTCCTCTGCTGCTTCAATAATAGCTTGAATTATCTCCATATTATTAATATTAAAAGCTCCTACAGCATATCCTTTTTTCTGTGCATCTAACAATAATTCTTTTCCCGTAACTAACATTAATACAACCTCCATTTTCATTATAATAAATAGGTAAATTCCACCTCTTTATTACCTAAATTAAAAACTCTCCATAAACAAGTTTCCAGAAAAGCTTCCTCAATAAATATTTCAATGAACTTTTCTTATTATATACTATTATATCAAATTTCTAAAGTATTACAGCTACAAATTCAAACTATTTACTTAGATATTATGGTTCCGCTTTCTCCTTTTAATGACTGCCTAGCTTGGAATAGTGAGCATATATGGGATTTTCCACCAGTTTTCGCAAACTGTAGAGCGGCTTCTATCTTTGGACCCATGCTTCCCTTAGCAAAATGTCCTTCTTCTATATAGTTCATAAGTTCAGATACCTGAATTTTTTCTATGGATTTTTGTTCAGGTTTTCCATAATTAATATAAGCATTATCTACATCTGTTAAAATCATAAATATATCTGCGTTTATTTCCTCTGCTAATTTACAGCTGCTTAAATCCTTATCTATTACAGATTCTATTCCAGAATATGTTCCATTTTCTTCTCTAATTACTGGAATACCTCCTCCACCTCCTGCGATTACAATAACATCATCATCCACTAATTTTTTTATTACTTCCTTTTCTAAAATTCCTATAGGCTTAGGTGAAGCTACTACCCTTCTAAATCCTCTTCCTGAATCTTCTTTTAATAGCCATCCCTTTTCTTCTTTCAAAATTAAAGCCTCTTCCTCTGTATAAAATGCACCTATAGGTTTACTTGGGTCTTTAAACTTTTCATCATCCTTTGATACTTCCACTCTAGTGGCTAAAGTTATAACTTCTTTATTTATCCCCAATTTGTTTAGTTCATTTTTTAATGATTGTTGAATCATATATCCAATGAATCCTTGAGTTTCAGCAGTTAGTACATCTAATGGCATTTGAGGTACGACTTCCTTAGCCTCCTCATTTTGTCTAAGGAGATTACCTACCTGTGGTCCATTTCCATGACTGATTATTAGCTGATAACCTTCTTCTACGAGCTTTGCAAGTACTTCACAGCTTTTTCTTACATTTTCCAATTGAGTTTCATAGTTTGGTTCCTGCTTAGGTTGAAGTATAGCATTTCCTCCTAAGGCAATCACTACTCTTTTTTCCATAATATCCTTCCTCCTTATTCCAAAATAACTCCGATTTCCAGTATCACCAGAAATCGGAGTTATTTTTTATCTTTTGTTTAGACCTAGTATTTCTCTTGCTTCATCTGGAGTAGCTATTTCTCGTCCTAATTCTTTTGCAATTCTTACAACTCTTTCTACTAATTCTCCATTAGATTTAGCCAATACTCCCTTGTCTATATATACATTATCTTCAAAACCTACTCTAACATGACCACCCATAGCTATTGCTATAGCTGCCATAGGAAATTCATGTCTGCCAATACCTGCTACTGTCCAAGTAGAGCCTTGTGGTATACTTTCTACCATAAATACTAAATCTCTTGCACTTGCTGCCATTTGTACTCCTAATACAAAGTCAAAGTGCATTGGTTCTTTTATAAATCCTTGTTTAGCATATTTAATGGCATAGTCAATCATACCCTTATCAAATACTTCAACCTCTGGTTTAACTCCTCTTTCAATCATAAGTCTACCAAAGTTTTTTATAGTGTTTTCAGTATTTACAAATATTTCATCTCCACCAAAGTTACAAGTACCACAGTCTAAGGTTGCCATTTCTGGCCCTAGTTCTGTTGGTTGAAGTCTTTCTTCATCAGTCATACCAACTGCTCCACCTGTGGAAGGTTGGATTATAACATCTGGGCATCTTCTTAATATTTCATCCATACAAGCCTTAAATCTATTTTTATCTTGAGTAGGTGTTCCATCATCTTCCCTAACATGAAGGTGAATTATACTAGCCCCTGCTTTATAAGCTGATTCTGCTTCTCTACCTATTTCTTCTACAGTATAAGGAACTGCTGGATTATTTTCCTTAGTTACCTCGGCACCACAAATAGCAGCTGTAATGATTAATTTTTCCATAAAAACGCCCCCTTTATTATTAGTGAATAACTAATAGTGAATAGTTAAAAACACAAAAGCATTACCCCAAACTTTTTACTATTAACTGTTTTCTTTATTTTCTTATTTTATCCTTAGGTACTACACAAGTTCCTTCTGCTCTACATACTACTATTGGTTCCTCTAACAAATCACAAGCAGAATCACTTATATCTTTTCTTGGTACTATTACTTTTCTAGCTTCAAATACCATCTTTCTAGAAGTATTTCCTACTTTTACAATTTCCCCTACTGCTTCAATATAATCTCCTGCATATACTGGTGCTGTAAACTCTACTTTATCATAAGCTACAAACAGCCCCTCATCTCCATCATGTCTAATAAGTAACTCCGTAGCAACATCTCCAAATAATGCCAACATTCTAGCACCGTCTACTAAGTTTCCACCATAATGAGCATCTTGTGTACTCATTCTAAGTCTAATCATAGCTTTTTCCATAGTGAACCCCCTTGAGAAATTTTATTTAAGTTTATTATATCATATTGATAATCAGTTCACAATTCAGATTTAGAATTCTTAATAAATAGTAATATTCAACATTAAACTTTAATAATATTGTAACTATTTAATATTACATGTTATGATAAAATATAATTAATAGTATTTAATTGGAGGTGAATCTATTTTTGAATGATTTAATTATATTAAAAAATTTGAGAAAAGTCTATAAAATGGGAGACGAAAAAATTATTGCTTTAGATGACGTGAGTCTATCCATAAAAAAAGAGGAATTTATATGTCTTTTAGGTACATCTGGTTCAGGTAAATCTACATTATTAAATATGATGGCTGGACTCGAAAAACCTACTAAGGGTGAAATAACCATAGGGAAATATAAAATACACAAAATGAATGAAAGAGACATAACCAAGTTTCGTCAAAAATATGTAGGCTTCGTATTTCAGTCCTATAATTTGATTCCAACTTTATCAGCTTTAGAAAACGTAAGTTTAGGTCTTACCTTTCAAGGAGTACCTAAATCTGAAAGAGAAAAATTAGCAAAAAAAATCTTAATCGACGTGGGTTTAGAGAAAAGACTTCATCACAAACCATCTGAAATGAGTGGGGGACAACAGCAAAGAGTAAGTATTGCAAGAGCCTTTGTAGGCAAACCTGACATAGTATTTGCAGACGAGCCTACAGGAAATCTAGATACTAAAACTACACTGGAAATCATGGATTTAATCACTGGTATGGCCTATGACCTTAAACAAACCTTAATAATAGTAACCCATGATGTAGAGATCTCAGACTATGCCCATAGAGTAGTTAGTCTTAGGGATGGACATATAGAAAAAATCATAGAAAATGAAAACATAATAAAGGGGGCAGCAAATTAGATGAAAAGATTTTTAAGTATTTTTTTAGCAGCAATCTTGGTTATATTACAAGTTCCAAGTATGGGATTTGCCTATAGAGGTGACCCTAATATAATAATTTCCAATTCAACTACTTACCAAGGTAAGCCCGGTGAAAGTATATCCATATCTGTAGACCTTAAAAACACAGGATATGGCTATGCAACAGATGTTACTGGAAACCTTAGTGGAGACTCTACTGGAATGGTATATGTAGATGGTTCTTCCTTTGATAGTATACGAAGCATGAGAGATCGTGAAAGTGGAACTTTATCATATAGAGTAAAAATAGACCCAGATGCAGAGGGAAAAAATTATTCTTTACCAATTGAAATCACTTACTATGGTGAACCTGATTATCGTAAAATACAGGTTACAGATAAAGATGGTAAACCTGAAAAAGATGACGATGGCAACGATAAATACGAAGAAGAAATTGTACAACCAAAGCAATACACTACAAAAGGAACTATAAATATACGTGTTACTCAGGATAAAACTTCATCTCAACTTATAGTAGATAAAGTAGATATAATGCCTTCGTCTACTGTCCAAGCAGGGGAAGTTATTGCAGTAGGATTTAATTTAGCAAATAACGGTAATGCTACAGCAGAAGACATTAAAGTATCTTTAGGCGGACTATCTGGAGAAGGATTTGCCTTAGCCAATGGAGTTAATAGTAAAACTATACAATCTATAAATTCTGGAGGTAAAAAATATGTGTATTTTGAATTAAAATCATCAAAAAAAATATCCTCTGGAAATCATGAGCTAAAACTAATCTTATCTTATAAAGATAAAAAAGGTGAAACCATAACTGATGAAAGTAATTTCTTTATAACAGTTGCTGGAAATCAAGGTCAATCATCTAATTTAATAATTGAGAAACTAAATTATCCAACAGGTTCAATTGGACAAAACAAAGAAATAACTGTAGGCTTTAGTATTAGAAACCAAGGTCAATCAGATGCAAAAGATATAATCGTGGAAGCTAAAAGTACAGATCCATCAGGAGTAGTGCCTAAATCTGTAAGTATAGTAAAATTAAATTCACTGGCTCCACAGGATTCTCAAGACTTAGAGTTTAAATTTTTAAGTACAAAGGCAGCTGAAACTAAAAACTATCCTATAGAAATCACAGTTAGATATACAGACGATTTAGGAAAAGAAGATACTGTAAATCAATTTGTTGGAGTATTTGTAGTAGCTCCAGAAAAAGGTGATCCAACTAAAGGAAAACCAAAATTAATCATAGACAAATATAGTTTTGACCCACAGCTAGTTAAGGCAGGAGAAAACTTTGAAATGACTCTTTCCTTCTATAATACATCTAGTAAAAAAACTGTTAAAAATATAAAAATATTTTTAACAGCAGAAGCAGCTGGAAGTAATGATAATCAGAAAGCTGGCAGTTCTGCATTTACACCAGTAGATAGTTCCAATACATTCTATATTGACTCCATAGCCCCTAAAGGCAGAGTAGAAAAAACCATTACTATGTTTACAGTTCCCGATGCTGTGGCAAAAACTCATATTATAACAGCTAACTTTGAATATGAAGATAACGATGGTACAGAATTAAAAGATGTTGAGTTAATAGGAGTACCTGTAGTACAACAATCAAGACTTGAAACTGGCGAACTAGGTGTTTATCCTGAAGCATCAGTAGGTCAGCCTTTACCTGTGTCTTTAGAATTTTATAATACAGGTAAAGTTACATTATATAATATGATGGTTAAATTAGAAGGAGATTTCCAAACAGAAAATGGAAGCTATTATGTAGGTAATTTTGATAGTGGTGGCAGTGAATATTTTGAAGGAACGGTAATTCCAAATGCACCAGGAGAGTTAACTGGAGCAGTAGTTTTCACATATGAGGACTCCACAGGTCAACCTCAAGAATTAAGAAAAGAATTTACACTAAATGTAACGGATATGCCTCCAGCAGAGGAGTTTCCCGGAGAATTCCCACCAGAAGATAATATGAATCAAGGTGGAATTAAAGGAATCCTTACTTCAAAATGGCTATGGTCTATTTTAGCCATAGTGGCAGCATCTGTTGGCGGATATTTCTTTTATAAGAAAAAGAAAAAACAAAAGGAAGAAGCATTAGATGAGTAATATAGATTTATTCGTAATGGGATTTAAAAATCTGTGGAGAAGAAAACTAAGAACCTTTCTTACAGTCCTTGGAGTAATCATAGGTGCAAGTTCTATTATAGTAATGCTTAGTCTAGGATTTGGAATGAGTAAAGCCTTTGAAGAACAAATTGCCCAGTGGGGTAGTTTAACTACCGTCAATGTTCGTAAAAGTTGGGAGGCTCCCCAACCTGGGAAAAAAGAAATGCCTTTAGATGATAAAGCCGTAGCATCCTTTAAGACTTTGACTAATGTAGTAGCCGTAAGCCCTACACTTCAAGTTTATGGTTCTATTATAAATGGAAGATATGTTGCATCAGGTTCCATTAAAGGAATAGACCCTGATTCCATGGAAGACTTTGGATTCGAAGCTGCTGAAGGTAGACTTTTAAACAATAAGGATACCCTTACTGTAGTATTTGGAGGTCAAATGCAGAATAATTTCTACGAACCTAAGGCAAGAACCTATAGAGAACCAAAAATCAATCTTATGAAGGATAGAATGACTCTAACACTAGATCCTAACTATGGCTGGTCTACTCCAGGAGAGCAAAAGGTAAATTATAAGGAATATAAAATTAAAGTAGCCGGAGTTTTAACAGAGGGAAACTGGGAAACCAACTATGGAATATATATGCCTCTTAAAGATTTACAACAACTTATAAAAGAAAAAGAAAAATCAGAAAATCAAAAACCACAACCAGGTAAAAAGAATAGTGGATATGATCAAATAAACGTTAAAGTAAATGACATGAAAAATGTCCAAGAAGTGCAAACAACCATTAAGGACATGGGCTATGAGGCTTATAGTTTAAATGATGAACTAGAATCTATGAAAAAACAAGCCGCAGTAATTCAAGCAGTTCTAGGTGGAATTGGGGCAGTATCATTACTAGTTGCAGCCATAGGTATTACAAACACCATGGTAATGAGTATTTATGAAAGAACTAAGGAAATAGGTATAATGAAAGTAATAGGTGCCTCCTTAAAGGATATAAAGAGATTATTCTTATTTGAGTCAGCCTTAATTGGACTTACAGGCGGAGTATTTGGAGTAGGGTTTTCCTATTTAATATCCTTCGTTATAAATAAGCTTAGTGTGAAATTTGGTGCAGCCATTGGCTCTGGTTCCACTAAAATATCCATAATACCCCTATGGTTAATACTTGCATCTATGGTGTTTTCGGCTCTTATAGGAATAGTATCAGGATACTTCCCTGCAAGACGTGCCATGAATCTATCAGCATTAGAAGCGATCAGAACGGAATAAAAACAGTGAATAACTAAGAGTGAAAAGTGAATAGTTTAAAAGATAAAAAAACTAATAATTGGAATTGCCTTCCAATTATTAGTTTTTTAATTATTGGGGAACTTAAAGTTCCCCAAGGTTTATTATCTTAATTGTATAGTATCTGCTACAAAATAGAATCCATCATAAGTTCCTGCTATAAGAATCTTATCTCCTCTTCCCAAATGTGATAGAGAAATGGCTTTAAGTGATCTATCTGCTATAATAGCATCTTTTTTAACACGTACTGTTATTTCATCACCATATTTTGAATCATCTAAATCTGTGTTTTCTATAATCAAAATTATCTCCATATTTCTAGTGTTGATATAATCAATTTTACCTAGTAAAGTAGATTCCAGTCCTTTAGAGTCTGCTGATATTTCAATGATTTCATCACCTTCTGTAACAGCTTCTATATAATATCCTGTTTTTAAATCTATTGGACTTGTAACTGTCTTATCTACTCTAATATACACATCTTTACTTAAAGCATACTTTTCTTCTTTTTTAGTATCTTGGTTTAATACTGTTATTTCTATGCTTTGATGAAGCCTAGTACTTTGTTCTACAATTTGACCTTTTATATTTTTCTTAACTACTTCAGCATCTATATCTTTTACTATGTTGTATTCAGCTTCAACATAAGCATCGTCTTTTACTTTTAAATCCTCTGCTTTTGCTTTTCTATTGTTTCTAGTTATATAAGATTTATCGTTTATTATAAACTCATATACATTATCCTTATCATCCACTATGGTAATATCATATTCTCCATCTTTACTATCTTTTACCTTAGTTATTTCCTTTATAATACCTTCTACTTTCTTGATTTTGCTTATAGCCTCAATATCGTAGATTACATTATTGCTACTTTTTACCTCTATTAAATCTCCTTCATTTAAGTCCTTTAAACTTGCAGATTTATCATTTAAATATACTTCTACATTTTTATCTACATTAAATTCCTTAGAAAGAGTTTTGCTTCCTTCTGTATATTCTAAAGTCATCCTTAGACCAGTAGCATTTATGGATTTAATCTTACCAGATACACTTTCTTCTATGGATTTAGCTTTAAGACTTACTATTTGATTTGTGTTTCTCTTTAATTCTAGTTCTACTTCTTGTCCTTCAGTTAAAGAAGCATAAGAAGCACTTTTACCATCTACAGTTATTACAGATGTATTTGATAATCTATAAGTAGCCTGTCCCTTTACTTTATCTGTAATTGTTACAAGCTTCTCTGCTCCTCCTTCAGTAAGTATCTTTATCTGTCCATTTACACTGTCTGTTTCTGTTGAGTCTGGTGTCTCTGGTGAAGTAGGGTTAGTTGGAGTAGTTGATATTCCATTATTCTCCATATAATCATATGCAGTTGACATCATCTTTGCCATTACATCTCTTGTTAAAGAAGAATTTGGCTTGAAAGTACCATCTCCATTTCCCTTAGCATCATAAACTCCTGCATCAAGTAATACCTGTACATATTTAGCTTGACGTGCTTCAATACTAAGTACATCTTTAAATGGCAAAGCTACAATTAATTTACTTTGAGCTTCATCTTCTAAACCCATGGCTTTTACTAAATACTCACTTATATCTACTTTTTTAATAGGTTTTTTTACAAGACCTTTTTTACTTACATCTCTTAATTGGGATTCAGTAATTATACCTCTATGTAGACAAACAGCTAGTCCTTCTTTTGCCCATGATTCTATCTTCAATTCCTTTAATAAATCATCATAACCATCTAAAGCTTTAGTTCTTTCTGCTTCACTAGGATTAGAAAGTCTAGCAACTAAACTCATAGCTGCATCAAAGTTTAAACTTCCTTGAGGAGAAAATGTTGTACTGGTAGTTCCTGAAATATAGCCTAACTTTGCCATATTCTCTACATAACTATAAGCCCAATGGCTGGCAGGAACATCTTTAAATCTTGGTGCTGCACCATAACTTGGAATCCCTGATATTAATATTGCTGAAGCTAAAATAGTGGTCATGCCTTTTCTCAATTTTACACTTTTCATTTTCATAACCTCCTTTATTTACAGTAATTCCGATTTTTGATTTAGTAATTACTATTCACAGTGGATAATAATATTTAGATCAAAAATCGGAACTATTAGTTATTCATTATCTTTCATAGTTGCTTTAATAAACTCTCTAAATAATGGATGTGCCTTCGTTGGTCTTGATTTGAACTCTGGATGGAATTGAACTGCTACAAACCATGGATGATTTTTCAATTCTATTATCTCTACTAATCTTTCATCAGGAGATGTACCAGATATAACTAAACCATTTTCAATAAGCATATCTCTATATTCATTGTTGAATTCATATCTATGTCTATGTCTTTCATATATAATTTCATCATTATATATTTCAAAAACCTTGCTATCTTCCTTAATTTTACAAGGATATAATCCTAATCTAGATGTACCTCCTAATGTATCTATATCCTTTTGTTCTGGCATTAAATCAATAACTGGATAATCTGTTTGTGAATTTAATTCTGAACTATGTGCATCCTTTAGATTCGCCACATTCCTAGCAAATTCTACAACTGCCAACTGCATACCTAAACATATACCTAAATAAGGGACTTTGTTTTCTCTAGCATATCTTATAGCAGAAATCTTTCCATCTACTCCTCTATCTCCAAAACCACCAGGAACTAAAACTCCATCTACATCAGATAAAAGTTCTTCTACATTGTCATCATTTATTTCTTCTGCATGAATCCATTTTATACTTACACTTATATTGTTGGCAATAGCACCATGACATAAGGATTCTGATACAGATAAGTAAGCATCCTTCAGTTCAACATACTTACCCACTAGACCAATAGTCACATGACCTTGAGGATTATTTACTCTTTCAACGATTTTATTCCACTCTGTTAAATCTAGCTCATTACATTGTAAATTCAAGTGATTTATAACTAATTGTGGAAGTCCTTCCTTTTCAAGCATTAAAGGAATTTCATATATAGTATCGGCATCACTATTCTCTATTACTTCTGATGGGTCTAGGTCACAGAATAAGGCTATTTTATCCCTTAAATCCTTAGCAATAGGAACTTCGGTTCTACAGATTAAAACATCAGGTTGAATTCCAAGACCTCTTAATTCCTTTACACTATGTTGTGTAGGCTTAGTCTTTAGTTCTCCAGCTTTAGATAAATATGGAACTAAAGTCACATGTAGATACATTACATTTTCCTTACCTACATCATATTTAATCTGTCTAATAGCTTCTAAGAAAGGTAAAGACTCTATATCTCCTACTGTACCACCTATTTCAGTGATCACAACATCTACATCTCTTTCCTTAGATGCTCTTATGATTCTTTCTTTGATTTCATTTGTTATATGGGGAATTACTTGAACTGTTCTTCCATCATACTCCCCTTTTCTTTCCTTATTAAGTACAGACCAATAAATTTTACCAGAAGTTACTGAACTATTTTTACTTAAATTTACATCAATAAATCTTTCATAGTGACCTAAATCTAAGTCTGTCTCCGCTCCGTCATCTGTAACAAATACTTCTCCATGTTGATATGGACTCATTGTTCCTGGATCCACATTTATATAAGGATCAAATTTTTGAATAGTAACTCTAAGTCCTCTGCTTTTTAAAAGTTGTCCCAAGCTAGCAGCAGTAATTCCCTTTCCTAAAGATGAAACTACACCACCAGTAACAAATATATATTTAGTTGGCACTTTACCAAAACCTCCTCAAAATATTTCATATAGTCAATTTAAAAATTTCGTTTACTATAGTCTATCCTAATAGTTTATCTTATATAAAAAAATAAGTCAATTATTTGGAAGGTTTTTTGAATAAAAAATAGAGAACCTTAGGTTCTCTATTTTATTGTTGAGGTATACAAATTACTTGACCTATTTGTAAATTATTAGGATTTATCCCTGGATTTACACGCATTATTGCATCAACTGTAGTACGGTATCTTTGTGCAAGGATATAAAGAGTATCCCCTGATCTAATAGTATAAGCAAAAGTTCCTGCTGGACAATGTCCCGGTGTCGGTCCTCCAGAACAATTTACTCCCAATGCAGTCCAAGTATTTATTCCTACTATTCCATCTGGTGTAAGTCCTCTACTTCTTTGGAAAGCCACAACAGCTGAATGAGTATTCGGACCAAATATACCATCTATAGCACCTGGATTAAATCCATGACCTAATAAAAGTTGTTGAAGTCTTACTACATCAGCCCCTCTGCTTCCTTGTCTTAAAGTAGGACAACTTCCTGGTGTCGGTGGTGGAGTAGGTCCTGATGTTGGTATACAAATTACTTGACCAATAAATAATCTATCTGGATTTACACCTGGGTTAGCTTGCATTAGAGCATCTACAGTTATACCGTAGGTTTGAGCTATTCTATAAAATGTATCTCCCGCCTTAATAGTATAAGGCATTCCATTTGGACAAAACATATTATTACCTCCCTTAATTGAATTATAACTCAATATAGTATATTCAAATAAAATCCATTGGTTCATCATAGATTTAATTTTATATAAGACAACATAAAAATACTCTATTTGGTAAAGCTAACAAATAAACTTATATAAGGTTGTGGATATTATGAAAAATTTACAAGATTATAATATATCTTACTCTTTAGATGAAAATATAAATTTAATGAAGGAAATATTTAAAGACGATAATACTTTAAAAATAAAAAAACTTCAAAACCAATTTAATCCCAATATGGTTTGCTGTATATTTTTTATTAATGGAATGGTTGATGAAAATATAATCAGTGAATATATAATAAAACCTATTATTACAAATAGGATTTCATCTAATTTAAACCAAATGGACACTTTCCAAGATCAAATTATTATGTCATGCTCCTCTGAAAAAACTAAAGATATATCTAAATTAGTTGATGCAGTTCTAATGGGAAATACTGCTCTATTTTTAGAATGCGAAAACAATTGTCTTATTATAAAAAGTCAAGGTTGGCAAACCCGTAATATTGAAGAACCTACTGTAGAAAAAGCCCTTCGTGGTCCAAGGGAAGGGTTTAATGAATGTTTAATGGTTAATTTGTCTATGATTAGAAGGAAAATCAAATCAAATAAATTAAAATTTAATTTTATGACCATTGGAGATATAACCAATACAGATATTTGTATAGCTTATATAGAGGGGTTAGCAGAGGAGAAAATTTTAGAGAACCTATACAGTCAATTAAATGCCATTAAAATTGATGGAATCCTTGATGTGAAATATATTCAAGAGTATATTGACAAAGAACCTTTTTCTATATTTGAAACCACTGGAAGTACGGAAAAACCAGATGTAGTAGCGTCAAAACTTTTGGAAGGGAGAATTGCAGTTTTAGTTGACGGTTCTCCTGTAGTCATGACTCTACCTTATATTTTTATAGAGCTTTTCCAATCTGCTGATGATTATAGTTTAAATTATTATTTTTCATCTATAAATAGGATTCTTCGTATATTTGGGTTCCTTTCTACCATAAGTATTCCCCCCATATATCTAGCATTAGTAACCCAGCATCAAGAGTTTATTCCTACTCCACTTATGATGAGTATTTATGCCTCTAGAATATCTACCCCATTGCCTACAATTTTAGAGCTTACTGGACTACTAATAGTATTTGAGGAACTTCGGGAGGCAGGAGCACGAATGCCTTCATTTATTGGGCAAGCATTATCTATAGTAGGAGCATTAGTTCTAGGAACTGCAGCTGTAGATGCAAGATTTGTTAGTGCTCCAATAATTATTGTAGTTGGAATGTCTGGAATTGCTGGTTTAATAACTCCGAATCTAAATGGTGCTTCAAATGTTATAAAAATAGCCCTGATTTTTCTTTCTTCTATCTTAGGTCTATATGGATATATTATAGGAATGACATTTCTCCTTATTCATTTATTTAAGCTTGACTCCTTTGGCATACCATATATGTCAAATTTAACTACATTTAATATGCAAAGTTTAAAAGATACAGCCGTAAGATTTCCTGCATGGTATATGAGGCTTAGACCTAGATATATGACAAATAACCATATTCGTAGTAATGGAGGTAAAAACCATGAATAAATCTTTTATTTTTATACTAATTATATTTATGATTTTAAGCCTTGTTACAGGTTGTGGAAGCTATAAAGAAATTGAACAGCTCTCTCCCGTAGCTGGAATAGCCATAGATAAAAGTCCTATTGGCTACAAATTGACTGTAGAAATCATAGATGTAGATGAGTCTAATAAAGAACCAAAGTTTGTTTCATTAAAATTGAGTACAGAAGGAAAATCAATTTTTGATTGTATTAGAAATATGATTAATCTTACGGCAAAGAAATTATATTTTGGACATACGTCAGTAGTCATAGTGAGTAAGGATGTGGCTAAGGATGGTATTATACCTATAATAGATTTCATATTTAGAGACGCGGAGCCTAGAATCAATATGTATATGGTGGTTTCTGATGAGTATACTGCCAATGAAATACTTCATCTCAAATCTGTATCTACTGATATTCGTTCCTTTGAAATAGACACCATGATTGTTTCTAATGACCAACTATCTAAAGTTCCCAATACTTCTGTTTATCAATTAGCTAATCATATAGGAACTCCAGGATTATATCCTGTAATTCCTACTGTTAGTATGGAAGTAAATGAAGGATTAGAAACCATCGTACTATCTGGTGGTGCTATTTTCAAACAAGATACATTAGAGGGATTTTTAGGACTAGATGATATTAAGTGTCTTCGTTTTATTAGAAATGAAATTAAAGGTGGACTTTTTATTTTTGATATTTCAAATACTACTATCTCCTTAGAGATATTTAAAAATAAAACAAAAGTTAGACCAAAGATAGTAAATAATCAACTGGTCATGGAAATTAAAATAAAAACCATAGTAAGCATAGGAGAAACAAATGGGCAAATAGATACTCTTCATGAAAATAGTATTAATAGAATTAAAACTATAGCTGAAACATCACTGGAAGATGATATTCTTCAATTTATTAAAACTATACAAACTGATTATGGGTTAGATATATTTGGATTTGGCAATATAGTAAAACAGAGAATGCCTGATTTATGGAAGGAAATTGAAACTAATTGGGATAGTATTTTTAAAGAATTAGATATAGATGTAGATGCAGATATTCATATTAGAGGTAGTGGAAACCTATTTAAAAATATAACAGAAAAACAGTAACCCTAAGAGGTGGTAAAATTGATGGAAAATAAAAAAATTAGTAGCTCACAGTATAAATCATTGATGGTTATATTTATATTTGGAACTTCTCTAATATTCGTTGGAAATATCCATGGAGAAGAAGATATTTGGATTTCTATTTTAATAGCAATAGCAATGTCTATGCCTCTTGCACTTATATATGGCAAAATAGCAAAGTTATTCCCTAAAATGGGGCTCTTTGATATTTTTATAAAGACATATGGTAAAGTTTTAGGTAAGTTTTTTATTTTGGCTTATAGCTTTCATTTTTTTCATCTAGCCACTATGATTTTAAGATCTATGACAGAATATATTCAAGTAGCCTCTTTACCTGATACTTCTCAATATACTACAGGGATTCTTATTATTTATACTATAAATGCTGGTCTTTCTGCTTTTTCTACATGGGCGAAACTAATTCTACCTATTGTTATACTTTTGATTATTACTACAATCATTTTAGGATTCAATCAATTTGATTATTCCTATCTTATGCCCATACTGTATAATGGATTAAAGCCAGTCATGGTTAATAGTTATTTATTTATTACTTTCCCCTTTGCTGAAACTATAGTATTCTTAGTATTTTCGGCCTATGCTGATGACAATAATGATTTTACTAAGGTATATATCCATGGTATTCTCATAGGTGGCTTTTTTCTATTCATTAATGTCTTTAGAAATATTTTATTATTAGGTTTTCCAAACGTAAATAATGTACTTTTTAGATCTGACTTTGCTACCTCCATAATAACGATTTCTAATTTTATTCAAAGAATCGAAATCATTGTTTCCTCAAATCTAACATTGACTAGCTTTGCAAAGGCTACAACTTATTTATATGCTGCATCCCTTGGGTTTATAAAGCTCTTTAACATAAAAAACATAAAAGATTTCTCATTATCCTATGTATTATAATGGTAATCTTATCTAGATTTATTTTTAAAAGTACTATGGATATGGCAAGATTTATTAGCTTTTATCAGTACTATGTTATACCATTTCAATTCATAATTCCTTTACTTACTTTAACTATAGGTGTTATAAAAAAAAGAAATCTTAAAAACAACTCCGATTTTTAAAACTAACTTTAAAAATCGGAGTTGTTTTATTATTTCTTTAAAGTTCTATTCCTTTTGAAAAATAAATATAATTACTTAAGTATTACTTTAAATATTTAAAAGGGGGCTTTAATATGAAGAGAAGTTTTATAGTAATAATGAGCCTGTTACTTGTAATAGCCTTATTAATCACTGGCTGTGTACCTAAAGGTGGAGATGAAGTAAAGGAACCTACAGATACACCAAGTACAGATTCATCTGCTACACCACCTAGTGAAAGTAAAAAAGAAGCAAAGATTTTAAGGACAAACAATGGCAGTGAACCAGGTTCATTGGACCCTGCGTTGGCTCAAGGAACCCATGAATCTTGGGTATTAGACCATACATTTGAAGGGTTAATGAAAATTGATCCAGACTTAAAAGTTGTTCCTGGTATGGCAGAGGAATATATGATCTCAGATGACAGTTTGACTTATACCTTCACTCTCCGTGATGATATTAAATGGTCAAATGGTGACTCTGTTACTGCCCATGACTTTGAATTTGCATGGAAAAGAGCCTTAGACCCCGAATTAGCTTCAGACTATGCACATCAACTTTATTATATTAAAGGTGGCGAAGCTTACAATACTGGGGAAGGAACAGTTGATGATGTATTAGTTAAAGCTTTAGATGACAAAACACTTGAAGTAACTCTTGAAGCACCTACTGCATACTTCTTAGAATTAACAGCATTTTATACACTTTATCCTGTAAATAAAAAAGTTGTAGAGTCTGATCCTGATTGGGCAAAGAATGCCAGTACTCATGTGTCCAATGGACCATTTACTTTAACTGAATGGGAGCATAATGCTACTATTAAAATTAGAAAAAATGAAAACTATTATGATTCAGCCAGTGTCAAATTAGATGGAGTAGATTTTGATATTATTGATGATGAAAATACTACATGGCAAAAATACGAAGGTGGAGATTATGATTTCTTAACTCCATTGCCACAGGCTGTAGTAGCTCAAATGAAGGATAATAATAACCCTGAATTAATCATAGGTGCTGAGGTTGGTACTTATTACTATAATTTAAACTCTAAAGTCAAACCATTTAACAATATTAAGGTTCGAAGAGGGCTGTCTATGACTTTAGATCGCCAAACTATAGTTGATAAGATTGCTCAAGGCGGTCAAATTGCTGCTGAAGGTGTTGTTCCTTTTGGACTACCTGATGAAAATGGTAAAGAATATCGTGATGCTGTAGGAAAACTAGTAGAATATAATGTGGAAGAAGGTAAAAAGTTATTCCTAGAAGGTTTAGCTGAAGAAGGTATGAAAATAGAAGACTTTAAAAATATAGTCATTCTATATAATACTTCTGAGGCTCATAAAAAAATTGCTCAAGCAGCACAGGAAATGTGGAGAGTTAATTTAGGTATTGAAATCCAGCTAGAAAACGTTGATTTCCAAGTTAAGCTTGATAGAGAAAAAGCTGGAGACTATCATATATCCCGTGCTGGTTGGATTGGAGACTATATGGACCCTATTACATTTATTGAACTATGGGAAAGCAACTCCTCTTTCAACGATGCAAAATATAATAGCCCTGAATACGACCAATTGGTGAAAATAGCCAAAACTAGCCCTGATCCTAATGAGCGTTTTGATGCAATGAGAAAAGCAGAACAGATTGTTATGGAAGATATGCCTATAGTGCCTGTTTATTTCTATACACAACCATATGCACAAAAATCCTATGTAACAGGTGTATATAAGCCATTGGTAAACTATCCAAAGCTGACTTATGCTGATATAAATAAATAAAGGTACGGGCGAGCCTAGCTCGCCCTACTATATAAGGAGGGAAAAAATTGAAAAAGTACCTTTTCAAAAGAATTATTATGTCTGCCATTACTCTTTGGGCTATTATAACTATTACATTTTTTTTAATGCACTCCATTCCTGGTAACCCTTTCAGAAAGGAAGGTAAAATGCCTCAGGTAGTTTATGAAAATCTACAGAAAAAATATGGTTTAGATAAACCACTTCCAGAACAATATATTATCTATCTAAAAAATCTTTTAAAAGGAGATTTTGGAGACTCTATGAAATCAAAGGTTGAAACTGTAAATGATATGATTCGTAGAGGCTTTCCAGTTTCAGCTTATTTAGGTTTAGAAGCCCTATTTATTGCATTAATATTTGGACCAGCTTTAGGCGCATTAGCTGCATTATATCAAAATAAGTTTCCAGACTATATCTCTATGATAATAGCCATTATAGGTATTTCTGTCCCTAGCTTTATAATGGGTACAATACTTATTCAATTTGTAGCTAAAAATGTTAGTTGGATTCCTATTGGAGGTTGGGGAGAATTTAAACATACTTTCCTTCCAGCAGTGGCTTTGTCTTTAATGCCTTTGGCTTATATGGCAAGGCTTATGCGTTCCAGTATGTTAGAAATTTTAGGTCAAGACTATATCAAAACTGCAAAATCTAAAGGATTATCTAAATCTATAGTTATATTGAAACATGCCATAAGAAATGCAGTTCTCCCAATAATATCTGTCCTTGGAACATTGATCTCTAACCTTTTAGTAGGTAGTTTTGTTATAGAAAAAATCTTTGGAATACCTGGCCTCGGAAAATTCTTCGTTCAATCAATTAATAACAGAGATTATACACTTATAATGGGGACAACTATTTTCTATGCAATTATATTGATAGTTTTGCTTCTCTTAGTAGATATAGCATATATATTTATTGACCCACGTATAAGGCTTACCAAGGAGGGACGCTAATGGATAATCAAATCAATTTATCAAAAGATATGTTTCGCCCTGTACCTCATGAAGATAGAAACCCAGAGAAAATCAGACGTCCCAGTATAAAATATTGGTCTGATGTTTGGCGTAGACTGAGACAAAATAAACTTTCCATGGTAGGTCTTACTATAATACTTCTTATGATTTTAATGTCCATTATAGGACCGCTTATTAACGGTTATAGTTATTTTGAACAAGATTATAGTAAAATCAATCTACATCCCAATGCCATTCATTGGTTCGGTACTGACGAACTTGGCAGGGATCAGTTTACAAGAATTTGGTTTGGAGCTAGATACTCCCTAATAATAGGAATCCTTGCTGCAACAATTGATTTTATCATTGGTATTTTATACGGAGGACTTTCTGGTATAGCAACAAGAAAAGTTGACAATATTATGATGAGAATTGCAGAAGTAATATATAGTATCCCTTATTTACTTATAGTAATTCTCTTATCAGTAGTCTTCTCCAGTGAAGGCTCTGGCACTTCCTTATTTGTATTAATACTTGCCATGACTCTTACAGACTGGGTACCTATGGCAATTTTAGTAAGGGGTCAAGTCCTTCAGCTTAAAGAGTCAGAATACTCCTTAGCTGCTGAATCCTTGGGAGCAACCAAGCCATGGATACTTAGAAAACATATAATTCCAAATACATTGGGACCTATTCTAGTAAATATTACCCTTACTATTCCTAGAGCCATATTTGCTGAAGCCACATTAAGCTTCTTAGGACTTGGGCTTCAAGCACCAAAATCAAGCCTTGGTTCTTTAGCGAATGATGGATTAGCAGGACTTGCCGTAGGTAACGGATACCAAATAATTATACCAGCCATATTTATTTCCCTTATTATGTTTGGATTTAATGTGCTTGGTGATGGGCTTCGTGATGCACTAGACCCAAGACTACGTAAATAGAGAGGTGGAGAAATGAAAACACTACTGGAAGTTAAAAACCTATCAGTATCCTTTAAAACTTTCTTTGGAGAAGTGGAAGCAGTCAGAAATATTAGTTTTGATGTAGGAAGCTCAGAAACTGTAGCCATAGTTGGAGAATCTGGATGTGGAAAATCTGTTACGGCAAATTCCATAATGCAACTGCTTCCTATGCCACCTGCTTTTTTTAAAAATGGACAAATAATATTCAATGGAAAAAACCTACTGGATAAATCTGATAAAGAAATGGAGGTTGTTCGTGGCAATGAAATATCCATGATATTTCAGGACCCTATGACTTCTTTAAATCCAACTATGAAAATAGGAAAACAAATTGTAGAAGGATTAATAAGACACCAAAGATTATCAAAATCAGAAGCAAAGAAAAAGGCAGTAGAAATGTTGAACTTAGTAGCAGTTCCTGAACCAGAAAAAAGAGTCAATCAATATCCTCATGAGTTTTCTGGTGGTATGAGGCAACGTGTAATGATAGCTTTAGCAATGGTATCTACTCCAAGGCTGCTTATAGCTGATGAACCAACTACAGCCCTTGATGTTACAGTACAGGCACAAATCTTAGAGCTTATGAAGGAAATTCAAAATAAATTGGAGATGGCAATTATTTTAATAACCCATGATTTGGGAGTCGTCGCAGATATGAGCGACAAGGTAATAGTCATGTATGCAGGACAAATCTTGGAAGAAGGTTTAACTGATGAAATATTTAAAGCTCCTTGTCATCCTTACACAATAAAACTGCTTGCATCTGTTCCAAGCTTAAATATGTCAAGAAACGAGCCACTTCACTCCATAGACGGAACACCTCCAGATCTTTATATACCACCTAAAGGTTGCTCCTTCTATGATAGATGTGAAAATGCCATGAAAATATGTAAAGATTATATGCCTGAGTTTCATAGTCGCAGTGCAACCCATAGAAGTCGTTGCTGGTTAAATCATCCTATGGCAAAAGACTCTGAAAGGGGTGAATCCTAATGACAGTACCTTTAATATCTGCAAAAAATATAAAAAAATATTTTGATGTAGGAGAAGGAAAGCTTAAAGCTGTAGATGGGCTTACTTTTGATATATACCCTGGTGAAACCTTTGGATTAGTTGGAGAATCTGGATGTGGAAAGTCTACTGCTGGTCGTACTATTATAAGGCTATATGACCCTACAGATGGAGAATTAATATTTAATGGAAGAAATATATATGACCTTTCCATAAACGAAATGAGGGAAGTAAGAAAGAACTTCCAAATGATATTTCAAGACCCTTATGCTTCCCTAAATCCTAGAATGACTGTGGAAGATATAGTAGCAGAACCTTTAGATATTCACAAATCATACACAAATAAAGAGGAACGTAGAGAAAGAGTAATAGAGTTACTTAAACTAGTAGGATTAAACGAAGAACATTCCATGCGTTTTCCCCATGAATTCTCTGGAGGACAAAGGCAAAGAATAGGAATTGCAAGAGCCTTAGCATTAAATCCAAAGTTTATCGTATGCGACGAGCCTATATCAGCCTTAGACGTATCTATTCAAGCACAGGTAGTTAATCTTTTGAAAGAATTACAGATAAAATTTGGTCTTACTTACCTTTTTATAGCCCACGATTTATCCATGGTAAGATATATTTCAGATAGAGTTGGAGTAATGTATTTAGGTCATATGATGGAATTGTCCCATTCAGAAGAACTATATAAAAATCCACTACATCCTTATACAAAAGCTTTACTATCAGCTATACCAATACCAGACCCTGATATACAAAGGAATAGAAAAAGGATAATGCTTCACGGAGACGTACCAAGTCCAATTAATATCAAAGAAGGCTGTAGATTTGTAGATAGATGTACCCATGCTTTAGACATATGCAGAAAACAAACACCAAAGTTTGAAGAAAGAATAAAAGGACATTTTGTAGCCTGCCATAATTTATAGTGAATAACTAATAGTGAATAGTGAATAGTTTTAAAAAAAAGAGCTAATAGTTAAAAGATTAATCTTTTAACTATTAGCTCTTTAACTAAGGATGACCAAAGGTCATCCAAATTATTCACTATTCACTATTCACTATCTTTTAAATATCATTCCCAATTCCTTTACCTTAAAGACTATACAAAGTCCAAAATAAAGTGCTGCCCCCACTACTACAGAACCTAGTAATAATACCATTTGTATTAGTTTCGTAGTTCCTATAACTGCCCCTAGTTTATAGTATATTAAATATACTACTATTCCCATACATAAGGAGGCAGCTAAAGTTTTTGCAAAGCATAGAAGATATTTGAATAACCCAATAGGTCCTATTTTCTTTCTTAGGGATACAAATAGCATAATTGTAGTTACTGTAGCTGATATACTAGTTGCCAAAGCCAATCCTGCATGACCCATAGGTTCTATTAAGACTAAGTTTAACACTAAGTTTATAATTACTGCTATGATTCCATTTATCATAGGTGTCTTTGTATCCTGTAATGAATAATATACTCTATTTAACATCAATCTAAGAGATGCACCTATAAGACCTATGGAGTAAAATATAAGAGCTTGACTTGTCATATAAGTGGCCAGTTCATCAAAGGCATTTCTTTGGAAAAATAAGTATACCATAGGCTCTGCTAGTATTAGTAATCCAATAGTTGCAGGCACTGTTACAATCAGTATAATATTTACTCCCTGTCCTAATATTTCTTTTACCTTTTCATTATTATTTTGTGAAAAAGCTTGAGAAAGCATTGGAAATATTACTGTAGTTATTGCCATTATAAATACTGCTATAACCATATCATTAATCTTTGAGGCATAGTTTAATGCAGATATACTTCCTTCTATTAAACCTGATGCCAAAGTCTTATCTATAACTACGTTTATTTGCTGTACTGCTGAACCAATAAGAACTGG
The DNA here is from genome assembly GCF_009695605.1 of Tissierella pigra. GTDB lineage: Bacteria > Bacillota > Clostridia > Tissierellales > Tissierellaceae > Tissierella > Tissierella pigra. The sequence continues at coordinate 124,122 of NZ_VUNQ01000002.1, forward strand.
TCCTATAAGTACCATTGCCCTCTTCAAATATTTATCTCTCAAATTCACATTTGGACTATATCTGTATCCCATATGATGAACTGCTGGTACTAAAATTAAAAGCTGTAAAAGAGCCGCTATTACAGAAACTATCATTAAGGTTATAATACTTCCTTCATTTGCAAAGAAAAATAAATAAATTAAAAATACAAAATTATATGGTAATCCAGATATGGCAGGAGGACCAAAAATTTGACTGCTATTCAGCAACCCTGAAAACACATAGTTAATACCCAAAAATATAGCTATGGGAAGTCCTATTCTATTTAATTTTACAGCTAACTCAAATTGTTCTCCTTGAAATCCATTGGCTAATACTTTAATTATCCATGGCGAAAATATATATCCAAATATTACTATAAATATGGTAATTATAAATACTATATTTAATATATTATTTAAATATTTTAATTTACCTCTTCTGCCATGCTTCTCACCAATCTCGGAGAATATAGGTATTAAAGTAGTGTTTAAAGCCGCCCCTAAGGTTGTCATTATAATTACAGTGGCAGTAATGGCTACAAAATAAGTATCTGTCTCCATACCAGAGCCAAACTTGTTAGCAATCATAACTTCCCTAATAAAACCTAAGCCCTTAGATATTAGTGTAAATATAGAAATCATCAAAGCATTTCCAGCAATTTCTCGTTTTTTACTCATAGCTTGTCACCTTTTTATAATTTAATAATATTCCTTCAAAGGAACTTGCTTCTACTGGTTTGGATAAATAATATCCTTGACCATAATCACATCGTCCTTCTAAAAGAATATTTTTTTGTTCTTCTGTTTCTATACCTTCTGCTGTTATTTTAAGACCTAGTGTATGAGCCAATTCTATAATGGATTTGACTATTACTTCTTCTTCACTATGCCTTTTCATAGTTCTAATAAACTCCCTATCCATTTTTACATTGTGAACTGGCAACCTTTTTAATTGAGCCAAAGATGAATATCCAGTTCCAAAATCATCTAAAGATATTCCTATCCCTGACTTTTCAAGTTTAGTCAATACATTTATGGAATTGTCTATATTATCCATAAAAGAAGTTTCTGTAATTTCCAATATAATTTCATTAGGTTTTATATTGTATCTCTTTAAAAGTCCTTCTATTTCATCATTTATATTCCTATTTACTAAAGATTTACTTGAAATATTTAAGGATAACTTTAGATTAGAATATCCTTTTTCATTCCAAATCATCTTTTGTTTAAATCCAATTTGCAAAACTAAAGAAGTTATATCAAATATCTGTCCTGTTTCTTCTATTAATGGTATATAATCCATTGGAGGAATATATCCTCTTTCTGGATGAAACCACCTAATAAGAGCCTCTGCTCCATAAATAGTATTGCTTTCTATATCTATAATAGGCTGATAATGAAGACTAAACTGTTCCTTTTCTATGGCTTTTCTTATTTGATTTACCATAAAGGCATTTTCAAGTATTCTTTTGCCCATTTTATTTTCATAGAAGGTATATCCATTTTTTCCCTTATTCTTCATATGCTGCATTGCCATATTGGAGGATCTAGTCATCTGTGAGAAATTACTTCCATCTCTAGGATATATTGCTATACCTACACTGGCTGACACAATAAATTCTTCTCGATTAATACACCAAGGTTTTTGAATTTCCTGTAATATTCTCTCTGTCTTTAACTGTACATCTTTATGGTCTTTTATATCATATAAAATAATGGCATATTCATCTTCACTTAATTTATATAGATAATTATCCACCCCTTTAAATTCTTCCAGTACAGATGATATATGGATTAACAATTCATCACCTAAATCATGTCCCAATGCGTCGTTTATCTGTTTAAAATCGTCTATATCTATAGATAAAAGTGATAGTTTTATATCTTTTTCTTTTGCCTCTTCTATCAGTCTTTCTCCTTCAATTTTAAACATACTTTTATTTGGAAGACCAGTCATACTATCGAAGTATGCCAAATCTTTTAGTTTTTTTACGAGATTTTTTTGTTCTGTTATATCTGTACCAAAGGAAATTATTTCAACTACATTCTTATTTTCATCATAGACAGGGCAATCTGTCCATATAAACTCAAGTATTCTGCCTTCCTTAGAAGTCCATATATCTCCTATACTGTTTTTAAGAGATTTACCTGTTTTTATGTATTTAATAAGATTTTCAACTTTAGGTTTTTCCTCTTCTTGTAGAAACAAATCTATCCAAGATTCTCCTATTAGCTCATCTTCTTTATATCCTGTTATCTCTTCTCCATAAGGATTAAAGCTTGTAATCCTTCCTTCTAAATCCCAAGTAAATATTACAAGAGTAGAATTTTTCAATATACTATCAGATAAGGTCTTTTCTTTATTTAATTTTCCTTCCATATCTACAAGGTCTTTTTTAGCTACAGATAATTTGTCCATATTTTTATGTAAAACAGAGCTTATATCTTTTATCTTATTTAGTCTTTTATAAATTGAAAAATATATTATAATATCAGTTATAATTATAAAGCCTAGGCTATTGTAAAACTGTACAGAGTTATATGTTTCCAGCTTATTATTCTTATATAAAAATAAATATGACAAATACATTCCTATGAAACTTAAGATTAAATAAATAATAGAAACTCTCAATGATTCTTTTTTGGGTGATAAATATTTTAAATTCAATATATCTTTTTCATCTATTTCCACCAATACCACCACCTATCTATTTTGCATTATACTAATTGTATCAAATTTCTTTCTTAGTGTCACTAATATTACCATTATATGTATGAAAAAAGCAATCTATATTCTAAATAGATTGCTTTCTAATCCAATTACATTAAAAATATATGGTGGCTTCATAGATTCTTCCTTTGGAATCTCTATAGTCATGGTTTTATAGGTTATAACTTGCATTTGCATCATTCCCTCTTTTGGAGGTTTAATATCCAAGTATATTTTGTAGTTCCCTCCTCCATTTACTACTTTCTCAACTCCAAGGGAATATCCTGGAGTAGGAAACTCTTTCGTAATAGTTACTAATACTTTGTCCTTATCTTCCTTTACTATTACTGATTCTTGATTGTTATAAGATTCAACTATACCTGAAACATTAAATGATACTTCTCTTATTCCTCTCATTTCTTCCAAGACTCCTTTCAGCCTTTGTAAGATTATTATGGATTCTATCTGAGTTAGATTACCATCTGGCATAAACTCTGTATTTGAAACACCATAAATAATCTTCAAATTAAATAGTACTACTAATAATTCTATGCTTTCTTCGTCCATTGTATTAATATCTTTGAAAGGAATTTCTTCTTTTTTGTCTATAATATTTTCTAATTCAACTAGTTTTTCCCCAATAAGCTCTACTGCTTCTCTCCTAGTTAAAATACTATCTACTACAATACTATTTGTAGGTTCTATGTCATAGTTTTTAAAAAGTGAAGCCAATGAAAGTGCAAAATCTTTCTTAGACATCTCTTTATTTGGCTCAAATTTACTGAAACTATCCTTAGCAAAATAAGGAAAATAATAGGATAGGAATTCCTTATCTACTAAATCTTTAGCCCAATGTTTACTTAGCTTATCTTCCATAGAGGCAAAAGACAAGGTACTTGTTAATAAAATAATTACCAATAACAATGAAGATACAATTTTTTTCATATAATCTCCCCCTTTTATTCACACTGACAATTTTAAATTTTTAGTTAATTATATTATACCCAAATAAGACAAAAAAGAAGTTACATTACTATTACAAATAAAATAACTCCGATTTTTTGTTAATAGAAATCGGAGTTATTTTATTTACTATTGGCTACCTAAATAGGCTTCTTTTACTTTGGAATTATTCAGTAGTTCCTCTCCTTTTCCTTCTAACACTAAGGAGCCTGTTTCTAATACATAAGCATAGTCTGCTATTTCTAAGGCTTTCTTTGCATTTTGCTCTACTAATAGAATCGTATTTCCCTGACTGTGTATCTCCTTTATAATATCAAATATATCTTTAACCAATAGCGGTGCCAAACCTAAAGATGGTTCATCTAGCATCAGTACCTTTGGTCTTATCATCATGGCTCTTCCAACTGCAAGCATCTGCTGTTCTCCTCCAGATAGAGTGCCTGATTTTTGCCATGATCTTTCTTTAAGCCGTGGAAACAAGTTATATATCTTTTCTATATCTTCATTTATTCCAGCTTTGTCTTTTCTGGTATAGGCTCCTAGAATAAGGTTTTCCTCTACAGTAAGGTTGGCAAATACTCTTCTTCCTTCTGGAGACAAGACTATGCCTTTCTTAACTATATCCATGGTTTTAAGATTAGTTAAATCATCACCATTATATTCAACCTTTCCATCTTCCTTCTTTACTAAGTTCATAATTGCCCTTAAAGTAGAAGATTTTCCTGCACCATTGGCACCTATTAAAGTAACTATTTTATTTTCTGCTATATCAATATTAATTCCTCTTAGGGCCTTGATTCCGCCATAACTAACATGAAGGTTCTTTATACTTAGCATTAGTCCACCCCCAGATATGCTTCTATAACTTTAGAGTCATTTTGGATTTCCTCTGGATTTCCTTCTGCTATTAGAGTCCCATGGTCTAACACATATATCTTCTCACAAATTCCCATTACAACTTCCATATGATGCTCTATTAAAAATATAGTTAGATCAAACTCCTCCTTAATCACAGAAATAAATTCCATTAGCTCTCCTGTTTCTTGAGGATTCATTCCTGCTGCTGGTTCATCTAGAAGCAGTAGCTTAGGGTCTGTAGCCAAAGCTCTGGCTATTTCAAGCCGTCTTTGTTTCCCATAGGGCAGAGAAAATGCCTTTTCATTTCTTTCACCATATAGACCTACTTTTTCAAGGAGATAATTAGACTTCTCCAACATTTCCTTTTCTTCTCTGTTATAACTTGGAAGTCTTAGTATGGAAGAAAATACATTTGATTTTAGTCTTAAATGTCCTCCTATAAAAACATTATCTAAAACCGATAGTTCTTTAAACAATCTTATATTCTGAAAAGTTCTGCATACTCCCAGATATGCTATTTCATCTGGTCTCAACGTGGATATTACTTTTTCGTCTCCTGAGTTAAACAAAACCTGCCCTTCTGTAGGTTTATATACTCCTGTAACCACATTAAATACAGTAGTTTTTCCTGCACCATTTGGTCCTATTAGACCTACAATTTCTCCTTTGTTGATATTTGCTGTAAAATTATTTACTGCAACTACTCCTCCAAATTTCATAGTTACATTGCTAATTTTTAGCATATTTACCCCTCACTTTCTCTAGGGTGTTTTTCACAAATCCATCTTTTTTAAATATAACTACTAGCATTAAAATTAAAGAAAACACTACCATTCTAAGTCCTGGTAATGCAGAAGTTACAGTAAACCCTAAATTAATAGGCTCATCTAAGAACCTTAAAGCCTCCATGGCTATGGTTATAACTATGGCTGATACCACATTTCCATTTATATTACCCATACCACCTAAAACAACCATTAGAAGAATATTAAATGTAAGGGCAAATTTAAATTGTGTAGGGTCTATAGTTCCTAAAGATGTTGCCAGAAGCCCACCACCTATTCCTGCTAAAAATGAACCTATGGTAAAACTAAGGACTTTATGTTTAAATAAATTTATTCCCATGGACCTTGCAGCAATTTCATCTTCACGAATTGCCTTAAAAGCCTTACCATAACTTCCCTTCATAAGAACATTCATAAATACAATAATAAGGATGGCTATACCCCAAGACCATAAAAGGTTAGGTTTATTATTTATAGTAAGCTTTGGTATACCTTTAAGTCCCAATGAACCGTTGGTTATACTTTGAAGATTTACAATTACAATTCTAATAATCTCTGAAAACCCTAAAGTTGCAATTGCCAAATAATCGTCAGTTAATTTAAGCACTGGTGCACCAATTAAAAATCCAAATAGTGCAGCCATTAATCCACCTGATATTAAAGCAAATATAAAAGGCATATTAAGATTTAATAAAAATGGAACCATTGGTTTCATATAAAAATTCATTTCCTTAGTGGCTACAGGCATAGTAAGTATAGCTACAGTATAAGCACCTATGGCCATAAACCCTGCATGACCTAAAGAAAATAACCCTGTAAAACCATTGATTAAGTTCATACTTAAAGCAAGGATTATATAGATTCCACAAAGATTTATAACTGTTACCTTATAATTATCCAAAAATACATTCATCAATATTAATATACCAAGGACTAATGCAATTAATATTATATTAAAAACAGTGTTTTTCTTCATAGGCTACACCTTCTCCGCTATTTTTTCTCCCATTAAACCTGTTGGTTTTACTAGGAGTATAATAATTAATAATATAAAGGCGAACGCATCTCTATAGCCTGTTAAACTAGGCAAAAATGCTATAAGAAGTATTTCTCCAAGACCTAGAATAAATCCTCCAAGGACTGCTCCTGATATACTCCCTATGCCACCTATAACTGCTGCTATAAAACATTTAAGACCAGGTAATACACCCATATGAGGCATAAGCTGAGGATATTTTATTCCCCACATAATACCTCCTACTGCTGCTAAAAATGAACCTATAAAGAAAGTAATAGATATTGTATTATTAATATCTATGCCCATAAGACTAGCAGCTTCATAGTCCTTCGATAATGCCCTCATAGCCATTCCCGTTCTTGTCTTTTGAATAAAAAAGTTTAAAATAACTAAAAGAATCAGTGTAACAATTGGAATTATAAAATTAACTAAAGCCACAGAAATTTCTCCAATACTTATTACCTTGTTGAATACTTCAGGAGTGGGGAAAGCCTTTGGCCTTCCCCCAAATACTAATACTCCTGCATTTTGTAATAAAAATGATGCACCTATGGCTGATATAAGAATAGTAATTCTAGGAGAACCCCTTAAAGGTTTATAAGCAAGTCTCTCTAAAGTCACTCCCAAAAATCCAGTAATAACTGAAGCAAGAATAAATACTATATACCAAGGTATGGAAGTATATGTTATGCCATAGAAAGTTAGATAAACACCAAGCATAAAAATATCTCCATGGGCAAAGTTAATTAGCCTTAGTATTCCATAAACCATAGTATATCCAATGGCAATTAGAGCATAAAGACTCCCTAGTGAAATACCATTAGCCATATGTTGTAGGAACTCTTTATTCATAATAATTCCTCCAGTAAAGTTTTATTTTATTGGTTCTATTGTAGTCAAATAACCAAACTTACCATTTTGTACTTTATTGATAACAGCAGACTTAACCGCATCTCCATTTATATCTAGAGAAATATTTCCAGTAGCTCCTATAAAGCCTTCAGTAGCTGCAATATTATCTCTTATAAGAACTGAATCAGCCTCACCAGCTTTTTCAATGGCATCTATAATAATCATATAGGCATCATATCCTAAAGCAGCAAAAGCGTTTGCTTCCTTATTAAATTTATTTCTATAATCTTCAAGGAAAGTCTTAGATACTTCAGTAACTGGAGACTCTGATGTAAAGTGGGTACTATATACTGCCCCTTCTACTGCATCTCCACCTATTTCTAAGAATTCTTCAGCTTCCCAAGTATCCCCACCAAGAATTGGTACAGTAATACCTAATTCTCTTGCCTGTTTAATTAATAGTGCTGATTCACCATAGTTTCCAGGGGCAAATATTACATCTGGATTAAGAGACTTAATATTTGTAAGCTGAGCTGAAAAATCTTGATCTCCTGTATTATAAGATGATTCTCCTACTATTGAAGATTCTGAACCTGCTAATTCTACAAATGCCTTTTTAAAATATGAGGAAAGTCCAACTGAATAGTCTTGTTGTACGTCTTGGATTATGGCAGCCTTCTTTGCACCTAAGTCATTAAACGCATAGTTTGCCATAACTGTACCTTGGAATGGGTCTATAAAGCATACTCTAAAATAATAATCATTGTTTAAAGTTACTAGAGGATTGGTAGGTGAACAACCTACAGCTGGAACCTTTGCATTCTTAACTATATCTCCTGCTGCCATGGATAATGAACTACCATAACTACCTATAATGGCAACTACCTTATCCTTATCTACAAGACGAGAAGCTGCATTGGCTGCCTCCACCTTATCAGATTTATTGTCCACTATAACTAATTGCACTTTTTTTCCTAAAACTGTGCTTACCTTTTCATTGGCAAGTTTAATGCCTTCTACGGTCATCTCTCCGCCTGCTGCACTGGAACCTGTCATAGGCTCAAGTACACCTATTTTTATTACATCACTTGAATCATTACCAGATGTTTCCTTAGTTCCACAACCTGATAAAACCGATAATACTAAAACTACTGACAAAACAAATAACAATACCTTTTTCTTCATAAAAATTCCTCCCTTTTTTTAATTTAAACCAATCAAAATTTTGTAGGAGCAATACTGTCAAAGTTTCATGGTAATAGTATACTACTGTAACTCCATAAAGTCAATAAATTCCATATTTTCAAACAATTTACAGTATAGCTTTTTACCTAATAATTTGGATAACTATTATAAATATATTTAGAATTTTATGTTTTATGTGACTTTATGGTAAATTTGGTATATAATTGTTTTATCATAATTTTTATCTAGGGAGTGAGATATATGTTTAAAAAACGGGAAAAGAAATATCTGTTTAAAAAACGGAATGTAAAATATCTACCTAAGAAACAGAGTATGAAAAGTTTGTTTAAAAAGCTAAGAATAAAACCTCTGCTTAAAAAAGATAGTATTAAAAATCTATTTAACAAATCGCCTATAAAACCTATGTCTAGAAAACATAGTATGAAAAATCTAATTAGAGAAAAGGCAACACAAAGGAGTATAGGTACATCTTTGGTACTAACCATTAGTCTTTTAATCATTGCTCTTTCTATTGTTGTAAGTAGTACAGCCTATATGATTGGTCAAAAATCTTTAATGAAAAATGCCCACGAACTACTTCTTAATAAAGCAACGGATTCTGCAAATATTGTAAATGAACAGATTCAAAATTATACTCTTTCCATTGAACCTTTAGGAAGTTTAGAGTTTCTAGGAGACTCTGAAGTATCTTGGGAAGAAAAGCTTATTCTTTTAAGGACGGAAAAGGCTAGATTGAAACTTTCTGGTATAGGAATATCTGACACTAAAGGAAATCTAGTTTTAGATGATAACACAAAAATAAATATAAAGGATACTGACTATTTTAAATCATCAAATGGTGGTACTTCATTTTTCTCTAAACCCTTCTACAGAGAAGAATCAGAAGCCATGGACATAGCCATATCAGTACCACTTAAACATAAAAAGATAATAGTAGGTTCAATCATAGCCTATAAAAATGCAAATGAATTATATAAAACTGTAAATGATATAAAGCTTGGAGAAAGTGGCTCTGCTTATATATTGGACGAGCAGGTAGATGTTATCTCTCATCCCACTATAATACCAAATGCCAGTACAAAAGCACCAAGTATAAATTTTCATTCTCTAATAGATAGAGTTGCTCCCAATTCTCAATCATCTATTGAAAATTTATTTGAATCCATATCAAATAAAGACTCTGGCATAACAAGTTATAAGCTAGATAAAGAAGTGATCCATGTGGGATATGCTCCTATTGGTTCTAAGGGATGGAGTCTTATTGTAAATATTACAGAAAAGGATATACTAAGCGGATTAAGTTCATTGAAACAAACACTATTATCTATTGGTGCAGTATCCTTAGTAATTGGAATTATTTTATCCTATCTTTCCAGTAAAAGAATAACTGATAGAATCATAGATATAAGTAAAAAAACTAGAGATTTGTCTAATCTTGATTTAAGTTTTACTATAGATGATAAAATCCTTGAACGAAAAGATGAACTAGGATTAATGGGTCAGTCTATTCAAAGAGTAATAGACAGTATCAAAACCTTCGCCTTAGAAACCCAAGAATCATCCGAATCCTTGGCTGCATCATCAGAAGAACTGGCAGCTATTACGGAGGAATCATCAGCTGCATCTATTTCCATATCAGAAGCTGCCAATGAAATCTCTGATAAATCTAAGTCTCAATTAGAAGAAATGCTTAACATCTCAAATATGATGAATAATGTAAGTCATGAATTTCAATTAGCATTAAATGAAAGTAAATTAGTTGAAGAATCTAATGAAAAAGCTTTAGTTGTTACAGAAGAAGGAAAAACAGTAGTAGATGAAGTAATTGCACAGATGGATAATATTAAATCCAGTACACATAAAGTAAAATCCTCCTTAGAAAACATTAATAGCAGTTCTAAGAAAATGGATGCAATCCTTGTGGTTATCCAAGGTATAGCAGATCAAACTAATTTACTTGCCTTAAATGCAGCCATAGAAGCAGCAAGAGCAGGAGAGGCTGGCCGTGGTTTCTCAGTAGTCGCAGATGAAATAAGAAAACTTGCAGAACAAACTAAAAATTCCACATCTGAAATAGGAAAAATCATTAAACAAAACCACGAATTAATTATAGATGCAAATGAGAATATGGAATTTAGCAATGAAGAAGTGGAAAAAGGTACTTATAAAGTAAATGATACTAAGAAAGCTTTTGATCATATAGCAGAAATCATAAGTACAATAAATTTAGGTATGTCAAATGCAATAGATGCTATTTCCAATGTCTCCGTTAGTGTAGAAGAAGCTGTAACTTCCATAGAAAGATCTGAATCCATATCAAAGGAAGTAACAGAACAAATTCACAATATATCTACTGCAACAACAGAGCAAATGGCATCTATGGAACAAATTACCACATCAACAGACGAATTAGCAAATCTAGCAGATTCTTTACAGGGAATACTGAAAAATATAAAACTTTAATAAAACAACTCCGATTTTTGGCTACCAAAAATCGGAGTTGTTTTATATATATACTATTTTTCCACCAAGAATGGTCATATGAATATCTACATTCTTTATATCTTCTTCATCTATATTGAATATATCTTCTGATAGTAAAACCATATCAGCCAACTTATCTACTTCCAACGACCCTTTTATATCTTCTTCAAAGGAAGCATAAGCCCCTCCCATGGTATATCCATACACTGCTTCATCAACTGTTAACTTTTGTTCTGGCAGCCATCCATCTTTAGGGTTTCCATCTAAATCTTTCCTTGTGACAGCTTCATATATTCCCTTCATTACATCAAACGTCTCCACAGGACTATCAGAACCACATGTTATAGCTACTCCTTTGTTTACCATGGTCTTCCAATTATATGAAGTCTTTTCTCTTGCCTCTCCTACCCTATCCCTTACTATTTTCCAGTCATAGTCCAAAAATATAGGCTGAATATATGCAATAGCATTTAATTCCTTAAACTTATCCAATAAATATTCATCAGTTATTTGACAATGAACTATTCCATGACGATGATTTTCTTTAGGACTATTTTTTAAAGACTTTTCTATTGCAGAAAACGCCATATACATAGCTTTGTCACCTATACCATGAATAGCCACTTGTATATTATTTCTATGGGCTAAATCTACCAAGTTATATAACTCCTTATCGGTGGCTGTAGTAATTCCTACAGTATTAGGATCATCTGAATAGGGTTTCATTAATGCAGCAGTTCTAGCACCTAAAGAACCATCTATTAATAATTTCAGTGGTCCTATTTTAAATAAATTATCTCCCATGGAGGTTCTATATCCTTTATCTATAAATCCTTGTAACTTATCTATATTTGATAATAAACATTGTTCATATATTCTAATGTTTAATTTATTTTCCTCTTTTAATTCCTTATAAGCTTTTAAAATGTTTTCATAATTCCTATCTGGTAATGCCTCAAAATCATCTGTTCCTACAGAAGTAATTCCCGCTTTATTCATATCTCTTATGGCGTTTCTCATCATATCTTTTATTTCTTCAATTGTAGGAGTTGGTAGATTATCATATACTAATCCAACAGCATTTTCTCTAAATACACCAGTAGGCTCTCCATTCTCATCTAAATCAAATTGTCCTCCTTCAATTTGCTCTGTCTCTTTGCCTATATTTAGTACCTCCAATGCCTTAGAGTTTACAACTACAACATGACCACATGCCCTTGTAACTACTATAGGGTTTGTAGCAGAAATTTTATCTAAATCATATCTACTTGGAAATCTTTTTTCTCCTGTAAAATAATCTTGATTCCATCCTCTTCCTCTTATCCATCTACCTTCTTCTATTTTATTTTCATCAATAAAATAAGATACTCTCTTGTTTAATTCCTCTATAGAGGATATACCAATTAAATTTACTTGAGTTAAAGAATATCCATAATTCACTAAGTGCATATGACTATCGTTAAATCCTGGTAACAGCGTCTTTCCTTCTAAATCATAGATTATTGTATTATCTTTTTTAAGCTTTAACATTTCTTCTGTACTGCCAACAGCTCTTATTATATGATCTTCTACTGCCATAGCTTCAGCTACAGTCCTATTTTTATCCATAGTATAGATTTTTCCATTGGTTAAAATTAAATCCATTTCTTCAACCTCCTTCTAAAGATATTATACTATAATAAAGAAAAAATAACTCCAATTTCTAATGCAAAGCACCAAAATTGGAATTATCTTTAAAATTTATGGAACTAATATCACTTGATTTGTGAATATTAGGTGTGGATTTTTTAAATTGTTGATTTTTGCTAATTCTTCCCAAGTAGTATTAAACTGTCTAGCAATTTTCCAAAGAACATCTCCAGATTTTACTGTATATTTCTTTAGTTCTGGTTTAACTTCTGGAGCCTTTACTTCTTCTTTATCTTCTACAGGCTCTACTACTTCCTTAATTTCTTCCACAGGTTCTGCTTCAGTAACTTCCAGTGGTAAGCCTATTACTCTGCCTTCTACTTCAGGTGCAACTTCTCCTAATTCAGTTATATATTCTGCTATAACTTCTGATAATAAACCGTATTGAGCTAATACTGGAGCACCTGCGAACATTGTATATCCATCTCCACCTACTGCCATAAAGTCGTTTGTAACTACTTTATATTTCTTATCTAAATCGATTTTTTCACCATTAACTAATAAATCTGTTATTCTACTTCCTACTTCTTTATTTGGGTCTATTTTATAAGTCATTCCAGCAACATGAGGATATTTTCCTGCTACCTCTGGATATGAATCATTACCAAATTCTAAAGCTTCTACTAAAGCTTTTCCTGTTACTTCTATAACTACTGGATAGTTAGAAAATGGGAATACAGTGTGAATATGCTCAAGTTTAATATCTCCTTCTTCTATGGAAGCTCTAATTCCACCACCGTTGGTAATTGCCACATCTGCATCACTTACATGAAGCATTGCATCTGTTAAAAGGTTTCCTAAATTAGATTCATTTGCTCTAACTACTGTTCTTTCACCTTCTAACTTAACTGTTGTCTTTCCTACAACTGTTTCTAATATCTCTTTATTTGCTTCTTCTATTTTCTCAATTGCCGTTTTTACTTCTTCATTTTGTACTACTTCCTTAGTTCCTTCATAGTCTAATAATTTAGCCGTTGATTTAGCTATTTTACCGTCTGCTATTTCTAATTCTACTATTCCTATTCTCTTCATATGTTCATTAGCTTGAACTATTAGAGTATCTTCTACTAACTTACCTTCTGGTAATTCAGTATGGCTATGTCCATCAACTATAATATCTATTCCTTTTACTTTTTCTGCCACATCTGTAGATAAAGTAGCACCAGCTTTTTTAGATTCTTCGTCTAAGCCAAGGTGGGTTAAAGCAATGATTATATCCACCTTTTCATCTTGTAATTTTTGAACCATTTTTTCTGCTACTTCTATAGGGGATTCAAATTTAATGTCCTTAAAGAATGTTGGATTAGCTTTATATACTGTTTCTTCTGTAGCCAAACCAAAAATACCAATCTTTAATCCTTCTAATTCTTTAATTGTATATTCTTCAAAGTCTGATTTGCTTCCATCTTTTTTAACTATATTTGCTCCTAAGAATGGAAACTCAGCCTTTTCTTTTAACTCTAATAATCTTTCAGTATTATAATCAAACTCATGATTTCCTATGGCTGAAGCATCAAATTCTAAAGCATTCATTAAGTTTACCATAACCTCTCCTTTACTTAATGTTGCTAAGTTAGTTCCATGAATCATATCTCCGCCACTAAGTAAAAGAACATTTGGATTTTTAGCCTTTAATTCATCTACAATAGTTTTCAACTTTGCAAATCCGATTATATTCTCACCATCATCAGTTACATTACCATGTACGTCGTTAACATGTACTATAATTAGTTTCTGTGCCTCTTCAGCTGACGCTGGATTAGCTCCTATCAATATACCTATTACAAGGGTTATTGATAAGAAGAAGCTTAAAATTCTTTTGTTTTTAAAATTCATTTATAAACCCCCTTAAATTTATTAATTATTTAGATTATATCCATTATAAACCAAATTTAACAAATTTCCTACCCTTTTTCAAAAATAACTCCAGTTTTTGGTAAACTATACCAAAAACTGGAGTTAAGTCTAAAGTCTTACTTGTGAAACGATTTCTTCTAATCTATCTGATATATATTTATTTCTTTCTATTATTTTACTTATATCATTTACTGCATCTACAATATTCATATTCTTGTCTGCAATATTTGTAGTAGCCACAGTTGATTCTTCCACTGTAGTAGATACTTCTTTAATAGCTATGGAGATTTCATTTACAGTTGCTGAAAGTTCTTCTGCTGTAGCACTTAAATCTGCTATTATATTATTTAGATGTGATCCATCTTCCCTATATTGACTTACTGCCTCTACCATTAACTCATAATCAGTAGATACATCACTTTCCATAAAACCCATTACAAGAGATATGCTTTTTATTAAATCTCCAACTGATTTTGTAATTCCCTCAGTTACAGCCTGTATTTCTCCTACTGTCTTATTTGAATTTTCTGCCAGTTTTCCTATTTCATTTGCAACTACTGCAAAACCTCTGCCAGATTCTCCTGCCCTTGCTGCTTCTATGGCTGCATTTAAGGATAGTAAAGATGTTTGTTCTGATATTTCCAGTATTGCATTAGATAGTATATTTATTTTTTCTACTTCCTTAGATGAAGTAATAGCCTTATCTATTTCATTTTTTGCCTCAGAATATATATTCATAGTTTTGTCTCTAGCAGTAATGAATTGATGACTTAGTTTATCTGCCTTTATACTTATTTCATTAGATGTATTTGCACCATCTTCTACCTTCTCCGCAAAATCTGATAATGCCCTTTCTATTTCCTGTGCAGACTCATTTATAGATATAGTAGTAGCTGAAGTCTCCTCCATACCTGCAGATAATTCTTCCGTTGTAGCAGAAGTATCCTCTGCTTGACCTAATAAATAGTGAACCTTATTTAAAGTTTCCTCACTTACCTCATTGCTTATTTCTATGGATTCTTTCATATCTCCCATAAAGACCTTTAGCTTTTCTATAATAAGATTAAAAGAATTGTATATTTCACCTAACTCATCTTTTCTATTTAACTTCTTTTCATCTATGGCTTTAGATAAATTTAAATTAGATATATCTTCAGCAATCTTTACAGAATCCTTAATAGGATTTGTTATACTGTTTGACAAATATAATACAAATATTAAGGAAATAAAGGTTACACCTATTGTAGCAACTAAAGTAAGAGTATTTACTCTATTTATAGTACCCATTACATGATTGTTTTCTACAGCCACTCCTACTGTCCAATTGCTTTCTTCTATTGGAGCATAGAAAAACAATCTATTGACTCCATCAAAGTCCTGTGTCCTTCTATCTTTAAGTTTTAATCCTTCAGCTCTAATTATCTCTGTTACTTTTCCCAAGTCATCTATATTCTTAAAGTTTCCATCTTTATTAGGCTTATATTCATCATTTAAATGAGTCAATATATTACCTTTATCATCTATTAAAAATGCGTATGAACCTTCTCCATAATCAGCCTGAGCTATGAAATCTACTAAATAACTAATAGATATATCAGTACCTATTACACCATCAATACCACTTTGAGTTTTAAATTTCTTAGACATGGTGATTACCATTTCATCAGTAGCAGCATCTATATATGGCTCTGAAATAAAGAAATCTTCTGTTGCCATTGCCCCTATATACCACAATCTAGTTGTGGCATCATATCCTTCTCCTACATTCATTCCTTCTTGAAAATAGGTATTGTCTCCATAGGATATATAATAACTATTATCTAGGTTTTCATTAAATAGTTTGGTCATTAATCCTTCCATATAGTCCTTTTCGTAATTATTATTATATATAATCATATCTAGTACAGCTTTTAGAGATTCTTTCTGCTGAATTACCCATTGATTTACTTTACCAGCAGTGTTATGCGCCTCCAGTATAGTGTTTTCATTAATCTTTTCCTCCAATTCCTTGATTGCTAAAGCATAGTTAATAATCGAGATAAATAAAATTGAAAAAATACATATAAAAGCAGTAAATATAAGTAACTTTGCCTTTAGTTTCATTTTTTCTCCCCCTTACTTTTTTTATATATACCCATATTTCGACAAATAACTCCATTTATCGAGTTATTGCTCAAAAATTAATGGTTATTATAGCTTTAGTTAAAATTGCTCTAGTAACTTTCACTTTTCAACCCTATATATTAAACAAGGAGGTGATATGATGGCTATAGAAACAGTTAAAGAGAAAATGTCCTTGAAACTTGAACTGGATGGTGGAATAATTGATGGCAAACAAAAAATCCATCCAAAATCCTTTACACAAATTAAAGCTACAGCAGAAGACCAAAACCTATATAATGCAGCTACAATTATTGCATCGTTGCAGCAAAAGAATTTGTTAAAGGTACAAAAAGTAGAAATCACTACTCTTACTGAGTAGTAAAATTTCTTCATAGAAAGGTGGTGATATAATGGAAAAAACTAAATTAGAAATGGAGTTTATGGATGAAGCAAATAAAAAATTTGTCTTATCCATAGATGAACCAAAATCAGACCTAGATTCTGAAGAAGTAAAGGAAGCAATGGAAGCAATCCTTGCATCAAATATATTTGTATCCTCAAATAGTGATATAATAGGTCTTTCAGAAGCTAGAATAGTATATACAACAATCACTAAGCTGGATATTTAGTAGGAAGGTGATATATAATGGAAGAAATATATTCTGGTATAGCCAATCTAGGTTTTCCCATAGTTCTATCTATATACTTATTAGTAAGAATAGAAGGAAAACTAAATCAGCTATCGGAAAGCATCACAGAGTTATCTAAAACCATAGCTGATATATAATTATAATAACCCCGACTTTTGATAATCAAAAGTCGGGGTTATTTGTTTTAATATTTAAATCTAGATAAATTTTCTTCCATGTCCTTTGCCAATTGAGACAATAACTCACTGGCATTGGCGATTTCAGCCATAGTTGCTGTTTGTTCCTCTATGGAGGCTGCTGCTTCCTCTGCTCCAGCAGCATTTTCCTGTGATATTGCTGATAATTCATAGATTATATCTACTATGGCTTCCTTTTTCTGAAGCATTTCTATACCTGATTGGTTGATTAATTCTATTATACTATTAGAACTTTCTATAGCTTTTCTAATACCATCAAATTTCTCATTAGTTTCTTCTACACTATTACTTTGGATTTTACTTGCCTCTACCACATTATCCATAGTATTTACAGCTTCCTTAGTCTTATCTAATAGATCAGATACAACCAATGTTATCTCCTTAGTAAACCCATTAGTCTGTTCTGCAAGTTTTCTTATTTCATCTGCAACTACTGCAAAGCCACGACCACTTTCTCCTGCTCTTGCTGCTTCTATAGCTGCATTTAAGGCAAGTATATTTGTCTGCTCAGTTATACTTCTTATCATATTACTAGCTTTTTCTATTTTCTCTGCACTTTCATTAGTATCATAAATTACATTTTGAATATCTGTAGTTGCTTTATTGCTGGTTTCAGTATTTCTTACTAGTTCCATAAGGATTTCAAGACCTTCGTCTTTAATCTTTTCAATTTCCAAGGTAGAATCATTAAGCTCCTTTAAAAACTCCTGATTTTTCTCCACTAATCTACCTAAATCATCTATATGGGCTACTCCATTTTCTATATCCATAGCTTGTTTACTAGCACCTTCTGCAATATCTTCAATAGCTCTGGCTATTTCCCCTATAGATGCAGAAGATTGTTCACTAGATAGACTAAGTTCCCGTGATGATAAGGCAAGGTCTTGGGAAGTATGGGATATATGGTCTACAAATCCCTTTAGGTTGTCAATTATCTTTTGGAATGCTCCTCCTAATATACCTACCTCATCTTTCCTCTTAGTCAACATATCTGAAACTTTATCACTTATATCTAAATTGGCAATATCATCAGCTCTAGATGTAATGGCCCTTAGAGAATTTCCTATTTTATGAGTCAATATATATACGATTACATCTCCCACTATAAGAAAGGCTATGGCTCTAAAAATAGTTGCTTTAAGTATTTTTGTAGCACCTTTATTAAAATCTTTCTCATAGCTACCAGCACAAATTATCCATCCCCACTCTGTATCTTTTTCATTATAAACTATCTTTCTTCCAACTCCATCACTATTTGGAAACTTCCAATCATAATAAATAAAACCTCCTCCATTTAAGGCAGTTTCTATACTTTCCTGAACAAATAAAACCTCTTTCTTAGACTCATCTTTAAAATCCCAAGTATTTTGTCCTTCTAAATATGGATGTCCTAGCAAATCCCCTTTTTCATTTAATATAAAGAAATAGCCATTTTCCCCTAAATCTATGGTTTGAGAAGTATCACGTGTTCCATCTGGATTTAACTTTCCAATTAAATTCTCCTTAACTAAATTCTCTGCTTCTTCTAAAGTAAGTCCTCCATCTTTTACAGAGTTCTGGGCAATATGTATCATATTGTTGGCGGCCTTTAGTCCATTTTTCAGAATATCTTCACCTTGTTTACTTAATTCTCTTTTAGCCGTATTATATCCTAATATACCAATGGAAATATTTGATATTATAAGTGCTAATGCTGTAATTATAAATATTTTGCCTGTAATAGAATGTCTTTTTTCTAACAATTGATTCTCCTCCTTTTCCTATTTTTTTACATATATACCCAATTACGATATAAATCTACAAATTCTATTTACAATTAATTTTTTTGTTGTTTTCCCGGGAAATATGTAAAAAAAAGTTGATATAAACTATGAATTTTAAATATTTTGTAAGATGACTTTCCTAAAGTCCTTGTAACTATATTTTCTATTGATTTAGAACTAACGTTCTGGTATTATATTCTTAAGCATGAACGTTAGTTCTGTTTATGGCAAAAGCTTTTGTTAAACTCATTTAGGTTGTGGAAAGTTCATTATTTATAAAAGATAAAAAAATAGAACTTTCCTATTGGTTATAAAAGGAGGTAATAACATATGGAGAGATTATTTGAAAATGAACTTATGGCATTGTTGCCAGAATATGTGAAAGCAAAGGGAAATTGTACCATAGTATATATAGAGAATATGGAACCCTTTGTAATTGAAAGATCTATTAAAACTGTAACTAAATCATTGGAAAAACACTACAAAATAAGTCCTACAGAAGTAAAAAGAAAATATAAGAATCTTATATCATCAACAAACCTAATACCTATGCCCTTTAATAAAGATAATATCTTTGTTCCTATTAAAACTAGAACTACTATTTGTAAAAATGATGGTGCCTTTAGTTATGTAAATATAAAACATATCTATATAGTAAGAGATGAAAAAAGCCATAGAGAAGTTTGTCTTAGTGATGGAAAAATAATTAAATCCATATCTAGCTTATCTACAGTGCAAAATCATATAAGAAATGGCTACATAATAAAGAACTTCCATAAGGATTACTATATAAATGTAGCGGAACATGAGGAAGATTATGTGGGATAAGTTAGTTAGTGAAGCTAAAAAAGGAGATAAAACTTCTATTGATGAAATTATAAGTAATCTAAGACCTTTATTAGTTAGTTCCATTAGAAGATACTATAATAAACCTAATGAATATGATGATTTAATGCAGGATGGAATAATCTGCATATTAGAGTCTATAAAGGAATTTGATGAATCTAAGGAAGTACATTTCCTAGGATATATAAAATCAAAACTCAAATATCTTTATCTAAATAAACATAAAGAAAAAATCCACCTATCTCTCAATGAACCTATTGGAGAAGATGATGGAGAAATAATAGATCTTTTAGTATCAGACCATAAAGATGCAATTGAAATCATTATAGAAGATGAAACCAGTACCTTAATCAAAAAATCTTTAGATAAACTAACAGAAAGGCAAAAACAAGTCATCCTTCTCTTTTATATGGAAAACATGAATATGTATGAAATAGGAAAGGAATTAGGTATAAGCTATAGAACTGTAGTAAATCTAAAAACTACAGCAGTAAATAATTTGAAAAAATGGATAAAACCATAGAAAGGGAACAGTTTTACCAACTGTTCCCTTTCTATTGAAAATACAAGGATTATAATATATAATATTAATGTTAAAATAAAGAGAAATTAGGTGAAATTATGCTTTTTAATTCTTTACAGTACTTAATATTTTTTCCCCTTGTAGTAGGGGCATATTTTCTGATTCCATATAGATTTAGGTGGATTTTGTTGCTTATGGCAAGTTATTATTTCTATATGGCATGGAAACCTGCTTATATTATACTTATTATAATCTCCACATTAATAGACTATTTTGCAGGAATAATGATGGGAAGAACAGATGACAAGAAAAAACGAAAAAAATACCTTATACTATCTCTAGTCTCTAATCTCTCTTTATTGTTCTTATTTAAATACTTTAATTTCTTTAATGACTCAGCTAAAACTGTGTTAGAGTATCTTAATATTCCATTTTACCTCCCACAGTTTAGATTACTGCTACCTATGGGTATTTCCTTTTATACATTCCAGACAATGAGTTATTCCATTGATGTGTACAAGGGTGTTATAAAGCCAGAAAAACATCTTGGAATTTTTTCCTTGTATGTAACATTTTTTCCACAGTTAGTAGCAGGCCCTATTGAAAGGTCAGAAAATCTCTTACCTCAATTTAGAGAAAAACATGACTTTGATTATGATTTAGCCACCAATGGTTTAAAGCTTATAGCATGGGGACTATTCAAGAAGGTAGTTATAGCTGATAGAGTAGCAATATTAGTCAATACAGTATATAATAATGTCCATGATTATACAGGATTTCCTCTTATACTTGCTACTATATTATTTGCATTTCAAATATACTGTGATTTCTCTGGATATTCAGATATAGCCATTGGTTCAGCTCAGTTCATGGGATATAGATTGATGGAAAACTTTAGAAGACCTTACTTTGCGAAGTCTATATCGGAATTTTGGAGAAGATGGCATATTTCCCTTAGTACTTGGTTTAAAGACTATATTTATATACCTTTAGGGGGAAATAGAGTATCTAAATGGAAATGGCAGCTAAATTTAGCCACCGTATTTTTAATATCAGGATTATGGCATGGAGCCAATTGGACCTTTGTAGTCTGGGGAGCAATCCATGGATTTTATCAAATATTTTCCATATGGACATCTAGTATAAGAAAGAGAATTGTTAAATTAATAGGATTAGATAAAACTCCAACATTACACAGTATCCTTCAGATAATTCTAACCTTTACCTTAGTATGCTTTGGCTGGATATTCTTTAGGGCAAATAATATATCAGATGCAATCTATGTTGTAAAAAATATGTTTACAAATATAGGTAATGGAGTTCCAATAGATCAACTAGGATTAGATAGCTTCCAACTTAAAGTAGCCTTTTTATCCATAGGAGTAATGGAGTTAGTACATTTAATACAGGAATATAAGAAGAAGACTATACGAGAAATCATATCTACTAAGCCAATTTGGATAAGATGGAGTCTATATTATATCTTAGTATTATGTATAATCCTTTTAGGCACTTTTGGTTCTCAAGAATTTATCTATTTCCAATTTTAGAGGTGAGAATATGTTTCGATTTATAAAAAAGACCATAGTATTTTTACTAATCCTTTCATTAATGGTAGGATATGTAAATGCTAGATATAAAGAAACAAATATATATAAATCTATAAACGGAACAGACAAGTTTTATTATGTTCCACAAAATATAGACATAGCCAACCTTGGCACATCCCATGCCCAATATGCCTTTGTATATGAGGACTTGGATTTAGTAGGCTTCAACTTTGCCCTACCTGCCCAAAGGGTTTTCTATGATGAAAAGCTTTTTGAAAAATATATTGAAAACTTTAAGGAAGGCTCTACAGTTATTATTCCCATATCCTATATATCCTTTTATCTAGGATATGATAATGAAAACTTTGAAGATTTCAATAAAATGTATTATCCATTTTTAAGCTTAAAAGACATTAAAAAACCAAAGCTTAGTGAATACTTAAAGTACAAGGCGTTACCAGTAGTTACAGCAGAGTCAAATATTAAATATGCCTTTATAAAAGAAGAAAAGGCACATGAGCCAAAATCAGTCTATAAAACCTCTACAATACCTATAGATAAAATGAAAGAGGAAAGCAATGATACAGCAGGAAGACATTTGGAGTTTATAGAAGAAGGAAGAAAAGATAAAGATAAGTTTGTAGCCATTGTAGATAATATAATCGCTACAGCTATAGAACATAATATACGACCTGTAATTACAACTACACCTTTTACTAAATACTATAATGAACATTTTTCAGAGGACTTTTATAAGGAATTTCAAGATACCATAGATGGATTACTAGAAAAATATCCAGATATACAATACCTAGACTATTCCCATGACCCTAGATTTGAAAATAATGAAGAATTATTCTTTGATTCAAGTCACTTGAATATAGAAGGGGGCAAACTTTTTACCAAGATTATACTTGAAGAAATTAGGTAAATTATGTAATTAATACAAACCAAAAGCTTAGAAGTCTATCTACTCTAAGCCTTTGGTTTTATATTTGTCTTTTAAAATATTATTTAATCCGATTCATATATTGTTAGTACAAACTCTTCTCCTATTTCTCTTAACTCTGGTTCCCTTGCACCAAGGTCTTTCATATTCTTTATAATCATTGGTATACCTCTACCTAATTGGTCAATATATCTTAGATTTTCCATATACTTTACCAAAAATGGATTTCTAGAATAGGATACTCCTATTTTCATCTTATCAATTGTAACAGTATTAGGTAGTTTTCCTGGACTATGAAATTCTATTCTGTCTGAAAACATTAGTATTCTTATTTTAGAACCAATTATACTATAATTTCTGTGTACAACTGCATTAACTAAAGCTTCTCTAAGTACTACGCTTGGATATGTTTCTTTTTCTTCTCTTAGTGCACCTACAATAGTTGAGGGAGTTTTTATATTGTTTTTTATTATTACTAAAGATTGTTCTACTATATCTGGTAAATTCCCTACTATTTGTTTTTTATCTATTAGTTCTTCCGTTATATCATTTCCTTTAAAATGTGCAAAACTAATACCACTTTGTGGTAGCTTATCTTCTACTTTTTTACCGAATATAAGTAATCCACCAACTGTACACTCTTTAGTATTTATTCCTTCTTTTAATATATCTGCATTTACAAGAATTCTATCTACTGCTTCCTCAGTTTCTTCATATAAGTCAAACATATTATATTTTAAAAAGTAATCTCTTATTAAATCCATATTAATATCTTTTTTTGTAGTACCTTCAACTGATGATATATCAAAATGTACTGCTCCACTAGCTTGAAATAGTCGCATTAATTCTTCTCTTGAAGCAATTCTCTTAGTTGTACCTACTCTGATATAATATTTGTTATCAACAGTGTAATATGGTTTATTGATTCCTTTTGGAATCGTAAGAACAACAACCTTCAATCCATTTATATTTATTTCTTTATATATTGGAATTATATTTGGTATACAATTATTTCTACAAATATTCATTATTTTTTCTTCTATATCTTCGGCAAAAACACCTTTTATTATTCCATCATCTGATACACCAATTATTATTGTACCGCCTTCCATATTGGCAAATGAAACAATTTCCCCAGCTAGATCATTAGGTCTTATTTTCTCCTCCTTGAATTCTATATAGGGGTTTTCACCTTTGCTTATTATCTCTATTAAATCTTGTTGACTTAACATTGCATCGCCCCTTTCCACCTTATGTATATATTATATCACTAATTTAATTTTTTTAGTAATTCTTTCAAGTATAATCTCTCTATACTTACGAATTTAAGCTAGTACAATTAGGTAAATTATGTAATTTCCCTTCCTTTTATTGAATATAAAGTTAAAAAATGATATTATTATAGTAAGATACTATATTAAATTAGGAGGGGGATTAATGTTTAGAAGTAAAAAAACAAAAAAGATTGTTGTGAGTTCATTGTTAGGAGTTATGTTATTGAGTACAGTAGCTTTTGCAGCTAATGGAATATTTGATAAAAAGATTACTGCTACTCATGGTAGGATTAAGCTAAGTTACCAAGGTGAAGATATTACCAAATCAGTCGAAGATAAATATGGTGCTCCAGCTTTTACCGTAAAAGAATATGATGGCAGAGCTTATGTACCTGTTAGAGCCTTAGCTGATATTATGGGTGTAAGCGTTACTTATGATAGTTCAACTCATACTGCAAGCTTTGTAGATTCTGAAAAGCTAGTATTAAACAAACAACTTGAGCTAAAAGATCAAGAAATAGCAGCATTACAAGCAGAGATTAATCAACTAAAAAATAAAGTTAAAGAAGAAAAGAAAGAAGAATCATCTAAAACTGATATTAAAGAACTAGAAAAGAAATTAAATAAAGAATATGGAGTAATAGATGATGTTAGTTTTGATATAACTTTAAAAGAAACTAGCAGTAGAATTACAGCTAATATAACTATAGACACTAGAAATAGTTCCGAAAGAAATGCTTGGAGGAAAATGAAGGTATCCGACAAAAAATCCTTAATGGAAGATATAGCTGATGATATTAGTAAAGTATTCAAAAACCATAAGGTAGAAGGTAGCATCTACGATAACTATGAAAGATATACACTATATACCTTTACTATGAATAACAATGGTAAAGTTACAATTAGTGATAGAGACGGCTATGGAGACTATAGATCAGATGATTTATTATATGATGTAGAAAAATATTTAGAAGAGGATTTATATAAGGCACGTTTCCGTAATGCAATCGTAAGAGCTAGTAGCGAAAATAGTTCAACTGTATATGTTAAAATTTCTCTTGGTTATAGTCCCTCTGATAATGATAAACGTGAAATAAAGGATATAATATATGATCTTGAAAGAGAACTAAACATCTATATTAATGCTGATATATCTTATTAAAAAAGGCAGTCTGACAAAAATATATAGATAATTTATAAAAGTGAATAAAATAAAAAACAACGACCAAAATTTTGGTCGTTGTTTTCATATGCATAAAATTATTAAGTAACATTTAATACTACATATATAGCTTCCAAGTATTTTATTAATACATTTTGTTATAGTTTATTATAGTTTACTATTTAATTCTTGTAAAATAATGGTATGATATACTATGTATGGTTTATAATTAGAAAGGTAGGAGAACTTGAGTTGAATAATATAATTGGCATATTAGTATCTATAGTTTTTGTATTTTTGATCATAATTATAGCTTCATTTATGAAAAACTTAGGTATTTTATCTATGGAAGGTAGTAGAAAATTTATACATATAGGTGTTTCTAATTGGTGTATTATTTCCATGATCTTTTTTGATAATAATATAAGTGCAGCTGTAGTTCCTGGATTTTTTGTTATCATTAATTATATATCTTATACAAAACAGCTATTTAGTGCTATGGAAAGAAATGAATCAAAAAAGGATTTAGGAACTGTATACTATGCTTTATCTTTACTAATTTTATCATTAATTACTTTCAAGGACAAAGAACTGTCCTATATAGGTGCACTAGGCATATTAATCATGGGGTATGGTGATGGTTTTGCTGCAATAGTAGGTATAAACTTTGGAAAACATAAATTTAAAATATTTGGAAATTATAAAAGTATAGAAGGTAGCCTAGCCATGTTTACTTTCTCATTTATAGTTTCTATAATAATATTATATATATTTAATCCTAATAATATATTATTATTTAGTTTTATACTAGCAGCTCTTAGTACTATTTTAGAGTTATTTTCTCCGTTTGGATTGGACAACCTTACTGTTCCATTAGGTTCTGCAATATTTTTTTACACTATATTATTACAAGTTTAGGAAGTGGTTATAATGTTAGATTTTACAATAGGATTAATTTCTTCTTTTTTAATTTCTTTTATAGCTTATAAAAAATCATCACTAAATATAAGTGGTTTTTTGGCTGCTACAATATTAGGTACTGCAATTTATTTTTTTGGAGGTTTATGGTTTTTCAATATAATGATAGGATTTTTCATATCATCTAGTTTTTTAACCAAATTTAAAAATACAAATAAAAATAATGTTAATAAGTTGAATGAGAAAGGTGGGAAACGTGACTATATTCAAGTCTTTGTCAATGGAGGAATAGGACTTATTCTAGCTTTTTTGCATTATATATATAAAGAACCTATATTCTTATTAGCTTATTCTGTATCCTTCGGTGTAGCAACTTCAGACACCTGGGCCTCCGAAATAGGAGTATTGAGCAAAAACAAACCATTATCTATATTAAATCTTAGAACTATAGAAAGAGGAATGTCTGGAGGTATAAGTACACTAGGGACTGTATTCTCATTTTTAGGCTCTGCATTTATAGCTATAATATTTTTTATTGCATATATTGCATTATATAATGATATAAGACAAGGCCTTACTTATTTCTCCATATGTCTAATTCTAGGATTCATAGGATCAATTATAGATAGCATACTGGGTGCTTCTATACAAGCTCAATACTACTGTGAGTCTACTAAATCCTTTACAGAAAGAAAAATACATAAAAACAAGCCTAATAGGCTTGTTAAAGGGTACTATATTGTAAATAATGATGCTGTAAACTTTGCCAGTAATTTAATATCTACTTTGATAGTCTTTTGGTTATACTAACTTGTAATATTATACCAGTAATTGCCCCAGCAGTATCTATAATTACATCTTTTATTTGAGCACCTCTACCTGGTACAAATAGTTGATGAAATTCATCTGATATTGCATAAATGATACAAATTATTAAGGCAAGTATTACAGCCTTAGTTATATGAACTTTAGCTATCTTTAGCATACTCATTACTAATATTCCAAGTAATAGATATGCAAAGAAATGTGCATTTTTTCTTAGAATATGATTAACCCTTTTAGGATTCAACTCTGCTTTAGGCACTATCTTTTCTATAGTGTCTACAACAACCTTGGTAATTTTTTTGCTTAATCCATTAGATTGTTGAACTGGTTGAGAAGATAAGTAAAATATTAGTGCCATCCAAAAGATAACAGCTAAACAAAATAATATCCTTTTATAATTATCTGTAATTTTAAATTTATTCATATTTAAGTCCTTTAGTATAATTTTGTATTTTTTATATTATAACACAAAACTATTATGAAAGTTAACAAGAATGATACGGATATATTACTTTCCACAATAAAATATTATTTAAGAACTTTCTCGAATATAGTCCTCTACTCTAAACTTTGAAACTAATTTTATTGGTAAATATAATTTAAAAGAATCTCATAAATATTTTTTCATAAGATTCTTTTTATATTTTATTCTATTTTTTAATCTTAGTTTCCAATAAATCTTTCTTTAACTTTATTCACCATATATCTTACTTCTTCTATTTTTAGTAAGTAACATAATACTCCATATACTATAACTGCAAGTCCTACTGCAACTAATAAGGAAATTAAATTATGTAGTTTAGATACTCCTAAAATACCATATAATCCGTGATAAACTATATAAGCTACTATCCCCATTATAGCTGAAGCTAGGCCAGTTTTAAGGAAAGTTATTATATATTCCTTAGTACCTAATGAACCAATCTTCTTTTTTAAGCCATATAATAGCATTATTGCAGCTATTGTTGTAGCTATACTCGTAGCTAAAGCTAATCCTGCATGAGCCATGAAATTAACTAATATAAGGTTTAAGACTATATTAAATCCTACAGATATAGCACCATTTATCATCGGAGTTTTAGTATCTTGCAAAGAGTAGTATACTCTAGTTATAAGTAGTCTTAATGCCATAGCCACAAGTCCTATAGAATAAAATATAAGAGCCTGTGAAGTCATTAAAGTAGCTATAGCATCAAATTCTCCTCTTTGGAAAGCAATTTCAACTATTGGTTTAGCTAATACGATCATTCCTACTGTAGCAGGTACGGTAATTAATAATATAAGATTAATTCCATAGCTCATGGTACTTTCAACCCCATCTATATTATCATCATTAGCTTCCTTTGACAATACTGGAAATATTACAGTAGTTATGGCAGATATAAACACACCTAGTATAAGTCCATTTAGCTTGCTAGCATAATTCAATGCTGAAATACTTCCTGATACTAAAGATGAGGCTAAGGTTTTATCTACTATAGCATTTAGATCATTTATGGCTACACCTATAAGAACTGGTAAACTAAGATATAGAACTTTTTTAATATATTTATCTTTTAAATCGAATATAAATTTATATTTAAAGCCTGATAATCTTGCTTCTGGAATCTGCACTAATAATTGTGAGAATACAGCAATTACTCCTGCAACCATCAATCCTCTTATACCAAATATGGAAGATAAAAATAACAAGAAAAATATATAAATAAAATTAAAAGGAATTCCTATCATAGCAGTAGCATTGAATCTTTGTTCTGATTGAAGGTATCCTGTCATTACCCCTATAACCCCACTAAATAAAATCATAGGTAAACCTATTCTAGTTAACTTAACAGCTAAGTTGAATTGTTCGCCTTCAAATCCAGAGGCTAATAATTTGATTATTATTGGAGTTCCTAGTAAGCCTATTATTACTAAGATCAAGGATACAAAAAATATAACATTAATCATATTGTTTGTATGTTCTATCTTTCCTTTTTTCCCTTCTTTAGATTCTATTTCTGAAATAACAGGTATAAAAGTTGTACTGATAGCATTGCTAAGAAACCCTGTTACTAAACTAGTAGCTGTTAAAGCTATAAAAAATGTATCTGTTTCCATACCAGATCCAAATTTAGCTGCTATAAGAACTTCTCTAAGAAACCCTAGGAATTTACTTCCTAGGGTAAAGATTATTATTATTAATGCTGATTTTGCTGTTTTGTTTGATTTAGACATATATTACCCCCATATAGATTTTTAGTTATTTAAAAAATAGAACATACTAACGAAATATACTTTCTAATATATATTAGAAAGTATTCATAATGGTAAATCTTTATAGTTTCGTATTTTATAGGTATTGTCAATATATTTGCTTAACTAATAATAAAGCTTAATAAATTATTTGTTAATTATAATAAAATATTATATCTTACTTAAAGAACTTTTTAAACTTTGTGCAAACTCAAATAAATCTTCAAATATCATATCTGCTTCACTATTAGATTTATCTACTTCATGTCCTGAACATACCAATACAGTTTTATAGAATCCAGCATTTTTGCCTGTAAGAATATCACTCTCTTTATCACCCACTATATATGATTGTGATACATCTATATAGATCCCTTTCCCTTTAAAATCATCTATAGCATTGTCAACCATTCCAGTGTTTGGCTTTCTACAATCACAATTAATAGCATACTTCTCAATAATCCCTTTTGGATGGTGAGGACAATAATAATAAGAATCAATATAATATCCATTATTTTTCTCATCCTCAATTGCTCTTTTATCGTCAAATTCTAAGCCTTTAGTTGATATTTTATTTAATTCCCATTCTATATATTTATGTAATACTATTATATCATCTTCTGTGTAATATCCTCTAGCAACTCCTGATTGATTAGTTACTACAATTACTATAAATCCTAAATCATGAAAAATTTTAATAGCTTCCTCAGATCCTGGAATAAAATAGAAGTCTGAAGGTTTGTATAAATAATTAACTTCTTTATTAATTGTACCATCACGATCTAAAAATATCGCTTTCATTTTCTGAACATTCAATTACTCATCACCTTTTTCTAATTGAGTATTATTACTATCTAAAAATAAATTTTATTTTATATAATACTTATTTAACATAATTCTGATATAACAGATTCTACTATTTCACAAATTATATGACCAATTGTTATGTGACTCTCCTGTACTCTAGCAGTTACATCTGATGGAACTATGATAGAAAAATCTGCAACACCACCTATTTTACCACCATTACCACCAAGTAGACCTATTGTACGCCCACCAATTTCTTTGGCCTTTATAATAGCTCTATAAACATTGTCCGAATTTCCACTTGTACTTATACCTATTAGAATATCCTCTCCTGCCATAAGACCTTCCACTTGTCTACTAAACACATTCTCATAACCATAATCATTGGCAATTGCTGTCATTGTGGCAATATCAGCATTTAATACAATAGCTGGTAATGATTTTCGTTCCATCTGAAATCTTCCTATCAATTCTCCTGCTATATGTAGAGCATCTGAAGCTGACCCCCCATTTCCACAAAGAATAATTTTTCCACCATTTTTATAAGATTCAATAATTGTTAAACACACCTCTTGAATAATTCCACACAATTCTTGATCATTTAATATTTTGTTTTTTATATTTATACTTTCTTCAAACCCTTTTTTAATTATTTTTTCCATCTATTATAACCCCCCCTATTCATATGTTGATAAAATCGTTTCTACAATATTAGAAGTTGAAATCCCTTCAACTAATGGTATCAAAATAACTTTACCACCTTTTCCCTCAACTATATCTTTTCCTACAACATCTTCAATACTATAATCTCCACCCTTTACTAATAAATCTGGTTCAATTATCTTAATCAATTCATAGGGAGTATCCTCATCAAATACTACCAAATAATCAATAAAGTTTAAATTGGCTAGCATCTCTATCCTATCTTTCTCACAAACTATAGGCCTTTTTTCACCCTTTAAATTTTTTATAGATCTATCACTATTCACTCCAACAATTAATACATCTCCAAGTTCTGCAGCCTGTTTAAGGTATCTAACATGTCCTACATGTAGTATATCAAAACATCCATTTGTAAAGACAACAGTTTTATTTAGATGTTCTTTCTTAATATTTAGATACTCTTCGAGTGTAACAAGCTTTTTTATACTATCAGAGCTATTGTTAAAATATGCCTCAACTTCTCCAAGTTTAACTATACTAGTTCCAACTTTACCGACTTTGATACCTGCAGCAGCATTAGCTATTACAGCACTATCATAAAGAGACATATCATTCGCAATAGAAGCACCTAAATAAGAAAGTACAGTATCTCCTGCTCCCGTTACATCAAACACTTCTCTAGCCATAGTTGGTATGTGATTTATATTGTCATCTCCATCAATGAGTACCATACCTTTTTCACCACGAGTAACTAAAATAGCATTAGTCTTTGATAACATTTTAAGTTTCTTAGCTGCTTCAACCAACTCATTATCATTTGATATTTTACAATTTAATATATCCTCTAATTCTTTATTATTTGGTTTTAGTAAATATGCTCCTTTATATTTATCTAGATTACTCCCCTTTATATCAATTAATACTTTCTTTTTATTTTCATTGCATATCTGAATAATATCTTGTAAAAGATCTTGAGTAAGTAACCCTTTTAAATAATCTGATACTAAAACAATATCAAACTCTTTAATATTAGATTCTAGTTTTTCTAAAAGTATAGTCTTTAGATTAATATTTATTTCTTCATTATTTTCCCTATCTATTCTAATCATTTGTTGATTATTCTGTGCTAATAGTCTAGTCTTTACAGTGGTAGTTCTTTCCTCATCTGATACAATAAATCTATAGTCAATATTTGACTCTTTTAAAATATCTTTAAATATACTACCATACATATCATTCCCAATTACTGACATTAGAAATACTTGTCCACATATTGATACTAGATTTGCAGCTACATTTGCTGCTCCTCCAAGTCTATAATAATTATCCTTATAACTGAATACTGGAACTGGTGATTCAGGTGAAATTCTTGTAACATATCCAGAATAATACTGGTCAAGCATAACATCACCTATAACTAAAATCTTAGATGTTGAATTTCGTAAATTAACATATGATTTCATAATAAACTCATCCTTTTATCTCTAATTTAAAATTTCAATTGCTTTATTATATATTTGTTCTACTGTAATATCATTTAGACATTTTCTGTTATTGCATTCAAATAATTTATCTGTACCATAACAATACTGACAATCTATATTTAATGTTATATTATTACTCTTTTCTGAATATGGCCCTACTATTTTTGGATCTGTAGGTCCAAAAATAGTCAACGTATACTTACCTAATGCGTCTGCAATATGTAGCATACCTGTATCACCACCAATAACTAAATCACACTCATTAATTAAAGCTGCAGATTCCATTATTGTAGTCTTATTAATATAATTTATAACATTTTTATTATCCTTTAATTTTTCTTCATATTCCTTGATTTCTTGTTCTTCTTTTTTCCCACCTAATAAAATAATATTAAAATCATTTGTTAATCTCTCTATTAATTCCATATAGTTTTCTATCTCCCATTTCTTGGCTTCATATGGTATTCTATTAAAACCTTTTTTCTGCTCCACAGGATTAGTACCTATACATATTCCTATTAATTTATCTTTTTTATCAAAAATATCTAGTTTATTTTTTGCATTTTCTTCATTACCTTTATTTATATTCATAAAAGGTTTAGAATCATATATAGTTATATCCAATGGTTTTAAGAGATTTAGATTTCTATCAACTTTGTGTAAGCTATTATCTCCATCCATAGTAATATTGTTTTTTATTAATAATCTTTTATCAGCCTTTGATACTTCTCCAACTCTATTTTTACATCCTAAAATATAAAGTAATATTGCTCCTAATCGTCTATTAGATATTGGTGATAATATCCCTATATCATAATTCTCTCTTCTTATTTGTCTGATAAATTTGATGATTTCATTGAATTTCATATTTCTAAGATTTAAGAAATAATAAGTATCTACTAAACCTGTACAATCAAGTATTTCTGCATGGATACTAGATGCTACAATAACTGAAATTTTCGCTTCGGTAAAGTTTTTACGTAAATTATTAATTAAAGGTATAATTTGAACTACGTCGCCTAGTCCATGATGAATTTCAATTAATATTTTATTATATTTCATTTGCATTGCTCCTTTGTAAGTTTAACACTCTATTAATCCCTATAGCAACAATCAACCATAAAAATAGACTTAATGCTAATTGCCCTTGAAATAACATAACTTCAAAAGCAGAAACTGTTAGATTACCAATAAAAAAACATGTACAACTCTTAACTATAGGATCTTTTCTACACTTATGCATAAGGTTGAATATACTATTAATAAAAAGGATGACTGTAGCCAATCCAAACAATCCACTTTGAAGTGTAATTCCAATATAAGAGTTATGGGGTGAAATATTAAATATAGAAAATGCACTAAATCCATAACCAA
Source organism: Tissierella pigra (assembly GCF_009695605.1). Taxonomy (GTDB): domain Bacteria; phylum Bacillota; class Clostridia; order Tissierellales; family Tissierellaceae; genus Tissierella; species Tissierella pigra. Next base: position 157,888 of record NZ_VUNQ01000002.1, read on the forward strand.
ATATAGCTCTATTTTTAATCAAATCAACAGCATAAATCCAAATATTATTTCTCCCTGACATTAAAATTTTTCCTGTCATACTATAAACTAATTCTGCAAGTTTAGGATACCAACTAAATTTCTCTAAATTAGGATATATAATAATAAATCCTATTAACAACGTAACAAGAATTATTTTTGAAAGTTTCCAAGTAAATGCCCTAACTCTTTTAAAACTCAATAGTAAATAAGTAAAAACTACTAAGATTAGCCCTAATAAAGCTGCTCTAGTTTGTGCTTTGAGCATTAAGTTTAAGAATAAAAATATATATAGAACAAAAATCTTTTTTTCACTAAATTTATATGCTAAAAATGATAATTCTATAAGCAAAAGAGAAAATATACCTAAAAATGTGGTTGTTGAAAAAAATGCTTTATATCCTATGGGAATGAAACCATATCCTAAAAACATGGGCATATAGCATAAAAAAATTATAATTAGAAAAACATAGGCTAACTTTTTATAACATATTTTTGAAAAATTTATATTGACTAAAAATAAAAGGTATACTAATAATAATATAAATTGTATTAATGGCTTGATATTAATTATACTAAAATCTATCATTATTGTTATAATATAACTGCATATAACCATAAAACTATATACTATTGGCTTTATCATATTTTTATTTAAATAATAATCTTTATTTTCACCTCGTAACTTGAACAAATACGAACTACTTACGAAAAAGAGAAGCCCTATAAAGCTTATCCCTAAATATCTGAAGTAAATATTCTCAAAATTATATAAAGGAATAAATATTAAAAAAATTAATAAAAAATTAATATGTTTTTTGCTATTTTGTTTTTTTATATTATACATTATTATCTACCTACTATATCTTTATTGTCATAACTAAACTACTCGCCCCAAACAACTCTATTTACATAATCAGTATAACTCAATATTATCCTAAGTACCTTCTCCGACACATTAGGCATACTATAGTCCCCAACTAGTTTCAAAGTATCTTTCTCTTGTGTCTCTAATACTTCTAATCCTTGAAGTATCCTTTCCTTTTTAAGACCTACCATCATAACTGATGCTTCTTCCATTGCTTCTGGCCTTTCATGGGCTTGTCTTATATTCAGTGCTCTAAATCCAAGAATTGAAGATTCTTCACTTATAGTTCCACTATCACTAAGAACAGCTTTTGATTTCAATTGAAGTTTTACATAGTCATTAAATCCTAAAGGTTTTAAGATCTTAATTAATGGGTTGAATTCAATTTCTTTAGACTCAATCATATTTCTAGTTCTAGGATGTGTACTTATTATTAAAGGTATATTATACTTTTCTACTACAGCATTAAGGCTTTCTATTAAATCTAAGAAATTCTCTTCTGAATTTATATTTTCTTCCCTATGAGCTGATACAACAAAATAATTTCCTTCTTCAAGTTCTAATCTTTCTAATACATCTGATTTCTCTATATCTTCTTTTCTTGAATTAAGAACTTCAAACATTGGACTTCCAGTTTTAATTATTCTATCTGCTGGTAATCCCTCTCTTAATAAATATTCCCTTGCTATATCACTATAAGTTAAATTTATATCTGCAATATGATCCACGATCTTTCTATTTGTTTCTTCTGGTACTCTTTGGTCAAAACATCTATTCCCTGCTTCCATATGGAATATGGGTATATGTTTTCTTTTAGCTGCTATAGCACAAAGACAACTGTTAGTATCTCCAAGTACTAAAAATGCATCTGGATTAACTTCATCAAGAATTGGGTCTATTTTAACAAGAATATTTCCAATAGTCTCCACTGCTGTTCCTGTAGCTGCATTGAGGAAATAATTGGGTTTTTTTAAATTGAAATCCTTAAAAAAAACCTCATTTAGTTCATAATCATAATTTTGTCCTGTATGTACTAAAACATGATCTATTGCATTTGACTCTTCTAGTTTGTTTATTACAGCAGATAGTCTTATAATCTCTGGTCTAGTACCTACTACTGTCATCACTTTTAGCTTTTTCATGAATTTTAAACCTCCAAGAAATATGTATCAGGATTTTCTGGGTCAAAAGTTTCATTTGCCCACATTACAGTTACTAAGTCTTCATCCCCTACATTTATTATATTATGAGTGTAGCCAGTAGGAATGTCTACTACTTCAAGTTTTGTCCCACTGACCCTGTATTCTATTATTTCATCTGAATCTATCTTTCTAAACTTTATTATCCCTTCTCCACTTACTACAAGAAACTTTTCATTTTTTGTATGGTGCCAGTGGTTTCCTTTTGTAATTCCTGGCTTGGATACATTTATTGACACTTGTCCTCTCTCAGGAGACTTTAAAAATTCTGTAAAAGAACCTCTATTATCTATATTCATCTTTAGTGGATATGAAAACTTATCTTCTGGCAGATAGCTTAAGTATGTACTATAAAGTTTTTTAGTAAGTGGGTCTTTCATATTTGGCACATAAAGATTAGTCCTACTTTCTTTAAAACCTTTTAAAATTTCTGCTAATCTACCTAGTTTTATCTTGTATGAAACTGATAAGATACAATACCTTCCTATTCTAGATGTATTTGCTTCTAATACATTTATAAATTCTTTAACTACATCATCTATATAGGCTAATTCTATTTCTGCTTCTGAATCATTTATTTGTATCTCTAAATCTCTAGATATGTTATAACAAAATGTAGATACTACTGAATTGTAATTTGCCCTACTCCATTTCCCAAATAAATTTGGGAGTCTATATACAAAAGCTTTAGCTCCAGTTTCTTCTTCATATTTAAATAATAGATCTTCCCCTGCCTTTTTACTTATCCCATAAGGGTTATCTCTTTCAGCTTGAATGGATGATGTAATAAGTACTGGTGCCTTATTTTTATATTTTTTTAGTAAACTAAGAAGTTCTGATGTAAAACCAAAGTTACCTTCCATAAACTCTTTTTCTTCTTTAGGTCTGTTTACTCCTGCTAAATGAAATACAAAATCAGAATCTTTAACGTAATTATCTAGTAATGAAATATCTGTTTCTCTAGTGAATTTATATATATCTTTATATCCTCTATTGTTTAATTCAGCAATTAAGTTTTTTCCCACAAATCCATTTGCTCCAGTGACTAATATCTTCATTAATTATTCCAACCTTTCAATTCATCCTTTACATAATCTAGCTGTAATAATTTTTCTTTAATTTGTTCTATATTTAAAATCTCTGTGTTATTTGAATTATATTCATTTTGGGTAGATAATTCTCTACTTCCTTCTATAAAGTATTTATCATAATTAAGGTCTCTTTGATCTGCTGGCACTCTATAAAACCCACCCATATCTTCTGCTGGCAAATATTCTTCTTTTGTAAGTAAAGTTTCGTACTGCTTCTCTCCATGTCTTGTGCCTATTATCTTGATTTCGTTATCTACATTAAATAATTCCTTTAAAGCCTGAGCCAAATCACCTATTGTAGATGCAGGTGACTTCTGAACCATAATATCTCCTGCATTAGCATTATGAAATGCAAATACTACAAGTTCTACTGCATCTTCAAGATTCATTAAAAACCTTGTCATATTAGGATCTGTAATTGTTAAAGGTTGTCCATTTTTTATTTGTTCAATAAATAGCGGAATAACTGAGCCTCTTGAAGCCATAACATTTCCATAACGAGTTCCACAAATAAGAGTTTTATCTGGATTAACCGTCTTAGATTTAGCAACAAATACTTTCTCCATCATAGCCTTAGAAATTCCCATAGCATTTATTGGATAAGCTGCTTTATCCGTAGAAAGGCATATTACCTTCTTAACACCCATCTCTATAGCTCCTGTAAGAACATTGTCTGTACCTAGTACATTGGTCTTTACAGCTTCTAGAGGAAAAAATTCACATGATGGTACTTGTTTTAATGCTGCTGCATGGAAAATATAATCTACCTCATGCATTGCATTTTTTACACTTGCTAAATCACGTACATCTCCTATGTAAAACTTCAACTTATCATTTTTATATTGTTTTCTCATATCATCTTGTTTCTTCTCATCACGAGAAAAGATACGGATTTCTTTTATATCTGTATCTAAGAACCTTTTCATAACTGCATTTCCAAAAGATCCTGTACCACCTGTTATTAACAAGGTCTTATTTTTAAACATTTTTAACCTCTCCTTCTAAGTGCTTTAATAATATCTCAACTGTTTTTGTTATATCATAATTTTGCTCTAAGTATTCTCTACCATTCCGTCCCATATCTTGTCTCAGATTTTTATCCAATGATAGCTCTTGAGCATATTTGATAAATCCATCTACATCTGTACTCTCACACCACAACCCACTACCTGATTGAGTCAATACATCTTTTATATCTGTATTAATATCTGTTGCTGCTAATATTGATAATGAATTTTCCATATAAGAAGTAAGCCTCGATGGAAAGTTTGGTATTGTAAATCTATGATCTAAAAAAATCAACCCAACATCAGCACAACCTATTAATTTATCATATTCTTCTTTAGGTAATCTTTCAAAAATACTTACCTTTTTAGGTTTGGTGTTTTCTATATGGCTATTTATTTTACTGAATTCTGTTCCACTTCCAACTATTAATAAATGTCCATTATCAATTTTATAGAATTCATCAATAATTTTAAGAAGAAAGTCTATTCCTTGGGGTTTCCCTAGATTTCCTCCATACACAAATAAGGTAGAGTCTTCTGGAATATTATATTTATCTAAAATTTGTTTATTTTTTTCTAGTTTTTCTTTTCTATTTATTGGTTCTATAGCATTTGGAAATATCTCCATTTTATCTTTATCTATATAGTTATTATGTTCTAAAATATAATCCAAATTCCCTTGAGACATACATCCAATTATGTCTGAATTCTTATATAGGTTAATTTCCTTTTTTCTAAAAAATTTATACAAGATACTATCCTTTTTGATCAAATCTATATCTACTGCATTTTGAGGAAATATATCTTTAAGAATTAAATATGTTTTACTATTATGATGTTTCTTATAGTATTTAATAATCTTATTAAATGTTATAGGTGGAGTTGAATACATTACCATATCAAAATGAATATCGTTGAAATTATCTTTTATAGCATTTAAATATTGATTTTCTATCATTAAAGTAGATATTCCTTTTTCTATAAAAGACTTGGTAGCAGTAATATTTCCTGTTTTTACTTTTAAAATATTAATATTATCCTGTTTCAATAACTCTGTTGGTAAATTTTCACGTCTTTGCCTTGGAGAAACAATATATATATTTATTCCTCTGTTACTTAATTCTCTTATTAAATCTGTATATATGCCTCTTTGATTTATGTCTTCCATTTTTGATAATGTTAGAAATAATATATTCAAAACTCCACCTACTTCCTAACAATCTTCACTTCATTATATTTCATCATATAAATTCCTTCTTCATACTTCCCTATTACATTCTCATTTTTATTTCCTTTAATATTCTCAATAATCATCTTAGGAATATTTACTCCACTTTCATATCCATGAGGATATCCCCCACCAAAACGGGGATTTACTTCTGAAATATAATACTCACCATTAACCTTAAAAATATCAATATCAATAATTCCTTTAAATCTAGCTTTCTTTACAAGCTTTCCAATTAATCTAAACAACTTCTCATCCTTAATAGACACTGATTTATCAGTCTCCCCTGCTCTCATCTTAATCTTTTCTTTTGTAAACATAGCCACTGGCTCACCTGAAATCATATCTATATAAACATCTGCACCATATTCAATTCCATTCATAAATTCCTGTATCATTAGATTATCAAACTGACCAAATAGTACTTCTACTTCTTCTTTTGAATTAACTTTATTTATATTTATACTTGCACTTCCTTTTACTGGCTTAACAAATACAGGATAATTTATCACTTCTTTTTCTATATCTTTATAGAATTCTTCTTTATCCATATAACTTCTTATGGTTTTAAATTCATTCTTAACCAAAAATTTATACATCTTATACTTATCAAAACATAATTCTACCACATCATAATCTGATACTATTGGAGTTGTACCTATCTCAATAAATTTCTGTTTATGTTCTGCTAACAGACTAAGCTCGGAATCAATTAGTGAAAATACACCTTTTATATTGCTTTCTTTACAAATTGAAAGAATAGTATCCAAATATCCTTCTTCATCCATCTTAGGAACAATAAAGTGTTTATTTGCATCATATAATGCTGGTGCAAGTTCACTACAATCTGTTGCTACAACTTGTCCTTTCCCAACTAATTCTTTTTTGAAATATTGAACTATTTTATTTCTTGTACCACAACTTAATATTAGTATATTAATATCTTCATTCATTAATTAATACCTCCAAATCATCAAAAAATAACGGTGTACCTCCTGTATGGATAAAAAGTATGTTTTTACCTTTTATCTTGTTTTTTTTAATGTATTCATACATTCCCCAAAATGCTTTCCCAGTATAGGTAGTATCTAAATAAATTCCATCTTCTATAAGAAACTTTTTAATCTTATCTAAAATTTCTTTATTATAACAACCATATCCTTCAAGTACATAATCATCTATAAAATTAACTTTACCTATATCCACTTTATCCTTTTTTAGATATTCTAAATAACTATTTACACTATCTAATACTACTTGTCCCCCATAAGGGTTTTTTCTTGCTATACTTATTCCAATTATTTTTTTGATGTCATTATTTAATATTTTTCCACAAATTAATCCTGCTTGAGTTGTTCCAGTTCCAGATGCGTGAAATATATAGTCAAATTTAATTCCTTCGATTGATTCATATTTTTTAATTTCTTCATATGCATCAATATACGCTTTTGTACCTATATTTCCATGTCCTCCACCTTGGATAAAATAAGGATTGTAACTTTTATTCTTTAGTTCTAGTATTTTGTTATCAATAGTTTCTTTTACATCAGATACTGGACATTGAATAATCTTTGACCCAAACAGCTCAATCATTTTACTATTAAAGGTCGATTTATAATTTTCTATTGGAGAAATTATATAGCACGGTAATCCTCTCATTGCTGACATATTCGCTATCACTCTACAATGATTTGAGCTACTACTACCATATGTAATTATAGCGTCTACATTAGTTTTATCTATCTCTTCAAAGAATAATTTAGCTTTTCTTGCTTTATTTCCACCAAAGGATGTGGGAAATAAGTCGTCTCTTTTTATATAAAAATCATTATTTAAATTCAAACAACTTCTTAATTTACTAATTGCTCCAGAGTCCATTATCGATTAAACATCCTCTCTAAATACTCCTTCTGGAATAACATATTTGTCTTTATATACTCCCAAACAATACCTATCAATATATCTTCCGTTCATATATAAATCTTGCTTTAAGCAACCTTCTACCTCGAATCCTCTTCTCAAGTCTAATTTCATGGCTTTTTCATTCTCAACCTCTGTATATGCATATACTTTATTTAATTGTAAATCCTCAAATGCATATAACTGGTTAAGATGACCTGCACGAGTTGCAATACCTTTTCCCTTATATTGATGTTCTCCAATTACTATATAATCTTCTGCCTTTTTATTTTTATAATCTATAGATAATAACCCAATTAACCCTACGGGTATTCCATTATATTCAATCACTGCATCAAATCGATCTTGTCTGTCTTTATTTTTTTCAAACCAAGCACATGTCTTATCATATTCTAAAGGTAAATCATAGTGTAAATAAGTATTATTTTTACTGTCATTTATCCACTTTATTTTATTTGGAATATCTTCAAATTTAAACTTTCTTATTATTAAATCTTTATATCTATACATTTAATTCATCCTCCGATACTTCTATATTTAAATTTCCGTACACACTTTCTTTATTTACAACTTGTATTATTGTAAATAAAATAATTTTAATATCTAGCCAAACATTAAATTTATTTATATACTCATTGTCTACTACGATTCTTTCATCCCATGTTACTGAATTTCTAACAGCGACTTGAGCTAATCCTGTTATTCCAGGCCTCATTGAAAATCTCTTCTTTGACCCTTCTGGATAATTGGCATATCCGTTATATGGATGATATACAACTGGCGGTCTTGGTCCTACGAGACTCATTTCACCTTTAATGACATTAATTAACTGTGGCAATTCATCTAAACTAGTTTTACGAAGCACTTTCCCAATCTTTGTAATACGATTATCTAATTCGCTTTTTACTCTAATCCCATCTCCAATATTTTCAGCATTTACCACCATAGTTCTGAACTTTAATATTTTAAATACCTTACCATCTTTTCCTAGTCTTTCTTGCTTAAATAACACTGGACCTCTTGAATTAAGTTTAACTAATATTGCTATGATTAGTAAAATAGGCGAAATAATAATAACCCCTACTAGACTCCCAAAGAAATCCATTAACCTTTTTAAAACTAAATTAAAAGTTCTCATTCTACCACCTACTTACTCCCAAAGTTTTTTAATAATCCCTACTACCCTACCCAATTCCTCATCCGTCATCTTAGTATCACTAGGCAAACAAACTCCATTCTCAAATAATCTTTCCGCCACATCTCCACCAACAAAATCATACTTCTCAAAGAAAGGCTGCATATGCATCGGCTTCCACACAGGTCTACTCTCTATATTTTCCTTCTCCAAAGCTTCCATTATATCAATAGGTCTAACTTGTCCACTTAAAGTAATACAAGATAACCAACAATTAGGATCATTCCATTCATTTATAGGCATGAAGTCTATTCCTTCAAGTTCACCTAACTCTCTCTTATAAAACTCAAATATATATTTCTTCTTAGCTACTCTTTCATCAAGCACTTTCAACTGCCCTCTACCAATTCCAGCCACCACATTACTCATCCTATAATTAAATCCAATTTCACTATGCTGGTAATGTCTTGCTTGATCTCTTGCTTGGGTTGACCAAAATCTTACTTTTGCTATTCTTTTTTCATTTTCACTTACAAGCATCCCACCCCCTGAAGTAGTAATTATCTTATTTCCATTAAAGGAAAATATTCCATAATCTCCAAAGGTTCCAGTATGTTTTCCCTTATATGTAGTACCCAGACTTTCGGCTGCATCTTCTATTAATCTTACATTATGTTTTTTACAAAGATCCACTATCCTATCCATGTCAGCAGATAATCCATATAGATGAACTACTATTACTGCCTTTACATTTGGATATTTCTCAAAGGCTTCTTCTAATGCTTTTGGACACATATTCCATGTTTCATAGTCACTATCTATAAATACAGGTATTGCATTTTGATAAATAATTGGATTTGCTGTTGCTGAAAAAGTTAATGATTGACAAAATACTATATCTCCTTCTCCTACTCCAGCTGCTTTTAAAGCTAAATGTATAGCAGATGTTCCTGATACTAATGCTGCGGCATATCCACTTCCCACTTTCCTTGCTAGTTCTTTTTCAAATTCATTTACATTTGTACCTAGTGGTGCTATCCAATTTGTGTCAAATGCTTCCTTTATATATTCCATTTCATATCCTTCATCACTCATATGTGGTGAAGCAAGATAAATCTTATTATCCATTACTCTTCCCTCCTATCCAAAAAATCTGACTACCCTACCCCCATCATATCCCACTTCTTCAAGTCTCCTTCTTATACTATCCTCATATGTATAACTGGTAATAACTATGGCATCATGATTGTGGTTTCTTGCTTCCTCCAATGGAATAATTTTATATCCCATGAGCATCTTGTCTTGTAATGATAAATCATCATCTATTAATGCTACTATATTTAATTTAATATTTTCTCTATCTCTTATTACACTGAGTATAGTTTCAGCAACTTCTCCTGCTCCGTATAGAAGTATATTTTTATATCCTCTATTTTCTAAATCTTTGATAAACCTTTCTATATTCTCCTTAGCTAATTTATATAGTTTCATCAATTCATGTAAATAAGTAATCAATAGAAAGTTCTTTCTTCTTATTCCATCTGATGTTATTTTATATTTCACTACCTTTGAAGATATATATTCTCTTTCAATATATCCTTTTTCTTCATAAGCATTAATATATACATTGATCATGGAAGGCGCTGCATTGACCATGTCCGCCAATTCTTTTTGTGTAGTATCTTCGTTATTTTCTATATGTTGAAGTATGGTCAGTTCTTTAAGCTCTGATGTTGGAGTAAGAAATCTAATCTCCTTTATAAAATTCATGTTAACCACCTTCCTTTTTAATTCTTCATTAAATTAAAATATGCTATAGTATAATCATTCAATGAACGAATAATAATATTATAGCATATTTTGGCAAATAGCAAAAGATAATTATTATTATAAGCTTAATAAAAATATAAAAAGGTAAAGCATATCAACTAATGCTTTACCTTTTAAAATTAATATCTAGTTGCTATCTATATTAACTGCCACTTCATCTAATCCCATATTTATTTCTTCTAGGGCTAAAGAGTCTTCTAAGTTTATTGTTGGGTTATATGGTATATAGGTAGGCACTATATCCGATAGCACTTTTTTTATATTCATAGAATTATTTGTCTTTATAGCATATTTTAACTCATCTATAAACTCCATCATTTTATCATGTTTAAATTCCATAGGTTCTTCTATATAAATTTTATCATGAGATGTTTTTTCCATTATTTCTGTATTTAGGAGTAATTCTTCAAATAATTTTTCCCCTGGTCTAAGTCCTGTTATCTCTATTTTAATATCTATATCTGGCTCTAGTCCTGATAAAGTTATTAAATCTCTAGCTAAGTCTATTATCTTAACTGGTTCTCCCATGTCTAAAATAAATATCTCTCCACCCTTTGCCATAGAACCTGATTGGAGAACTAATTGACAAGCTTCTGGTATGGTCATAAAATATCTGATAATTCTTTCGTCTGTTACTGTAACTGGTCCACCTTCTGTTATTTGTCTTTTAAACAAAGGTATTACACTACCATTGCTGCCTAGTACATTTCCAAATCTAACAGCCACATATTCTGTTTTACTAATAGCATTGTATGTTTGTATAATCATCTCACAAACTCTTTTAGTAGCTCCCATTACATTTGTAGGATTAACTGCTTTGTCTGTAGATATCATAACAAATCTATTTACTCCATATTTATCTGCAGCTTGTACTACATTTAATGTTCCAAAGACATTATTTTTTATAGCTGCCTTTGGATTGCTTTCCATTAGAGGTACATGTTTATGTGCTGCAGCATGGAATACAATATGAGGTTTTTTTTCATCAAATATTTCTTCCATTCGCTTTTTATCTCTTATGGATGCAATAAATACAGTTAAATTTAAGTCCTTATATCTTTTTAAAAGTTCATTTTGAATATCGTATGCGTTATTTTCATAGATTTCCAATATCATCAGTTCACTAGGTCTAAACTTAGCAATTTGTCTACATAGTTCGGATCCTATGGAACCTCCACCGCCAGTTACCAATACTCTTTTACCACTGATAAAAGATGATAGTCCTTCTAAGTCAAGTTTTATTTCATCTCTACCTAGTAAGTCTTCTATTTGAACATCACGGATTTTAAAACCATCTTTATTTCCATCTATAAGTTCATATACCCCTGGTAAGATTCTAGTCTTGCACTTAGTGTTTTTACATTCATTTAATATACTTTTCCTATCATCTGATTTAGCAGAAGGCATAGCTATTATTATCTCATCTATATTATATTTTTTACATATCTTTGATATATCTTTCCTATTCCCTAATACTGGAACTCCATTTATATGTTTTCCCTTTTTATTAGGGTTATCATCTATAAAAGCTATTGGCTTACTCCTAAGGTTATCATGATTTCTTAGTTCTTTTAATGCCATAACTCCTGCAGCCCCTGCTCCAATTATTAGTACCCTTTTATAATTATCTATACTAGTCATACCATGTTTTATTCGCCTAAATATTCTATAAAAAAATCTACTGCCCCCTACCAATAGAACTTCCATCATAGGAGCTATTACATAGATACTTCTAGGTAATCCTATATTTGCGAAAGTTAAAAATATTACAGATAGAATATTTGCAGTAATAACAGCTGCTACCACTTCTATCATTTCATCAATACTGGCATATTCCCATAAACTATTATAAAGTTTGAAAAATCCAAAGGTTATAATTTTAATTATGGTTATTACCACCATATATCTTACAACTAGTTCTTTCTTCTCAAAAATAGGATTCCATCTATCAAAATTAATATAAATTGCTAGTAAACATGAAATATTTATAGCGATAATATCCATAAACATTAAAAACACCGCTCGTCTACTTCTCATCTCTATCACTCTTTATCTTTTCTATTTTGTACTTTTCACTGTTTTAGGATTAGTATTATTTGGGTTAGTATTTTTCCAGTATTCTCTAAAGAAAACTACAAATATACCTAACATAAGCCCTAAAACTCCAGCAATTGCCACATTTAATTTCATATTTACGTCATTATATATTTCCACTGGTGATATTTTCATTATGGCTTTGGAGAACTTAATTTCATAATATTCTGAAGCTGTTTCATTGATTATATCTATCCATTCTATAAGTTTTACTTTAATAATATCTGCAAGTTCTAATACATCTTTCTCAGCTCTTTGTTTGATTTCAATATCTACATCATCATTTTTTAGTTTCTCTATTTCATTTAGATAATAATTAATATCATGGGATTTATTACTAGCATCTACTCCTGCATTAGTAGCTTTCTCTACTAATTTATCATAATATTTTTCAGAATTATCTATCTCTAATCCTTCAGTACTCATTCCTGGAATAAGTAAGGCATTGGTTTCCCTTTTATAACTTTCCATCATTCCTTTAGCTACTGACAATTCAGATTGCTTCTTGTTTTTTTCCAGTTCATCTCTTTTAATTCTATACTCATAGTTTATAATTAATTTTTCCATATTTTTAGTTAAATTAAAAGCACCTATTAAGGAATCCATTCTATTTAATTCAACTGAATCTATAATATCTAAGGATTTACTAATATCTGCAAAAGTCATACCTGTACGTGTAGATCTAAATTCAGGTGCTTCCCCAATTCTAGTATTTAAATAACTCTTCATAATAGAGATTTGATTGTTTATAACTCTAGAAGTCTCAGGATAGTCATAAGAACTATAGTCTATGGTACCTATGGCATTTGCTAATACTGCCTCTTCTGAATAATTGTCATTAAAATAGTCTCCATAGGAATCAATTATAGAATCTAGAATTTCTGTTACATTTTGAGTAGTAATCCCCTTTGATTTATCCACATCTAAAGTAACAACAAATTCATTGGGAAAATATGTATAATCTTGTCCTTCTTCCCTTTGTTTTTGAATATAAGTAACTATATGGTTAGGTACTATTGGTGTAATGTTTATATTTCTCCTGATACTATCTGTAGTTACTTCTTCATTAAGTTCAAGTGTTTCGATAACTGGCATTAGAACTGTAGGTGATTTAATTTTTTGGATGTCAAACTTAGTGCCATCTGGATTTAGTCCAGATTCAATTCCTTTGAAGTTTAATGAAATAATTATTTTAGCCCTTTGACTATTTTCTTTCATATAAAAAGATACTCCAAAAGATAATACTAAAGTTACTGCTACAATTAATGCAATTAGTCTTTTTCCCTTCAGTAAGGTTTCTATTAACTCTCTTAGGGAAATTTCTTCTATGTCGTTTCTTTCTTCCATTTTAATCTCCTTTCATCCATAAATAGACATTAATTCATATCTATATCTTAACAAACTTTTTAAATATATTCCACATATTTACAAAATTTAATATAATAATCTTTATATTTTTACAACGATGACAAACAAATACTCTTCAAAATAAAACATTTCAAATATAACAATATATGATATAATATTTTTATTACATATTAGGAGTTGATAATGTGACAAAAAGCAGAAAAAGTAAGCTATTTTTCATAGGAATATTAGCTATTCTTTATATTGTAATTTCTTTAAACTTTCACAAAATTAGATTTGCATTAAGTATCTTACGACTATATGGTCAAGATAAGAAAATCGAATCTACAATAGACGATAAAGCAAATAATGAACCTATTGTGGATAATCCTCTAAAGGATATATTGGAATCTGTAGGTGTTATGGACAATTCTAAAGATATTGAGGATACTAATAAAGAAAATAAGAAAAGCTCTAATAAAATCAATATTTCTGATGATAGAAAAAAAGACTATATCAATATTATAGACCGATATAATTCTACATTTGAAGATTTACAATCTGAATTTGAATCTCAATTGAATTCCTTAGTTAAGAAAGGTATTGCAGAATATTCTAATGGAGGAGTATCTACTACTAAATTAGCCAATAAGTATTTATCTATAGGTGCTGACCTTGAGAAGTCTAGCGATGCTAAGTTTAATAAGATATTAAAAGAAATGGAAAAAGAATTAAAATCCAATGGTCATGATACTTCTATTACTAAAGAAATAAAAAATTATTATACATCTTTCAAAGATGCAAAAAAAACAGATTTAATTGATAGGGGTATGAAACATGTAGATTAAACCATGGAATCTAGACCCATGGTTTTTCTTTACCTTCTTGTTCTTGTCTTAATTTATATATCTCTGTATTCTTATCTAATTCCACCATATCATAGGTAATAAACTCACCTTTTTTAATATCTTTCTTAACTATAGTATTGTTATCTATAAGTCCTATGGGAACTAGATTCTCTTTTTTGGCTACTTCATAAGTATCTATACTTCCTAGAATTGTATATTCTCCCATACCATCTAGCCTTTCTCCAGCCTTTAAATCTTTCTTAGCCATTGTAATTACTTCTGCCACTAGCTTGTTATATTTTGGTGCTATAGTAGGTTCATTATATAGATATGCCCTTGCAATGGAAATTGGTGTTTCTAAGCTTGTTAAATGGTATGGTCTATAAAGCACATAATTTGGTCCTGTTCCCATTTTTAGAAACTGCATTTCATGATGTACTTGAGGTAAAGATGTGGTTACCACCACAAATACTCCGGGAGCTATACCATGGGCATAATCCACTATTTTATACTTATCTAATAGTCCTCCATTTTCCTTTAAACTATATATTGTAGGCAAATCATCTACAATTGTTGTTGGTCCATATCCCCCTCTTATATCAGGAATAAATCCTGTAGAATTTGCCATGGCTGCCATTTCCACCATTGTATTTGTTCCATCTACAAATGATGCTAACTTTTTTGGATTAAGCTTAGATTTTAAGGCGGTTTCCCTTACACTATCAGGAGTAGCATTATAATCTATAGGATTATTTTTGCCTTTTCCTATGGCTAATACTTCAAACCCAGTGGCTTCTGCAAAATCAAAAATCTCCTTAACTGATCCTGGTTCGTCTCCTGCTGTACCTGTATATACCACTCCTGATTCTTTAGCCAATTTATTAAGTATTGGTCCTACTACTATATCTGCTTCCACATTTAACATTACAATATGTTTTTTATTACTTATTGCATCCCTGGCTATTTTTGCACCAGTATTAGGTACTCCTGTAGCATCTACTACTACATCTACTAAATTTCCTTTAGTTCCATATTCTGTTATATCTGTTGCCACATATTTATTCTTTTCCATAGCTATATTTATTTCATTTAGAGTTTTTGCTACTACAATATCATCTTTAGATATTCCTGCCAAGGTATAGGCTTCTATGGCATCGGATACTTTGTTGCTGACTACTAAAGAAGGAACCATCCCCTTTACTAGCATCATTTGACTTACTAAACCTTTCCCCATTAGCCCTGCTCCTACAAGTGCTACTTTTATATGTTTATTGTTTTCCTCTAACTCTTTTAGCTTGTTATTTAAACCCATATCAAATTCCCCCGACTCCTCAATAATATACCATACCATTGTATACCCTATGACTAGTTTTGTCTATTAATAATCATAAAACCACGGATTGTTATTCCGTGGTTTCAATTAAAAACTTCATACGTATAGTTTTCTTTAATTTTTTTGTAGGATTATTTGCCTGAGATAAATCTTTATTAATAAATAAATAATAAACACCAGGATCATATCCATGATTAGGTGGAAAAACTTTAATCGTCTCTGAATCTTGATCAGCTTCAATATATATGCCTTGGAGTTTCTCTCTTCCATCACTGAATTTTGATACAAAAATATATTCATTTACTAAGTTTAAATCCACTGGATGAGAAAAATTAATATTAATTTCTTCAAATGGTTTCTTAAATAATTCTATATGCCAATCTTCAACGTCAACATTAGGTATTTCTGGTAGATTTTCTACAATTTCTAATCCTTCCCAAGCTTCTATTAATTTAATAAAAGCTTCTACTATATCTATTTCCATAGCCTTATCATTATCTATTATGGACTTTGCATATATTAATGCTTCTTGTAATACAGTCCAGCTTTCCTCTGTATAATTTTCGCTCCTCAAATATTCCATATAGTTTATGAAATTAATCAATTCTTCTCTAGCACTATTCTCTTGTTCATCTGTTAATATATTAATGATACAAGAGTCACTAAAATTACCATCTTCTGTTATTATGGTGATTATGCTTTCTCCAGCTGAAACACCTGTTACAATACCTTCTTTATCTACTAAAGCTATGTTCTCATTGCTAGATTTCCATATTACGTTTTTGTTAGTTGCATTCCAAGGGTATATTCGAAATCCTAAGGCTTCTTTCTCTCCTACCTTAAGAGTTAAAGATTTTGTTTCAAGTTCCACCTTTGATACATTGATATCTGCAAACTCCCTTTCTTCAAACATAATGTTGATTATGACATTATTATTATCTACAAATATAAATTTATCATCTGTTAATACGGACTTTGGATTATCATCTACTTGTGGCGGATTAAGAGTTCTATTATCACGAATATCCACATAATGAGATTCCCATAAGTTTCCATCTGTTGATGTTACTATATCTCTAACCCAAGGGGAAAAACTACTAGGTGATACTCTATATCTTACTATTCCTATAAACCTTTCTCCGTTCCATTGAATATCTTCGAACATAATAGTTTTCTTCAGTACACTAAACTCTTCCTCACTTAAATATACTCCATATAATTCTTCTAAATCAAGTCCTTTTAGTTCCCAATCTATTCCATTGTCAGATATGGCATACTTTCCTACAAATCGTCTATCTTGATAGGATTCAGCAAAAATAGATACATACTTATTATTCCCACCTACAAAACCTATAATATTATAAGCTGAATTTATTATTGGAAAGTCACTTACTCCAATCCATTCTTTCAAATCCTTAGATATAACTATTTTGTCATTATGATTTTGTCCCAGATATAATCCATCTGTGTATCTAATATATGAATATTCTTTAGCAATTTCATCTCTTATTAATTCAGTTGTCCAGTTAATTCCATCAGTTGTCCTCCATATATATGGATAATAGCTCATATATGCTATTAGTTCATTTTCCTTTAAAATAAAACCATTTGGTGTTTCCGAAGGATTTACTATAGGGTATGCTTTATATTTTTCATCTACTTTTATTTCTGGAAGATATGCTATATTCCATGTTATTCCATCTGTAGAATATCTATATCTAAGAGACCCACTTTCTAAAATCATAAATTTACCATCTAAAAAAGTCAGCTCATCAAGATAATATCGAGAAAGTCCTTTAATAGATGGTTGTTGAATCCATTTTAATCCATCGACAGATGTAAAAACATCTCCAAATCTATTTAGAATTAAGTATATTCCATTACCATAGGCAATAAAGTTTTCACCTTGTGACTTTCCTCTCCGTATAGGTATATAATCTTCATTCTCACTTTCTTTATAGTAAAAGTTTCCAAGATAATTAGTTTCAAAACTTCCCATTAAATTATAGTTGCTATATAATAATATCCTGCCATCAGCCATAGGATATACTCCTCCAAAATAAAGATCTTTTGCTTGTAAAGATTTTGAATCTAATTTCCAATGAAAACCATCATCTGAAAATAGAAGAAAGCCGTCCATAACTCCATAATACATATTATTGTTATATAATATTTCACTTACTATAAGATTTTCACTTGGATTAAATATCCTATCATCTTGTGAATCAAAGCCTAATTTCTTAGGTTCCCATGTAAACCCATCATAGGAGATATATATTTTATTCATATTTCCATATGCAATAAATTTTTCATTATCCTTTGTGATGTTTTGTATTTCCACTGAACCAAGATCCTTAAATTCTTCATCACATAACCATGTGCTCCAATTACTTCCATCCTTACTAGAAATAATTGCTGTTATACTTCTATTTCGTGGATCATCTATGGGGGAAAAACCTACTATAATAAATATGGTTTCTCCATCAAAAAATATATTCTCTATTGAACGACTACATCTTATGACCTCACCTTTATACTCTATTTCCCAACCAGCTTCATATACACTTTCCCAGTTTATTAAATCCTTAGATGTAAATACAATACCATTCATAATTGTCACATATATGCCTTTATCATATAGAAGATGATATTGTATTACATATATCCCTGGACCTTGATCCAATAAATAACTTATATTATGGATCTTGGTCCAATTTATTCCATCTAATGATGTAAATATGGAAAAATCTTCTCCTAAAGTCACATATTTATCTCCATCCCATACTATATCCCCTACACGTTCTGGATTTGATAAGAATATATTTTCCCAATGTTTCCCATCCTCTGAATATAACATTTCGCCAGATCCAATTCCTACATAGGAATTTCCGTTGCTTACAATTTTTTCCAAAGCTATGTTTTTATTATCATTATTTACATAGGCTTTTGCTTTTAAATTATTAGTTTCTTTTACAATTATTTTTATATAATCACTATATCCTCCATCTTCTGTTGTAGCTATGACTGTAACTTCTCCTGAAGAATTAGCAAATATAATTCCTTCTTGATTTACTGTAGCAATAGAATCATTTTCAGATTCCCATATAATATTTTTATTACTTGCATTGTCTGGAATAACTCTAGCAAATAATTTCATACTATTACCTACAAATAATGTAGCTTCTTTTCTATCTAGCTCAATATTTATTACATTTACAGTCTCTTGTTGTACATTTAATGTATAAGGATTTTTCTCTGTTCCTTTTCCAGATTTAATCATACTATTGCTGGATAAATTTATAGCAGGTCTTACCCCTGTCCTTCCATCACAAGCTATATTTTGATATAATCCCTCTTCATAATTGTCTGTAGTACGAATATTATAACTATCAAATGTTATGGGAGTTCTTAGCCAACTATACCAGTAATACTCTGGTGCTAATCCTAGTTGCCCATATTCATTATTATATACAGCTTCATTTGTAGGCCCTGCCTTAGCATATTTATAATCTAATTTCATATTTCTCCATATATAATCATTTACTTCCTTTACAGATAATAAAAACACCTTATCTTCAACTATAGTATAATAAGCATTATCATAATTTCCTACAGTATTATATCCTTCCTTAAATTCATGAAAATCCCACATAAATGGTGTTAATGTGGAGAACTTATGGTTCTCTACACCACCTTCAAGTACTCCTTCAACAGCATCTACTTCTGGAAGAAGTACCTTTGCTTTGCTATTTAATATTAAACTTCTCTCTTCTTCTGAGAAGTTTCCATTAGCTAGAAAACCTTTTTCATCATCATAGGCATTATATAATACATTTTCCTTAGTTGGAATATTATATTTATAGTCCACCTTCATATCTGCAGAATTTAACCATTGTCTAAGGGTAGATGTTTGCCATAGGTTACTACCATATTGTTTTCTACTATTCCAAAGATCATCCCTTCCAACGGTATTTTCACCTTTGGCATCAAATGCTTTTAAAGTTAAAATTTTATCTGCAATTAGCATTGGACTGCCATCTTCATTAATATTTATTACTCTCCATAATATTGGTTTATTATAATATTTACCAAATTCAATATAATCTCCTATCTTTATACCGTTTTCCGTACTTTCTGGAGTCACTACAATGCTTATATATTTCGATATATTTCCATCTATAGTAGTAACCTTTAGACTAGCCCTACCGCTATTCTGTGCTATTACATTCCCATTTCTGTCTACTTCAACTATATTATTATTACTTGATTCCCAAACAACTCTTTGGTCTGTTGCATAGAAAGGTTCTATATAAGTGTTTATTTCTATCATCTCACCTATTCTCATGGTAATACTAGTAGGGTCTACTATTAAATTCTTTACTCTATTATCTTTAATATTTATTCTATAAGGAATTTCCTTAGTTCCATTTCCAGTACCAATATCTACTATCCTTAAAGCAATTGCTGGTCTTACTCCTCCTAATCCATCTGCATCTAAAGAGTAAGTAAAATCATCATTACCTTCTGTATTATTTTTCCAATACCAATAATATTTATTAGGACTTAATGACCTAGTAGGAGGAATAGTACCTGGTTCATATGGCATTGATTGTGTAGAGTATATAGTCTGTATTCTAGGATAAGCCTTGTTGTATTGTCCTAGCTTTTCTTTATTATTTAATATATACTCTTGAATATCATCATCTGATAATAAGAACACTTTATCTGCTGCATCTTCGTGAATAATTATATTATTTAGAACTTTGTTAGTTCTAGGCTTTAGCATTCCTCTTTCTTCCTCAGTAAAGTTCCCCTCAGCTAAAAATCCTTTTTCATGACCATAAGAATTTGTACTAACAACTGGATCTATTGGAGCCTTACCATGATAGTTTACAACTTCATCTGATGAATTAAGCCATTTCCTTAAGGGTGACTTTTCCCAGACACTATCTTCCCCTCCCTCCCTAGGCCTATTTCCAAATTTATCATAGGGTTCTTCATAGGTGCAAAAGGATTTTAGAGTTAGTATTTTATCTGATAATAAGATAGGGCTCCCTTCTTCGTCAATATGAATAATTCTCCATAATATAGGCTCACCTTCATATTTACCAAATTCTATATAGTCTCCTATATTAACTTGAGATTCCATGAGAACTTGTTCACTTTCTTTTTCTTCATCATCAGGTAAAGTAGTAGAGATATTAACATCTTCTTCAAAGATATAAGTATTATCCACTCCTAATGAAATATAGGGTTGAAGAAATAAAATCATCGTTATTACTATTAAAGCTAATAATCTTTTTTTCTCTAACCTTAGTTTCACTTTCATTATACTCCCCCATTTCTTAATATAATCTAAACCACGAGGGGTTGCCTCGTGGTTTTAAATTATTTTACAGTAAACTTCATATTTATACCTTGAGTTAATGATTTACCATCTATTGATTTTACTGTGTTCCTTATAACTATTGTGTAAGTCTTTCCTTTAGTAAATGTTCCTTTATTATCTAATATAATATTATTTCCATCTACTCTAGGGTTTATAAAAGCTAATTTATTTCCATTTTCATCCATTATATAGACATTATTAAGATTTACAGAGTTAGAATCAACTTCTTTGTTAAACTCTATTGTCCATGAATGGTCTTCTGTTGGTGCTTGTTTTTGTTCCATTCCTATATACTCTTCCATAGTACTCTTTAAACCTATATTTACATCATCTCTTGGTGGTGGTATAACTATATCTTTATCATTTCCTGCTATTGCCGTTTCATATCCAGCTTTTTCTATAATAACTCTATATATACCTTCTCCTACCATCCAACCATATTTACCTTCATCATCAGTTTTCTGTGGATTTATTTGTCCATATAGTTCTGCATCCCAGAATTCCCAAGAACTTCCGTTCCACTTTTCTAGAGTTGCTGTAGCCCCTTCTATTCTATCTCCAGTATTTATATCATAAACATATCCACTAGGGTCTATTAAGATGATTACTTCTCCAACTACAAATTCATATTCCAAATCACCAATAGTTATTCTCATCTTTATTTGCTTAACTCCTGAACCTGACCAGCCTGTTAGATTAGCTTTCCATCTACCATTTGAATAGGTAGCCTCATATTGTTTGTCTGCAAATAAGAATTCAGCTTTCATTCCATCTAAATATTTATTTAATTCTACATCTATGGCTATATCTTTACCTCTTAAACTCATATCTACCCATGCCGAAAATGCTGGTACACCTATTTCATGGTTCATACCTACTTCATTTCCACCTGGAGTAATTACTTTAATATCTTTAACTTGTACTCCGTTTATTGGGTCTACTTTTACATCTACAGTTGTAGAATTAGCAATATTACCATTTTTCTCTGCCCTTGCAAACAACTGATATTCTCCTTCTGGTAAATCTACTATATCTGCATTATACCATTTACCGGTTACCTTACCTACTGCCATAAGATTATTTGTATTTCTATCTATAATAGATACAGTAGAACCTTCAGTTGCTTCTCCATAGACTTTAAAATTACCATCTGCTACTAAACCTGGAGCATTTATAGTTACATCAATTAGATCTAATTCTGCAAACCCTATTGAATATTCTGTTCCTCCAATAGTGATTTTTGCTGGAATAACTATTTTCTTATCTTTAAAATTATCAGTTACTTTTAGTGATAAAGTCATCTTTCCTGATTGTTGTGGTTCTAAATTAGTAAAGATTGAATTTAGATTTCCTGCTACTACTTCTATACCAGTTGGCAAGTCTACCTTAACAGTTCCTGTAGCATTGGAGCTACCATTATTCTTATAATTTACGGTTAAATTAAAATTCTTACCTATTTGTGTTATGGTTGCATCAGCTTTTATATTGTTTCCTTCACCATTAAAACTATTATTATAGTTTATTGCATTTAGAATAAAGTCTGTTTTTATTGCACCCTCTTTTAACTCTTGTTCACCAATAACAATATTTTTATTTTGACTTTCATGATTTTGTACCCAACCATGACCTATATTATATTCTCCTGCATTAAGTCTTAGTTCGTAGTTTCCGTTAGAATCTGTATAGGTAGTTTTCCAGTCAGACCATCCGTTAGCATAGATTTGTAAATTTGGTATTGGGTTTCCACTATTATCTTTAACAGTTCCATATACATTTACCTTGTTATAGAATACTATATTTTTTTCTATAATATCAGAACTAATCTTTTCAGCTATGGTTGTATAAAGAGGATGATTTGCTGTTAATTCAAATTCCTTTGAATTAGTTCCAGAAGTATTTTCATATACTTCTATTCTATAGTATCCATCTTCATTAGTATTACCATAGAACTGTTGACCATTACCTGTTAAGATAATACTTGCATTAGAAACTGGATTAGTTCCTACAGTTGCTCTACCTGTAATTACTCTTATAACAGGAGTTTCAAAAGTTATTTCCATATCTTGAGTTAAGGATACATCCTTATAATCCCAATATCCATCACTATATAATCTTACTTCATAACTAAGATTATTTGGTAAAGAAAATACTATCTTACCTTCACTATCTGTATATCCTTGTCTATAAACATTTTCCCTGTAATTATAAACTGAAATGTTTTTATTCACTTGAGGATTTCCAGCTGTGTCTTTAACTAGTACTGTTAGATTTTTAGTTTCTACCTTAAATATATTTATATTTGTTTCTTTTGCTAAAGATTTATTTCCAGCAAAGTCTTCTAAATATACGACTATTTTATCTATTTCTTTATTTACTCTAAGAGATTTAGTATACTTATGGAGATCAGCTTTTCCACTATATTCCAAAGAAAATTTGTCTACCTCTACTCCATTTAAATATAGCACTCCCTTAGCATTGACTCTTTCGTTTCCTAAGGCAGTTATATCTAATATATCACCTATATTTACCTTATCAACTTTACTTACAGTTACCTCACTTAATACGGGAACTACTGTATCAAGTATTATGGTTTTAGATAATATTTCTGATTGATTACCTTTTTCGTCAGAGAATTGAACATAAATTGTCTTTTCTCCATCTCCATCTGGTAAATCCCACCCCATCATATTTTGTATATTTAAAGCTTCTGCATTTATTAATTCTGCTTCATTATTAGCTATTTTTATTAGAGTATATCCATCTGGATTTATACTTAAGTTTACAGCTTTCTTATTAGTATAATTCAAACCATTATTTACTGTAAATGATGGTCTTCTTAATCCTGGATTATCTGAATCTGGATTTTTATAGTCTCTATAGCTTATATTGAAATATGACCTTCCAAACAACTCTCCATCTGAGTTTAATATAATTAAATCATAAGTTCCCAATGGATAGTCTATAAATAATTCTGACGGAATTAGAATTCCTGTTTTGCCATGCTTTTCACCACTAACTAAGTCTACTGTTCCTATAAGTTCCTGTTCATCATGGGTAGCTCCCTTTAGGTAGAAATACCCCTTATAGCTTTCACCAGGATTTGTATTTGTAGCTTCAGTGAAGTTTGTCAATTGCATAATCATATTATCATTTTCATATTTTAAACCACTACTAGTACCTGTTAGCACTGATCCCTTTGTAGCATAAAATCCCATATGATAGGAACTAGAATTTTCTGTAAGATCAATATCTCCATAATAAACATATAATTCATAATAAGCATCTTTTAATCTTTCATTGAACTTAATAGAAATATCCGTATTTTTAACCCCTGGAAATTTATTTTCTTCCCATTGACCTATTAACTCAGTGGAAGTATCTACTTTATTACCTTTTAAGTCATATACTTCAACCTTAACTTCTTGTGAATCAATGTTTAAAGTTCTATAAAGAGTTATTTGGCTTTCTTTAGAATAAGAAGATATATTTCTATCTATACGAAGTTTATCAATATACGGTTTAGAACTTATCTCTATTCCTCTGCGATATATAACTTGTCCATCATAAGCAACGACAATTTCAACTTTTCCTTCATCTAATAAATTTAGTTTTCCCATATAATTCGTCGTACTATATTCTTCCACTATAGTTAAAGTATCTGGCACTAAATAAGCTATTCTTTGACCTTCTGTGTTTTCTATAAAAACATCTAGCTTTGAAATATCCTTAAGATTCAATCCATTTCTTAATGTAAAATCTATTTCTGTATTAAAAGGGATTATTTCATCATATAAAGCACCTTTTATTTCTATATCTCTAATATATGCCTTATTTATTACAAATACGGATAATCTACCATTATTGCTACCTTTTATCTCTGTTCCCCTGTATTTATAAATATAATAATACTCTCCTTCATTTAATGGCTCTAATATATTCATCTTAAATCTAATCCAAGAATATCTGGTACTATAACTATAGCCATCAATCTCTGCCTGACCTACAACTTTTTCATCGATATCTACTAATAATATCTCTATATCCTCTAAGTTTTCAGGCACAAAATTCATTATATAAATTTCTCCATTGTAGGATTGCTGATCAAATGAAACCTTTTCAACATCCACATATCCTAACTCTGGTGAACCAGTAGGTTCTACTGCATCATCGTAGAAATAAAAATAAATATATCCGATATAATCATTGTAGCCATGATTTTCATCAGTTCTTTTATTATATAATGTGATATTATAATTACCACGATTTATCCTACTATCAATATCTACAGACAGTTCTCTTGAATTAATATAATCTGCTGTATATTGTACTGCCTCCTCGCCTTCATACCTTACTTCTGCAATATAAAAATCATCATTAGAGAAGTTAATTCCATCTAGAATTATTTTTCCTTCATTGGCTTGAGTTAAGTTTGCTCCATATACTTGTATACCAGTAGTTGTAGAGATATTGGTATGACTTGTACGAACTACTAAATCCTCTGATCCCAAGTAAGTTAGTTTTACCTTATATTCTTCATAATCCATTATCTGTTCATTTGATTCAACTTTCATAGTATATAGGATTTTAACATAATCACCCTCATTGTTTACATTCGTATAATGGGATTCTATACTACTTGCAATTATATTATCTCTATTATCTACTACTTCAAGTTTTAGTAAATCCTTTTTAGTAATATATTCTCCACTAACATTTAGTTTGAACTCTCTATCTCCTGCTAATAGATATTTATCTATTTCAACAGAATTAACTACAGGATATTTATCTACTAAATTTATTTCATCTTTGTATATTTCTCTGCCGTCTAAAGTCAATACTAGATTATGAATTCCTTTTGTAATTTCATCTGCTTTGAATAGTTGTATACTACCACTGTATAAATCATAATCTAAGTTATAAAAAGGTTTTTTATAATAGTTGTTTTTATATAAATATCTTTCATTACCAATTCTATCATTAGTTGTATATACTATATCCCCTCTACTATCTAATACCTTGACTTCTAATTTCCCACCTTTACCTAGATTTCTTATATAAAGGCTTGGATCATGTTTGTCTATGATAATTTCATTATTGTCAATAATATCTTCCCATAATAATGTTATAGACACAGAATCTGTATTGAAACTGGAATCTGTTCCTTCTATAATAGCTTCCACCTCTATATTATTTTCTTCCACTTGGTTTTTTATTGGTTCCTTTATATTTTCAATAGGTTCTTCTTCAGAAGATTCTAGTATTTCTTCTAATCCTTCTATCATACTTAAATCATTATTCTCTTTTATCAATTCACCCATTTCAATAATTTCAGACTCTGGTTCTACTTGAAGATCTTCTTCAATTATTTCTTGGATTTCTTCAGGCACTTCAGTTGCTTCTGTCTTTTCGATGATATTATCTTTTTCTATTTGAATAATATTCTCTAATGCACCTAAAGAATCTTTAGCCTCTAAAGATATACTATAATCTCCTGGAGTTATAGTCTCTGGAAAATATACTAAAATATATTTACTTCTAATAGATTTACCATCTTCATAGTCATATTCATATTTTTCCACTATATCAGAAGAAATATGTTTCTCAACTCCATCACTTAGAGTTATAGTATAATCTATATCTTCTAATGTGTCAGTATTTTGTGCCACTAACTTTATAATTATAGGCACTCTACCTAATATAGGGTATCTCTGTTCAGATTCTATGTAAACCTTGACTAAATCTCCCTTAAAATTATACTCTCCTACATAACTACTTCTTCTATCTGATTGTAAAGCAAATACACTATCAATAGTAGAATCGTTTTCACCATCTACTATTGGTAAGTAAAATATCTGTGCATCATCAAATTCAGGTCTTGTTGCATAAGCTATTTCACCTAATGGTGCAATAAAAGGCAAAACCAAACTAAATAAAATAAGCAATACCAAGATTTTATTTTTCTTTACCATATCTTCTCCCCCTTAATAAAATTTATTATCCTATGCCATTACCATATATTTACATATAAAATCATTATAACATAATATTTAGAAATTAACAGTATATAAAAGAAAGGTGCTGTTTCAAAATAAATAACCCTTAATAAAACAAAAAGAGTTCAGAAAGTGATTGCTCTCTGAACTCTTTTTTAGTATTATTTATCTGCTATGAATATACATACTAAAGTTAATCATAAAGCAAAAATCAAAAAAATACAACTAACTTTTAGTTTTGATTTGACTAATAATTTTGATATGGATGATGAGGTTTTCCTGGTGCACAATATTATTGAGGAGATGAATTTAAAGTTTTTAGATAGTGCCTACTCTAATAAACATAAGAAATATTTGCAAATCAAAAATATAGTATTTGCTTATAGTAAAGGGAAGCGAAGATTAGAAGAACAAAAGAAATATGAAATGTTGAAAGAGTGACTTGATAAGCTAAATATATATGAAAAACATTTGAATATACTTGGTGAAAGAAACAGCTATTCAAAAAAAGATAAAGATACAACTTTCATGAGATTAAAAGATGATCATATGAAAAATGGTCAGTTAAAACCTGCTTACAATATTCAATGTGCAACGAATGGTGGGTATATTGTAGACATAGAGGGATTTAGTAATCCTACAGATGT
>NZ_VUNQ01000020.1 GCF_009695605.1 Tissierella pigra
ATTCTATTTCAGAACAACAGACGTAACAGGCGATATCAAATTAGAAGAAGGCGTAGAAATGGTAATGCCAGGAGATAATGCAAAATTCACAATAGAATTAATTACTCCAATAGCAATAGAAGAAGGACTAAGATTCTCAATTCGTGAAGGCGGAAGAACAGTAGGTTCAGGAGTTGTAACTAAAGTTCTTGCATAATTTTTAGATTTAGCAGGGGTTATAAAATTTTAAGCCCCTGCTAAATATATAAATATGTAAAAAAACAAAAAAACTAAGATATTTTGAAAAAAAGGCTTGAGTTTTTATTAATCATGTTATAAAATGTATTAGTGTTCAAATTAAGACATTGCGATGATGCAAAAGGTGGCTGTTAAAAGCAGGGAATTTTTGCTGAGAATGTCCGGTTAAAAATCGGGCGACTGGAGTTGTCATGGGTGAAAAAGTTAAAAAAAAATAACAACACACCCGGAAGTGTGTATCGGCAACCCCACGTCGCATGTAAAAAAACAGCATGCGATAAAAGGAGGGAATTAAATGTCAAACAATGGTAAACAAAAAATAAGAATTAGATTAAAAGCTTATGATCATGAACTTTTAGATGCATCAGCTCAAAGAATAGTTGAAACTGCTAAAAGAACAGGTGCTACTGTATCAGGTCCAGTACCGCTACCAACTGAAAAAGAAATAATAACAATATTAAGAGCTGTTCATAAGTACAAGGATTCTAGAGAGCAATTCGAGCAAAGAACTCATAAGAGATTGATCGATATCTTAAATCCAAATCAAAAAACTGTAGACTCACTTATGAAATTAAATTTACCTGCAGGGGTAGATATTGAAATAAGATCATAATTGTTTATATGATTACGTAAGTAATCCGCTGTAAGATAATAGGAGGTGCAAGTATGAAAAATATGATAGGAAAGAAGATTGGTATGACTCAAATCTTCAAAGAAGATGGATCTATTGTTCCAGTAACTGTAATTGAAGCTGGTCCATTGGTTGTTGTGCAGAAAAAAACTGTTGAAAATGATGGATATAACGCAATCCAAGTTGGATTCCAAAATATAAAAGAACAAAGAATGAATAAGCCAGCAAAAGGTCATTTTGACAAAGGGAACCTTGAATACAAAAAATACTTAAGAGAATTTAGAGTGGAAAATCCAGATGAATTTGAAATAGGTCAAGAAATAAAAGCGGATGTATTTGAAGCGGGAGACTTAATCGATATTACTGGTACTTCTAAAGGTAAAGGAACTCAAGGTGTTATAAAAAGACATGGATTTGGTAGAGGAAGGGAATCACATGGTTCTAAATTCCATAGAGCGCCAGGTGGTATGTCAGCAGGTACTTATCCAGGAAGAGTATTTAAAGGTCATAGAATGGCTGGAAGAATGGGTAATGAAAGAGTAACTGTTCAAAATCTTGAAATAGTTAGAGTGGATGCTGAAAAAAATCTAATACTTATAAAAGGTGCAGTGCCAGGACCTAAAAAAGGTTTAGTAACTATAAAAGAAACGGTTAAAAAGTAATAATTAAGGCGGAAAGGAGGATGCAAAATGCCTAAGGTAAAAGTTTACAACATGTTAGGAGAACAAGTAGAAGAAATCGAATTAAATGAAAATATATTTGGTATTGAAGTAAACCAACATGTAGTTTATGAAGTAGTAAAGAATCAACTTGCTAATAAGAGACAAGGAACTCAGTCTGCTAAAACTAGAGCAGAAGTAAGAGGCGGTGGAAGAAAGCCTTGGAGACAAAAAGGTACAGGTAGAGCTCGTCAAGGAAGTATTAGAGCCCCTCATTTCTCAGGTGGTGGAGTTACATTTGCACCGAAACCAAGAGATTATAGCTATAAAGTACCTAAAAAGGTTAAAAGACTTGCAATGAAGTCAGCTTTAACTTCAAAAGTTTTAAATAATGAGATAATAGTAATTGATGATATAAAATTTGATGCACCGAAAACTAAAGATATGGCTAATTTCTTAACTAAAATCAATGCAGATAAGAAAGCGCTAATAGTTATGGGTGAGAAAAATGATAACGTTATAAAATCAGCGAATAATATTCCAAATGTACAAACTGCTCTTGTTAATACTTTAAATGTTTATGATATATTAAAATACAATTCATTTATTATAACTAAAGATGCAGTAAGAAAAGTGGAGGAGGTGTATGCATAATGCGTAATCCACACGATATTATAATTAGACCAGTAATAACTGAAAGAAGTATGGATGATATGGCATACGGTAAGTATACTTTTGTTGTTGATAAAAGAACAAACAAAGCTGAGGTTAAAAAAGCTATAGAGACTATATTCGGTGTTAAAGTTGAAAAGGTTAGTACAATGAATATGCTTGGTAAAGTAAAGAGACAAGGTGTTCATTCAGGTAAAAGACCAGATTGGAAAAAAGCTATAGTAAAACTAACTGAAGATTCTAAGAGAATAGAGTTCTTCGAAGGAATGGAATAAAAGTTTTATAGAAGGAGGGAAAACGATGAGCGTTAGAAAATTTAAGGCAACTTCCCCTGCACTTAGACAAATGACAGTATCTTCTTTTGAAGAAATAACAAAAAAAGAGCCTGAAAAATCACTATTAGTGGATTTAAATAAAAGCGGTGGAAGAAACTCTCAAGGTAGAATTACTATTCGCCACAGAGGTGGTGGAGCTAAGAGAAAATATAGAATAATAGATTTTAAAAGAGATAAAGACGGAATACCAGGTCGTGTAGCAGCTATTGAATATGATCCAAATAGAACGGCTAATATAGCTTTGATAAATTATGTTGATGGTGAAAAAAGATATATTCTTGCACCTCATAACTTAAAAGTTGGAGATATGATAGAATCTGGAGAAAATGCAGATATTAAAATAGGTAATGCGATGAAATTAAAAGATATGCCAGTTGGTACAAATGTTCATAATATTGAGTTGAAACCAGGAAAAGGTGGTCAACTTGTTAGATCAGCTGGAACATCGGCTCAATTAATGGCAAAAGAAGGTGAATTTGCACAACTTAAACTTCCATCAGGAGAATTTAGATTAATTAGAATGGAATGTCGTGCAACAATC
Organism: Tissierella pigra; assembly: GCF_009695605.1. Lineage (GTDB taxonomy): Bacteria > Bacillota > Clostridia > Tissierellales > Tissierellaceae > Tissierella > Tissierella pigra. The sequence continues at coordinate 3,076 of NZ_VUNQ01000020.1, forward strand.
GGTCAAGTAGGAAACATATCTCATGAGCTTATTACAATTGGTAAGGCTGGAAGATCTAGACATATGGGAATTAGACCTACTGTTAGAGGTAGTGCCATGAACCCAGTAGACCATCCACATGGTGGTGGAGAAGGTAGAGCGCCAATAGGTATGCCTGCGCCATTAACTCCATGGGGTAAACCTGCATTAGGATTAAAAACTAGAAAGAAAAATAAAAAATCAGACAAATATATCGTGAGAAGAAGAACTAAATAGTTAAATATCTGAAAGGAGGAGTAATCATGGGTAGATCTCTAAAAAAAGGACCATTTTGTGATGATCATCTTCTTAAAAAAATAGAAGAATTAAATAAAAGTAATGATAAAAAAGTTGTAAAAACATGGTCACGTCGTTCAACTATATTCCCGGAAATGATTGGTCACACCATAGCAGTACATGATGGAAGAAAACATGTTCCTATATATATAACTGAAGATATGGTAGGTCACAAACTGGGTGAGTTTGTTCCAACGAGAACATTTAGATCTCATGTTGATAAAAACGAAAGGTCATCTGGTGTAAGATAAGAGAGAAGGAGGGAAATATAGTGGAAGCTAGAGCTATAGCCAAATATGTACGAATTTCACCACTAAAGGTAAATTTCATATGTAAAGAAATTAGAGGCAAACAAGTAGATGAAGCTTTATCAATTTTAAGATTTACACCTAAAAAAGGTGCTAGAGTTCTTGAAAAAGTACTAACATCTGCAATTGCCAATGCTGAAAATAACTTCAATATGGATAGAGAAAATCTTTATGTGGATAATGCCTATGCAAACGATGGTCCACATATGAAAAGATTTAGACCAAAAGCAAGAGGAATGGCTTATCCAATAATAAAGAGAAGTAGTCATATAGGAGTAGTTGTAAAAGAAAGAGACTAGAAAAGGAGGGATAGTTAATGGGTCAAAAGGTTAACCCACATGGATTAAGGGTCGGAATAATAAAAGATTGGGATTCAAAATGGTATGCGGATAAGAAAACTTTTAATGAATACCTAGTTGAAGATAATAAAATACGTGAATATGTAAAGAAAAAATTATTTATTTCTGGTGTTTCTAAGATTGAAATCGAAAGAGCTGCTAATAGAGTTAAAGTTACAGTTCATACTGCTAAACCTGGTATGGTTATAGGTAAAGGTGGTTCAGGAGTAGAAGAACTAAGATTAAATCTTGAGAAATTAACAAAGAAATCTGTAGTTATAAATGTTGAAGAAATAAAGGTTCCTGAGTTAGATGCTCAACTAGTGGCTGAAAACATAGCTTCTCAACTTGAAAGAAGGGTTTCATTTAGAAGAGCAATGAAACAAGCGATTCAAAGAACAATGAGAGCTGGAGGAAAGGGAATCAAAACTGCAGTGTCAGGAAGACTTGGCGGTGCAGATATGGCTAGAACTGAAGGATATAGTGAAGGAACAATACCTCTACAAACATTAAGAGCGGACATAGATTATGGTTTTGCAGAAGCGAACACTACTTATGGTAAGCTTGGAGTAAAAGTATGGTTATATAGAGGTGAAGTTCTTCCTACTAAAAAAGAAGAAAAAGTAGAGAAATCTGTGGAAGAATAATATAAATTCCGTAGGAAGGAGGAAATAAAAATGTTAATGCCTAAAAGAGTAAAATATCGTAGAGTTCATAGAGGAAGAATGAAAGGTAAGGCTACTCGTGGTAATACAATTACTTATGGAGAGTTTGGATTACAAGCTTTAGAACCAACTTGGATTACTTCCAATCAAATAGAGGCTGCTAGACGTGCTATGACAAGATACGTTAAAAGGGGCGGAAATATTTGGATTAAGGTATTTCCAGATAAGCCAATTACTGAGAAACCTGCTGAAACACGTATGGGTTCAGGAAAAGGTTCACCAGAATATTGGGTAGCAGTTGTTAAACCGGGTAGAATTTTATTTGAAATGAGTGGAGTATCAGAAGAAGATGCTAGAGAAGCAATGAGACTAGCTGCGAATAAATTGCCAATAAAGACAAAATTCGTTACTCGTGAGGATGCAGGAGAAAAGGGTGGTGAAGCTAATGAAGATTAAAGAAGTACGCCAATTATCAGAAGCGGAATTAAATAATAAATTATCAGAACTTAAAACTGAATTATTTAACTTAAGATTTCAATTGGCTACTGGTCAATTAGACAATCCATTAAGAATAAAAGCAGTAAGAAAAGATATAGCTCGTGTAAAAACAATAGTTAGAGAACGAGAATTAGGTATAGGAAAGGAGGTTTAATCTTAGATGGAAAGAGGAAATCGTAAGGTTAGAATAGGCAATGTTGTAAGCGACAAGATGGATAAAACTGTAGTTGTTGCTGTTGAAACTTTCGTAACACATCCTTTATATAAAAAGCAAATAAGACAAACCACTAAGTTTAAAGCTCATGATGAAAATAATGAGTGTGGAATCGGTGATGTTGTTAAAATAATGGAAACCAGACCACTTAGTAAAGATAAAAGATGGAGAGTAGTAAATATAGTAGAAAAGGCTAAATAGGCTATTCAACTCAGAAGGGAGGTATTCGCATGATTCAAACGGAAAGCCGTATGAGAGTAGCTGATAACTCTGGAGCAAAAGAGGTATTGGTTATTAGAGTATTAGGTGGAACAAATAAAAAGTACGCAAGAGTTGGAGATATAGTAATTTGTACTGTAAAAACAGCAACACCTGGTGGAGTTGTTAAAAAAGGTGATGTAGTTAAAGCAGTTGTTGTAAGAACAAAACATGGTGTTAGAAGAAATGATGGCTCTTATATTAAATTCGATGATAATGCAGCTGTTATTATAAAAGACGATAAAAACCCAGTGGGTACTCGTATATTTGGACCTGTTACAAGAGAACTTAGAAGAGGAAACTTTATGAAAATAATTTCCTTAGCACCGGAAGTACTATAGGAGGAGGTGTAGACTATGCACGTAAAAAGTGGAGATACAGTAGTTGTTATCGCTGGAAAAGATAAAGGAAAAAAAGGAAAAGTATTAAGAGTATTTCCTAAAGATAGTAAGGTAATAGTTGAAGGCGTAAACATGCTGACAAAACATAAAAAGCCACAAGGACCTACAGCTCCAGGCGGAATAGTTAAAATGGAAGGTCCAATAGACTCATCAAATGTAATGTATTTTTGTGATAAAGACAAAAAAGCAGTAAGAGTAGGCCATAAAATATTGTCAGATGGCAAAAAGGTAAGAGTTTGTAAAAAATGTGGAGAAGCTTTAGATAAATAATTTAATGCAGAGAGGAGGTAATAGGAATGGCTTCCAGATTAATAGAAAAGTATAATAACGAAGTAGTAAATGCACTGATGGAAAAATTCCAATATAGCAATATAATGGAAGTGCCAAAGCTTGAAAAAGTAGTAATTAACATGGGTATCGGAGAGGCAAGAGACAACCCTAAAATACTTGAATCAGCAGTGAAAGAGTTAGAAATGATAGCGGGACAAAAACCTGTTATAACTAAGGCTAAAAAATCAATAGCAAACTTCAAACTACGTGAAGGTATGAGTGTTGGTACGAAAGTTACTCTAAGAGGAGATAGAATGTACCACTTTTTAGATAAACTTATGAATATTGCATTACCAAGAGTTAGAGACTTTAGAGGTGTAAATGCAACTTCCTTTGATGGTAGAGGCAATTATGCATTAGGAATTAAAGAACAGTTAATATTCCCTGAGATCGAATATGATAAAGTTGAGGCTATTAGAGGTTTAGACATCATAATCGTAACTACAGCAAACACTGACGAAGAAGCGAAAGAGTTCTTAGCACTAATGGGAATGCCCTTTAAAAAGTAAAGAAGGAGGGAAAGTTTTTGGCAAAGAAATCTATGGTTGTTAAACAACAAAGAAAACAAAAGTTCAGCAGTAGAGAATATAATAGATGTAAAATATGTGGAAGACCTCATGCTTATTTAAGAAAATATGGAGTTTGCCGTATTTGTTTTAGAGAATTAGCGTATAAAGGTCAAATACCTGGAGTTAAAAAGGCGAGCTGGTAGTAAGAAGTATATGAAAGGAGGTAGCTAAATTATGATGACAGACCCAATAGCGGATATGTTAACGAGAATAAGAAATGGAAATAATGCAAAGCATGATTCTGTTGATATTCCTGCTTCAAATATAAAGAAAGAATTAGCTCAAATCTTGTTAAGTGAAGGATTTATAAAGGGCTTTGACGTTATAGATGATGGGAAACAAGGTATTATAAGAGTAGATTTAAAATATGGAAAACATAATGAAAAAGTTATATCTGGAATTAAAAGAATTTCTAAGCCAGGACTTAGAGTTTATGTAAAATCTGATGAAATTCCAAGAGTGTTAGGTGGTCTTGGAATAGCAATACTTTCTACTTCTAGTGGTATAATGACTGATAAAGTTGCTAGAAAAGAAGGCGTGGGCGGAGAAGTTATTTGTTACGTATGGTAATAAATAACTAAATTACGTGAAGGAGGTGCACTCATGTCAAGAATAGGTTTAAAACCGATTAATATTCCAGCTGGTGTGGAAATTAAAATAAATGATAATAATATAGTTGAAGTAAAAGGTCCAAAAGGACAATTAGCTGAAAAAATAAGTTCAGATATGGAAATCAAAATAGAAGATGGTGTGCTAACAGTTGCTAGACCAACTGATAACAAAAAACATAGATCTCTACATGGTTTATCAAGAACTTTAATTTCAAACATGATAGTAGGAGTTACAGAAGGCTATTCAAAATCTTTAGAAATCGAAGGTACTGGATATAGAGCTGCAAAACAAGGGAAGAAACTAGTACTTACTTTAGGATATTCTCATCCAATAGAACTAGAAGATCCAGCAGGAATAGAAGTAGAAGTACCTGCTACTAACAAGATTATAGTTAAAGGTATAAATAAACAGCAGGTAGGAAACTATGCAGCTAACATAAGAGAATTTAGAAAACCTGAACCTTATAAAGGAAAAGGTATTAGATACTCTAACGAAGTGGTTAGACGTAAGGTTGGTAAGACTGGTAAGTAGAAGGGAGTGAAAATACGTGCTTAAAAAGATAAATAGAAATGAAAATAGAAAAGCAAGACATGAAAGAGTAAGAAAAAAAATCAATGGCACTCCTGAAAGACCAAGACTTACTGTTTATAGGAGTGGAAACCATATTTATGCTCAAATAATTGATGACTCAATAGGAAATACACTAGTTTCAGCTTCCACATTAGACAAATCTTTAAATCTTACTTCTACAAAAAACAAAGAAGCTGCAAAAAATGTTGGAGAAGCTATTGCCAAAAAAGCACTAGAAAAAGGAGTTTCTGAAGTAGTATTTGATAGAAGTGGATATATTTATCATGGAAGAGTAAAAGAACTTGCAGAAGCTGCAAGAGAAGCTGGACTTAAGTTCTAATAGAAGGAGGGGAATCAATGGAACGTTCATATAAAGACGGAAGTGAATTAGAATTAAAAGAGAGAGTTGTTAGTATCAACCGTGTTACTAAAGTTGTAAAGGGTGGTAGAAACTTTAGATTTAGCGCTTTAGTAGTTGTTGGAGACGAAAATGGCAACGTTGGAGTAGGAATGGCTAAGGCATTAGAAGTACCTGAAGCTATTAGAAAAGCTATACAAGATGCTAAAAAACACATAATATCAGTTCCGCTTGTTGGAACTACAATACCACATGAAATAATTGGAGAATTTGGTGCAGGAAGAGTATTACTTAAGCCATCTAAAGAAGGTACAGGAGTAATTGCTGGAGGAGCAGTACGTGCTGTATGTGAGTTAGCTGGTATTAGAGATATAAGAACAAAATGTTTGGGAACTAATAACCCAAGAAACGTAGTTAATGCTACAATGGCAGCGCTACAAGGATTAAAAAGAGCAGAAGATGTTGCGCGTCTAAGAGGAAAGACTGTAGAAGAAATATTAGGATAGGGGGGATTTAAAGTGACTATGATCAAAATTAAATTGGTTAAAAGCCCTATCGGCAAACCTGAAACTCACAGAAGAACCATAGAGGCTCTTGGATTAAGAAAAATTGGTCAGGTAGTGGAAAAGAATGATACCCCTCAAATAAGAGGTATGATACATCAAGTAGACTACATGGTTGAAATAGTAGATTAAGCAAAGAAGGAGGTGTACCTATGAAACTAAATGATTTAAGACCAAATGCTGGTGGAGGAAGTAAACCTAAGAAGAGACTTGGTAGAGGTATCGGTTCTGGTCTTGGTAAAACTTCTGGTAAAGGACATAAAGGTCAAAATGCAAGATCAGGCGGTGGAGTTAGACCAGGCTTTGAAGGTGGTCAAATGCCACTATTTAGAAGAATTCCAAAGCGTGGATTTACTAATATATTTGCAAAAGAATATGCTATAGTAAATATTGAAGAACTAAATAGATTTGAAGAAAACACAGTTGTTACTCCTGAGCTTTTATTTAGTGAAGGAATAGTTAAAAAAGGTAAAGCAAAAGATGGAGTTAAGATACTTGGAGACGGAGAAATTAGCATCAAACTTACTGTACAGGCACAAAAATTTAGTAAAACTGCCGCTGAGAAGATTGAAGCTGCAGGAGGAAAGGTAGAGGTGATATAAATGCTTTCAACCTTAAGGAATGCCTGGAGGATACCTGAGATTAGAAAGAAAATTATATTCACATTATTGATGTTATTGGTTTTTAGATTAGGATCTAGTATACCAGTACCATATATGAATAAGGTCATCATAGCAGATTTATTTGAAAAGTCTAGAGGTGGAATTTTAGAATTCCTTGATTTAATGGGCGGTGGAACCTTTAGTAACTTTAGTATATTTGCAACGAATATTTATCCATATATTACTGCATCCATAGTAATTCAACTTCTTACTATAGCTATTCCTAGATTAGAAGAATTAGCTAAAGAAGGGGAAGCAGGAAAAAAGAAAATAACAAAATATACTAGATATACTGCTATTGGCTTGGCATTAATTCAAGCTGTAGGATTTACATTTGGATTATTTAGTACTGCATTAGAAACTACTAATGCTTTACAAAATGTAATAGTAATAATCACCATGATAGCTGGTACTGCGTTTTTAATGTGGTTAGGAGATATGATAACTGAGAAGGGAATAGGAAATGGTATATCCCTTATTATCTTTATAGGTATAATATCTAAACTACCTACAGACCTAATAAATACATTTAGATTAGTAAGAATAGGTCAATTAAATGTGATAAAAGTAGCTATCTTTGGTATAGTTTTCTTATTTATCATAGCTTTTGTAGTTGCATTACAAGAAGGAGAAAGAAGAATTACTGTCCAATATGCTAAGAGAGTTGTTGGAAGAAAAATGTATGGTGGTCAATCCACACATATACCTGTAAAGGTATCAATGGCTGGTGTAATGCCAGTAATATTTGCATCATCTTTACTAGCATTTCCACAAACAATAGCATTATTTACAAAAGGAGCTCCTTCAGAATGGATAACTAAATATCTAACACCACAAGGAAGCGTTGGAGTGTGGATATATTCTATATTAAATATAGCATTAATAATGTTCTTTACGTATTTCTACACAGCTATTCAATTTAATACTGTAGAATATGCGAAGAATTTACAACAAAATGGTGGATTTATTCCAGGGATTAGACCAGGAAGACCAACATCAGAACATCTAGGTAAAGTTGTAAATAGAATTACTTTTGTTGGTGGATTAGCTTTAGCAGTTTTAGCATCTTTACCAATTATTTTATCTAAAATATTTGGAATGAATGTTAATTTCGGTGGAACAGCTATAATAATCGTTGTAGGTGTTGCATTAGAAACAGTTAAACAAATGGAAGCTCAGATGTTAATGAGACACTATAAAGGATTTTTAAATTAAACTATAGGAGACGATTGTTGTGAGATTGATTTTATTAGGACCACCTGGAGTGGGTAAAGGAACTCAAGCATCAGCTATAGTTAAAAAATATGATATACCACATATTTCAACAGGAGATATATTTAGAGCCAATATAAAGGAAGGTACTGAGTTAGGTACAAAGGCAAAAGAATATATGGATAAAGGACTTTTAGTTCCAGATGAACTTGTGGTTTCAATTGTCAAAGATAGATTAACTAAAGAAGATTGTGAAAAAGGTTTTCTTCTAGATGGATTTCCAAGAACTATTAACCAAGCAGAAACTTTAGACAAGGAACTTACAAAAATGGGTATAAAACTTGATAAAGTTGTTAATATTCAAGCAAGTAAGGAAATTTTAATTGAAAGAGCTGTTGGTAGAAGAATATGTAAAAAATGTGGTGCTTCCTACCATATTACATTTAATCCACCTAAAGTTGAAAACATATGTGATATAGATGGTGGAGAACTATTCCAAAGAGATGATGATACTCATGAAACAGTTTCTACAAGAATAGAGGTATATGAAAATCAAACACAACCTTTAATTGATTATTATGAGAAAAAAGACATAATACTTAATGTAGATGGGACTAAGCCCATAGACAAAGTATATGAAACTATAGTAGAAGCTTTAACTAATAGGTAATGAGAAAGGCATAGCCTTTCTCTAAAGGAACCAGCGGTAAATAGGCTATTATAAAGAGGTGAATTTATAATGGATTTAAGTGACGACATAGCCATTGGTCAAGTGGTTAAGTCGAGAGCTGGAAGGGATAAAGGCAAAGTTTTCTTAGTATTAGAAGTCATAGATAATCAAAATGTATTGATTGTAGATGGAAATTTAAGAAAGCTTGACAACCCAAAACAGAAGAAGTTGAAACACTTAATTGTTTATAATACAGTTTTACCCGAATTAGGGTATAAATTAGAAAACAAAGTAAAGATAAATAATGCGTACATTCGAAAATTGTTAGAACCCTTTAACAAGGATTTCTAAATTTGCTTGAACAGGAGGTTAAAAAACCTAATGTCTAAATCTGATATTATTGAAGTTGAAGGTACAGTAGTAGATGCTTTACCTAATGCTATTTTTAAAGTAAAACTGGAAAATGGTCACGAAATATTAGCCCATATTTCTGGAAAACTAAGGATGAATTATATAAGGATACTTCCTGGAGATAAGGTAACAGTAGAACTGTCACCCTACGATTTAACTAGAGGTAGAATAACCTGGCGAAACAAGTAGCATAGGAGGGAATTAAATGAAAGTAAGACCATCAGTTAAAAAGATATGTGAAAAATGTAAAATAATCAAAAGACATGGAAAAGTTATGGTTATTTGTGAGAATCCAAGACACAAGCAAAAACAAGGCTAGTAAATAACTGGTTGATTTTGCGATGAATTATATTAGGAGGTGTAAACATTAATGGCTAGAATAGCAGGTGTTGACTTACCAAGAGACAAAAGAATTGAAGTTGGTTTAACATATATATATGGTATTGGTAGACCAAGATCAAATGAAATATTAACAAAAGCTGGTGTTAACCCAGATACTAGAGTAAAAGACTTAACAGAATCCGAAGTAGCAAGTTTAAGAGCTGTTATAGACGGTTACCATGTAGAAGGCGATCTTCGAAGAGAAATAGCTCTAAATATTAAAAGACTTAGAGAAATCAATTGTTATAGAGGAGTTAGACATAGAAGAGGACTTCCAGTAAGAGGTCAAAGAACTAAGACTAACGCAAGAACTAGAAAAGGTCCAAAGAGACTTGTATCTAAGAAGAAGTAGGTAAAGGAGGGGAAACTAAGTGGCAGCTAAAAAAGGCAAAGTGACTCGTGTTAGAAGAAGAGAACGTAAGAATATAGAAAGAGGTCAAGCACATATCTCATCAACATTTAACAATACTATGGTTACCTTAACAGATTTACAAGGTAATGTATTGTCATGGGCTAGTGCAGGACAGTTAGGTTTTAGAGGTTCAAGAAAATCTACTCCTTACGCAGCACAACAGGCAGCTGAAGAAGCAGCTAAAAAAGCTATGGAACACGGATTAAAGAGTGTAGAAGTATTCGTTAAAGGACCAGGTTCAGGAAGAGAAGCGGCTATTAGGTCCTTACAAGCAACAGGATTAGAAGTAAATATGATTAAAGATGTTACTCCTATTCCTCATAATGGTTGTAGACCACCAAAACGTAGAAGAGTTTAATAGGAGGTGTAAAATACATGGCAAGATATACAGGTCCAGTTTGTAGATTATGTCGTAGAGAAGGTATGAAACTTTTTCTTAAGGGAGATAAATGTTATACTGAACAATGTGCAATAACTAGAAGAAACTATGCTCCAGGACAACACGGACAATCAAGAAAAAAGGTTACAGAATATGGAATGCAGCTTAGAGAAAAACAGAAAGTTCGTAGATTCTATGGAATTTCTGAATCTCAAATGGTTAAATATTTCCTAATGGCAGATAAAGCTAAAGGAATCACAGGTGAAAACTTACTTAGATTACTTGAACTAAGATTAGACAATGTAGTATATAGAATGGGTTTTGCATCATCAAGAGCAGAAGCAAGACAATTAGTTACACATGGTCATTTTTTAGTTAATGGTTCTAAAGTAGACATACCATCTGTAATCCTTTCAGCAGGAGATACAATTCAAGTAAAAGAGAAATCAAGAAGTAGTGAAAAAATAAAATCACTAATTGAAAATCATAATGGCAACACTGTTAAATGGATAAGTGTGGATCTTGATCAATTTAAGGGTAGCATAGTAACTGAGCCAACTAGGGAAGATATAGATATACCAGTAGAAGAACACTTAATCGTTGAGTTATATTCTAAATAATAGTATTCATAATAAAATCAGTTGCCCTCGTACTTTAACAAACCAAATTTTAAGGAGGGTTAATGTTAATGATAGAAATTGAAAAACCAAGAATCGAAATTCTAGAGTTGAGTGATGATGAGAGTTATGGAAAGTTTATGGTAGAGCCTCTAGAGAGAGGCTATGGTACAACTTTGGGAAATTCCTTAAGAAGAGTGCTATTATCTTCACTACCAGGTGCAGCTGTATCATCAATAAAAATTCAAGGAGTACTTCATGAATTTTCAACTATACCAGGGGTATTAGAAGATGTACCAGAGATAATTTTAAACATAAAAGGTCTTGCTGCAAAAATATATGTTGATGAACCAGTGACTCTAAAAATAGAGGCACAAGGTTCTCAAACTATAACAGCAGGAGATATTATTACAGGTCCAGATGTTGAAATAATCAACAAGGACCATCATATTGCTACCATAAATGAAGACGGTAATCTATATATGGAGCTTGAATTAGTAAAGGGTAGAGGGTATGTAGTAGCTGATAGGAATAAAAAAGAGGGGCAGCAAGTAGGTGTTATACCTGTTGATTCCTCATTTACTCCAGTTACAAAAGTGAACTTTACTGTGGAAAATACGAGAGTAGGTCAAATCACTGATTATGATAGATTGATTCTAGAAGTATGGACCAATGGAACCATGAATCCAGATGAAGCTACATCTTTAGGAGCAAAAATACTTACAGAGCACTTAAATCTTTTTATTGGGCTAACTGAACATGTTAGTGAAGTGGAAATAATGGTAGAAAAAGAAGAGGACAAGAAAGAAAAAGTCCTTGAAATGACTGTGGAGGAGTTAGATCTTTCAGTTCGTAGCTATAACTGTCTGAAGAGAGCAGCTATAAACACAGTGGAAGAGTTAACACAAAAGACAGAAGAAGATATGATGAAAGTAAGAAATCTTGGTAAAAAATCCCTTGAGGAAGTACAAAGAAAACTTGCTGAATTAGGATTAGGTCTCAAAAAATCTGATGAGTAACAAGGCATGAAGGAGGGATAAATGTGACAACATTAAGAAAACTTGGTCGCCCTACAGATCAAAGAAGAGCAATGCTTAGAAATTTAGTAACATCTTTATTGAGAACCGGAAAAATAGAAACAACAGTTACTAGAGCTAAGGAAACAAAAAGAATGGCAGATAAAATGATTACCTTAGCAAAAAGAGGGGATTTACACGCTAGACGTCAAGTACTAGCTTATGTATATGACGAAGATGTAGTGAAGAAATTATTTGATGAAATAGGACCAAAGTATCAAGAGAGAAATGGTGGATATACAAGAGTATTAAAAGTTGGACCACGTCGTGGAGATGGGGCAGAAATGGCTATAATAGAACTAGTATAAATGTAGGGGATTAAGTTTAAACTTAGTCCCTTTTATTTTATGACCTAACACAGCGAACGACAGTGAGCTGATGTAGGTCAAACGCAATGAGCACCAAATCTATACGAGCATAGCGAGTAAATAGATTTGAGTTGCGAAACTGTGGCAAATGACCTAACTTAGCGAACGATAGTGAGCTTTAGTAGGTCAAACGCAACGAGAACCAAATCTATACGAGCATAGCGAGTAAATGAATTTGAGCTTCGAGACTGTGGAAAATGACCTAACACAGCGAGCAAACCAATTTTAGTTTTAAAATATATTGGTAAACTTATGCCGTAAATCTATAAGATTATGAATTGTAGATTGAATTAAGGGTATCCTTATGTTATATTATAGTATGAAAATAATATAAAAATAGAGGTATAACAATGAGTGATATAATGATAAAAGCAGATAATGTAACCTATGAATATAAATCCTTAATAGATGATAATATACATCAGGCAGTAAAAGAAATAAGTTTAGAAGTAAAAAAGGGTGAATTTTTAGTTATACTTGGACATAATGGTTCAGGTAAATCTACATTGGCCAAGCTTATGAACGGTCTTATTATGCCTACAAATGGTAATGTATATGTGGCAGGTATGGATACTCAAGATGAAAAAAACATATGGAATATACGAGAAAAAGCAGGTATGGTGTTTCAAAACCCTGATAATCAAATAGTTGCTACAATAGTAGAAGAAGATGTGGCATTTGGTCCAGAAAACTTAGGTATTGATCCTAAAGAAATAAGGGCTAGAGTAGATAAAGCACTAGAAGTTGTAGAAATGACTGAATACAAAAAACATGCACCTCATCTATTATCAGGTGGTCAAAAACAAAGAGTAGGAATTGCAGGGATTTTGGCAATGAATCCAGATTGTATTATTTTAGATGAACCTACAGCCATGTTAGATCCCATAGGCAGAATAGAAGTAATGAATACAATAAAAAAGTTAAATAAAAATGAAAATAAAACCATAATATTGATTACTCATTATATGGATGAAGCTGTAGAAGCTGATAGGATTCTTGTTATGGAACAAGGACAAATAGTTATGGAAGGATGTCCAAGAAATATATTTAAACAAGTCGATAAAATTAAAGAATTAGGGTTAGACGTACCACAGGTAACAGAATTAGTATATGAATTACGAAAAGCAGGGATCAACTTAAAAGATGATATAATATCTATAGAAGAATTGGTGGAATTACTATGATTATGAAAATAAATAACTTAAATTATATATATAATCCCAATACTCCCTTTGAAAAAAAGGCATTAGACAATATAAATTTGGAAATAAATGAAGGAGAATTCATAGGGCTAATAGGTCACACAGGATCAGGAAAATCTACATTAGTTCAGCATTTAAATGGACTAATAAAGCCAAGTTCTGGAGCTATAATAATAGATGGAGTAAATATTACAGATAAAGATGTTAATTTGAAGGAAATAAGACAAAAAGTTGGTCTAGTATTTCAATATCCAGAACATCAATTATTTGAAGAGACCATATATAAAGATATTGCCTTTGGACCAAAGAATTTGGGGCTTAGTGACGATGAAGTAGATAAAAGGGTAAAGGAATCCATGGAGCTAGTAGGATTAGATTTTGAAGCATTAAAGGATAGGTCTCCTTTTGAACTAAGTGGTGGTCAAAAAAGGAGAGTTGCCATAGCAGGTGTAATAGCTATGAAGCCTAAGATACTGGTTTTAGATGAACCTACAGCAGGATTAGACCCTCATGGTAGAGATGAAATTCTAGGTGAAATTCAAAAACTTTATGATAAGGAAGGGATTACTATAATACTTGTATCCCATAGTATGGAAGATATAGCAAAGCTTGTGCAGAGAATTTTAGTAATGCACAGGGGAAAGCTAGAAATGGATGGAAAGCCTAGAGAGATATTTAAAAAAGTTGATGAATTGGAAAACTTGGGATTAGGAGTTCCACAAATAACTAAATTTATGAAGATATTTAAAGAAAAAGGAAACCATGTTAATGATGACATATTAACAGTTCATGAAGCTAAAGAAGAAATATTAAAGTTTTTAAGGAGAAAAAAAGATGCTTAAAGATATAACCATAGGGCAATATTTTCCTGGAGACACTATAATTCATAGACTGGATCCAAGAATAAAGATAATTATAATTTCATTATTTATAGCATCATTATTTTTTGTAAATAGTTTTATACCCTATATATTCATAGTAGCATTTATCCTCCTAACAGTTAAAATATCAGGAGTGCCATTAAAATTCATTTTAAAAGGTATAAAACCTCTTTTATTCATTATATTAATAACCTTTTCGATAAATATATTTATGACTAAAGGAGAAGTACTATATGAGTTAGGGCCATTGACAGTTACAAAAGAAGGAATATACTTGGCTACCTTTATGGCTCTTAGATTAATTTTTTTGATTACAGGAACTTCACTTCTTACTCTTACTACATCTCCCATAGCCTTAACAGATGGAATAGAGAAGCTATTATCTCCATTTAAAAGAATTGGATTACCTGCACATGAGCTGGCTATGATGATGACCATAGCTTTAAGATTTATCCCTACTCTATTAGAAGAAACAGATAAGATAATGAAGGCACAAATGGCAAGAGGAGCTGACTTTGAATCTGGAAATATCCTTAGTCGAGCAAAAAATCTAGTGCCTCTTTTAGTTCCTTTATTTATAAATGCCTTTAGAAGAGCAGATGAACTTGCTACAGCCATGGAAGCAAGATGCTATAGAGGTGGAGATAATAGGACTAGATTAAATGAGTTAAAGCTCAAGAAACTAGATATAGTGTCATTAATATCTATGACTATATTCTTTGGTCTTATTATAAGTACAAGGTATATATAGGAGATAAAATGAAAAACATCAAGCTTACTATTGAATATGAAGGAACTAATTATGCAGGATGGCAGAGACAAGATAATGTAATTACAATTCAAGAAAAACTTGAAGGAGCTTTAGAAATATTAACAAATGAAAAAATAAAACTAATAGGGTCTGGACGAACTGATGGAGGAGTACATGCCTTGGCACAAGTTGCTAATTTCATAACAAATGCGACGATTCCGGGAGAAAGATATAAATATGCACTAAAATTTTTATTACCAGATGATATAACCATAATGGATTCAGAAGAAGTGGATATAGGATTTAATTCTAGATTTAGTGCCACTAAGAAAACATATAAATATATAGTATACAATGGAGAACTTCCAAAGGCATTATATAGAAATTTTTCTTATTATGTGCCTTATGATATAGATATTGATAAAATGATTGATGCTTCAAAATATTTAATAGGTACTCATGATTTTGCTTCATTTATGGCAGCTAAATCAAGTGTGAAAAGTACCATAAGAACAATTTATAGTATATCAATAGAAAAAGAAAAGGAAAATGAATTAATAATTTTTAAAATAGAAGGGAATAGCTTTCTTAGAAATATGGTAAGAATAATAGTAGGTACTTTATTAGAGATAGGATTTGGAAAACTTAATGTGGAGGATTTATGTAAGATAATTTCAGAGAAAAATAGGGAATTAGCAGGACATACGGCACCACCACAAGGATTATTTTTAGAAAAGGTTTTTTATTGACAAAAAACGTCTTGACATAGGTAATTACTTGTATTAGAATATATTAGAGTGTTTTAAAAAAGCCCCGGAACTTTTTTAATTTTTTATTGCTCAACGCTGTGATAAGGAGGGAAAATGATGAAAAGCTTTATGGCTAAAACAAACGAAGTTGATAGAAAATGGTATGTAATAGACGCAGAAGACAAAGTCTTAGGAAGATTAGCTACAGAAGTAGCTACAATATTGAGTGGTAAAAATAAGCCAATATATACTCCTCATGTAGATACAGGTGACTTTGTTATAATAATAAATGCAGAAAAAATCAAATTAACTGGAAAAAAATTAGAACAGAAAACTCATTTCTACCATACTGGGTACCCAGGAGGAGGAAGAGAAATATCATACAAAAGAATGATGGAAGAAAAACCAGAAATGGTTATTGAATTAGCAGTAAAAGGAATGCTTCCTAAAAATAGTTTAGGAAGAAATATGATTAAGAAATTAAAAGTATATAGTGGAGCAGAACATAATCACGAAGCTCAACAACCTGAAATATACGAATTTTAATGCTCACGAGAAAGGAGGACTGTAAGTGGCTAATATACAATTTTTGGGAACAGGAAGAAGAAAGACTTCTGTAGCAAGAGTTAGATTAGTGCCAGGTAATGGTAATATTGTTATAAATAAGAAAGATATAGAAACTTATTTTGATTATGAAACTTTAAGAGTAATTGTAAAAGAACCACTAGTTATTACTGAAACTTTAGATAAATATGATGTTTTTGTTAATGTTCATGGTGGAGGATTTACAGGTCAAGCTGGAGCAGTTAGACATGGTATAGCTAGAGCTCTTATTGAGTCAGATGAAGAATTAAGACCAATACTTAAAAAAGCAGGACATTTAACTAGAGATTCAAGAATGAAAGAAAGAAAGAAATATGGTCTTAAAAAAGCAAGAAGATCACCACAATTTAGTAAGAGATAGTATAATTGTCGACTTACAAAAGAGTCGGTTCAAAATTACAAAGTTTGTTCACGAAAGATACAGAGCGTCAGACTGGGAAACCAATCTGGCGCCTTTTATTTGTGCAGAAGTAGATCCCCCCGCCACAAACATTCCCGAAATCCAACAACCAATAATCCCCCGTAGCCCAGTGAAATCAATATATATAAAAATATAAGTAAATACCTCCCCTATGCATATCGCACTTACATCTCATATAATTGTTCCTATTTTTCCACGAGCAAACTTTGTCATTCTTCACTGCTCACGAGCAAACTCGCTTGTCATTTTCTCATTTTTTATCTCTTTTTTTCTATTTTTTAAGTAAATGCAACCCACGAACAAACTTTGTCACTCAAAGTAAGTTATGGGCGATAGACCTTGCAACCACTCGCTTACCATCCGAGCAAACTTTGTCACTACGTGAGCAAACTCGTGTGTAATTGGACATAGTAGAAAAAATAATAAATATAAAAATAGAGTGAAATTCTGAAAAAATTTCTAATATTCATCCCTTTGTTTTTAGCCAAATAATTGAATAAGTAAGAATTTAATAGATACTATATTGAAAACTTTTATGTTCTGCGTTAACATCACATCCAAGAAGTATGAAAGAAAGGAAGATTTATATGGCGAAAAGAGATACTACTTGGACAGTGGCTAAGTATAAAAGGTTTTTATCTAAAAATCGTGGTAGTGGTGAGTTAGCCTCTTACAAGCCTTGGCTTTCAATACAAGACTTTCCGTCAAAAGGCAGGGTATCACGTGTGAAAGGCTGGAAAACTAATAGAATACATCATTTCTTTTCAGATATACAAACGAGATGTTTCTATATGTTCGAATGGGACAATGAGGTAGTAGATATTAGAGAACATTATCCTCTTTTAGATTTAGTAGAGGTAGTGAAAGAGAATAAAGACCTTAAACAAGATTTCTTTACTAATGAAGAGCCTCCATATATTCTTACTACTACATTCTTGCTTACTTTGAAGAATCATAAATATGTTGCAAGAACTGTAAAATCATCAAGTGAGTTAGAGAAAAAGTCTGTATTAGAAAGGTTGGAAATAGAAAGGCGATACTGGGCAGCAAAAGAAATTGACTTTGGAATAATTACTCAAAAAGAAATCCCTATTAAAATGGTAAAAAATATAGAGTGGATACATCAAAGTTTATATACCTATGAAGAAAGAGGTTTAACAAAAAGTTTACTGGAGAATTATTGTACCATTCTAATTGATAAATTTAGAGACAGTAATTATTCAATAAGAAAGATAACTTCAGATTTTGATAAAGAAAATAATGTATCAGATGGTACAGGCCTATACATATTTAAATACCTTCTAGCATCTAAATTAATAACCATTGAAATGAATGAATCTATAGATATAACAAAAAGTAATCCAAAATTAATCATTGATTGGGGTGCAAGATATGCTTCCAACCAATAGTGTGATTTTATTTGAAACAATTCAGGGTAAAAGATATGAACGAATTCTATACCGTTACAAGGATATTATCTACCTAATTGATATTTACGGTAATTCAATGCCTACTACAGTCTCGGAATCCTTTATTCAGAATGGGTTAAATGATGGCACAATATTTGTTTTAGAAAATGAACCATATATGATAATTAAAGAAGAAGAGGATATTCTACCAAAACACAAAGCCATAAGAGACAAGGCTTATAATGCCATTAAAGACATTGTTACATTTGAGCCTGATATATACATCCCTGATAAGAGAGTTAAACTTGTCAGAGAATATATTGATAATATTCACGAAGCAACAGTTATGAGATATCTGAAGCGATTTTGGCAGAGAGGTATGCATAAAAACTCCTTACTTCCTGACTATTATAAGTGTGGAAAGACACAAGGTGATAAAGTAATCAATAATACTTTTATTATTACCCCCGAGACGGTAAAAATTTTCAATGCTGCTCTTAATAGATTTTATTATAATTCATCACAGAAGACATTGACATTAACCTATGAACTTATGATTAAAGAATACTTTAGTGAAAATGGAATAGTAAATGATGAAATTCCTACCCTAAGACAATTTAGATATTGGTTTAATAAAGAAAGAAATATCAAGAAGGAAGTATCAACTAGAAAAAGTGCAAAGCGATATGAGTTACAACATAGAGGACTTACAGGGTCTGCTACTGAAGAAGCATTTGGTCCGGGAGCAATATTTCAAATAGATGCAACTGTAGGGGATGTGTATTTAGTGTCCCAATATAATCGAAATTGGATTATAGGAAGGCCAGTTATATATACTGTTATGGATGTGTTTTCACGTTGCGTAGTAGGAATTAATATATCTTTGGAAGGACCTAGTTGGATTGGAGCAAGTATTGCCTTAATTAATGCTGCTACTGATAAAGTGTCATTTTGCAGGAAGTACGATATAGAGATTAATAATGATGAGTGGAATTATTGTAGTACCTTACCTGAAGCAATTATAGCAGATCGAGGTGAATTAGAAGGACAGAATATAGAATCTTTAATAACAGCCTTTGGAATAAAAATATTAAATACTAGTCCTTATAGAGGCGATATGAAAGGAATTATCGAAAGGTATTTTGATACACTAAACCAACATACTAAGCCATTTTTACCCGGAGCAATCAAAAGCCAATACCGTGAAAGAGGAGAGCAAGATTATAGGCTTTCAGCGACTCTTGACTTGAAACAGTTTACTCAAATTATAATTAAATGTGTATTGTATCATAACAATCATCACTATTTAAAAAAATATACCAGAAGTGAAGATATGATTGCAGACGGAGTAGAGCCCATACCCAAGTTAATTTGGGAGTGGGGTGTTGCTAATAGAACAGGGCGGTTAAGAACTGTCGATGAAGACTTATTGAAATTAAATCTACTACCAAATGACAAAGCGACTGTAACACAGCACGGGATAAAATTCAAGGGGATGTTCTTTGGTTCTAAAATTTCAGTAAAAGAACGATGGTTTGAGAAGGCTAGAAGCAATGGGGCTTGGAAAGTTGACATATCATATGATCCACGAGATATGAGTTATATTTATATTAAGTATGAAGATGGTAGAAAGTTTGATAAGTGTTTTTTACTAGAACATCAGTCAAGATACAGGGAAAAAGCAATTGAAGAAATAACCTATCTACTAGAATATGAAAAGATGCAGGCTAAAGCCTCAAAGAAGGTAGAACTGCAAAATAAGATTAATTTATTAGAAGACATAGAGAATATTATAGAGCAGGCTAAAGATGATACTAAAAATGAAGTTAAAGAAGGTATAAGTAAAAAGAGGCGTATCCAGAATATCAGAGATAATCGGAATTTCGAGAAGCAGCAGGAGCGGAAGCAAAATATTATCGAAATAAGACCAAAAGAGCCTAAGATAGTAATTGAAGAAAAGTCCTATGGTGATACAGACCAAGATATGATTGAATTACTATTAAAAGCACAGAAAGAGGGGAAAGACCGTGCAGGAATTGATACATAATGCAGAATATAAGGAACAGATTATTTCAGAGTATAAAGATAATCCATTTATAGAAGCATTACCTAAGATTTCATCGCCAAATGAAATAGTATCAAAGTTAGCATATTTTCCTCCCTATGATAAAGAGGAAAGACAGTTAGATAGTCAATATAGAACACATCTTGTTGGACGTCTATATGACGTTTTTCAGCCTCTAAAGATACATTTAGATTTGGAAAGTAGAATTAGTAGAGTTTTAAGGCAAGGATATATAGGAAGAAATATATTGGATAAAGCCTATGTTTCAAACCATTATCGTAGCACTGCAGGCTCTTTCACACTTTTAGGAGTGTCAGGTATGGGGAAAACCACTGTTGTAAATAGGATATTAACAATGTATCCACAAGTTATTGTCCATAGCAAATTTAAAGATAGAGAACTTTCAAGATATCAGGTAGTTTTCTTAAGACTAGAATGCTCTTACGATGGAAGTATTAAAGGCTTATGTTTATCATTCTTTAATAAGGTTGACGAAATATTAGGAACTGACTATTATTCAAGATTTGGTAGTGGAAAACTTTCAGTTGATAATATGCTTGTCGCTATGACTAATATTGCTAAAAATATTTCATTGGGACTTTTAGTAATTGATGAGATTCAAAACCTTAGTAAGTCCAAGTCTGGTGGAGCCGATAGGATGTTGAACTTCTTCGTTACCCTAGTTAATACTATAGGATTACCAGTTTTGTTAATTGGTACTCCTGAGGCTATGGGGGTATTACAAGGAAAGTTTAGACAGGCAAGGCGCGGCTCAGGACAAGGAGATTTGGTGTTTGAAAGGTTAGATAATGATATTAACTTTAATTTACTTATAAACGCAATATGGGGCTATCAATGGACTAAAAAACCTACTGTATTGACAGACGAACTGATAGATACCCTATTTGACCAATCCCAAGGAATAATTGATATAACGGTAAAACTTTATGTCCTTGCTCAAACAAAAGCAATTTCAAGTGGAAAAGAGACTATAACCCCTGAATTAATCAAACAAGTGGCTGACGAAAGTTTAAGGTTAGTAAAACCAATGTTAAATGCATTAAGAACAGGCAATGTAATGGAAATAGCAAAATATCCTGATATTTATACAGGGAGCATAAATTTAAATTATGAAGAGCCTCCTCAAAATAGGTTTGTAATACCCACTACTCCTAAACCATCTGTAGTAGAGAGTAATGATAATCCAGTAAAAATTAAAACAAAGAAGATACCTCCAAGTGCAGAAAATGATATTAGAGTTATAGTACAAAGTGGTGCAGGAGAAGGATTAACTACCTATGAGATATTAAAAAATTACGGAATAATTAAAGGATTTGAAGTTGTATGATGACATTCTTTCCTACACCATATCAAGATGAAATACTATACAGTGTTTTTGCTAGATATCACGATAAAAGTCCAAATTTCAATGGTAGTGAAACTGCAAGGGATCTATTTAATGTAAATCGTATAGTGTGTAGTCTGGAGTTCCCAACACTATTGGTTAATTTGCTCCAAAATATGCCCTTAAACAGTCCTTTTGATGCAGACAGGCTAATAGTCGAACATACACTATTTCCGTTTTATACAGCCTTTTTAAGCCTTAAGAATAAGAATATAATAAGACAGTATATGTTATATGGAGATGTTGAGATATATAATAAAATTACAAGTATTATAAATCCATTGGCTGAAAATAAATTCTTAAGATTTTGCCCAAAGTGCAATAAAGAGGATTTGGATATATATGGCGAATTATATTGGCATAGGATTCACCAGATAAGAGGTGTTTATATTTGCCCCATTCATAAAACACCTATTTATGATAGTAGTGTATCATTTGAAGAGAATAAATATAAATACGTAGCAGCGACTGAGAAAAACTGCATTGTTGAAAGTGAGATTGTGTATGAACATAAAATCTATGAGAAATTACTGCTCATTGCAGAGGATATGCAATGGATTTTGAATAATCCTCAAATTAAAACAAACATAAAGAACCAATACCTAAATCAGTTGAAGATATTAGAGTATGCTACAGTTAATGGAGGTATACGCCAGAAAAATCTTATTACTGATTTTGAAGCCTTTTGGAGTGATGATATACTTCAAATGACACAAAATACAATCACTAAAACTAATAATTGTAATTGGCTTTTTAAGATGGGATGGGACAAGGCAACTATAGAAGACCCATTAAAGCATATATTATTTATGAGGTTTTTAAGTCTAACTCCAGATGTGCTATTTAACCATAATATAGAGTATCTTCCTTTTGGTAAAGGACCATATCCTTGTTTAAATCCTGTTTGTGTGCAATATGAAAATGAAGTAATTGGGAATGTAGAAATTAGGAATAGTTATAAAACTAAAAGTCCAATTGGATATTTTACTTGTCCAGAATGTGGTTTTTCTTATTTAAGACGTGGTCCAGATAAGAAAATAGAAGATAGATACAGGTATTCTAGGATTGTAGATTATGGGGATTATTGGAGAGAAGAATTAATGCGGTTATTAAAGTATAACAGCGTGCCAAAGGTTGCAAAATTAATGGGGACAACACATACTACAGTTTATGATTATATAAGGCGATTGGGAGTTAGAAAGTAATTGAAGCATTGATTTTACAAATATCTCAAAAAATATTGATATAAATATTTGACAAATGAAAAATGTCGAGTTAATATTTAAGCATAAAAAACTAGAGATTTCATAATTAATGATTTATTTGTCAATAGGTTGATAAATAACTTTATAAGATATGTAACTAAACTGTAATGTTACTTAGCAAGAAATTGTGGTAATATATATAATATACAAAGCAAAATATTTTTTTATCGATTAGGTACAGACAATTAAATAATTAATAATTATAGAATTCTAACAGAGCAAAATGTATTCAGTGTTATTTGACACTGGTATTTTGCTCTGTTTTTGTTTTCTTAAAAGGAGGTGCAACCTAATATGAAAATATAAATGTTGTGACTGTTTGGAAAGGAGGTTGAATAAATGGCAATTATCTATGCTAATGAAAAAACAGGGGTCATAGCAAGAGCATCAGATTTAACTGGTATTAAAGAATTAGCAGAAGATCTTGGTTTTAAGATACTGATTAATAATTATAGGTCTTTCTTCTATGGGATCTATAGAAGATTCAACTCTGAAACTAAGAAATTTGAATTCAGAAAAGTATCTAAAATAAACGAGGAAAAAGAACAAGTGCTCTTAAATGAAGGATTCGAAAAGATAAAAGATGCTTATAGTAATCAAATTCCAAAAGAATTCTTATGGAATACCCATATTAGAAAATAGAATCTAAGGAGGAGTTAAATGTCTAGCAAGGTTTATGAGTATGTAAAAAAGGAAATTAAGATGTTTAATTTTCAAAGTGGACAATCTTGGATGAATGAAGAAAAAATTATTAAAGTATTAGGAAAGAAGTTCACAAACCAAGATTTATATGAAGTATTAATGTGGAGATTTGTAGTTGAGGAAAATAAAATAATTGCATATGATTTGGAAAACAGAAAGAGAATCATTTGTAATATAACAGATTATGACACATTAGAGGGTGTAAGAGAAGACTTTATTTCAATTGCAGGATGCTACTTATGGGGTGTTTTTTATGATGAACAAAATCGTCCAAGGCTAGAACTATATTTAGATGAGATACACAAGGAATCAGGATTACTGGATTTTATATTTGCTTTGCTGCAGACAAGTGTAGAGTCTTGTTTAAGAAGTAGAATTTAAAGGAGGTTAATAAATGGAGGAAAACAGATTCATTTTAAAAGATATTGATTACGATGAAGAGATAGCAAAAATGAATTTACAGAAAATAAGAAATTTAAGTGACTCTCCATATGAATACACTACATCCGAAGATTTTTGCTATGAATATGGCTACTTCTTTGATTTTTATGAATGAAAATATTAATAAATGTATATTAATTTGTGTTGTATTTTTGAAAGGAGTGTTTTTAATGAGAAAAATAATTAATAAGAAAGTGTATGACACTGAAACTGCTGAATTCGTGGCTGAATACCATAATGGTTATTTCAGAAGAGATTTTCGTTATGAATATGAAGGATTATATAAATCAAAAAAGGGGCAATTTTTCATTCACGGTATTGGGGGAGCATTGTCAAAGTACAGTGAGTCATATGGGAATGGTAGAACAGGGATAGAAACAATAGTTTTGTTAACTAAGGAAGAAGCCCTTGAATGGTTATCAGAACATAATAAATTAGAAGAAATCGAGAAATATTTTTCTGATAACATTCAAGAAGGATAAGTACTAATCACAAATATTAAATATAAATAAATCATTATAACAGGGCAAAAAATGAAATATCAATAGTATGTAACATAATACCAAGAAAGCATTCTAATAAAGCATAAAGAAAAAACAAATAATAGTATTCTAACATAGCAAGCCCTTTGTTTAAAAACAAAGGAGGTATTGTTAATGGGTAAAAATGAAGAGTACAAGGATTTAATTAAGGAAATGGGCCTGCCAGATCCTAATGATAGTAGTTATTTTAGAGAATCAAGTATAAAAAATAAACAAAGAATAAATGGGAAGTATAATGTAAGTGGTGATAAAGTACCTGAGTGGGTTCAAGTAAGTGAGAATGGGAAAGTTACAATTAATACTGGATTATTGGCAGATTACTTAATAGATAATATCCCTGCTATTTATGTAGCAAATCAATTTTATATTTATGAAAATGGTGTATATCGTAAAAGTTTAGAAGATGAGGATTTAACAATTGTTAAAGAATTGATCGATAGTAAGTATTCAACGATGTATAGGATTAAAGATGCTGCTGCTCAATGGAAAACTGACAGAAAAGTTAAGATATTTCCTCATCAAATTAATTATAATCCATATATTATCAATTTAAAAAATTGTCTCTATGATTTAAGAGATAATCAATGTTATAAACATACATCTAATTATAAGACTACAATCCAACTAAATGCAAATTACAATCCGAATGCTAAAGGAGAAACCTTTGAGAGATTTATTAAAGAGGCCATTCCAAATGAACTCAATCGAAAAATTGCACAGGAGATTTTAGGATATTGCTTAACATCTTTTACTGAAGCAAAGAAGTTATTTATCTTATTAGGGAAAAAAGATACAGGTAAATCAACTTTTTTAAGAATTATAGAAAACTTAATACCTGAAGAAAATGTTTCACACGTAGAACTTCAAGCAATCAATAAAGATTATAATACAGCGCAATTATTTAATAAATTAGTTAATATTTTTGCTGATCTTCCTGATCAAGGAATTAAAGATGTAGGGTTAATTAAGGCTTTGACTGGTGAAGATACAATATCTGCAAGGCATATATATGGAACACCATTTGATTTTATAAATAAGGCAAAAATGATTTTTTCTACAAATAATATGCCGCCTAATTATGGAGATAAAAGTGATGCATTTTATGAAAGACTCATTATACTTCCTTTTAATCAACAAAAAAAGGATGTAGAAAAAGACCCACAATTAAAATATAAACTAGCAGAAGAAAATGATTATATCTTTATGTGGGCTTTAGAAGGTTTAAAACGTTTGATAAAGCAAAATTTTATATTTACTTACTCACCTGAAGTAAGGGCATTAATTAATGAGTATAAAACAAGTTCTAATAGTGTTCTTCAATTTGTAGATGAAAAGTGCATTATAAATGAAAATATGTGGGTTTATAGGAGTTTACTATATAAGGAATATAGAGAATTTTGTCAAGAAAATGGATTACTACCTTTAAATTCAACAAAGTTTAATAAAGAATTGGAAACGAACCTTAGTCTCAAAAGGAAACAGATGGGACCAAAAAGGTTAAGGGCGTTTATAGGGCTCGGATTAATAAATAATGATAGAGGAGAGTAAACACTCTCCTTTTTTAAAAGGAAAATATGAAAAACGAACAAAATCTGAACGATAATAAATAGCGAATTTTAAACATTTGAACGAGATGAACTATCTATTGTTTTAAATTACATAAGTATTAAAACTACATAAGTGAAATAGCAGTAATTTTAATCAGGTTCAATTTAAAAGTCGTTCAACCCGTTCAAGTTAAGTAATACAATTGTTTTAGTAAGGATGTACTGGTTCATTTATTATCTTTGACGTGAGGGGTTATACAACTATGACTAAAGCAAGATTACGGAATGTGATATTTTTTATGGGGTAAACTCCGGGATAAGTTCTGTTTCTAGAAAATCTAATGCTCTAAACCATATATTAAGCAATTTATTGTGGGTGTCCTCATTTAACTGTGCTTCATTAGTTAATTTTTGCTCAGTAATTTCTTTGTGTAATTGGTCTATTGTCAAGCGTTCTTCTTCTATAATCTTTAAGGCACGGCGATTTTCAATATACGGTTGAACCAAATTGAACCTCTTTTCACAATATGCATCAATAGATTTTATATAATAGTGAAGACTGCAGTAGAACCATCCAGAGATGATTATATTGATATAGTTAACTCTTTTTCCGTCATCATCTAATATAATTTTTAGTAATTCTATAGCCCATTGAATGGAATCGTTTATGAAATCAAGATCATTTTGTTCTATTATTCCATCTTTTAATACCGACTTTAATATATTACGGCTATAGTTTAATTTTTGATAATGTAGTTGTAAAAATTCAACCCAAAGCATACGCTCTTCTGAAAATAACTTCTCATTTCTATCAAACTCTAAGACAATATCTTCCAGTGATGCTAGCAAACAGAAGCACATTTTACGTAAATGATATTCCTTAGATTTGAGCAAATCTAAAGTAAAATTTTCAACATTGATATAATCTTTTATATCTGAAACATCAATTGGAAATCCCATAGGATGAAAACCGCCTCCTTTGTTGTATTATGCGTTACATCATAACATTTTAGAATTAGGATATCAAGTTTTAACATATGGCCCTGAAAATGTAACTAGAAGATGGTATACTAAAGTAAAAAATGGAGGGATTCTATTGAAAATAAAAATATTATTAATATTGCTAATGCTTGTAGCAGGGATAGTAGGTGGAGTAGCGGGAGTAATAGAACTATTTGATATATTAGAAGGGAAGAAGGCATTTCTTACATTAGGGCTAATCTTAGTATTATTCTTATTTCCTACATTAAAATGTTGGATGAACTTAGAAAATCATAATTGAGGGGCTGCGTATTCGTTTTGATCTTGATATAATTAATATAGTAGTTACTGACATTCCTTTCTTTTGTTTAATATAGATTTAGAGAACCACTGTGAACTTTGTAGTGATGCCTTGTGCAGATATATCGAAAGTTCCATAGTGGTTTTTCTATTTAATAACAGATAATAACTGTTATTAATAAATAATAATGGTTGTTAATGATTATTAAAATATACAATCAATAATAACTAGTAATAACAGTTATTAATAGATTATCAAGGAGTTAAATAATAAAGGCTTAACTTCTTTACAAGACATTTATCAGGATTTAATAACTAATAATAACTATTAGGAACAGTTAGCAATAATTAATAATAGATAATAAATATTATTATTGGTTATTAAGATAAAGATATAATTAAAGTGCTATATCGAAAAAAGAGAAAGATTATATTTTTTTCGTAAGTAAAGAATAATCAATGAAAAAAATAGAAATAAAATGAATTAATTAGATATGATAGCGAAAAGAAGCAAATATAGTATTTATTCATTAAAAATAGCATTAATCAGTTTAATTTCACAAATAATCAGTTTCATATTATTATTAAATTTTCGATAAAAAGTAAAAAAGCATTCAGTATTTAATGGGATATGTATAAATTTTTCGTGATAATATAGAAGATTTTACTAAAATCATTTTTTTCATTTATTTCGTCACGAAAAAAATACCTACTAAAGGACTCATAATAGCAAAAAAAATAAAAAAAAAGAATTAAATAGGAAAATATATGGATATGCATAACATTTAATCATAATGAGTGTATATCGCAATATTTGAAGTTATTTCAGGTATTTTGGGATAATCGCATAAAAAATAAATATGATATTAGAATTCTGAAAAAGCAGGAGTTTAAGTTGATTTGTTTAAGAGATAAGTATGGATTATACACTTATGATAGAGGGTTTATGGAGTTATTTAAGGTTATAAATATCCATAATCTCTTTTCCATACAGATAGCATAATCTAGAGACAAATTAACTAGGGGGTGTTACTATAGTATAAATTATAGCATTATTTATTGCAGTGGTTTGAGTGGTGCAAATCATTTGTAGAATTAAGTCTGACGGTAGTTATAATCAAAGTAGTGTCATATGTGAAATTCCTTTAATATTAAGATGTAGCCGGCTCTTTAGCCGGCTACATACTTTTTTAGGGAAATAATCTATAGTAATAGTGTCAATTCAATAACCTAAAATACTGAATGAAGATTATTTTAATATAAACAAGGAGTAGCACTAGTTTTATTGAATAGGTAAATATGAATAAATTACTCAAGAAAGATAGAGGAACATAAAGGATATTAATCCATATTATGATTCCTCTTTTTATTTTCAAATTAGAAAGAAGGGATGATAACTTATTTAGGTTCTAAAATGTTCTATCAAAAATTAATCAGGTTCCATTAGGAACTAAAAACAAATGAAAGGGGATTTTTCAAATGGAAGAAAGCAATAACATTATAATTGGTATTGACCACGGCAATACCAGCATTAAAACAAATACTGGGTTTGAATGCAAGTCAGGTTTTACTATTCTCAACGATGAGCCTATTACTCAGAGGGGATTACTAAATTATCAATCTAAGTACTATTCCATAGGAACTGAGAGGCTACCTGTAAAAATGGATAAAACAAAAGATGAGGACTTTTTTATTATAACCCTTGCTGCAATAGCAGAGTCATTAAGTTACGGATCAGAATATATCTCAACTATAGAAAAAGATATTACACTTTCAGTTGGACTGCCTATAGTAAATTATGGGCATTTAAAGGAGAGATTTAAGTCTTATTTTATTAAAGATAATGTTTTTTATGAATATGAGGAAAAAGAGTATCTGATAAATATTAAAGATTGTTTTGTTTTTCCACAATCATATTCAGCATTACTCACAAGATATTCTGAATATAAAAATGTCCAACTTATCAATGTATGCGATGTAGGTGGTGGAACTACAGATTGTTTTAAGATGGAGAATGGGATAATTGACATTTCATCTTGTTTTTCCTTACCACTTGGAGCAGTTCATTTATTTAACGCTATTGTTCAAGAAGTTCTTGCAAAAGGATACTATTTAACTGAATCTCAAATACAACAAATTATTTTAGGAATGGAGCCAGTTTTCGATGAAGAAGGTATTAGTAAGATTGCAAGAGAAGAGACTCAACAATTTACAAATAAGTTGATCTCAAACATTATTGAACACGGGCTAGAATTAAGGATTAATCCTACAATTTTTGTCGGCGGAGGTTCAATTCTCTTAAAACAGTATATTAATGATATCAAAATTGGTTATGTAGAGATTATTGAAGATACATTTGCTAATGCAAGGGGATTTGAGATGCTTGCTAGACAAATATTATTAAAAAGGTGATCGTATGGATTGTATCAAGAGAATAAATCTTAGTTTTGATTTAAGAAGGGATAGGGATAGGCAGGCATATAATATATTAGTTCAGGTTCAACATAAGACAGCATTTATAGTAGAAACTGTGCTCTATTATGAAAAGGACAATCAAAATAAATTTGACAAAAGTACTATTAAACAAGCACTAAAAGAAGTTCTTAGTGAAATTAACTTTACAATAGATAAGAATAATGAAGATGGAGAAGATGAAATTCCAGATGAAATATTTGATCTATTTGAGCAATTATAATCAAAAATATGCCATTACAAAGTGGCATATTTTTTGTTGCATAATAAAGTTGACGGCTTGGTAAAACTTGTATTTACTAATGAAAAAAGTGACAACTTATGATATCATAAACTTATATTGTATTACGGAACTATTATCATTTCAATGGGGAGGAATGGGAATTGAATATAAGTGAGAGTAAAACGGAATTTATAAATATTATAGAAGATTTTAAGAGGGAAATTGAAGATACCTTAAATAGAAGCATTTATTCAAGCGACATAGATGAATTAAGGCTTGGCTATGAGGGAAAATTTAGTAAAGAACGCTTTAAAGAGTATCTGGTTAAGAAAAACGCTTTACATATAGTTTTTAAGTATATTTTTATAAGGATGATGTCTGAAGGAGAAAGATTAGTGAATCCTAAACTAAATAAAGAAGGTATTACTAATTGGAAAGAGATGAGCAAAAACTATCGTGGAGATTATTTAATGCTTTTTAAAATAGCCAGTGAAGATTTAAGAAGAATAGAAAAGACAAGAGATTTTTTTGAACCAACTCTTTATGATAAATACTTAGATAAATTAGAATATAGTATTTTTAATAAAAACAATGATAATTTTATAGAAAAATTAAGGGTTTATGATTTTAGAACTTTAGATCCAAATACGGCTGTTAGTTTATTTGATAGTTTATATCCTAGTGAAGACAGAGAAAAATTACAAGGATTTTTAGATGAATCTCATATAACAACATATTTAATGACATCACTAGGATTGATGTAAGGGGTGAAAGGATGATTATTGAAAACACATTTGATAAATTAAAACTTATTTCTGAGTTGAAAGAAATACATATTGAACTTGTGGAAGTCTATAAAAAGATATTTGATTATAAATATAGGACAAATGCAGATTTTGAAGCGTTTATAGACAAAGAATATAAGGAAAATAAAATAAGTGACGGAGAACAACAGGTGTGGAATGATAATTTTTGCCATAGAGCCTCTTATACTCTTTTAAATAAAATATTATTTATAAGAATATGCGAAGATAAAGGGTTTATGTTGAATCCTGAGGACTATGTGGCAGGTGAACCTAAGGATCCACATATAGGCAAAAAATTATCTAGAATAGGTCTTCAGAAATGGGCTAATCTTGTAACAAATTATACACTAGGAGAACTAGTTAAATTAGCCTTCTTAGATATGAAAAAATCTTATGGTAACATTGCGCTCTATAAAGATGATAAATATGAGATGCTAACCCCTACAACTGAAGAATTAAGCCTCAAATACTTAGATGGTGATGAAGAAGCACAGAAATTAGTATTGCAATTTGAAAACGCACTAGGCAATATTGTCGAAAAGTTGGATACAAACAACTATAATTTTAATAGTACAGATGGCAATATATTGGGTGATGTTTATGAAAAGTTTATGGATAGAGAAACCCGTAAGGCTATTGGACAGTTCTATACCCCAGAATTTGTTATTGAGTATATATTAAATAATACAGTTGCGAAGGCGGATGTAGTAGAAAATCCTTTTGTAAGCGTTGCAGATATTTCTTGTGGTTCAGGGCATTTTTTAATTATGGCTTATGACATATTAAGAGAAAAGTTTATTAATAATTTAGAATTATTAAGGGACAAGTATGCTGATGAAGTATACACTCTTAAAAAGAACGGGAAAGTAGTAGAACTAACTGGAAAGGGCTATTGGAAAGAGGAACATATTCATTATCATTTATTAAAACATTGTATTTATGGGGCTGATATTGATAGTTTTGCAGTTCAGTTGACTACTATTAACCTATTATTAAAGGATTTAGATAACTTTACAGATGAACTAAACATTGTAGAATGTGATAGTTTAATAAAATGGGAAAAAGACTATGATTGGAAAGAACTGAAGCAACAATTGGGAGAAGAGTTTGAAACGATTGAATATACGCAAACTAATTTAATTGGAGAAGAAGAGAAAATTGTAGTTACTAGTAAGAAAGAATTATTTGAATTAAGATATAAGGATATTATTGGAGTTGAAAGAGTTGAAATGGTTGATAGAGAAAGAGCGCAGGAATTAATCAACTTATGTGAATTTTGGGATTGTAAGTTTGATTATGCAATTGGGAATCCACCCTATGGCTCTAGAAAGAGGATCGATGAAAGCAAGAAAATTTACTATGGTAATAAGTATTTTGAAGAAGGTGACTATGACACCTATATGTTTTTTATATGGCGTTCTATTGAACTGTGTAATCTTAAAATTGGGTTTATTACACCTAACGGTTACTTTACAAATATTTACAATAATAAATTAAGGACATTCATACTTAATAATACTCATCTTGAGGAGATAGTTAATTTAAAAAGTAATGTTTTTGAAGATGCAAATGTGGATACCGTTATAACCATATTTAATAATAAAGAAATAGATAAAGAACAGATTTTGATAAAAGCAATTGAAAAATTTAATACAAGTATTTATGATTCTCAGTTTAATAATTTTTCTATCTATTATAGTGAGATACTAAAAGATCCTAATAAGATGATATATATCAATAGCAAAGAAGGATTAGAGTTAGAAAAAATTTTGTTTAGAAATTCTAAAAAA
Organism: Tissierella pigra; assembly: GCF_009695605.1. GTDB lineage: Bacteria > Bacillota > Clostridia > Tissierellales > Tissierellaceae > Tissierella > Tissierella pigra. Next base: position 35,818 of record NZ_VUNQ01000020.1, read on the forward strand.
TTAAGAGATATTGCGTATTGTGGACAAGGAGTTATTGTTTATGGAACAAAGGAAGAAAGTAGAAGAGGAGGGTACTTAGAAGTTACATCGGAGACAGGTTTATGGAAAAAAACTCTAAAAGGCAGGGATATTGGAGACTTTTATATTGAATGGAAAGGCTTAAAGGTTAAATATGGAAATTGGCTAAGAAGGTCAAGAAATGAAGAACACTTAAAATCAAATAAAATTTTGATTCAAAGATTAAGAAATCAGAAATTAAGTAGGAGATTAGTTTGTGCATTAGACGAAGAAGGGTATTATGTATTAAATAATCTTAATTATGTCATCTCAGAAAATAAAGATTATGATTTAATATATTTATTAGGCATACTTAACTCAAATTTATTAAACTATTATTATGCAACAAAATATACTGATGTTAATATTAAAGAAGAATATATAAGAAACCTTCCTATAAAAAAAGTTAACAGTAAAAGCGAAGAAATAATTCAAGTAGTAGATAAAATTAATAGATTAAGAAAATACAACTTTAAAAAAAATATAGTTGATTCCTTGATAACTAAAACTTTTACTGAAGAAAAATTAAGTAATATTATTAAAAATAGTTTGGAAATAAACGCACTTTTAAATGAAAATCTAGTTTTGCTAAACATGTTAATATATAACTTATATGAAGTTGATATAGATATAATTCAAGATGCTGAAGTACATGTTTTAGGATACTTATCATTAGAAAGAAAAGAATTATTCCTAGACTTTCTAGAACTATCATTTGAAGATGCAAATTCAGCACTAAATAAAATCAAGATAGATTCATACAAAGAATTAGTTAAGTATTTAAGTAAAGATGAATTATATGAAAGACATGTAATTAACAATGAACCTTTGGAGCAAATTGCTACAAGTTATAATTGTGAGTTATTTACATTAATATATTATATGGAACAAGTCATACAATCAAATCCTAGCCAAATATGGGATATTATTAACTTTAGTGAAATTTATCAAGCAATAAATGAGTATATTAGTATAAAGTGTACTACTTTATTAAGAGATAATATTGAAGTAACAGATATAAGTCAAATAAAAGATTGGTTTGTTAATAATGATTGTAATTACAAAATCATCTTAAAAATTTTTAGGAAAGATAACCACACTAAACAAGTAATAGATTTATTTAAAGATGCTTTAAAGGGAGATATGTATACTTGGAATACATACAGAAAAGCAAAGACTGAAGGGAAAAATGATAAAGTATTTATCAAGTATGATGCGAATAATTATGGTCTAGCAGAATGGTCAGACGAAATCCATAAAAATTACTTTTTAGATGCTATTGAAGAATACACGGTAAATAACCCAAATGAAAAGAAAGCAAAAGACATACTTAAACTATTCGAGGACTTAGACATAGAAGACAAGCAGGACTATATTGAAGTTATTGAAGAAAAAATTAGAAAAACCTTTAAGTAAGGGGTGAGAAATTGAATATACAATCAATATCAGAAAAAATACCTATAGAGGAAACAATAAAAGGAATTGAATTTATTAAATACGAAAGAAGTATAGAAAAACTAAAATCTTATATGGACGATATAATGCCATTTGGTGAGAAAACTACTGTTAAATATAGAAATAAATTTTTTCAAAGATTTGTAGAAACTGAGGGAGAGGAAATTGCTTATACTCCACTTTTGAAATTCATTAATAGTGCTGATAGTTTTCAAACTAAAAAAGAAGTAATTTATTTCATAGTTTGTGAAACATCAGATGCAGTAGGTGAGATTGTCAAAGGTTTTTATGAAGGTTCTATACCAGAACAAATAGAGTCAGATCAATTTATTGAAGTTTTTAAAGCAGCAATGCCCGATGCAAAAGAAAGTTCTATTAAAAAAACTTATAGTGTAGTTACTACAATCCTTGAGGATTTTGGGATATTGAATTCAAAAAAGGATGAGGTTACAAAGAAAAAGGTATTTCTTTTAAATAATAATATCAGATCTTCCAATGAAGGAATCCTATTTAATTTGTATTATGAGTTCATAAAGATAAAAGGAAATAAAATGCCAGAGGAAGAATTGGTTTTAAATTGTGATACCTTCAAGTATTTCATAATGAGCGATTTAATGAAAAAGAGGCATTTAAAATGGATGTTAGATCAAGGATATCTTGAACATTATGTAATGGGTGGGAATTCTAAATATCAGTTTTCTTATGATTCACTAGATCTTCTTGTAGAAAAGGTGATTAAAAATGATTGAACGTATTGAGAGTACACTAGACAGTATGGGGCAGAGAAGGATGTTATTTATAATCGGAGACCATTTAAGTGGGAAAACGAAATTGGTTAAGGATTGTTTAGTTAGTTGGTTTGGACAAGATTCAGAGAGCCATTATGTAGATGTAGGCTTGTATATTAAAAACAAAGTTGCTGATGAATATTTAGATATTTATAAAATTTATCCAGAAGAATTTAGAGAAGATGCTGAAGGTTTTTTTAACCAACTTATAGAAGAAAAGTATAAGGATAACAGACTGGTTGTATTTGATCATATGGAATATTTGCTTTCTGAAAAGTATACTGGATGGATTAGGCTTCTTGATAAAGTAACTTTAAAAGATAATACTGCCATCATAGTTGTACCAACTGAATATGAAAAGAGTTTGCCACTTTTGGCGTACAAGTATTTAAGAGTTGAATGAGAATGGGGGGAAGGAAATGAAGATTAGAGAGATTATTGAAGTACCTAAGATTGATAAAATTGTTAGGCTTACAGATAATATGTCTGATCAAGCGGATAAAAAGAAACTAGAGGACTTACTTAAAGGCTATGTCATTACTGAAAGTGTTGAAAAGAATCTAAGCAATTTTTTCTACAAAATAACTAATTTTAAGGATAAAGGTCACGGATTTCTCATATCGGGGCTTCCCGGATGTGGTAAGTCTCATTTTATGTCTGTTTTAGGATTGCTTGTTAAATACAATGAAACATTTAATATAATGAGAGGAAAAAGCGAATCTATCGATAGTGCAAAAACCTTTTTTGAAAAAAGAAAAGTTTTTGTTGTACCAATTATGGCAGAAGAGGGTGGACCTGAGATTTCACTAGAAGAAATGTTTTTCAATGCTGCAGAAGATATAACAGGTTTTCCTTTTACTGATGATAGTTACTATATAAAACAGTTTGAAGAGGCTATTGTAGCAAATTCTAATTATGAAAAAAAGGTAGACGATTTTGTAAGAATAGATTCAGAGGGAATGTTCTTAACGTGGGCTGATTTCAAATCAAAGATTAAGAGTAGCAGAACTATAACAAAATTGATCAAAGCCTTTATTGATAAATATGAAATTACATTTTTCAATCCTAATAGAGGTAGAAAGGATAGATTAGATTATCTTTATAAGTGGTTAGATGAAGAAAACTATGATGGTGTACTTGTATTAATTGATGAATTATCAGAATACTTGAACGACAGAGGGGTTAGGGCAAGAAATGATGCACTATTTCTTAAAGTATTCCTAGAAAATGCTGAGAAGGAGAGAAATGGGAAGGTTATTCCTGCTTGGATTGTAGGAGCATTTTTATCTTCATTAAATGATATAACAGTACCTGATGTTTATGACTTGATGAAGGACAGGTTTCCAACAGAAAATCAATTTACATTAAAAGTAGATGATGTTGAGGAAATAATAGATCAAAGGCTAATCATTAAGAAAAAGTCAGATAAAATTGAAGAAGCCTATGTATTATTAAAAAATAAATATAATGCTTTTGATAAAGTGGATAAAAAGACATTTCAACAAGTATATCCTCTTCACCCAGAAACTCTTAATATTCTTTCAAAATCTGTTCGGTTCTTATCAAGACAAAGATCAATTGTTGATTTTGTATTAAGTGAAGTAAAAGGTAATTTAGATGAGGGCGGCAAGACAAAAGGGATAATGGATGAGGATTTTTTAAGACTTGTGACTCCAGATAGAATACTTAATCATTTTCAAGAGAGAATCAGAGAATTAAGCGATAAGAGAGAATACTTTGAAAGCATTTATTCTTATTATATGGGCCCTGAAGGTTTAGGAAATGGGAAAATCAAAGAGTTATTTAAAGACGGAGATACTGATAGGGAAACCGCTTGCAAGTTAATCGATGTTATGACACTTTTGAAAATATTAGATTTAGAGAAGGAGTACAATGTCAGAGATTTAACATATATGATTCAATATCCTAAGATGCAGGGAGATTTTGCTGAAGAAAAAGTAAATAAAATTCTTCTAAGGATGTATGACAAAGGAAGATTCATTGAAATTGACCCAAGTAACAGCGATAGTAATGTAGGAGACAATAAATACTATATAAATAAAGATGTAAGTCTTTCCACTAAAATTAATCAAGATTTAAAGAAAAAACTAGGATTACTTGAAGGAGAAAGTGTAGTTTCTATTGTTCCTGAAATTGCAAAAACATTAACCCAGGAACCTTTAAATATAAGTAGTTATTTTAATGAACCTACTCCATATAGAATAAATTGGAACAACACAGCAAGAGAAGGAGTAATTATATTCAATCAAATAGAAAAGATTGGATCAAAAGAATACTTATCAAAGTCACTAAATGACTTAAAAAATTCAGAGAATGATTTTTACCTATACATTGGTACAATTTTTGAGTATGAGCAGCAAAAGAATTTCATAGATAAATCCCTAAAAGAGGTAAGTAGTAATACTAAACAACAATCTTTATTATCTATGTGGTCAAATTATGAAGATGAATCTTCAAAAGAGATTGAAAAAAGGCTATCTAGGGCTATAGTATATTGGCTTCCTTCAGATGAACTAGAAAAAGAAGAAGGAAAGGACAAGTTACAAAGATTAAAGGAGTATTATGCTTATTTAGAACTTCGTAAGGAATATAAGAAGAATAATGAGGATACAAATTCAAAAGAGAGTATCCAGTTACTAGGGAAAGTAGACGAGAAGATATTAAACTTAGAGGATGAAGTTTTTCAAGTACTGAAAAGTCTTTACCTAAATGGCAATTTCTTCAACATAGATGGAAAACTAGACATTAACATTTCTTCTTATGGCAATGAGTCATTAACTAAGATTATAAAAGCAGTTATAGGTAATGTACTTCAACAAGTATATAGCAGCAACAAATTTATTTGTCCTGATGAAAGTCTAGGCTTAACAGATAATGTGACTAATAAATTTTTAAACAATTATATATTTGGTGGAAAAACTGATCCAACGGGCATAGATGTCAGTATAATTAAAAATATAGTTAAAAAATTTGGAGAAGCCAATATAAAAATAGATTCCTTTAAATTTACTGTGGATTCAAAAAATAATAGTCTTGTAAAACTAATAATAGAAAGTGTAGAAAATAAGGATGAGGTAATTTTTAAGAATCTATATAATAAAGTTAGAAAATCCTCATTTGGTCCAGATAGAAATATGACTGAGATTCTTTTTGGAATGATGATAAAAAAAGGCTTCCTTATACCTGTTAAGAATGATATGCCAGTTGGAATAGCAAATGTGAAAGCACCTTTAAATACTTCTGTTACAAAGTTTAAAATGGGTGAATTTGTTGATGATAAGTATACTGAAGGATTGATAAGAATAACAAAACTCTTCTTTGATAGGAAATTTGAGAAACAAGATCTTTCATTTCAAGAAGAACTTTGGGAAGATTTAATTGAATTTAAAAACAATACAGTATCTACAATAAATAACATATTATTCGAAGTATCCAATTTTAGAAAACCTTTAGATATAGAAAAGGACTGTTTTACTAAGACATATGATATTGTTGATACAATTAAAAGAATATTAGAAGACATTGTAGAGTCTAATGGTTCTAAAGATGGTTTAGAATATTTTATAGAGGAAAATAAAGATAGTATTACCAAGGGTGATTTAGAAAGTCAGTACAAAGACTTTGGAATGATAGTTGAATGGATTAATTCAGAAGTCCCTATGGGTATTAGAAGAGTCAATGTAATGCTTAAAGGATACAAAGAATTTATTCCTGATAAGGAGGAATATAAAGATTTAATTAAACAGTATGAAGATATATATAATCTTCTAAGTAATGGAGATGAGTTCATATTTGGGTCCGTTACAAGTGAAATGAATAAAAAATTTGATATTTTTAAGAACAGTTTTATATCCCTATATGTAGAGGAACATAATAGAGAAAACAGCAAAGAAGAATTTGAAGAACTGAGAAGTATCTTAGAAGATGATAATTTTAAATTCCTATCCAAATTGAGTCATATTGAAAGAATTAATATGGATTATGATTACATCAATATTAGAAATGATATAGATAAACAATTAGAGGGGCAATGTAAGGAATCACCGTTGAAACATATTAATGGCGGGGAGAGTAGTTGCATTTGTCATTTTAAACTAGGGCAGAAGAAATATGTTGATAGTAGGGATTATTTTGACAGTGCAATTGATAATGCTGTATTGGGTTATATAGATGAACTGAATACAAATGCCAATAAAGAGAAGGTATTTAAGTATATTAATGACCTTAGAGAAATAGGAGAGAAGAAAGATGTAATTACTTTAGTGGAAAAGATGTATGAGATACCTCTTGATGATAATAGGGTATATAAATATAAGCAATTTTTGACAATAAATCCTGAGGTTATACCATTCATTGATAGAGCCTTGAAAGTAAATATTAATTTTATACAAAGAGATATCAACAAGTTAATAGAGGTTTTTAAAGATAAGGCTTACTCTAAAGAAGAAATGATACAGAAGTTTACTCAAGTAGTTGAGGGACAAGACGACATCAAACCAAATCTTTATATTAAGTTTACAGATTTTAGAAATGATGATTAGGTGATTATAATGGGTGAAATGTATAGATATTATCTTCAGAAATATTTAGAAAAGATGACTAACTTAGAAAGCCATCTGTTGGTGCTCCAAGATAAGAACAAACTATTGGATGATATTAAGGATATAGAGTTATATCTATATCCTTATAAAGTCATTTTTGCAAACGAAAATGTTGTATTTAGGGCTCTATATGAAGATATAAAAGAAAACAGAGGAAATTATTATATAATAATCTTAAAAAATGAAGATATACAAAATAAATTATTAGATTTCATCAAACGATCTGAAGGCGGAACAGTAAAAGAAATCACTATGCAGTCACTACTTGAGTGTGTTGAAGAAGATCTTAAATGGAATGAAGAAGTTAACGAGTTTGGTAGTATAGATATTAAGAAAAAGTTCAATGAATTAATTTACTATCGAAAACTTATTAGAAAAAGAAATATAGAGAAACTCGAGACCGATAAAGTGATGTTATCTTCATTACTTGAGTTAGATGCTGTTCATATAAATGATGAGGCAGATTGTTATTTATATTATAGAGATATAAGAGATTTATATGGTGGAATTGGAAACTTAAAATTTAGGACTGATGTAAAAGGCTTGATTCGAAAGATATTTTTAGAATATGGCTCAATTTTATCGAATGTAATAGAAATGAATTTATTTGAAGAATTTGAGCGTTTCCTATGGGTATGCTGCGGATTGGATAGTTTTGATAGACTTTCTGATGAAAATTTAAAAATTGTTCTAGAGGATGAGTACGAAAAACTGAATGCCTTTACTGAACACTTAGATAAATTGGTGGAGTTTGCAAATCTTATAGGTAAAAAAGATAAAAAATATTATATACAAAAGAAGGATTGGGCTGAAAAATTAATACTAAATGCAAAAATAGATATTCTCTCAAGTGAACATAGTTATAAGGAAATACTTAGAGAGGGAACTGGTTCTCTAATTAATGTTCTTGAGAGTATAAAAGCCGTGCTTAAGGACTATAATTTGGAAGGGCTAAAGAAGGTATTTAAGTATAATTTAGATAACCTTTATGAACTAAATGTATTAATTAAAGAAAATGTTAATTATAAGACTGAAAATATTAGTAAATTAACAGATTTATATGATTTAATAATCAATTTCTTTAGTAGAGTGGAATATGCTGAAAAACAAATATATTTTGCCGACAGCATAAGTAGTTATAGTGAATGGGAGTCTTTTTATAAGAATTATCTTTATGATTTGCAATATAAATTATCAGAATTGAGATATTTAGATAAACAAAACTTAATAGATGAGCATAGATACGTTTTGGTCGATAAACGCGTGAGTAATATATTAAATAGGTATAGGGAGAATTTTGCAAGATTTCTAGAAAAAGATTATGATTATTGGATCAATAGTCCTTACGGGGTATCAAGGCCTTTGTTAAATAGCGATATTCCTAATATACTCAATTTAGATTCCCAGAAGACATATATTATTATTTTTGATGGTATGAGATATGATGCTTGGGAATATATTGTTAGACCTTACTTTGAAAAAGTATTTACAGTTAGAAATACAAAATACAGGAGTTCTTTTGCACTTCTACCAACTATTACTTCAATTTCAAGAGAGGCTATATATTCAAGTATTCTAAAGGAAAATAAGAATGATACCACTTTCCTTACTAAGCCAGAAAGTGTAAAAAAAGAGGAACAGTTAAAAGAGATAATATTACAAGATAAAAAGATAAATATATTAATATTTAATATGTTCGATAATGACGGACACAAAGCAACAGAAGATTTCTATATATTCTACGATAAACAGAAAAAGGTTTTTGAAAATAGTATAACAGAACTATTAAAAATGATTACTGAAGATTCAAATATTGTAATTGCTTCGGACCACGGATTAATGCGTGTTGATGAAAATATTAATATGAAGGACCAAGAAGGAATAGTAAGCGTTAAATCAAGATATTTAAAAACCAATGGAGAACCTTATTTAGGTAGATGTATAAATATCAAAGATAGTATTGCATTGTCGTACGATAATAAAGGATATTTTGTAGGTGGTGGTGAAAAGGATTTTTACAGTCACGGTGGTGCAAGCATTGAGGAAGTAATTGTTCCATTTATAATTGCAGAGGCAAAAGTAACAAAGAAGGATTCTATCTTTATTGGGGAAAATTCTTTATCATCTACATATTCAGAGATATTGCAATTAGATCAAGATACCAAATTAAAGTTAAAATTCAAATTAAGTGAAAAGGAAAGAATTATACTTACTTCATTATATGGATTTAAAAATCAAACTATAAGTAATAGGGATATTGAGAAGATATTAAAAAACAAAACAGGATCCGCAGGATTAGTAAGTGCAATAGTAAGAAGACTTATTAAAAAACTACAAAAAGACGGACTAGATATCATTGAAGAATCTGCTATGGGTGATTTAATTATGTATAAGTTTAATCACGATAGATTGGAGGAGATACTATGAAGAATGAACTTCTAAAAGATATTATCGACGCTCTGAGGAATGGTACAGTTCCAGCAGAAGGGACAGAGAATATTGCAGTTGGTATAGATGAGGAATTATTAGAAATTGATATACAACTTGATAATGTACAAAAAGGTAAATCTTCATTTAAATTTGTTATTGGAGATTATGGTTCTGGTAAAACTTTTTTTAGTACAGCAGCGAGAGAGAAGGCATATGATAAAGGGTTTGTGGTTTCTTCAGTAGTTATATCACAAGAAGCCCCACTTCATAAGTTTGAAGAACTTTACCGAAAAATTATGGACGGTATGAGAATACCAGATAATAAAAAGATTCCTGCATTTACTCTTATCCTTGAAGAATGGCTTCTAAACATAGAAGACAAGATAATTGAGATAGAAGGAATAGATCCTGAAGAGGATATGGAAAGATTTTCACAAGAAATGTACAAAAGAATTAATGAGGAACTACAGATAGTTGGTTCTATTGCTGCTTCTTTTGCTAATGCAATTAGGGGGTTTTATAAAGCAAAATATGAAGGAAATCAAATTCTATCTCAAGGGGCAATTGCGTGGCTTAAAGGTGAAAATGTAAGACCAGAGATTAAAAAAGGCTTAAATGTAGCAGGTTCGGTAACTAGAGAAAACTCATTTGAATTTTTCAAGGCATTACTTCATATGATAAAATCTGCGGGATATCAAGGATTAGTAATTTTACTTGATGAGGTAGAAACAGTGCAGAAACTAGTGAGAGCAGATATGCGTAATGCTGCATATGAGAATCTTAGGTTCTTTATCGATGAGGCAGACAAGAATAACTTTCCAAATTGCTTTTTCTTATATACAGGAACCACTGATTTAATGGAGAGTGAAAAGGGATTTAAATCATTAGAACCTTTGTATCAAAGAGTTAAAGTAAAAAGAGATAAAACATTTAAAAACTTAAGGCAGCCTGTAATGTTTTTAGAGGGGCTTAATAAGAAGAAATTAAATGAGGTTGCAAAAAAAGTTAGGAGTATTCACGGTGAGGTATATTCTTGGACTCCAAATGAAAAAGTCAGTGATTCTTTTATAGAAAAACTAATTGATGATATGGCTACGGGTTTTGGTGGAGAAATAAGTATTGGACCAAGAGGTTTTTTAAGAACATTAGTAGATATACTTGATAAGAGCCAAATGTATGACAATTATGTACCAGTAGAGCAGTTCGTATTTAATGATGAAATTAGAACAATGGCAGAAACAGTTGAGAATACTGCTGCACATATTGTTAACTTTTAGGTGGTTAATATGTCAAATTTTCATATGCTTTGTGAACCTATAAAAGAAAAGATTATAAACAAACTTGGTTGGAGAGAGTTAACACCAGTTCAAGAAATGACTATTCCTGAAATAATAAATGGGAAAAATTCAATAATTCTTGCACCTACTGCAGGCGGAAAGACTGAAGCAGCATTTTTTCCTATTCTACATACTATCCATATAGAGGATATAATAGGAACATCAGTGATTTATGTATCTCCAATAAAGGCATTACTTAATAATCAGGAAGAAAGGCTTAAGAATCTTTCTTCTTTTGTATATGGAAGTGTCTTTAAGTGGCACGGAGATGTTGAATCCAGTGAAAAGATTAAGTCATTTAAACAACCACCTAATATACTTATGATTACACCAGAATCATTAGAGGTAATTCTAATGAATAAAAAAATAGATAAGAATAATTTTTTTAAGAATATTAGATTTGTTGTGGTTGATGAAATTCATTCTTTTGCAGATAGTGAAAGAGGAGTTCATCTAATGGCACTTATAGAAAGAATACAGGATTATTCACAATATGATATTCAAAGAATTGGTCTTTCTGCAACTGTAGGTAACCCTAGAACTATTGGTCAATGGATGCAAGGAAGTAGCAATAGAGAGTTGACTATAATAGATCCACCTAGACAAAATAGTCAAAAACTTATTGAGATAAAACTTAACAAGAAAAATGAAGACTTCGGTGCTGAAGTATGTAAAAGAATTTATGGAAAGAAGGCTCTATTTTTTTCTAATAGTAGAAGTGCAGCAGAAGGATTAAAAAAATCTATCGAAGATTATGGCATAGAAACTTTTGTTCACCATTCATCAGTAGATAAAAGATTTAGGGAAAAGGCAGAGGAGAGATTTAAGATTGGCAATAATACTTGTATTATTGCTACTAGTACATTAGAGTTGGGAATTGATATTGGAGATTTAGATATTGTTTTACAACTTGATTCTCCTAATACAGTCTCATCTTTTTTACAACGTATGGGAAGAACAGGTAGAAGAAAAGGTACAATTGCTCATTATGTATTTTTCCCGACGAAATCTAATAAATTTATCTTAGCAATCGCTATATTGAATCTTGCAATTAAAGGGTTTGTTGAAAATGTATACGTTAGTAAGATATCATATGATTTAATGTTTCATCAAATATTAACTATGTCTCTTGCAGAATTTGGTATCAATAAAGATAAAGTTTTTGAAGTGCTAAAAGGAACTTATTCATTTTCAGGAATTAGTAGAGAAGAATATGAAGATCTTCTAGGATATATGATAGATAAGAAATTTATACAAATGGAAAAAAATAATATATATGTAGATACTCAAACCGAAAAAAGTTTCGGAAGACAAAACTTTATGACATTATATTCTGCCTTTGAAACTAATAAGGAATTTACAGTTAAGTATAGAAACAGAAGCATAGGTACATTAGAAAGATGGTTTGTTAATGCATTGGGAGATAACTTTCAATTTATTTTAGCGGGTAAATATTGGCAGACAGATAAGATAGATTATGATAAATCAATAATACACGTAGTAGAAACAAAAACAGCATTGCCTCCAAGGTGGATGAGTGGAGAAGGCTTTTATTCTTATGAGTTATCCCAAGAAATACTCAAAGTATTAAGCACTGATGAAGATTATTCTTTTCTAAATGGTTATGAAAAAAATGTACTAAATGAAATTAGATATGAAGAGAAGGCTTTCGGGCTTAAAATTGGGAAAGTGATTATCGAGGAGATTAAAGATGGATATCACTTTCATACCTACGCAGGAAACCGTGTGAATTATACACTGGCTACTGCTTTAAGTTTAATAAATAAAATGATTGATATAAAAAGTATTACGTGGAGTGGATTTAAGTTAGTTGTGGTAGATAAAGATTTTAGACCAACAGATAAAGAAATCTTAGATGAAATTCACAATATGAAAAATGATGAGGATTATTTTAATTGCATTTATGATGAACTAATCAATCGTGTACCGGACATTTCACTATCTAAATATCAGAGATACTTGCCAGATACATTAAGAAAAAAGATGAGTGCAGATTATGCATATGATGTAGAAAAAACTAAGGAATTCACTAAGAATGTTTCAATAGAAATATTAAAGATATATTAATGTTGGGAAGGGGGAAGAGTTTTGCCTAGTTTTAATAATTTAAAGGATTTAGAAAATTATCTAAAGAAAAATCCTGAAATAGTACTTGAACAAAATATAGGTAAAGTAATCGAATATGAGTGTCCTAAATGTAAAACAGTTGAAAAGATAAAGATTACTTCTAAGAATAAGGGAAGATGTCAAAAGTGCAATAGTGATATTGAAATCACAATGGTTATAGAATAATCTAAGGCTATTTTAATTTTAGGGGAGTTTTTACAATGAAAGATAATAATTCAGTAGTTTTTACAAAAGATAGAAAGATGAATAATCGTAATTTAACAATCGGAAAGAAATATAGGCATTTTAAAGGAAAGGAGTATCTTGTTTTGCATATTGCAAGACATTCAGAAACATTAGAAGAACTTGTTGTTTACCAAGCATTATATGGCGAAAAGGGTATCTGGGTAAGACCACTTGATATGTTTTTAGAACAGGTTGAAGTTAATGGGATGTTAGTAAATAGATTTGAAGAGTGTGAGGAATAACAAGGAGAGATGGGTATGACCTCTGTAAAAAGATCAGAATGTATAGATGATATAACTTTACACGAAGCAATCAAAAGAGTTATAAATGAATACGGTTCTACTACAGTTGAAGAAATAACTTTAAGAGTTAATGAATATGGTCTATATGAAAGAAAAGATAAGAAACCTATACCTAAAAATCAGGTAAGTGCTCGAATTAGAAAATATCCTGATCTGTTTATAATAGAGGATGGGAAAGTGTACCTAAATTGTAAAAACAATATTCTATCCATTGAGGCATTTGTAGGAGGTTATTTTGGAAGTTCTTATCAAGTGTCAATAGACTTAGAAAACAATACTGCAACTTATAAAAAACTTGAAGATGGTTATGAGATTATTAATGATAGAGAAGTTGTGATAGAAAATACTGAAATTGAAAAGTTTCGTTCGGAATTAGAAAGTATCCGTATTTTAAAATGGGAGAAGGAATACTTTGCTTCTGTTTTAGATGGGACAAGTTGGTCAATTATTATTAAAACCGCAGATGGGGAATTTGAAAGTAGTGGTTCCAATTCTTTCCCAAGAAATTGGAATAGGTTTTGTAGTAGCATAGAGAAGATTATTATGAGTGAGTTTAGGTGATTGCAGTATCTAAAAGTAAGGGTAAAAGAAGGTGAATTATATGCTATCTAAACAAGATATTAAGAAAATGTGTGAGGCTCCTGCTGATAATAAGGCATATTATAGGCCAATCATCTGTAAAGGTGAATTATCTAAAGTTGATATTTTCTTTGTAGGCACCAATCCTGCGACTCCGATTTATCCATTAGATATGGATTTGGATACATATGTAGATTTACTTATGAATTATGAAAGATTTATTGAGTTTTATAAGATGTACAGAGTAAAAAAAGGTAAACAAGAAGTTTCTCGAACTCGTACTGGTATGAAATCTTTTCTTAATTGGCTCTCAAGTAATACTTGTGAAGCAATTGCTGAGACAGAAGTTATCCCTTATCCAACAGAAAGCCTAAAATTATTAAAAAAAGAACCTGACTTTATAATTGAGCGAGGTAAAGAAGTGTTCTATGAGTTACTTATGGAAATTAAGCCTCGATTAATTATTCTTCACGGAAAGAGAACTGTTGAATATTTTGATGAAATATTAACTGAAAGAGGTGCTATACCCTCAAAATCTATTTGCTTAGATAAAACTATTGAAGATATAGAAAAGCAACTACCGTTATATAGATTTAAATATCAAAATGGAAAGATTGCGAGTATTATGGCTTGTAGACACTTTATGTATTATGGTATGAAAGGGGAATCATTTAAGTCATTTAGAGAAAATATCTTAAAGGTATTAAAAGATAATATACATCAATAATATTTGTTAAGAGTAATTTAATTTTGAAGGTTTTATAATATAAGTTTAATAGAAATTAAGTGAACAGGTAATTTGGAATTCGTTAGATAATGATTTAATGCATTCCAAACTATCTGTTTTTTTATTTTGAAAATTGTGATTAAATTTATAAAAAATGCTTGACAAATTCAATTTTTGTTTATAAAAAAGTTTCCATAGACAAAAAAGATGAAACTGTAATGTAACTTTTTCATCTTTTTCATCCTTTTTTGCATAAAAGAAGAGATACATAACAGGAAATGAGTTAGAAAATGGTAAATTTGGAATGATTCGAATAAAAAATTTTGCTTTTAAAAAGTGGTCTCAAACTCAGTGATGGTGATGTGTTAGCAATTTTTATCTACGAAATTACGGAAATAAACTTTAATAGTAATAGTTTACAGCCTTTTAAGCCTTTCGATATAATTATATTATAAAGAATAACGGCCTTTATTTCTTTTATAAACTGAAACTTCAATTAAGTTCAAAGATATTTTTTAAAAAATTTATAGTTTATTGTTTTATTAGGTGAAAGTTGCAACTATGTGCGATCTTATAAGTAACACTGCTAAATATAAAAGGGAGGAATAAAAATGCAAATTTTAAAAGAACGTATAAAAAATGCTCAAAATGGTGTGGAAACATTAGAAATGCTTGATAAATATATTAATGATTACCCAATGGGAGAACCTTTAACAGGTTATGAGTTTGACTTTGCAGCAACTCTAATTAAAGAAGAAGAGTTTGTTATAACCGAAAATGGATATAAGGTTGGTTTTGTAAAAGGAAGGTCTTTCGCTTATTTTATCTATTACAAAGAGATACCTTCTTTATATGAAAAAATTAGCGGTATTGATAGGAATTTTTTAATCCATCAGTGCAATACTCTTTTATTTATTATTAATATTCAAGAGTTTTCAAAAAGAATACTTCATTTTTTTGAGAATATTAATGATAGCATAACATCAGAAGGTTTGAATACATTAATTTGTAATTATCTAACTCTTGTTTATGGTAGTGTGGAAAATTATCAAAAGAAAAAACAAGAATTAAGAGAATGGTATGAGGAAAAAATTGGGAAAGAGAGTGGAGAGTAATCTCCATTTCTTTTACTATAGCCTAGGGGTACTAGAAAAATATATTTCATTTAATATCCTCAACATAATATAAATTATGCTGCCGTTGTCCGCTTTTACCCGAGGATCAAGAGATGATTAATACAAAATATCAACATAGTTTAAGAGGAAATTGCAGTATTATTTGAAGACATAATTTATGGAGTGTTATTTAGTAATAAAACATCTGTTAATGATAGAAGTTTCAATGTAGTTAACACAGTTTTATCGCTATTGATTAGCAGCAGTTGTTAGCCATAGAATTGCTAAAACAGATTACACCATAATATGGTATTATAAAGAAAATATCATTTATAAGGGGGAGAAAGGATGTCGATTCCAAATTTGCAAATTGTGCTCAAAACAATCAGAGAAAATTATAATTGCTCGCTAACAACCATTAAAGGTAAACGAATTATGTTTGAAGGAGTGAGCAATAACAAGAAATTAGTTCTTTGTACTCCATCTTCAAAGTTGCATTCTCAAGGTAAAGGCTGGTTTGATCTCACAACTAAACAAGTCGAACTTCTAGATGATTCAGACATTTCGATACTTGCAGTTCGGTTAGAAGGAGGAAAAGTATATTATATTAACTTTAAAGATCTTAGAAGGTTAATGGAACCAGAGATGATACTTGAGAACCCAAGAGAAGGTAAACACTGGAAGTTTTATGTTTGGCCAAGTTATTTAAAAGTTCAAGGTAATGAAAAAGAATTTCATATTCAACCTGAAGTTGTTTACTAAGAAGTAGATACCCTTCCATTTGATAAAATTTATAAGAGTCAGGTGATAATCCTGACTTTTGTATTTAAATAATTTTCTATTCGAGTGTAACACAATTAAAAAAGAGTTAATCTCATAAAATGGCTGAAAGCCTTGAAAAATAAACATCCCTTTAATAATGTCATAATTTATGTCTTATTAGTGTAACATATTGGGCTGCCTTATAACAGTAAGCGTGATATAATGAGACTAGAAAAAATTTCTGGAGGGAGTGTTTACCATAGAATTAGTTCAGCCAATAAAAGATATGGATAAGATTATTGAACTCAAAAGAGAACTGCTGAAGCGCAATTATAAGTATTATATGCTTTGTATTATGGCATTTAACACAGGAATGCGTATTGGAGACATAATTTCTCTAAAAGTTTCAGATGTAAAAAATAAAACTCATATTGTTATTAGAGAAGAAAAGACAAATAAAACAAAGTTGTTCCCAATCAATGAACAGTTAAGGCAGGAAATTAATAGTTACATTGTTGGAATGCAAGAAGAAAATTACTTATTTCCAAGCAGGCAAAAAAATGCGAATGGGGTAAAATCACATATTACTAGAGTACAGGCCTATAGGTATATTAAAAATGTAGCAGAGAAATTAGGAATAGAGAACTTTGGAATGCATTCGTTTAGAAAATCATTTGGCTATTTTTACTATCAACAAACAAAAGATATTGCAAAATTAATGCAGATTTTCAACCATAGTTCTCAGGAGGTAACTAAAAGGTATATTGGATTATCACAAGAGGAAATCGACGAAAGTTTGCAGAATTTCTTTTTATAACAATTATAGATGTAATATTCCTAGGGCTAGAAGTTTAGATTTTATAATGGAGGGAGATATATGCCAAATACTGATTGGTCTTTATTAAACACATTGCAATTAGGGCGATATGCTGAATATTATGCAAAAATGGAATTTGCTTCTTATGGTCTAGAGATATATTCATCTGAGGTAGATGATCACGGAGTAGATTTTATTGTAAAAGATAAAAATGGTCGTTTTTGTGAAATACAAGTAAAATCTTTAAGAAATAAAGGGTATGTTTTTGTTCAAAAGAGCAAGTTTGATATAAGTAATAAAAATTTGTACCTTACATTATTGTTATTTGAAAATGGAAAGAGTCCTGATATGTTTATAATTCCATCAGGGGTATGGGAAAAACCTAATGAAGTATTTGTTGATAGAAACTATGATAAACCCGGGCAAAAAAGTGCTCCAGAGTATGGAATTAATATATCACTGAAAAACTATGATATCTTGGATATATTTAGGTTTCAAGAAGTCATTAGAGAATTTACTGAGAAAAAATTATGTTAAGAGAAATTAGAGAGTAAAATTAATGAAACAAAGCGTCAGACTTGGAAATAATCTAGTGCATTTTATTTTTGTAAATGAACACTCATCCGCTAGAAAGAAATCCAATATTATTTTAGATCAAATAGAAGACGATGATTAATATTAGTCAGTCTTCTATTTTTTGTGGCAAGAATTTACAATATCATATATAATTATAGTAATAGATTTGTCGATACCAAGTATAAAAGTATAACTATGATATCACTATGTTGTATTGGTCGGTATTAATTCTTCATTTTATTAGAACAAGATGTATGAATGAATGCAAAAAAGAAGTAAGGAGGGGTTGGGTAGGATGGTACTAAGCAAATATGAAGTTGTAAGAATATTAAAGCCAGGAAATAACAGTTATTCAGAGGTATCTGAGATTAAAGATATATCCACAGAGAAACATTATGCTATGAAAATAATTAAGGGAATTAATACTCCTTTACATAATGTTATTTTTGAAAGAGAAGTAGGGGCATTAACTAAATTAAGAACGTGTAGTAATATCGTCAGATTAGAACATTATGATATTCATAATGATGATAATTATGGAAAATGCGGACGAGTATTTCTAGAGTATATTGAAGGGGAACAACTGCAAAAAATTGATGTCCTAGAATTAAATACTATTGAAAAAGTCAAAATTATAGAGCAATTGATAAGTGCTATTCAGACAGCACACGAAAATAATATAATACATAGAGATATAAATCCTAAGAACATAATGATTACTCCAGATAAACAAGTTAAATTAATTGATTTTGGAATTAGTAAAATAAAAGATATGGTAAACTCTGATACTTTATTTCAGTTTGCCACCAATAAATATGCTGCCCCAGAAGTTCATACTCATAGTGAGAATGCTACAGAAAAGAGTGATATATATTCATTAGGAGCAGTATTATATTTTATATTTACGGGAGAAGAGCCACCAATAGCAAATGAGTTTGAAACAAAGTTAGAAAAGACTGGTGGAATTGATATTGAATTTAAAGAAATAATCAAAAAAATGGTAAAGTTATCGCCTGAGGATAGATACGATAATATTTTTGAAGTTAGAAAGGAATTAAAAAAGTTATTTAATAGATTTACTAAGCAAAATAGAACTTATATCTTTTCAATTGATTCAGGTAAAATAGTACATATGAGAAATCTTTCTTTAGTTCCTAATAGTGATAATTTTGCTGATATAATAGAAAATTACATTAATGAAGATTTTTTGGAAGCCTATATATTTATTGAAAATGATGATGAAGAAGATAAAATAGAGGAGTTATATACGCTTTATGGTATTCACTATTATTTTGAGTGTTATTATGATGATAAGAACCAGATATTCCGTATTACTAAAGTAGATAAGTTACAACCTTATAAAAGAGAGCAAATTAAGAGAAAAGCAATGTATGTTAATGGGGATGTTAAGTTTATTTTGGGTGGAAAAAGAATACCTTCTAATAATAATTTTGAATTAACAATTAGTACTAAAGATAGCAAAAAGGACTTCTTATCTTCTTCTAATGTCAATAACGAATACACGAAGAAGTTTTTCGCGTGGCATAAATTACTAGATATAATGGAAATAGAATATAAGAAGAATGTTATTAGAGTAAACTATGATTCATTTAAAATAGAAGATAATGTTTGTGTTTTTTCTATTAATGAACAGGATTATTATTTACTTGATGAAAATAAGGATGAAATTACATTTATATATGAAAATACGAAGGGCAAAAGAAATAAGGTTGTTGAGATAGGAAATCTAAAGAGTATTTATATTGATAATGAAAAATTCTATTTAAAACTAAATAATATAAATACGGGGTTGAAGTCAAAGTTACCTAAAATTGGAGTTATATGTGAAGATTATAGAAGAAATCTTTCTTTGATTAATAGAGAAAAAAAGGCCTTAAATTCTTTTAATAATGAAGACTATGTAAGTCCCTCAAATTTAAAAAGCATCTTTTCTGGCATACAATCAGCAAGTTTTTTTAATGCACCTACAGGAAGAGTTTATTTTAACGAATTACTAGATGGAACGCAGAAAAAAGCAGTTACTAAAGCGTTAAATTCTCAAGATATATCACTAATACAAGGGCCACCGGGTACAGGAAAAACTAATGTAATAATTGAGATTTTAAGACAAATACTTGAAATGAACAACCAAGGGCAAATATTTAAACAGAAAATTTTGCTAGTATCTCAAGCACACGCTGCTGTGGACAAGATGCTTGAAGATTTAGATCAAACTTCTAGTGATAATATAAAAGTTATTAGAATAGGAAGAGATGAAAATTTATCAGATACTGTTAGGGAGAAATATGCCGTAGATTATGCACAATCAAGATGGGTTAATAGAATTATTGACGGTAGTAATAATTTTGCAAAAAATTTGTTATCATCTTTAGAAATTGATAAGGAAGAGTTCGATAAGTATTGTGAAGCGATTATGGAAACTAAGTTTTCTAAGGGAGAAGATGAAAAATTATATGAAAGTGCTATGTCTTTTATAACATATTTCGAAGAAAAGTATAAAGAACTATTAGAGACAAAGGACTTTAAATCTCTTCAAATACAAAAAGATTGGGTAAATAGAATTGTTGGTAGAATGGATATTCAGCAGCACTTTATAAAAAATGCTGAGATTGTTTCAGGAACTTGTACAGGTGTTATATCCAATTATGTAATAAATGATATGGTATTTGACTATGTAATAATCGATGAAGCAGCAAAAGCAACATTTCCAGAATTATTAATATCCATCATTAGAGCAAAAAAAATTATAATGGTTGGCGATCATAGGCAACTTCCACCAGTATTGGACGAAGAACTAATAAAGAATAGTAAGCAAACATTTATTGAGAGCAACTTAGATTTTAATACATTATATAATAGTATATTTATGAAACTATTTGAACATCTTCCTAGTGAAAATAAGCAAGTGTTAAATACACAATATAGAATGCACCCCACTATTGGAACAATGATAAGTCAACTTTTTTATGATAATCAAATTTTAAATGGAGTTTCAATAAAAGATAGAAAGCATAATATCAAGAAGTATATGGACTTAGCCATTGTTTGGCTAGATACCTCAAAGTCACCAGATAGATTTGAGGAGAATATTTCAACTACGTATAGGAATATGCTAGAGGCAAATATTGTAAAAGAACAATTAAAACTTATAAATAACAGTATAGATAGTTCTGAGTATGATGTAGGGGTTATTACACCATACAGTGGGCAAAAGAATTTAATTCGTAATGAAATACAGCAAAATACCTATGATAACATAAATAGTAATGTAGTAGTGAATTCAGTTGATGCTTTTCAGGGCGGTCAAAAGGATATAATAATTTATTCTACTGTCAGAAGCAGTGATAAACACAAAAATATTGGATTTCTAAAATCCGAAGAAAGATTAAATGTTGCATTTTCAAGAGCGAAAAGACTTTTAATAATAATTGGAGATGCTGAGTTTTTAAGTGATACAAGCATTAATGACAACAAGTTTCCATTAATAATAAAATATATAAAGGAAAATCCGGAACATTGCAGGATCATTGATTATCTTTCTTTAAATGCAGACGGAAATAGGGAGGTTTAAATATGTGGAATATTGCTTATGATTTAAATAGATTAATTCCTCCTATAAAAAGTGGCTATAACTTTATTAAATCGATAAAGTTATATATACCGTATAAAGAAATAGGACTTAAGACATTGGTTAGAAAAGAACAACCATTACCCTTTTTTTATGAAATAATACTGAAGTTAGTTGACTGTAAATATAATGAAATACATAATATTTCAGAATTGACTGGTGTAGAAGAAGAAATTTTAAATGATGTAGTAGGTGAGATGTCAGGGAGCGACTTATTATACATCAAGAGTAACATAATTACTTTAACACCTAAAGGAAAGGAATCATTGAATAAATTAAAAAGGACTGTTATTGAAAAAGAGGAATTAAATAGGATTTATATAAATGCTATTACTGGTGAAATCAAGGATTTAGATCGTACATATAAAAAACCTGATTATATGTGTCCTTGTTTAGACGAAAAAATTAAAATTACTGATGAATTTATTACAAACCATTTTAGTGATTTTGATGAATATTACCAAAAGAGACAGGAAGACTACGAAGTTAAAGAACAACATAATAGTATCAGAAATGAAATTTACCAGATAATTGGGAAAGAATATGAAAAATTATGTTATATTGAAGAAAGAGCATTTATATATAAGAATATTAGAGATAATGATTTATTATTTGAATGTGAAAATGACCCAGAGAATATATATGGAAATACTCTTGCAAGACAAATTTATGACTGCACTGGTGCAAGAAGTTTTTTAGTTCCTCCTTTTAATTGTGGCAAATATTTAGACATACAAGTTAGTATAGATGGTGAAAAAAAGGAAAACACTGAAAAATTAGTGCAGGTTTTATCGAATAATACTACTTTAGATAATAAAAGTAAGGAAGAGATAGAAGAATACTATTTTACGGATAGATATTTATTAGAGAATGAGTATTTCGATATTCTAACTTCATTAAAAAATATTAAACCATCTGAAGTTGTAATATCATCAGGAGAATTATCGAAGATGTTAAATGATGAAGTTATTTCAGCATTACAATCAATTATTAATAAAACTAGAATTTATATTATATATGATAAGAATGAATATAAAATTAGTCAACTAAAGAGTAAATTAATGAATTATATGAAGAAAAATCGAAATAGGATACAATGGATTGAACAAGAGAACATTACTCAAACTGATATAGTATTATATCCTCAATGTTTAATTAACATTAAATATAACCCCATTCCAGTTGGAAAAGACTATTTGATAGAAGAGGTTCCAGAGATAATTTTTGATAGAGAAAAGATAAAGATTCAGAAAGATAGTCTATTAACCAAGAATAAATGATTTTTTCTGTTAATACTTAACAAGTAAAATACTGGTTGAGGAGTGAAAGATGATGTCTCAGATAAACAATAAACCTTTATTGATGACGTCTGATAAATATGTAATGTTGAGACAGAAGTACGACTATAATTCGCCAGACTGTAAATTAGAAATTGTGAAAACAGGTAACATATATAATGTAGGAAAGTTTATTGGAATATTTGCAAGAGAAGTACCAAATGGAAATCCTAATGGTATAAATATTAGAAGATTTGAAAGTATTGTACAAGAAGTATTTCAAGATTGCTATGCTGCATTTATCTCCAATAATCTTACAGATAATCATATAATAAATTTGAAGCAAATATCTTCAGCAATTGTATACTGGAAAATGACAAGTCAAGGTGGGCGTGCTAAATTAAAGATGGACAATGTCTTGGCTAAGTGGAATGCTGACACGGTAAATCAGTTAATGAATGCATATGAGAAAAAGGATATGTCACTTTTCCGAATTGGAGGAGTTAGAATACCTACAGCAACAACATTTATGCGGTTCCTGTTTCCAAATGATTTTGGAGTGATGGACTCCCGTGTAGTAGGCAATCATACACAACCTAATGGTATAACGGCTCTTAGTTTAAGAAAAGATGGTTATATAAATGATACTAAGCAGAATGTAATAAAGTATGAAACTGAATATACAATATTTCTCAGAAGTCAGGCAGCATATCTTAATGAGTTGGGTATTAAATTTAAAGATGTTGATGATCGGGGGAAAATATTTTTATCAAAATTTCGTGCTTCTGATATCGAAATGAGTTTATTCTAAACGATAATTATCAATAGGATAATGTTTAAGGCGAGAACAAGTGAAAAGGGTGTGAAAACAATTAAAGATATAGTTGAAGTTAAGAATATGATTGAGACAGACCAGAAGCAAATAAATACAGAAGTGAAATTTTTAAAAGATGGACAACATACATATCGATACCTGTTAAAAAAACAATGGAGTGAAGGTAAAAATACCGCAGCAGTCATAATGTTAAATCCTAGCAAGGCTAATTCTCTAAAAATGGATCAAACGGTTATGAATGTTATGAATTATCTTGTTGATAATGGATTTAGTGGTATGTCCATAGTTAATTTGGATAGGCTATACTAAATAGGACAATTCTTTTCCGAACATGATATAATTATTATAGGAGGAGAATAGAATGTCTAGAAAACATTATGAAGAAAACTTTAAAAAGCAAATAGTCAATATTTATAATC
>NZ_VUNQ01000021.1 GCF_009695605.1 Tissierella pigra
ATATTTCTTAAAATTTCTTTTGGTAATGTTGACATAAAAAATTCTCCTTTCTGGTTTAAATCATATTTTGATTCTTGCCAGAAAAGAGAATTTTATTTCGCAAAAGCACAGATTATTTTACACTACCGAAATTTCCCCCATATTTTACTCCAAAATTCCTCTAGTTGGATAAAAAAATTATTGCTCTTCTAACCAAAGCTGTGTTTCTTTAAATCTATAAGAATTTCCATTCATATTAACTATATATGATTTATGTGTAAGCCTATCTATCATAGCAGCTGTCATTACTGGGTCTTTAAATATTTCATCCCATCTTTCAAATGATAAATTAGTTGTAATTATTGTTGACTTCCTTCCTGCTCTTAATGAGAGATAAGTAAATAATAATTCTGAAGCCTCTTTATCAAAGGAGATATATCCTAATTCATCTGCTATTATTAAATCATACTTTTCAAAACGTTTTTCAAAGGCCCTAAGTGTTTTCTCTGATCTGCTTTCTTTTAATTCATTTACAAGTAAAGGGATTGTTGTAAATAATACCTTGTAACCCTTTGTACAGGCTTTAATACCTATTCCTATAGCCATATGTGTTTTTCCTGTTCCAGGATTACCAGCTAATATTATATTTTGCCCTGTTTTTATAAAGTCTAAGGATGAAAATACCTTTACTTTATCCCTTGCGTCTTGTGGTAAGTCCTCTAGACTTAAATCTTCTAGATATTTTTTATATGGAAATCTTGCTTGTCTAATTCTACTTTTTATCCCATTAGTTTTTCTTAAGTCGTACTCATTTTCAAGTATTGATAAAAGAAAATCTTCATATGTTAAATTTCTTATATTTGCTTCATTAATTTCTTCTTCTACACTTCTATTTATATATGGAAGCTTTAGCTCCTTTGCTAGATTTTTAATATTTTCTTTAGCCATATTCTTTTTCATATTATCAAAGCTCCTTTATCAAATTCTATACTTGAATTGTTTAATAGTTTTCCATAATCACTTAGAATTAGCTTTGATTGCTTTTCTATTTCTGTATTTTTATATTTATTTTCCTCCATGGCTTCATTTTTTCTATAACATAAAAGTTTTATTTTTTCTGTATCTATATTTAAAGGACTTATTTTTTCTAATTCTTTTATAATCTTTTCTATTTTCTCTAAATCTTCTTTTGAAATTAATTCAATTAGGTCTATGAAATCTCTTGGATTTTGTGTATAATATTTATTATAGATGTTTTGAAGCTTGGAATTCATTTGACGCATGGCTGTGCTGTTATGAATTGCCCCAGGCTTCTTTTTTAATGTATTTAAATAATGTTTTATTTCTATATCCCATGTACTTAATCCAAAACTTCTTTTATGTTCTGCTACCTTATTATTTTCATGGTAGATTATTATCTTGTTTGGATATACCTTTGTCATTACAAACTTTCCCACTAGATAGTCTGGTACTGAGTATTTATTTTCATCTATTGTTATTACTGAGTATTTATTTACTCTTAATTCTATTAATCTTGAAATATCATAAGTAGGCATAAGTTTTATTAAGTAGGGGACTTCCTCTATTAATATATCTTTTGCTGTTTTGTTTTCATTATATTTTTGTTCTTTTGAATTTAATTTAATTAATTCTTCTTCCAGATATTTATTGGCCTCCTCTAATGTTTCAAATTTATCTTTTTTACTAAATGCTTTTCTTCTTACATACTCTACTGATCTTTCAACATGTCCCTTTTCATTTCCACGTCTAGCATTACAAAATCTATAGTTAAAGCCATAGTACATAGATAATTTTAAAAGTTCTTCTGTTGGTTCTTTTTCAGTTTTTGTTACAAATCTTTTAACTGCCACTTTCATATTGTCATAAACTATTTCCTTGTGAACACCTCCTATATGGTTAAAAAACCTAACATGAGAGTCTAGAAAACTTTCCATTTTTTGATTTTGATAAAGGTATGCAAACCTGTAATTACCTTTAGCTGTTACCATTACAGCCATTTGTATGTTTTTATCTTCACCATCTATTTCTAATTTAACATGACCCCAGTCAAATTCAACCACATGACCTAATTCATATTCTTGTCTGATGTATGCTTCCTTTTTTTCATTTAACTTATTTCTGATATAGTTACAAACCGTTGAATAACTAATATTATGTCCTTCATCAATTAAACAACTATGTATATCTATATTTTTCTTTTGTTGTTTACCCTTACCCGTACTTCTTTTTTCCCGGTTTTCCTCTAGATAGAAATCTATCTTATCCATTATTACTTCAGTTAACTTTATCTTAGTTCTGTTGCTTGAATCATATTTTGGTGACTCTACTATTTCCTCAGTTAGCATTAATTTATCACCTTCCCCACTCAATAATTTAGATCTACTTTCTTCATATTCCCTAATATATTTTCTAATTGTCTTTCTATCAAATCCTGTATTTCTATGAATTTCCCATTGAGAATTTCCTTTTAAAAATCCGTCTATTATTATTCCTTGTTTATCCATTAAACTTATCATCCCCTAACCCCCTATGAATTGTCATAGGGATATTATATATTTCCTCTAGAGGAATTTTCAATTATTATTTGGGGTACTTTTAGGATATCATAAACATGAAAAAGATGAAAAAATGAATGTTGAAATAAAAATTAGTAAATTTAGTAGATGGGATTGGACTATTACTTCTCAATCTATTAACAATATCAGCTCACTAAGACGACTTGATGAATTTTCTATATTCTTAATGAACCTAGCTCAATCTGGAACAAAAATAATAATTGATACTGATTATGAAAATGATGAAGTGGAAATTGAAGCAGAGCCAGAAGCTAGTTTTAGTTAGGAGGAATACCATTGAAAATATGTGAAAATTGCAAATGGATATATAAAGAGCATTGTAGTAACGGAAGAAGTGATAAATGTTGTGAATCAGTTTCAGAAAATGATACTTGTCTAGAGTGGGAAGGTGAAAAAAATGACCATGAAAGAAGTAACTAGATATCAATGTCGATTCTGTAAAAAAGACTTCAAGACACCAGATAGACACCATTGCAAATTCAATCCAGAGTTAAAGAATTGTTTCACTTGTAAGTATCTAAAGGGCTGGCAAGAATGCGAAGAATATGGAACTGAATGGGGAATGTATCGTGAACCAAATATCCCAGATTGTACCGTAATATCGCTTGATATACAGGATTGGAATATCGAATCAATAAAAAATGCTAATTACAATATGCAATGTAGTAGCTATGAAGAAGGGAAATTTGATTTCACTAAGTACCATGGGGAGGGCGATTAATTATGTTTGGTAGATATGTAACTATAAATTGTCTATATGTGAAAGATTCCATAGTCGTATGGGTTCCTTGTGAGCCAGATACACCTATTCAAAAGTTAAAAAATTGGGCTAGAGAAATGATTAAAAGGGAAATGGAGAGACAGTTAAAGGGGGAGTGATGTGAATTATTATAATAACCAACAGAGGGAAATAATGAGAGAATTTTTCGGAATCGGCATTAAGAGAACCCCAATCTGCAATAAGTGCCAACATCAGAAACTAGGACTTACAACCATATGTGAAAAGTATAAAAGAATTCCTTCCAGTATCCAAGAAGGTGGATATTGTAGCAAGTTTTTAGAGGTAAGGGAGTGATTAAAATAGACAAAGATACTAAGGTTTGGATTCTATTTATCATAATATCAACCATATCCATAGTAGCATTATTGACACTAAGCCAAGAATTTAAACAAGAAATATCTCAATTAGAGATAGAAATAACGGAACTTGAAAATCAAATAGCGTACTTAAATAAATTGAAGAATTATTATGTGGAACTGGTAAGGTTGCAAGAAGAGCTAGAGGAAAACCTTGTTCTCCAAATAGAGTTATTGGAAAATGATTTAATCAAGTTAGAAGGGGAAAACGAGCAACTAAGGACCATAAGGGCCAAATTAACTGCCTATTCTCCACTAGACAATGTAGATGGCCAACAAGCTGAAGGTAATCCAAATAGAACTTCTATAGGTAAACAAGTAAGTCGAGGAATAGTGGCAGCAGACCCAAGAAAGCTTCCTTATGGTACTAGATTAGAAATACCTGATTGGGGAGTTGTAGAGGTTGGGGACACTGGTGGAGCATTAAGAAATGACAATAAAAATATCAGAATAGATTTATTTCATGAAACTTATAACCAGGCTATGAAGTTTGGAGTTAAGGACCTAGAAGTAAAGATTTTAGAATGGGGTGGTGATTAATGGCAAGACCTAAAAAAGAAACAGTAGATTACTTTCCTCACTTTGTTAGTAGCGGTAAAACATTATTTATCTTAGAGCAATCGTATGGAAATGACGGATATGCCTTTTGGTTTAAATTATTAGAACTACTAGGGAATACTGACGGCCATTATTATGACTGTAGCAACGTACCTGCATGGAAGTTTCTACTAGCTAAAACTCGAGTGGAAGAAGAAAAAGCTATAGAAATATTAAATATGTTAGCAGAACTTGAAGCAATAGATAGAGATTTGTGGGAAGAAAAGATAATTTGGAGTGATAATTTTGTAAATAATTTATCTCCAGTTTACAGCAATAGAAAATCTGATTTGCCTGAAAAGCCAGTTATTGCTAGTAGTAATGACAGTACAGACGAGTTTCTACCAGTAGAAACCGAGGACAGCTCAATAACTACAGAGATAACACCACAAAGTAAAGTAAAGGAAAGTAAAGTAAAGGAAAGTAAAGTAAAAGAACATGATGTTGATTTGCAAATTAAAAATTTGCGTCTTAGGTATTCAGAATCTCAAATAAAAATAATAGATGAATATTTTGACATCCTTAGGTGGACTAGAAAAAATGGTAAGATCGCTGACAGTGTAATCGTAAAAATCTATACAGAATGGGAGAAGTTTAAGCCAGATACAGTTATATATGGGTTAAATGTCTATATCAATAATCCCAAATATCACGATAAAAGAGAGAATTACTGTTATGGAATCATGAGAAATGCCAAGGATGAAGAAGTTTATAAAGGGGTGAAAGGAAGTGGAGCAAATAAAGGAAATTCTAAAGGAACATCCAAGGACAGTGGAGGAGCTTCAGAAGAAAGTCTTAGACTTGAAAAACTTGCAAAAGAATCTGGACTTATCGGAGAAGATGGAAGTGTCGAGCCAATCGGAGAAATCGACTTCTAGTTGTCCTTACAATAAATGTGATGGATCTGGAATGTTTTTAATCGATGATGATAATGCAAAAATTTGTCAATGTCAACATGACAAAATCATTGATAGAAAGTTAGAATTTGCAAATATTCCTAAAGAGTTTCAAGCCCTAACAATTAAGAGTTTTGAGATAGACATATACACTAGACCAGATAGCAAAACAATAGCAACAATAGCTAAGAAAGTAGCAGCTAATTTTGTAAAGAACTTTGAAGAATTTCAAGATGAAGGCAAAGGTTTGTATATGTATAGCACAGAAGCTGGAAGTGGCAAAACTCGAATGGCAATAAGTATTGGCAATGCACTTATTAAAGTAAAGCGAGTGCAAGTAAAATATACCAAAACAGTAGATTTGCTAAATGAAATTACAGATACATTTAACAGCAATAGTGAAATGTCTCAAAAGGAATTAATAGATTCAATTAGAAAAGTCGAGGTACTAATTTTAGATGATGTGGGGGTAGAGAACCCTACTCCTTGGGTAAAATCAACGTTTTACTCAATATTGGATTCTAGAATGGACAATAAAAAAGTAACTATATTTACTTCGAATTTATCATTAGATGAATTGAAACATGACAGAAGATTAAAGAGCCGAATTGAGAGAATGGCTACTCCGGTGAAGTTTCCAGAAGAAAGCATAAGAAATAATTTGGCTAGACAGGAGAATGAAAGATTGCAAAGGTTGCTTTTAGAATAGGGGGTGAATCTGTGGGAAGGAATAAAGAATATATGGAGCAGAGAGCAATTGAATCAGCAAATTATCTTGTAAAAAACAATGCAACAATAAGGGAGACGGCTAAACATATGGGAGTATCTAAATCAACGGTTCATAAAGATTTAATAATTAGACTTAAATATATAAACCACTCCTTGTATGAGAAGGTTAGAGAAGTTTTAGATGCCAACTGGGAAGAAAGGTATATTAGAGGTGGGTTAGCTACAAAGGAAAGATATGAAAGCTTGAAAGAATAGGAGGGGTTAGATGAGATTTCCAGTAAAGGAAGGACAGCAAATATTTATTGTAACGCATGATAAGTTTGTGAATAGAGAAGCAAGGACATTTAAAGGAGAAATAACAAAAGTAAATACGATAAGTTTTTATGTTAAGACTTGCAGCAGAGAAAGAGAATTACGTTTTGATAAGAAAACAGGTATAAGTGATGGGATTACTTGCTATTATAAGGCTTATCCTGATAGAGAAACATATGAAAGCCTAGTAAAAAGAATAGAAAGAGAAAGGCAATTACAGTGTGAAATAGGTGCAATGATTAGTGGTTTAGATTTAGATGATTTACTAAAAATAAAAGGATATGTTAATGAAATAATAAAGGGGGTTGAATAATGAATTACATTATAGCAGAGCAGTTCTTAGAGCTACCTAGGAAAATACAAAAAATATTTATTGATTGGTGGGAAATAGAAGAAGGTGACACGATTTATTCTGTAGATGAAGATAAGGATTTTACAGTAGCAAGAGTAGATGAAGAGTTTAGGGGAGAAGGGGATTATTGGTATTACGATTATGATGCAGATGATTTAATGTTATTCAGCAAATCACCAGATGAAGGCGAGTATACAGAGATTCCTCTATTTAAGCTAGACCAACTAATAGGATTTATTAAAACCAAATATAAACACATTGGAGTAAATAATTTTATTCCATTTGAAAAGATTACTAAGACCATTAGGACAGCATCTGATAAAGGAATTTATGAATGGAATGTAAAGATATTTAAAAACATGATGCAATCTGAACCTGATATAGAAGTTTTAAATGAGGATCTATTACAAGCATTTTGGGAAGTGGCAGTAATAGTAGCAGAGGAAATTGGAGAAATGAATGATGACTAATATAACTAAACAAAATAGACATGAAATCTACATGAGAGCATATCTAAAATCATTAACAAAAATACTTCAGGAAGAAAATAGAGTATTGGAACATATTAAAAAAACTGTATTTTATGGAGTGAAATCTATTATTACAAGACCGAGGTCAGATTATATAACTCGAGAAGAAGTAGAGCAAAGGTTTCAGACTATAAACATTATACAGGATTGCATAGGGCTTTTAACATCAAGAGAATTCATGAATATATTTCCTATAGCTAAAGAGTATGACGGCGATAAATGGCAAGTGAAAGATTATTTCTATACCATGAATTACATTAATACGCTAGACCTTGATGCACCAATAGGAACAGGAGAAAAGGCATTAAACTTCTTATGGGAATATTATAATCGAGATATTTTAAGGTTTGTAGTTGAAGGTATGTGTTGTATGAGTGATTTAAGAAAGTTACAAGGGCAACCTTCATTGATGGAAGAATGGGCAACAAAAAATGCAATCAAGACATATACAATGCACACAGATAGTAGAGGGAATCAATTTCTACTAGATAAAAAGATAGGAACTACAGCTAAAGTGTCAAAGCCAAGACCTAAACATTTAAAAGTAATTAAATAGGAGGGATGAATAATGTGTGATTGCATAGAAAAAACAGAACAGAGCTTCAAAGAACATCTAAAGAAGAATGACTCTAAATTTAAAGATATTGAAGATTTAGATGTAGGGTTCGAAAATAAAGCTTGGTTAATTGATAGTGGAAAAATGGCATTAACACTCCCAATAAATATAAATTGGGTTCACGTTACTAAAACAGGAAGAATGATGGCAAAGACAAAGCAACAGAGTTTTACAATGGAATATTGCCCATTTTGTGGAGAAAAACAATCAAAGGAGAGTGTTGTAAATGAATAATGTAGTGCTAATTGGAAGATTAACAAGAGATCCAGAACTAAGATATATACCAGGTAACGGAACAGCAGTTACAAAATTTGGACTTGCAGTAGATAGGGGATTATCAAAGGCTAAGAAAGAAGAAATGGAGTCAAAAGGTCAACCAACAGCTGACTTTATAAATATCACTGTATGGGGAAAACCTGCTGAAAGTGCAGCTAATTTCCTAGTAAAAGGTAGATTAGTAGGTATCCAAGGAAGAATCCAAACTGGCTCCTATGAAAAAGAAGGTCAAAGAGTATATACAACAGAAGTTGTAGCTACTAACGTTGAGTTCTTAGAGTGGGGAGATAAGAATCAGACCTCAAGTTTCAATGATTCTTCTTCAGGTTTTAGTGGTATAGAAGGTTTCCATCCAACTGATGATGAGGATATTCCATTCTAGAAGGGAGTGAACTTATGTGGTATTCAAGTACACCTTATGGACTAAAGAGGAAGAGCAGTTTGTTATAGATAACCATGAAAAAATTTCAAATAGAGAAATAGGAGAAAAGATAGATAAAACCCTAAATCAAGTTAATTCCAAAATACAACACCTAAGGAAAATGGGGTTGATTGGGAAGAGCAAAATGACAAGAGTGATACCAAAAGCAGAGAAAATGGATATGGAAATTGAAGATGGAGGTTTGAATTTATCTCTTGTGAAGCTAGAAATAGGGAAAGAATATGAAGTATTCATGCCAAAGCAAGAGAGTCAGAAATTAGATGATTATTTTAAAGGAGTTTTTATCCAAGATACCACAAGGCATATTACGTTGAAAAATAAACTAGGATACTGTCAAAGTTTTCTAAAAGCAGATATATTGATTGGAATTATTAAAGTTAAGGAAGTGATTAAATGAAAAATCCGTGCTATAAATGCTCAAATAGAGAAATCGGTTGTCATAGCAATTGCAATTGGTATCTTGCATTTAAAGAAAAATCACTAGAATTAAGTAATAATAAAAAAAGTGATAATGAGTATGGAGATTATTTATATCACGCAGTAAAGCGAATGAAGGGGGTTAGAGTGTGATTCAAGATGAGAAAAAGAAAGAAGCTTCAGGAAGAATATCTCTAGCATTAGAAATGATATTCACGGCATTAGGAACTTTAGAAGTTGGACTTGCAATAACTAAAGATAACAAAATAATAATAATTGATTCTCAAACAGGATTATCTAGTACATTTACACCCAAGCAATTCGAAGAAACATATGAGAAATGGGCAAAAGAAAACAATATATAACCAGCAAGGAGGAAAAGCATGGAAGGAGTGGATAGAGAAACTTTCATATTACAAAATATGGGGTTAGTAAGAATGGTAGTAAACAAACATGCTTATAGAATAGTAGATAATCCATTCATGGAAAAAGAGGATTTGGAAAATATTGGAGTCATAGGTTTGATAAAAGCATATGAAAGATTTGACCCAAACTTTGGAACACAGTTTTCAACTTATGCAGTACCTATGATAGAAGGAGAAATTCAAAGATTTATTAGAGATAACTCAGATACAGTTAGATTTACAAGGCAATCCAAAAGTGATTATTATGAAATATTAGGAGCAGATCTTCTGAATGAAAATCCAGAGGTAATAGCAGATATATTGGAAATACCAATAGAAAGAGTAAGAAACGCATTAGATTACTATAGGTGTAAATATATAGATTCACTAGACAGAGAAATATATGATGATGAAGGAAAATCAATTAGCATGACAGATAAAATCGGCACTGAGGTAGATTTTGACTCGAACCTAGAAATTGAGTTGTTCCTAAATAAATTAGATGAACGCACTAGAAAAATAGTGGAGCTTAGATTGCAGGAAAAAACTCAAATGGAAATAGCAGAAATATTAGGTATTAGCCAAGTTCAAGTAAGTAGGATTTTAATGAAATTACAGAAAACATATAAAGGGGGAAATGAAGTGACTAAGAAGAACAATACTATCATTGTCAAAGATACTATAGCAGAATCAATAAAGTTGGTAAAAGAAACAGATCTTACTCCGACTCAAATACAGAAACAAACAGGAGTATCTTATCCAACTGCAAGAAAACTTATAAAAGAGCATAGGGATTGCATTGAGAAAAAAACACCAGATTTTACATTAGCAAAGAAATTAGCAGAGGAAACAGAATTAAATCCAAGTCAAATAAGTAAAAAAACTGGGGTGGCTTATACAACAGCTAGAAAGTATGTAGGCGAATACAGAATAGTCAAAGAGAAAGAAATACCAGTAGAAAAAGTATTTTTAGTAGAGAATGTAATTCCAAACCCAGCGACAGAACATAGACTTGATATTCCAGAAGAAGTTGCACAAAAAGAAATAATAGAAGAACCTGAAATAAATCCAGCAAATGGATTCATGACTATGACACTTAAATTAACAGTAGAAGATGCCAGCAATCAATTAAAGGACATTATAAATGCAATGGAGGTATTAGGATTCGAAGAACTAAATGTTACAATTCAGAGTCAACAGGTAGCTTAATAGATAGAAATTTGATGTACACAGTAGAGAAATGTAGAACTATTGTAATTTCCAAGGAAATTGAAGGAGGGGGAAAGTTGGAAAAGCAATTGCTAAATAGAAAGATTTATAAGTCAATAAAAAAATATGATAGACAAGAAATGGAAGACTTCCTTAGGACAATCTATGAAGAAGGATTCAAGGATGGATTTCAAGAAGGAACAAAGACAGGTCAACAAGTAGATGTTCAGATAGAATTAGTACAGTTTCTAGAACATCTAGATATAAAAGGAATTGGAGAAAAGACCAAAGAGAAGATATTGCAATCATATAAGAAAAGGAAAGGGGAGAGATGATATGGATTTTAATGAATATCAAAACTTAGCACAAAGGACAAGTAACACAAAATGTAAATCAGATAAAATTGAAAACGGTTTAATGGGCTTAAATGGAGAAGCAGGGGAATGTATAGATGTTTTAAAGAAGTTTTATTTTCAAGGACATGAATTGGATAAAGAAAAGCTGATAGATGAATTAGGAGATGTACTTTGGTATATAGCTGAAACTTGTGTTGGGTTAGAACTTACTATAGAAGAAGTAGCAATACACAATATAGAAAAATTAAAAGAAAGATACCCAGAAGGTTTTGAAAAAGAAAAATCAATTCATAGGCCAGAGTAGTGAAGTTAATACAAAGGGGTGAATAAATGACAGTAGAATACATTGGTTATATTCAAACAGAGAACTTAATAAGAGCATGGCCGACAATTCAAGGAATAAAAGAAAGTTTAACATTAGAACTTAAAGCATTAGAAGTAAAAAATACAGATGAAACAGATGATTATATTTTTACCCAAGCTATAGGTAACAAAGTTGTAAGTGATATTCCTCCATCAGGAAAAATCAGTGACACAACTGGAGATATAGCTGCAAGTTACCTGCAAGTTATAGATCGTGACTATTACAGTACATTGGAATCAATTAAGAAGGAAAAATTCTCTATAGAGTTAGTAGATGACAAGTTAAATATAGGCTTTAGAAGATTAAGTCAATTACAGCAACAAATACTAAAACTGTTTTACTTAGAAAATAAAACTTGGGCAGAAGTGTTAGAAGAACTAAAAGCAGAAAAACATTTTCTCACTAAAGATCAAGCTCAAAAATATAGAAGAAGGTCAATAGAAAAGATGCAAAGCATATCTAAAATCACGGTTGAGACTTACGTTTCCGTAATGAAATTGGTGGAGGTGGAATAGGTGTCTACCAAGGTAACAGGAATAGAAAGGGAGCCTTTTGAATATTTTGATATTGCATTTTTAGGCTACAATGCCAAACTAACGAACTATGGATTTAGACAGTTTTTAGAAAATAATAGAGAACAAGTTAGAGCTGTATATTTTGAAAGTTTAATAATTATCTTAAAAGATGGTACAAGACTAAAGGCTATTCCAATAGTAGATGATAGGCATTTAGGAGGTTATAGGTTCGATCAACTAATCCTATTTGATGATAATAGATGGCTTATAGAGTGGGAGAGGTCAGAAGATATAAGAATAATCAAAGCGCTAACAATGCAATTGTCAAATGTTCCAGAGGAATTTCAAATATTGAAATATGAAGATATTAGATAGGGGGTCAAGATAGTGAAAAGAGAGGAATTATTAAAGATAGCAAAGCCGATTTTATTCAATACTGAAATGGTACAGGCGATACTGGAAGGTAGAAAAACTGTGACAAGAAGAGTTGTAAAACTGGATTTAGGATTAGCTGATACAGATAAGCATGATAGTAGTTGGTTAAAGATACCTGACGAATACGGAGATTATCATGATGCTAAAGATTTATGTAGATACAAAGTAGGAGATATTCTCTATATTAGAGAAACGTGGAGCTTTATTTCTTGTGATGAATGTATAGAAAATGAAATTCACAGAGATTTTACTCCTGGTTGCAATATATCTGACGAAAGAAAAGACTCTTATAAAGGCAAATATGGTTGCTTTGTCTATAGAACAAATTATGGCACTACAGAAGATGATACGTTTCCGCCATCGATGTTTAAATGGAAACCTTCAATCCATATGCCCAAATCAGCAGCAAGGATATTTTTAAAAGTTACTGATGTAAGAGTTGAGAGATTAAGGGATATAACCTTAACAGATCTAATTAAAGAAGGTATATGGAAATATAGAGAGAAAATACCTTCTAGAAAATTCCCTAACTTGTGGAATTCTACAATTAAGAAACAAGACCTTGATAAATATGGATGGGAAGCTAATCCATATGTATGGGTTATCGAATTTAAAAGGGTGGAGGTGGAGTAATGCAAGAGATTGAAGTTAGGGCATGGAATAAAGAAAATAAAATCATGGTTTATGACAATGAAGATAACAGTGCAACTTATTGGGATGGAGTATTCTCTAGTGTGGTTGGATTCATAAACTTTAGACTTTGGTATGAATCAGTTTATGAATTTATGCTATACATCGGGATAAAAGATATCCATAAAAAGAAAGTATTCCAAGGTGATATCGTAAAAGTAAAAAGATTTATATTCAAAGATTGTCGCAGAGAAGAAGTAGAGGGAATGGAAGAATATATCGGCGAAGTAGTATGGCATCAATTCGGATGGCATATAGCAGAGAAAATAAAGGACGGCATAAGGTATCATTCACTTTGGTTATGGAATATCAAAGATGATGAAACCGACCCAGATACTCACTTCATGGAGATTTTAAGCAATATATGGGAAAATCCTGAAATGAAGGTGATTGAATGAAAGCAGAATTTGATAATGCGACAATAAAAGTTTGGTTTAATAGCCAGTCAACTTCAAGAAATTTTCATAATGTGAAGGAAATCCATCAAGAAGGAAATTCAGCACTAATCAGAACATCATCAGGCGACCAACACCTAATAAACTTTGCAAATGTGAATATGATTGAAGAAATTGACACGAGTAAAAGACAATATTAATTACTACTAAGGAGGGTGACATGGATTATATAGAATTTTTGAATGAAAAAAGAATTACCGCTAAAAGCAGTGGGTTTGAAGTAAATAGAGATAGATTGAATCCTCTACTATTCGATTATCAGAAAGATATAGTTAAGTGGGCATTGAAGAAAGGGAAGGCTGCAATATGGAGTGGAACAGGCACAGGGAAAACCAATATGGAACTAGAATTTGCCAAACAAGTACACATAGAAACAGGTGGAAACACATTAATAGTAGCACCATTGGCAGTAGCCCACCAAACTGTAGTAGAGGGTAGAAAATTTAATTATCAAGTAAATATATGCAGAAAGCAAGAAGATGTTAAAACAGGCATAAACATAACCAACTATGAGATGATAGAACATTTTGACCCAAGTAAATTCCAAGCAATAATACTAGATGAATCTTCAATACTAAAATCCTTTACAGGGAAATATAGAACATTATTGATAGAAATGTTCAAAGATACACCTTATAAATTATCAGCAAGTGCAACACCAAGCCCTAATGATTATATGGAAATAGGCAATCATGCAGAGTTCACAGGAATAATGACAAGGACAGAAATGCTGTCAACCTTCTTTGTGCATGATGCAGGAGATACAGGCAAATGGAGATTAAAAGGTCATGCACAAGATAAATTTTGGGAATGGATAGCAACATGGGCAGTAGTGTTACAAAAGCCATCAGACTTAGGATATTCAGATGAAGGATTCATATTACCAGAACTAAGAATACATGAAATTATAGTGGAAAGTCCTAAAGACCCGTTTGTATTAATTCCTAAAATAGCACAAACATTACAAGAAAGAAGGCAAGCAAGAAGGGATAGTCTAGAAACAAGAGTAGCAAAAGTAGCCGAGATAGTAAACTCAACAGATGAACAATTTGTAGTATGGTGTGATTTAAATGATGAAAGTAAGGCATTGAAAAATGCAATAGACAAGTCAGTAGAAGTGAGAGGTTCAGATAAACCAGAACATAAAATAGATACAGCAATGGATTTTGTAGATGGGAAAGTTGAAAACTTAGTTTCCAAGCCCTCGATATTTGGTTTTGGGATGAATTGGCAACATTGCAACAAGATGGTATTCACAGGGTTATCCGACAGTTATGAGCAATACTATCAAGCTATAAGAAGAATATACAGATACGGCCAAAAAAGAGAAGTTGACATCTACATTGTAACAAGTGAAGCAGAAGGAGCAGTAAAAGACAATATAGAAAGAAAAGAAAAAGATGCAGAAAATATGATAAATGAAATGGTAAAACATACTCAAAAAATATTAACAGAAGAAATCCACGGAACAACAAAAGAAACAATAGGATATTATCCAACAGAAAAAATGAAATTACCAGAATGGCTAAAGGGGGTAGCATAAATGGAAAATACAAAAGTAATAAATCAAGAAATAGGAGAAAATTGGGCTATGTACCATGGGGATAATGTTCAAGTAATGAAAGGCATCCCAGACAATTCAATAGGTCTAGTAGTTACAAGTCCACCATTTCTAAGCCTATACACATATTCAAATAGTGTATTAGATATGGGAAATTCAAAAACAGATGAACAGTTTTACGAACATTATAAATTCCTTATCAAAGAATTATATAGGACATTAATGCCAGGCAGATTAATTTGTATTCATTGTGTAGATGTACCAATGATGAAGGAAAGAGACGGGGTCATAGGTCTAAAAGATTTCCCAGGAGAGAATATTAGATTATTTCAAGATGAAGGTTTCATATATCATTCAAGAGTTACTATTAGAAAATCACCAGTAGTAGAAATGGTTAGAACCAATGCACTAGGACTATTGCATAAGCAATTAAGAAAAGATAGTGCAATGAGCAGAATGGGACTTCCTGATTACATTATAGTAATGAGAAAACCAGGAGAGAATCCAGAACCAATAGAACACACACATGAAGATTATTCAGTAGATAAATGGCAGAAGGTAGCAGAACCAGTATGGATGGAGATAAACCAATCCCATACACTCAATGCAGTAGCAGCAAGAGATGAAAAAGACGAAAGACATATAGTACCATTGCAGTTAGATACCATTGAAAACTGTATAGAACTATATAGCAATCCTGGAGATGTAGTATTTGACCCATTTGGTGGAATAGCAAGTACGCTTTATCAAGCAATAAAAATGGGAAGAAAGGGACTAGGTGTTGAGCTAAAAGACAGTTACTACGACCAAGCAGTTAAAAACTGTAAATTAGCAGAATTAGAAAACAACCAAGTATCCCTATTCGACCCACTCTAGAGAATATGTGCAAGGGGAAGTCACTAAAGTTTGGCGACCGAGGCGACTTCTCCACAAGCACACACAGTTTGAGTATAACATGATGGAATACAAAAAGATATATGGAAAGGATGACTCAATATGGCACTAATCGAAAATACAATGTTTGGCATAATAGATAAAGTTGCCATTGCTATAGATAGATTAAAAGCATTTGAACCAGAGGAAGGATATTACCTAGCATTTAGTGGTGGGAAGGATAGTCAAGTAATATATCATTTAGCAAAAGAAGCAGGAGTTAAATTTGATGCACACTATAACGTAACTGGAATAGATCATCCTGAACTAGTTTATTTTATGAGAAAAAATTATCCTGATGTCATTCGAGATATGTATGAAAAATCAATGTTTCGACTTATCGAAGAAAAAGGATTACCTACAAGATTAAAAAGATTTTGTTGTGAGGTCTTAAAAGAACATGGAGGGGAAGGCAGGATTTGTGTAACTGGGGTACGTTGGGCTGAAAGCACTAAAAGAAAATCAAGACGACCTTTTGAAATAGTAACAGCTAAAAAAGAGGATAAGAAGCTCTTTGATGATAATGACGAAGATAGAAGATTGTTTGAAAACTGTATGCAGAAAGGAAAAAGAGTTGTAAATCCAATAGTTGACTGGTCGGATGAAGATGTTTGGGAGTATCTGAAAAGCAGGAATATAGAGTATTGTGAACTTTATGACCAAGGATACAAGAGACTAGGTTGTATCGGTTGCCCTATGAGTTCAAGGAAAATTCAAGAGTTAGAACAGTATCCTAAATTTGCAGAAAACTATAAAAGAGCAATAGCAAGATTTTTACCTAAATACTTGAAACGCAGAGAAGAAAAAGGAGAAGAACCTTTCAGAGACACAGTAGACGGTTGGTACGACTGGTGGATAGAAGATGAAGATGTAGATTATAGTGATAGTTTTTTAGATGACGATTGGAGTTGATAAACTTGAAAGAGTTAATAGTAGATAATTTCGCAGGTGGAGGGGGAGCAAGTACAGGTATAGAGATGGCAATAGGTCGTAGTGTAGATATAGCAATAAATCATGACGAAGTAGCTATTAAGATGCACAAGACCAATCACCCTACCACTAAGCATTATATAGAAGATGTATGGGAAGTAGACCCCCTAGAAGCTACACAAGGACAACCAGTAGGTTTGGCGTGGTTTAGTCCAGATTGCAAACATTTTAGCAAGGCAAAAGGTGGAAAGCCTGTAGATAAGAATGTTAGAGGGCTTGCGTGGGTGGTAGTAAAATGGGCACTAGAAACTAGACCAAGGGCTATAATGCTGGAAAATGTAGAAGAATTCCAGACTTGGGGACCATTAAAGATGAATAATGAAGGTAAACTTTATCCAGACATAAGTAAAAAGGGGGTTACATTCAGAGGTTTTATAGGAATTCTTACTAAAGGAGTAAAGAATGATGATGTACTTAGGGAGTGTTGTGAATTTCTAAAAATTGACCTGAATAGTGAACAGGCAGATGCCTTGAGAAAAGGACTAGGATATAAGTTGGAATATCGGGAACTTAGAGCCTGTGATTATGGAGCACCAACTACTAGAAAAAGATTCTTTATGATTGCTAGATGTGATGGAAAGAAAATAGTATGGCCTGAACCAACTCACGGCGACCCAGAGCAGATTGAAGCTAGAATGGGAATGTTAAAACCTTGGAGAACAGCAGCAGAATGTATAGATTGGAGTATTCAATGTCCCAGTATCTTTACCAGGAAAAAACCATTAGCAGAAAATACTCTTAAAAGAATAGCAAGAGGATTTCAAAAGTTTGTAATCGATAATCCTTCACCATTTATCGTAAGAATAGGCCAGATTGGATTTGCAGGAGATGGACTTCAATATGAATTAGATGGTCCATTAACAACTATTACAACTAAGGCAGAGCATTGTTTAGTTACTCCATATCTAGCAACCTATTATACAGAAACTACAGATAGTGAAGTGAGAGGACAGAAACTAGATGAACCTATAGCTACAATACCTACAGCTAATAGATTTGGACTTGTTACTGCATTTATTGCTAAACATTACGGTGGTGGATATAAGGGAGCAGGTTCTGGATTAGATGAACCACTTCACACAGTAACTACAACAGACCATAACGCACTGGTGAAAGCATTTTTAATAAAATATTATGGAACTGAAATAGGACAATCCTTAAATAGTCCATTACACACAATAACAACTAAGGATAAATTTGGACTTGTAACTATCAAGGGAGAAGATTATCGAATAGTAGATATAGGAATGAGAATGTTACAACCACATGAGTTATTTAAGGCTCAAGGATTTCCAGATGATTACATCATAGACCATGACTACACAGGAAAGAGTTATCCAAAAACACAGCAAGTAGCAAGATGTGGTAATGCAGTACCTCCTCCATTTGCAGAAAACTTGGTTAGAGCTAATTTACCAGAATTATGTATAAATAATGAACCTTTAGAAGAAATAAGTTAAGAAGAAAATTTTATCGATAAACACTGGGAGTAATTAAATAACAAAAAAACCGCAAGATGCGGTTTTATAAAAACATACAAAGTATGTAATTTGCTGGTGGGATTTGAACCCACAACCTTCCCCTTAGCAGGGGGATGCTCTGTCCAGTTGAGCTACAGATGCATATTGAATGCTATGTGTATAATATTATCAGATTAATATAATTTGTCAATAGCTTGTATTTGTATTTATAGAAAGGAGGATAAAATCAATGGACAAACCAACTAATAACAAGCCAATAGACTTTCAAATAATGAGAATAAATAGAAATGCACAGAAAATATGTAAGTGCAAACCACCCCAATATGAAATAGATACAACTAATAAATTAGTTCAATGCACTAAATGTAATGCTTATATTCATCCATTCGATGCCTTAGTAGGGTTATCTGAAAATATAGAATGGTATAACGAGGAAAAAATTAGGCTCAATAAGGAACGGAATAAAGCAATAGAAATGAAGGAGGAATATGTAAAAGAAATAAACCAACTTCATACCAAGAGGTTCAGGATGAATCAATTTAGGACTTTACAGAATGAGTATATAAAGGGATTAATGCCACATTGTCCTCATTGCAGTAAGCCATTTGACCCAACAGAAATAGATAGATATACAAATAAAGATTACTGTGATTATAAAAAGAAAAAATCAAGGGAAGAAAAGATTTCATATATTCATGGTTATAAGAATCCATCTTTAGAGGAGTTCGACAAGATATGGGGAGAGTTGGAAACTTACACAGATGAAGAGTTGGACAAGGAAATAGAGAAAATAAAGAAATGGATAGAAGGTGAAGAGTGATAATGAAAGAGAAAATATTCAATACCTTAGAAGGATTATCAATTTTACTGGATATAATAGCAGGTTTTATTTTCAATATCACGCTTCCTTTACTTGCAATAGCTACTATGGGATTATTGACCGTTATAAGTTTCAAGTTTAATACAATGTTGGGAGTAGTTGTGTTGATTATATCCCTGTCATATCTGAGAGTGTTTACAAGATAAAGTCAAGAAAAGGAGCTGAGGTAATGATTAAGGAATTAAACATTGGAATAAGAAAATCAAGCAGTACTGGAATATTTCATGACTCAAGGGAAGATGTTAGAAGGTTAGGAAAAGCGTTAAATATAGCAATAGATAAAATTAATGAACTTGTGGAAATTGTTAATGAGCAAGAAACGGAAATTAGAGAACTAAAGAAAAAGCAGAGCAGTTGCTAGGGAATACCCAATATAAGAAAGATATTTGTTAGGGGGGATTTTATGAGTGCTATATGTATGGAATTTACAAAGACTTATTCAGGTATAAACTTAGATTTTCAAAGGAAAGATGCTAAAGGTTATGACTATACCATGCTCTTAATATATCTAAATGAATTAAAGAAGGGTTATAAGGTTAAAAGAATTAATAAAACTACTAAAAAGGGAACCTCGGTTGTGTATAGTTTAATAAAAAGTAAAGAAGAATTAGCAGAATATGAAAATCTTATAAAATGCAAAGTTCAGGAATTTAATAAGAAGTGGAATTGTGATTTAGAGGTAATGAAGGAGGAATGATTAATGGATTATCAAGATGGAATAAATCAACTATTAGATTTACGGGAGAGATGCAAAGGGCAGATAAAGATAGAACATGCTCCTAATGACCCTTGGGCAGAAGATGTAAAGGCTTTAGATATAGCAATACAAGCATTAGAAAAGCAATTAAACGATAAATGGATTCCAGTAAGCGAAAGATTGCCAGAAGTTAGGCAATATGAAGATGGGGAGCCTATTGAATTTATTGCAATGATTAAGGATGCAGTAGTACCCACTGCTCTTAGTATTGATGACAATGGGAGTTGGTTTGATATGCAAAG
Source organism: Tissierella pigra (assembly GCF_009695605.1). GTDB lineage: Bacteria > Bacillota > Clostridia > Tissierellales > Tissierellaceae > Tissierella > Tissierella pigra. Next base: position 20,153 of record NZ_VUNQ01000021.1, read on the forward strand.
ATCTATATCAGATGATTATAATGTCATAGCTTGGAAACCACTGCCAGAGCCATATCTTGAATGGGAGAAGGAAGAAGAATTCCAGATGGTACCTGAAGAAGATAAATATCCATATGATCCATACTATGGGGGGAATGATTAATGCCAATCGATAAATTAGATGTAGAAAATATATACATGATTGACCCAAATACAGGGGAAAGAACAGAGTTAAAAGGTGTAGCTGATATAACTGTTGCCACAGAAGATATAAGTGCTTATGAGCCAATAGTACCTTATGCAGGAGATACAAGTTTTGCAATGGATGTGACAGTATCAGATGAATTTAAAGAAAAGTTCTTCCCTAAAAAGCTAACTGTAAAAGGTAGCATAGAGGAAATAGTAAGAGAAGTATTTTTAAATATGCCACTAGGCCATGAAGTGGTAGACTTAGAATTTAAACAAAATAGGATCCATAATAAGAAAAGAATTAATAAAAAATGGGGAAAGAGACACGGATATACTTGTACAGTAATTTATATATAATTGTATCAATAATTTGAAGATGGGAGAAATATTGGACTATTTAGGGGTAGACTACAAACCAATTGGTACTGTGGTAGAAGATATGAACGGTCAATTAAGAATAATATAGGAGGATTGAAATGGGAATTGATATGACTGGTTATAAAATGATTTATAAAGATACAGTTTATAATTGCTTGAGTATAGCGATATTTTGGAAAGAAAATAAAATAACCGAACTAGATGCATTTTACCTAAACGAAGAAAATAGAGTTGCTACATTAAGAGATGATGTTAATGAGTTTCAGTTTATACACAAATAATGTGGAAATTAATATGAATATAATGTTTATTATGTGTCGTAGATAGGAGGATTAAAATGGCTAAATTTGAATGGATAGAATTTGAGGTCACCGAAGACATTTATTGGGATGATTGGGGTAGATTCGTCAAGGTTTTTTCTAAAGGTCAAATCTGCAAAGGGAAACTCTATGATGATGGGGTAATAGTTGCTGAAAGTCCATATTATGAAGGCATATCTGATTCGGTGGATTTAAGTAGAATTAAAATATTGCATGATAATTAGCTGAACATAACAAGTATTAGGTTCACCTAGAATTAATGGGTGGGCCTTTTTCTTATTATATATTATGGACAAGTATGGTATAATGGCATTGAAACAAAAGGAGTGAAAAATAAATGTATATTGAATTGAATGAAGATTTTTTATTAAATGAAGATAAAATTTTGCTTAATAATTATAGAAAATTTAGAGATTACAATGTAATACGGTTAGATTTAGCTGAGGCATATTTTCTAATAAACTCTGTTGTAGAGTTTAATAATAAGATTCCAAATTTAGAAGAAGATTCAAATAAGCAACATTTTATAAAAGAAGCTAAGCTATCAAAGTCACATCTTCATTATGCGATTATACTATATACTAAATGGTTTACCGCAACGAAAAATAAACCCACACTAAAGCCTGCCAAATTTTTCAGAGGAATCAATGAACAGTATTTAGAAACACATAATTATATTATTGAATTAAGGAATACATATATCGTACACAATGAAAAGGAATTGCTGGGACTATATAGTGTGAATATTCATATTGACAGTTCAAATGAAATAACATTAAGCTGTGGAGGTTTAGAACAGCTTACTATTATGGATCCAATTTTAAAAGAATTTAAGGAATGTATCAAAATTGTCCATAACTATATTGTAGCGAATGAGATTCCTAAATATGAAAATCATTTAAAAAAAGAACTTATAGAAAAAAAGATAATTGAAAAATTAGTTAATGACAACATGAGCAATTTATTATAAATAAAATATTTTTAAACAATAAAGTATAATAAATATTGCATAATAGAAGGGAGTGTCCCTTCTTTTTCTATGCCCATAAGAATATTGTCGAAACTTGCGATAAATAAATAGAGGATTTTGAGGATTTGTGTAGAAGTATATAAAGTAAGAAAGGAGAGATAATCTATGGGAACAGCTAGAAATTATAATGAACTTCAAAAATTACTTGCAGAACAATTCGCTAAAAAAATTGAGAAGAAATTCAAAGACGGAGAGGTAAAGAGATATTGTTCGGTTTGTGAATGCGAACAAGTATTAAAACTAGATGGTACCAAGCCAAAATGTACAGTATGTGATAAGGAATTTGAATTGGATATCGAGTACAAATAATTTATGATTAAATTTGAACTAGGTTAAAGAAGGATTTCCAAAACATTTGTAGAATATATCTCTTAGAGGTGATTCCATGAAAGAAAAAATAAATTGGAGAAATGTATCAATAATTTTATTAGTGGGTGTGATAGGATTAGCCCTAGGAGTAGTTATGACATTTAGGTCAGCAATAAAGTATTTATTGTAATAAAAAATAAGGTCAACATAATAGCCAGTTTTATACTGGTTTTTTTCTTTACCTATAATTGTTGCTATGAATAAATAAAAGGCTAGGGATTACTCCCTAGCCTTAATTCCTTCAATAGCATTAGTGGTTCCTGAGTAGAGACCTACAGCAGATAATCCAATAAAAAGTCCTGCAATAATCCCATCTTTGACATTGAATCCAGTAAATATAATACCTAGCAAGATGCCTAAGACAAGACTAGCTATAGGTATGAATTTAGGATTGAATAGATCGGATTTTTTAATAACTTCTAAAACACCTATTAAAATAGGAATTAGTATTAAAGTTAAATATTCATTATTTATTATATCTATCATTTTAAAATCCACCTTTCTTATTTAGAAATTCTGTCAATTATTGACCAGAATAACCAACCTGGTATATTCTCGCTAAGTTTCGTTTTCCAATCTTCAGGACTATTTACAATTGGATTACCATCATTATCTTTTTTCTTATTAAGTGAATCCAAAGCTTTTTCACCTTGAACCTTTTGCCAATTCTCTAATTTAGCCATATTATTCACCTTCCCTAAATTTTTAGCTTCATGAATTAATTTAGATTTGTCAAGTGATGTACCAGGACAGGTTTTAGTAACTCCTGGACCTTCTCTATGAAATTTAATAGATTGTTCTCCATATTTATCTATGAAGTATTTTATAAGCAATAATATTTCTTCTTTCTGTTTACCATCTAATTTGTCATTGCCTGTATCAAAATTGCCTATCATTTCTACAGCTAAGGCTCCAGTATTCCAATTTTTAATAGAAGCAGGGGCAATATTGAAAGGTCTACCAGTTACCCATTTACCATCAGGGAATAGGGTTAGGTGTTGTCCAATATCCTGCCAACCATTACTATTTACGTGATAATTGTACATTCCTTGTTGCATAGTTATGTGATTATTACCTCTAAAATCCTTATGTTCAGGCTTCCAAGTATGATGTATATGGAGTTGTTTAAATTTATATCTATCTAATTCTTTTTTTAGTTGATTAAAATCTAATATTCTAAATTCTTTCTTCATAATCATTCACCTCTTTTTTAGAAGTTTTTTCCTCATAAGGCTCCATAAGTTCTTTATTTTTCTTTTTACTAAATAAAAGAAGCCAGTCTAAATCAGCACCAGCTTCAATTAAATTCTCTATATTAGATTGAAATTCTCTCATAAACATTACAGAATAAACAAAGGATGCGATAAATATTCCCATTTGCTCTAGGTAGACAACTCTATAAGAAAGACCAGTAAGAACAGCTACAGTTAAGTATGACACGATTTTCACTTCGGTGCCTTTCCATAGAGTTTTACTAAATATTTTCTTTAATTTAACAGCATTTTTATATCCATCATATTGCTTACATAGTGAATACATCTTAGTTAAAACATCACAACTAGCTGCAGCTAATACAGCAACAAAGGACATACGATAAAAGGGGACAGGGAATAGGATATAACCTATAGTTCCTAAGACAGCACCCAACATAGGCTTTTTACCTGTAAAGGCTTTGCCAAGATATTCGAACACATCTTTTAAAATATTTAAATTTTCATCCATCTGACACCTCCGACAAAAGAAGAGTATGAAAGACCCCTCTTTTAATTCGTATCATTTACCACCTCTATAACTACTTCTCTTAAATTAAATAATGCTGGCACGTCTTCTAACTCGTAGTTGCTATTAGGGTTCAAAACTAAACTTACCCATACCTTGACTAATCCACTGTTTCTAGTTAATATCACTATCATTCACCACCTTTCAAACATAAAAATAACACCTGTAATTATGGTGTTTGCATTGTTGCAATCATAGCTGTTAATTCTGCTATGGATTGAACTAAAGTTTCATTTGTAGCATTTACATTTTGTAAAGTAGATTCTAAGCTATTTACTTGACTTGATAGTTGTTGATTTTCTTCTTCTAATTGTTCCACTTTGTCCTGTAAGATAGTATCTGTACTAGGCTCATAGGTTTCCCCAGACCAAGCCCTTAAATCAGTATCCCACTTCCTCCACAATACACTCTCATTGTAATCTGGAAGATATACCAAATTAGAAGGTTTTTCATCCTCTCTGAATTTTTTAGTTAAACTTTCGAAGCCATAACAGACATCGTTTTCATTAATTTTTGCGTAATAATGTAATACTTTACTCATTCTCATCTCTCCTTTATATGTTTTAATAAAATCAGAAAATATAGTTACTGAGCTATACAAATAGAAAGGATTGATATTATGAAATTAAATTATTGACCCTTTCCAATATTAATGTTTTTATTCTTAATGTGGAAGTATTAAGAATATGCTATCATAGCTATAACTCTATTCATACCTACTGTAGTCCAACCTTCTCTAGTGAACGTTATAATTATATTATTACCTGAGTGTTCAATTTTAGTTACGTACTCTTTAAGACTAGGGGAGTAATTCTTATTTTCAGAATATAATTGTTTGCCAGTAAAAGGTATAGGGAGTTCTAAACCATAACGAGGGTCACTGCCTTGTGAAGCATTAAATGTCAAAAATATCTTGTTCGCTATATTAGCACTTGCTGGTATTATACGTTGTTTTGTAGTTACACCGGCAGCCCAAAAAAAGCTATCGATAACATCATAAGCCACCAATTGGATGCTTTCACCTTTATATGTCCCAACAATTCCTCCAATATTAACACCATCCCTTACATTTCTCGACGTTAAATTAGTAAATTGTGCCTTAACACTACCACCACTATAATACCCGGGAGATATATTGTACTGACCCCCTTGAGTAGTTATTGTCTGAGCTGGTGCTCCACGATTGGGCATTGTTCCAGTTACTATCCCTTCTTCTGTACCTATTGTCTTTCCAGTTAGTACGTCACTTGCTAGGGCTGTTCCATACTCACCCCCTTCACCCTGTAAGATAAAAGACGTACCATTATATCTAACGGTATAAATACTATTAGCTTTTAGATTGCCACTAGACAATGCATTACCATTGCTTTTTAATACAGTCTTAGCACCTAGTCCATTAACATTTATAGTTACTGCGCCAGAGTTTTGAGTTGTATTTTTAAAAGCTACTGTCATACCTTCTTTATATGAGGTAGGTGCAGGGCTAAGAGTTATCACCTTAGCATTAGTCCCACTAGCAGTACCATATCCTGCATGGAGTATATAATCTTTTTCATGAGTATCAATATTATCTTCAATTGTCTTTATATCGTTGGGAGTATATTTATTACTCCCATCAGAATTAGCAATATACCCAGCTCCCATTCCTTCCCATTCTTTTTTAGATTCATTATAATCTTTTAAAAGAGCCATTTTATCATCCTTTCCATATAAAATTTTGCAATAAAAAAATACCTAAAAGGTATTAAGAATTTGTATCAAGCCATAATAAATTTGTATTTGTAGGTGGAGTAGAACCTTTATGATAAGATTTTATATCATTTTCAAACTGTGATAATTTAGTAGGCTTACTACTTAGGTCGTTATAGTTTCCACTCTTAGCAATAGAATGTAATCCTACTATCATATCTACAGGGTGTGTGGCAGGGTGAGTATATTTATTAGCACCATATTCTATATTAGCAAGTTTAGTTTTTTCAGTTGTAGTGTAATCTTCTGTGGATAGTTGTTTTCCAGAAACTTTATCTACTTTGGTGTTTAGTTGGGTATCAACATATTCCTTACTTGTCTTAGTATCTATATCTGCTTGTATATCCTCGTGAGCGGGAGTCCAGTCTGTAGCTTTGTTGCCTTTTTCAATCTTGATATTTTTTACTTCTAACCAATTACCAGATACATTATCTGAGGAAGAAATCATCACATAAGAGTATGGCGAGTCGGTTGACTTGGTAAATATAGCAGTTACCCTTTTAAAACTAGTTTCAGATAAAGTAGTAGTGGAAAGTAAGTGCGTAATTGATTGATTGTTTCCAACTGTATTCATTATATAAACATAATTTAGTGCTGGAATCTTACCTCTAGCTTCGAAAGATAATGTATAAACTTCACCTCTGACAAGTTGCATTTTTCTATACTGGGTTGATTGCATTATTCCTGCTGTACCATTAGATGTATATTCCCATCGAATAATCTTTGTAGGGTAACTGTCTTGTGATAGTATTTTACCTGTATTATATGCTACGAAGCCATCAGTGGCGGTTCCTATGGCTAAATTCCTACCACCAATCTCGATATTATCCATATCTTCCTTAGTAGCATATTCACTAGCACTCTTACCACCAAGTTTATCCGAGTCCTCAGCTTTATCAACTATACCATTATTGTTCTTATCATAATCTGATTTCATCATATTTCCATAACCAGCATTACCTAGTTCAGCTGATGTTACATAGTTTTTATCGTTTTCTAACTCTGATACTTTCTTAATTTTAAACTTATCTATAGCTTGTTTAACCCTTAATGGAGTCACATACTTAGCATTAGAAGTGCCAGTTTCAGCTTCAGCTTGGGTAGCTATCCCGTAATTTTGTACATTGCCTAGATCTACATCAGCTTTTTTCACATCATGAGGATTAGATTTATTTCCAATATGGCTTGTTAACGTAGCTAAATTATCAGTTATTTGTTTTTGTAATTTACCCAATGCAGATAATACAGTATCAGTGGCAGTGATTACAGCATTAGTAGCAGTAGATAATCCTGTTAAGACAGTAGACCTAACTGTATCAGCAAAATTAGATATAGTAGAGGATAGTTGAGTTCCAGTATGATTTGCTCTATTTTTTAAATTGGAATCCGTGTCATTTCTAGTTGCACCAGTAGCAATATCTTTAAGCTTATTCTTTTCAGCCAATGTATAGTTTTCATCACTTAATCCTTGACCTTCAGCTTTATCTACTTTATTGGTAACTGTATTCCAAGCATCAAGCAACCCTTGAGTTATTTTATCTAAAACAGTTTTATTATTATGAATATGTTTTTTGCTATTAGCATCGTTCCAATTGGATTTTTCTATATCTGAAGAAAACCTTTTGGATTCATTTTCAATTATTTCATTAGCGTTATGAGTATGCTCAAAGTCAGTTATTTGTTCCTTAGAGTGAACATGAGATTTTGGAGCTTTAGCATTTAAGAAAGAATCAACCTCAATTTTTTTATAATATACTCCATCATGTTCATGTTCCTTATCCGCGAAGCTATCAGGCGTTCTACCTTGAAATAAATCAGAGTCCAAACCACTACCTTTACCATCAACAGTTTTAATTTGTTCTAATGTCTGCTGTGGCGTCAAGTTCTTTTGTGCATTTAGTTCAACAGTATCTAGCTTTGTTTTATCCTCTTTTGCTAATAATCCGTCTACTTTACTTGTAGCCAAAGGTAAGGCATTTATTGATGTTGGAAACCATGTATCAGTTTCTAAGTCATATTGATAAGTTATATTTGTATCCTCTACAGTAGATTTCCAACCATCTTTAGCGTTTGGGTATCTGATTCTTAAATCATCAAATGTAGGCACGGTAGGTTTCCAAACAATTCCTTGATATATTTCATTCATAACATTTTCTAACTTTTCTTTAGTGCTTTGTAACTCCTGTTTAGTTGCTTTATCATCTAATTCTTGCTTTATGTCTTCATGTAAAACTACTCTATTAATTTTATTTATAGCCATTATTCAGCACCCCCTTATATAGAAGTATCTAGCCAGAGTTTTCGTTCTTTAGGATCTGGAGGAAGATTACCTCTAAACGGTATATACATTAATTGTTCTTTCAAATTTATATCTAACATTCCCTTAGTAACTGTTAGGGAATCACGACCGCCCTCTCCATGAGAGTGGGCATGTTTAAAATACAACTTTCCTACATTTTTATACCATCTTGCAACAATTTCTGTACCATCTTGGATTAATGATTGTGAATTTGCTGTAAGCCTAATAGTGTCGTAAAATCCATTATTGTGTATCACGAAATCAGTATAAGGAGTTTGCAGAACCCCATTAATTACTAAATCAATATTTTCTGTTGCTATATTCAAATTAGCTTCAGGAGGAATATTTTTATTACTACCTTGAAATATGTTAAAATCAAGTTGTCCTTGTGTAGCAGTCCATATAGTATAGTATCTAGCACTATTGCTATCAAATTCTTGGATTATTTCTCTAACCTCATCCGTTTTGGTATTAACAAAGGCAATAAAATAATCCCTTTTATCACTCATTGTATTTATTCCTTCTGATACAGTATTATTAATCAATCTGACTCTGCCATCTACAAACTCAACAATATATGCTTGTTTTCCATCTACAAATAATTGCATTTCCTGCTGTTTATCTAAAACAAAACCCTCAACTTCATCTTTAATAAATTTCTGCATACCAACTAAAGCATTTTGAAACTTATTCCACCTAGAAGCAGTTACAATTTTATTTTTAAATAATGGTTCCAGTTGGTCTAATTTCACTTGATCTATAGGTAAACCATCATTTTTCTTCATCTTTAGTTCTCGGTATTCTGCAAGATATTGCAAATCAGACCATCTTAAATCTTGTAATTCATCAAATTCATCAATTAAATATCCAAGTTCTTGGATAAATGTAGACTGGTCGTTTCTCAAATTTCATCACTCCTTTCGAACTGTAGGATATACCCTATGGGCTGTCAAATTCATTATCCCATCAACTTCTAAGGGGATATGAATACTATCTATTAGATATTTATCATTCAAATTAATCTCAGGTCTATTAAACTCTATTAGCTTATTTACATCTAAGAAATAAAGAGGTAGCATTGATATACTAACTTGTTCACAAAGATTATTATGTTTATAAAATTCATACCTTGCACGTTGTTCAGCTTGGTCAACTGTAAATATATTGTCATCAACGATTGTTTTAGGAACTTCACCTAATTTATTGATATTGAAGGGACTATCAGAATTATTATTGATTAATTCATGATGTATCTGAATACCGTTATCTAGTTGCTTACCCCAAATAATAATTTTATTTTTAACATTTTGAAAATCATAATTAAGATTATAGTCATTGACTAAATCATGTTCTTCTAGAAAGTTAAATGCAATAATGTCATTTTCATAGTTGGGCAGGGGATTGAGGACATATTTATTTTTAATCTTTTGATATATAAACCTTCCAGTTTCATCAAAGAATATCTCCCAATCCATAAATAAATCTCTTATTTCCTCTAAGATAGAATAGACAGTGTCAGTCGGTGTTTTCTCAATATCATAGGGTAGGGGAGAGGTATTCTGTTCTATATAGGTTTGAGTTTTACTTATCTTTCCTAGTCTCCATATAGCAGTTTCTAAAACTCCTGGGATACCTACATTAGCAGGTATTTTAGTTATAGCACCTAATTCACCACCTAGAGTTCCGTCTATGGTACACATTAAATCCAAACCTTCAATGTGTAGAGTTTTAGTAGATGAATTAAATTTTACAGAAGGATTGTTAATAGCATAAATACCTTTATTAAACCATACGATATTATCAGTTTTAAGACTTCTAACACCTAGTTCAACTCTAAACCATTTATCTATCCAAACCTTACTAGTTTCGGACACTAAAAAACTACTATCCGTAACCACCATCTCAATAGAGCAGGTTCTGCGAACAGTAGAATTAGCATCAATATTTATAGAGCCACCTATAGTATTTCCTTGTATTTCTCCAATTTTTCTAAATCTCCTAACTAGATTGTCTCCTTCTTTTACAAAGAAATTTTGTAAGAGTGAGATTCTAATAAATTTTTCTTGAACAGGCTGAAGGTGGACCTCAATCATTTCATTAGTTATCAATAGCAACACCACCAATTAATCCAGCAGTAGCCAAGCTATTCATATCAATACCACCAACTTCAATAAATTCTATATCAGTAGTATAAAGCAGTCTCTTTAATTCATTGATAGGGGAGAGGGTAGGAGCATTTACAATTGAAATCAGCATTGATTCGCCACTACCATCCTTATAAAATTTAGGCTTATTATCCGTTAAAAAGGCCATCATAGCACGCCTAATTTTTTTTTCCTCTTTAGGATGTATAGAACCACCTTGTATGGTTTTATCTGATACAATAGTACAACGGACTGTACCACGTCTATATTTAACATGACCATTTTTAGAGATAGTAGGGAATTGGCTTCCTAATGTTTCAGTTATGCCAGTAGGGATTACAGTTTCATAGTCGCCAACTTCCAAATCATACCTAAGCTCATATTGGGTATCTTTTCCAACAATCCATACCGAGCCAAATTCTGATTCTACTTCATCAATAGTTACTTCGCCTAAAATTGGATTTTCTACGGAACCACCCATAGGCTGAATACCATAGACATAATCTTCATAACTCTCTATAAATCTATCCTTGAACTCATAGAACTGGACAGCAGGGTCAAAGTCAATTGCTTTAAGATTTTCAAATGTGAATTCATCTTTTTTACGTCTACGGATAAGAAGTTGATTAATAGGAATGCCATTCAATTGAACATTCCCAGCTTCAAGATTATCACATTTCCAAAGGAATACAGTATCATAATCCCATTCTTTTTTATCAGGAGTGCATACAACATCTACACTCTCAATCATATGAACCTCATCAAATATTGAATTTTGGAATCTAGCTTTATCATATCTTGAAGTTTCATTCAGAGATTTGAAATATTCATTTTCTATATTAGCAAAAGGTGAGTAATCAAGAAATATCATTTAAATCACCTACCGTTTCATAAGTAAAGTCATATAAGCCATTGATGTGTTTAATACAAATAAATATAAGGTTGTTTGTGGTGCTTATCTCATTTTCACCTATTAGTATTTGCATAATATATTCTTCATCTAGCATTTTATATAGCTTAATTTTATTATTCTTATATTCCAGTTCAATTTTACTGTAATCTCTAGCAATTAACTGAAAGAATACAGAGTTATCAACTATATCCTTTAACCACATTTGAATAGTCCAGTTCCCAGTAAGCTTAAAACCTTCATCAAACCAAACACCGTTATCTCTTAAATCGACCATGCCATCATCTGTGTAAATGACAGGTTCAACATCAGGTATACCAATAATTCTTATTACGTTACAGGTAACTAAAATACTAGCTTCATCAGAAAGATTTTCAAGCTCAATAGCAGAGCTAAATCTGGGAGCCACATATCTAGGAGTGAATTCAATTAAACCAGTTGAATGGGTCATTTCATTTATAGTTGAAACTTGTAACTCAATATAATATTTCTGTCTACTTTCTAAATCACTAAATTCATATTGAATAGTATCACTATATATTTCAGGAGATTCACTAATTAAAACTTGATTATCATTGTAAAGTTTAAACCTATACGATTGTAACAATTCACCTTCAGACTGTTCATAAGTACCTTTAAACATTGCAGTTTGACTTCCCACTTCTCCATTGACAATAGTGGGGATAGATAGGATAGGGGAGCTAAAGCAATAAAAAAAGATAGGATTAGATTCGCCTATCAATATATTTGCATTATTATATACTTTTACAATAGCGACATATTGCTTTCCATTTTCCAAAGTATTAGCTGGTACAGTATGTTGATATCTAAATTCTTGAATTCTTTGTTTATACATAATTTGACTAGTATCTGAACTTAATTTAATCTCTAATTCATTGTAAAATATTTGTTGAGATATTCCTTCCACATTAAATCTAAAAGTATAATCATCAGTAGAAGGGAAAGGGAACACCTTCCTCAAATCTGGTATTGCCATCTAATCACCACCTTTAAGGCTTCTTGCAATCAATAAATTTATTGCTAAAATTTCCTTGTATTACTCTTATATATACTAAATCATTAGGCTCCAATGTTAATCCTTCTCTAGCTTTAATTTGCAATTCGGAACCGTTATATAAGACTGTATAAGTATTAGTAGATTCATTAAGTGATAAAACTTTAGCGGTAACAGTGTAGTCAAACTTTAACCTTTTCCCAAATTCTTGTAATTTCGTATCTATAGAATCTAGCAAAGCTTTTTGATATTTATTCATAGAATCACTCCTTAAAAAAGCAGGATAGGGAAGAGGACGAACCCTACAAACCCTATTTGTTTTGAATCGTTGTTCTTGGTAAGTTTAGTATTGCATCTTCGATTTCTCTAGCATCATGAACGTCTGGAAAGACTAATTTATCTATATGATTATGAACTATTTTAGCAGGTTGAGTTGTAGACTGATTTTGCACCACTGTAGGGCGGTTAATGGATTTTCTATCTAGGCTAGGAACATTTATACTAGGAACTAAACTTTGAGTGGTTTGTATGCTTTTTAGTGTATCTGAAACATTAGCAACCAATGAGCTAGTCGTCACATCCATTAATGTTTGCATGTTAGGTAAGAAATTTTTATATATATTTTCCTCTGGTATAAATAACTCACCTTTCAATGCTTTAACCATTTGTTCATTAGGTTTTGTGTTGAAAAATTTATTTACCAGATGTGGCAAATCTCTATTACCATCTCCTACAATTCCACCTTCGTGTTTCTTGTTGACGTTTCCAATAATCCCACCAATAGTACCGCCTATAATCGAACCAGGACCACCACCAATAATGCCTCCAATAATTGAGCCGATGCCACCGCCAATAGCACTACTTCCCATACCACTACTAGACGACCCTTGATTGCCACTACCATCAGGCGGACTGTAAAATCCCTGCTCACCAGCACCGTACTTTGGCGTAGGTAATGGAGTAGATAATTTGTCTACTAAGGCATCATACTCCCTAGCAATATCATCAAAGAATCCTGTTAATGTACCATATATCTCAACCCAATGTTGACCAAAAGTTTCATGTAAGGTTGTCATGGCTTCATCAGTCAGCTTATCAATATCCATGTAGTATCTATCTAGGTTTTCTTTCTCTGTAGCAAAAGCCTCATTAGTAAGCCTTTCTTTTTCAGCATATTTATCCTGTAGATCCTTTATCTCATCTTGATATTCTTTGATACGTCTTTGTTTTGCTTCAATTTGCCTTTTTAAGTCATTTTGATATTCCCATTCGTCATAGTCTTCTTTAGCTTTCTGCAAATCCTTTAAAGTTTGTTTTTGCAAATCCTTAAGTTCTTTACTATGTTGTTTCTCTAAATCCTCAATTCGTTCATTAGAATCTTTTACCTTCTCTTCAGTATCTTTAATTTGTTTTTCAACATTATCTATAGCGTCTTGGTCTACAACAAAATCAAAATCCCAAGTTCCATCTGCTAATTCCTTATATTGCCGTATGGTTTTTTGATTACGGATATTATCAAGTTTATTCCTTAGTTCCAGAAGTTCATTTTCATATTCTTGCCTTTTAATCTTTTCCTTTTCAATATCTTCCTGGCGTTTTAGATAAGCTTCACGTTCACGTTCCAATCCAAGTAATTCAGTCTGTTCCTCCGTTAAATCAGAGAGCTCTTTATTTTGTAGGGCATAATATCTATCTTCAAGTCGAGAGATTTCTTCTAATCTTTTAGACCTTTCAATATTCTCTTGTCTTAGCCGTTCATTTTCTTGAATCCTATCTATTTCATCCTGAATTCTATCTATTTGAGATTGCTTACTTGCGATTTCTGATTCCATTTGTTGTCTGATAAGCTTAAGTTGCTCATTAGCTAAACGTTGACGATACTCCAAGTCCATGTAAGCATTACGTTTTTCGGCTTCAATAATTTCACGCAATTTATTTCTTGTCATTTCTTCTTGTTTTATTACTATATTGGATAGTTCTCTTTCTAAATCCTTAGTAGTACTTACTAAATTTTTAGCTTCTGAATTTGATTCTAACCAAGCTTTTTTAATTCTTTGCATTTGCTGGAAAACTTTATCCATATTTTCCTGTTGGGATTTAGTGGCTTTATTGTATTGATTAATATAAGCTACAGTTTGTTCTGCATTAGAATCAAACCATAAATCAATATTATAATTTTTATTAGCATTACGGAGATCATTAGCTTTTTTATGCAATTCATCTTGTTCTTTTTGATATGATTTAATGATTTTCCGATTGTTTTCTATAATTCTTCCAGTTATTCTATGTTGTTCATTTAAGCCTTTAAGGCCTTCAATGCTATTAGCTAAGTTAAGCTGCTTATTTAATAAATCAGATGTTTTTTCTAGATTATCATTTTTAGTTTTTATAGCTCTGATTTCTGCATCAATAGAATCTAAAAATTTACGTTCATCTTTTTTATCTTTAGATTTAGAAGTGGAAACTCCATAGTTTTTATCGTTTAGCATATCTTCTAACATATTCGAACGCTTTTCAGCTTCTTCAAGGAATTTTATAGCATTTTCATAATTAGCTAAATCAGACTCTAAACTTTTCATTTCATCATCAAAGTATTGATTATAATTTTTACCAAAATCTTTATCACTTATTATTCCTAATGGATCTATAACTTTAGTCACATCAGAAATAGCATTAGCTTTTTTTATAGCTTCTTCATGAGCAATCCTTTGTAATGCAACTCTAGCAGTAGCAAGATTTTTAAGTTGTTCAATTTCAAGACCATAGTTCTTGATTCTAGATTCAACTTGAGTCTTAACAGCATTAGCTAAATCCATTTCAGACTTTATGCCATCAGTGGCAGTTTGAATTTTAGCTTGCCTTAAATTTTCTAGAGCAGAAACTTCGACTGTATAACCTTTGGTAGTTTGCTTAACAGCCTCAGTATTAAGATTGTATTTTTCGATTAGATCTAATATGGTATCTATAGATAATGACTGCCCACGTTTGACATCATATATAGCTTGATTTAATGTTTTTAAATCATCAAAGCCTTTTTTAGCAGCAGTACCCATGTTACTTAATGCTGTTTTGAGGTCAAATGTAGCTTTTGTAGTATCCCTAATAGCCTTACTATCTCCAAAGGCATTCTCCATAGCTAAGACAAAATTATCTAATTCAGGCTTTCCTTGTGCAAAGTTTCTAACCAATCTCATGATAGCATTACTAGTTTCATCGATACCTTTAGTATCATTATTAGCTATAGCTTTTTGATACTTTTCAGACCATTCCTCAAAGTCAGAGGAAGTAAATTCTTTTATAGCTTTTTCTAATTCATCCCTGAGTTCAAATATATTTCTAGGAGCTTGAGATAATCCTTTAGCTAATTCCGTAGCATAAGCTCTAGCACTATCGGATATAGTTACACCACTTTGGCTTAATTGGTTAGCAATCTTAACAGCATCTTCTTTTAAAAGTTGTTGTGTTTCTTTAGTATCCTCTGCTATAGAATTTCTTACATCACCTAATGCTTTGTCAAGATTAGATTTTTCTCTACTTAAATTACTAATATAATCTCTTAGTATTTTAGCTCCATGTTCAGTAGAACCATCAATCTTTGCTGTACCAGATAGAGATGTAGTAATTTCTTTATTTACAAGAGCATTAGTATATTTATTAATTTGCTCTTGTATTTTTAATAAATCGGTTTCTAGTTGTTCTTTTTCTGCTAGGTGTTTTTTAAGACTTTCAACATCTTGATTATTTCTACCTTTAACGGCCGTTTCAAGGTTTTCTTCTTCTATAGCTTTTAATTCTTCTAAGGCTTTAATTCTATTTTGAATAGCATTAGTAGAGTCTGCATAAGCTTGACCTTCTGTATCAATTCCAGTAATGGAAACTCCATATAATTCAACTAATTCTTTTTGTATTTCTTTTAGTCTTGTCTTTTCATCGGCAGTAGCAGTAAGGTTTTTCTCTTTATCCTTTAGAGTTTCATATTCTCTAGAAAGTTCAATCAATCCTTGCCTTTGTTCCTCATAGGACTTAATATTATCCTTTGCTACTTCAATTGCTTTTGCCTGCTCTTCTCTTTGTTTTTTAATAGCATTAGTTATAGCTATAATAGCACCTACAGCAACAGAAAGAGTAAGCAATCCAGCATTAGCTTGAATAAAGGCACCAACCCCAGTTGCACCAGATTTAAGTGCAGATGTAAGATTTAGAACAGAACCTTTTAAGTCTGTTATAGATAATGATACCTTGGGAAGTTCAACCCCAAATGTTTTCATTCCTAATTGTAAGGTCTTTACGACTAAGAATGTACTTGTAAAAGCAGATATTGTATCTTGAGCACCCTTAGGTAACTTAGTAAACATAGTTAATGCACTAGTTCCACCATCGGCTAATATCTTTAAAGAACCACCGACACCAGCATCACCCATAGCAACAGCTAAAGCTTCCATAGATGCTTTTAGAGATTCTTGTTTCTTTTCTAGAGTTTCCATTGCATCAGCATTTTCACGCATAGAGTAACCTTCTGCATCCATCATATTATTAAGTACACCTTGAACATTAGCTAATCTTTCAATCATACCTATAAAATAGTTTCTTCTGTAAACACCAGCTGCAGCTTGAGAAATGTCTCTTTGTTGAAGGTCATTCCATTCTTCTTGCATACCTAATGCATTGGATAATTCTTCACTAAATAAATTAGCATCATCAGCAGATTTTACAAATCCATCTTGAATATCAGCAGATAGAGTATTCCAGTTAGAAGCTATATCTTTAAATATATCTAGAACATTTCTAAATTGAGTCTTAGCTGAATCAGCAAACATACTAATTCCTAAATCTTCAAGTGTTTTAATTGATCCTGGTCTTTGAATGTATGACAAGATAGAGTTAAGAGCATTACCAACTTCTTGTCCAGTACGGCCTGAAGCTTCACGCATAACAGTTAATATTCCTAAAGTTTCTTCAAGGGATAAATTCATTATTCTAGCAGCACCAGATGAACGTAATAATCCATCAACTAAATCTTGAGAAGTAACAGAATGTCTATCAGCAGTGATATTAATCTTATCCATTACTAGAGCCATATCCTCAGCTTGTAGGTTCCATTGAGCCATAATACCAATCATAGCTTCAGTAGCTTGAGTTGCATCTAATTCAGCAGTATTTAGAGCGAGTAGGGAAGTCTTAGTAAGTTCTAGAGAATCAGCTACATTATAACCGGATTGAGCCCATCGTAAGGCTACACTTTGAACATTTGTAAAAGTTTGGCCGTAATCTACACCTAGTTTAAACAAGTTGTCTCTATATTCATCAAATACGAATGATGAATCGGTCATAACTCTAGCAATCTCAACCATTCCCATTTCAACTTCTTTGATAGTTTGGGTAGCTTCTTTTGCAGCATTAGTCATGCCATAAAACACTCCACCAGTAGCGAACCAAGATACACGTCTTTGCATCTCATCGCCAAACCAGTCGGGGTTTTCTCTAGTCTTGTCAGATATTCCAGCTCTAGTTTGAGCTCTTAATATATCTAGTTGTTCCTTTAATTGTTGAGTTTGTTTAACTTCCTCAGCCGATAGTTTCCCTTCGGATTGTAGTCTAGCTTGAACTAATGCCAATTGCTCTCTTATTGTACCAGCTTGCTTGGAATATTCATCACTTAATCCTTTAGCTGTAGCTCTTTGTTGTATAGATGCAGCTTGAGCTTGCATTTGAGCCAAGGAACTTTCTTTCATACTTTTAGCCATATCTCTAACGGTAGTAGAAGTTGCTTTAGCTTCATCTTTTATAGTTTTAAATGGTTTGCCCCATTGGTCTAGTATCTGCTTATTTCCTATGTTGCCTAATTGAGAAGAGAATATATTATTAATATCCTTAACAGAACTCAGGGCATTGTCCTTCATAATAGCCAATTCTTTATTTAAGTCAGATACAACTTTTTCAAACTTTAAAGTTGAAGATATGGCAGGGGAGTAATCAAGCCCCAAAGACTGCATTATTTTTACGATACTATCATCATTCATATAATCACCACACTTTCTAGTGCGTTACATTCCACTAAACATATTTGCTATAGCAGCGAACTGATTAACTGTTGGAGGTTCTCCATTGTTTTGTGGGGTAGGGGATAGAGTGGAGGTACCTAACATATTAGGTAGTCCCATCTTTATTGAAATGTTTTCTTCGGCTCCATCCAGAATGGCCATAATTTGAGGGATGGTTCTACGAGCAATTTCCTCATAAGCCATCCCTGTATGATATAACACTCTCGAATAAATCTTCCCCCAATCAGGGGGCTTGTTATCGTCTTTGATAAGGATAGAAATTAAACTTTCTTTAGAATCAGCTTCGTCAACTTCAAGCTTTCTATTTGTGCATTCAGCCTTTAAATCACTATCAGTCCAGTTTTTATATTTATTTTCCTTATCATCACTGGAAGGAGCCAAACTTATCCCGATAGATCACACAACTTTCTAAAGAATTTCCTTAAATCAACAACATTCCAACCATAATCCATTACTTTTTCAAGAGATACAGGATTACTTTCTTCATCAAAGCAATATCCAGTTAACCATCTATTAACTTTTTCTTTAGCTTTTTCATTAGCAATATTAAATAATTGAGTATCTATACTTAGGTTATCTTTCATAAATTCTTCAATATCTTTTAACTCAATAGGCTTTACTATATAAGATTTTTCTTTAACAATAAAAGAATCCCCGTCCCCTAACATAACGGAAAGGGGAGTAGGGGATTTGTTTGCCTTACTCATAAGATTACCTCCTTATATTCGATTTTTATTTCAATGGAGTAGCCATATAATCAACAGCTCTGTTATTTCCTCTAGGTTTTAGAATAGTGAAGGTTATAGTAATAGGTTGTGGTTCTCCACCTTGAGCAGGAGGGTTGATTGAACCCATTACTTTTGCTTTATCTAATATCAATGCAGTGTTATATAAGGTTTCATCTTCACCAGTAGCCTCACCAGAGATAATTACTTGATACGATTCTCTCTTTGGGGTTTTAGGAAGTCCAAATTTAGTTACATTAGTAGCTTGAAAATCATAAGTAACAAATAAAGCTTTACCAGCATCTTCTTCATTAAATTCTAATTTTCCCCCAGTAAGCTTATATTTCCCAGTCGTTACATCAGCTTCAGCTTTTTCCCAAGGCTTGCCATGAATATCTACTAAAATGAGAGAATCTGCCAATGGTGTATTTGCTAACGTGACTTCAAATGGAGCTTCATCAGGTACAAGTATTTCTTCATCAATTATTGGGAATGGAGCACTTGCCACTTCTTCAATTTCGTCTCCCATAAAATAAGCATATAACTCAGGTGGCATAAACCCTAATTGGATAGCTACAGTACCTTCGATAGAGGTGTCAGGTTGTGCGGCGTTCCATAAGCTATTACCATCACCGATAGGAGTACCATTGATTGTGATGTTAGGTGTAATAGATTGAACAACACCATTTCTAAAATATGAGGTTAATGCACTTCTAACAGGTCTGCCATCTACATACTTGTTAAGCATAAATTTACCAGCTTTACTAAAATAAATTGGTTGCATAAAAACACATCCTTTCAAATTGTTCTATAAAATTTAAATCTACTCCCACAACAAAAAAAACCTTGCATGGTGGGGAGTTCACCAAGTTGGCCATTAAAATAGGTATATCTTTTATTTATTTTCTTCTTATGGAGTAACTTCTTTACGTGTTCTTGAATTTCCCAAGCCTTAAAATCATGAATTGCAGGTACATGAATATCTATTTGAACAACAGATTGCAAGAAACTTTCATTTTTTGTAGGTCTATCTGGTACAAAGTAAATACAAAGTCTTTTTTCATTAGTTGCTAAATCATTCCATTGGCTACGTTTTATAATTCTTTTAGCAATTTCGATATTAGGCTTACCTGTTAAATCTAAGAGTTCCAATATTTTAGCATTTTGAATTATGAGTCTTTGTATTGCATTTAAGTCAGCAGAGGGAGTAAAAGCCATAAAACCACCACCTTTAGGGCATAAAAATAACCCCATATGGGGTTTCTAGTTTATAAAATTTTTATTTCATTGAAATCAAAAACAAAGCACGATTCTACTTTTAAAGGGCAATTATCAAGTTTTATAATCATTCCAACACTTCCAAATACAGTTCTAGTTATATCATCGATAACTCCTGTTTCGTTGTAGTGAGGATGATTACTATCTATGATTTTTACTTTTTTACCGATTAAGTCCATCTTAAAAAAACCTCAATTCTTATCAGTTATAATAAATTTACTAAAAGGAAAATTCCTTATAGTTTCTTTGATTTTTTCTTTCATCCTTCCGTTTTCCATCCACCTAGCAGCAGTTTTAATCGCATGAGATGGGGGAGTAGGAGAGAATATGCCAGCTCCTTCAAGGTCAAATCCACCTTTGCCATGACCAGTGATAGGATTACCAAATATATCTACTTGACCAGACGTATTAGGTCTAGTTCTGATTTTATTATCACGTCTAGCAGGGTTCCAAGCAGGGCTATTTTTATATGATTCTAAGGCAGGATTTGAAGTATCCATTAAGCTACCAGTTCCAAACTCATCCATAACAGCCCATGCACCACCAGCTATAGATGCAGCAATTACATTAGCTACGTCTTTAATTTCTTCATCATGTAAACTTTCCTTACCTTCAGGAGTTTGCATACCTTGTTTAGCTTCATTTAGTAGTTCTTGTTGTAGGTCTTTCATAGCATCAATTAAACTTTGCCTAAAGGCAGTAATACAACCTTGACTATCAAATCTTATCCCATGAAATCACCTTCTTTAGAGAGTTCTTTAAGATACTCATTTAATTTCTTGTGGCTCCTAATAGATGGTGATATTTGGACATTTCCATTACATACACATAACACCGTCCTATATGTGTACATTTGATAGCTAAGGTGAAAATTATCTTCTCTATTAGCATTGGGGTGATGAAAACTAAATATCCCACCATACTCATTTCTAAGAATAAACCCATTATCTTTGATAGTGTTTATGATAGTATTTTCATTCCACTTTTGAAGGGGGTATCTCATTTCATCATCAGTCCTTGCATAATCTTATTGCCTTTAGCCATATATCCTTTCTGTTTCTTATCCCAATTTTTCTGATACTTCTTTACATTGAAGGGTGGGGCAGAGGTACGACTTTTCATTGCCATACATAAAATTCCACAAAGATAATATATACCAGCATTAGCAAGTTGATTAAACTTTTCTTCGGTATCAATTTTCTTGCCAAGAGAAGTCATCTTATCCATACTAGGAGCAAGTAGTTGCTTCATTCCATCAATGTTTAAATCAGCATCAATAACACTGTTTGGGAGTAAAGTTTCATCTACTGTAAGCATCTTTCTAACTTTATCGTGATAACCTTCACCTAAATATTCTTCATACATATTACTTATCTCCTTTCTCTTCTTGATTAGATAGCACCTTATCCAATAATTTATTTCCTATTTGTCTAAACTTCTGATAATCTGGATTTTCAGGGTCACTATTCCAACCGAGATATTCTTTGGGAGATTTATTTAATGCACTTTTAGCCATATCAAAAGAATTTTGAGCTTTTAATTCTTTAATAAATTTAGGTATTTCTTTATCAGACAACAAAACCTCTCTTAATACTCTATGGTCCATATTAAATAAGAAATTATAAACCAATAAGGCATATCTTAATTCTTCATAATCAGGTTTTTTATTATCCTTAACATCTTCAATTATTTCATATAGAGTTCTCATTACTGATTCCAGTTCATTACGGAAATAACCTTCTTGGTATCCATCGGCAAATCTTAGATATATGCGTTTTTTATCTTCAGCAATTTGAGTTCCAATTTGACCAGCACGAGTATTTTCATAATCTTCCTTAACTTTATATTTCATAAAATTACCTCCATAATTTTATTTTTAATCAGGTCTATTATCCATACCTAATTGAACTCTTGCTACTCCCTCAAGACCAATATCATCTATAGATACTACTTCATAATTCTTTCCACCATGAACGAATCTATCAAGCAATGCAACTCCTAGAGTTTTAGGAACTTGGAATATATATACTGCATTATCTTCTAGTCCAGTTTCGACTTCTCTCATTCTAGAAGTAATGATTTCGCCATAACAAGCTACATCTGAATTGATCGTTTGCCACTCCTGGATAGGATTGAAATTCTCATCCACATCTTCAACATATCTTTTATGCTGAATAGTAGCATTACACTTAGCAGAGAAGAAAGCACATTCCATAGATGCATGGTCATAGTTAGTAGATTGAATCAAATACTTATTATCCCTAATAGTAATGGTTTCTCCACTTTTAAGGTTGGAATCGGCAAGAATTAATCCTTCCCAATATCCCTCACGAATACCTAAATCTCTACTTGCCTTTGTGGAACGTTTTATTGATACTTTAGAATGCAAGGGAATAGGGCGATTAATAATGCAATCTTGACCCTTAGATTTTAGGAATTTTTCAGCATAACTCATATTAGCCACTTCCTTATAGGATAAGTAACTGTAAAGTGGGGGAGTGAAGAGGGGAGATCATTAGGAAATTCTAACTCAAATAACTTTCCTATATAAGAATCTCTTTCCTCTTTAAATTCAGCTTTTTTATTATCCCAGTTAATATATAGTTCATGACTTGCATGAGGGCCACCTTCTTTTTTAGGTAATCTAGCAGACATAGAAGGAGAGAGTAGTATACAACATTCTAGAACAACAGCAGTTTCAAGGTATGCCCTAGAATCGCCACCTATGGCGATATTTTCATAGCCAGGTATCATTGATATAATATTAGCTTCAGCTATAGTAATTATATCTGGTTTGTTTATATCTTCATTAGGAAGATAAGGTTCAGATACGCCCATTCTAGAACGTATCCTATCTTCGTAACCTTCATTTATTAAAATCCTATTTGGCATAGGGGAGACACCCCCTTATTATTCAATAGTTAATATTCTAGCACCATCAGCAAAGATTTTACGGAATCCACTGTTTTCAGATACAGTCAATAACTCGGTTTGATTCTTAATAAATTTATCAGCTTCACTTATAGAAGAACCAACTTCGAATAATTCCTCGATAGTGTTATTTCTATTAAGACCATAAATAGCTTCTTTACCGTTTATTTTTTCAATATTAGGGCTATATAGTAATGTAGTATTAGCTATTAGGCCTTGTGGTAAAGTAGTTTTAACATTTAATCCATTAGCTAATAATTCATCCATCTTTGATGCTACTTCAAATTTAGGATATAACACTTCTAGGATTTGAATTAATCCATCTTCATTTGCAACGATAGTATCACAATTATATGGATAGAACTTCAGTAAGAATTTTATCCATGCAGTTCTAGTGATAGTAGTTGCAGCAGCATCGAAATCTTTTACTTTGTGAGAAGGAGCAGCATTGCCGTTTCCGTCACCATCTTTTATAACTTCTATGATCTCGGCTATTTTGTTATTGGCAGCATCAACGCCAATTCTATCGATATGTCGTTTAAACATTTCAATATCCATTCTTCTTAATGCTTCATATGAAGCTTCTACAGCACGACCGTATTTGTAGAAAGATATAGCAGTTCCACCAATTCTAAGCTTAGCAACTGGCAAATCAGCAGCTTCTGTAACTCTTCTCATTTCAGTAGCTTTCTTATTCTTAGGGTCACTAAAATCTAAATAAGAAGCTTTATAAACGTTAGAGTCTATAGGAGTTCTTTGAGCCACTAAGTAGTTATATAGAGGGAACTCTTGCATAGATTGTACTAATGTCCTTGCTACAAACTCTGGAAATAATACTTTGTTTTCATTTGTTCTGTAGAAAGATTCAACTTTAGAAGCAAAGAGATTTTTCTCAGGAATAGATTGTGTTAATATTCCAGCTTCTTTCATAAGTCTTTCAAAAGCATCAAGCTTTCCACCTTCTTGTGTTGGATCTAAACTTTCTAAATAAGATGAAAAAGTCATCTCTTTAGAGTGAGCTTGATTATATAATTCACTTGTTAAATTGTTTAATGTAATTTTCATATTATAGTCATCTCCTTTCAAATTAACCTAAAAATACAGTTGCTACTTTTGCTATAGTATCTACTTCTACAACAATTGGATTTCTTAACTTTGCAGTAGTACCACTGTCTTTTATCTTTCCAGTACCATCAACAGCTGCTATCTTACCTACGGTTGGAGCAATTGCACCTATAGGTACATCAGTCCTAAATCCATCAACTTGAACAGTTACATGGCCGTCATCTTCATATACATCTATAAATCCAAATACAGTGTCGCCATCAGTACCTAAATCAACTGTTTGAGCTCCACTAACAACTACAGGAACACCGACAACTACATCTCTGTTAGCAGCAGATACTAAAGCCTTAATTCCTGCACCAGCTTTAAAAGTTACTCCTCTAAAGCCTATACCTTCAAAACTAATTCCACCTCTTGCCATTATTCAACACATCCTTTCCTAAATTTGGGCATAAAAATAACCACTATATTCCAGTGGTTTGCCTATTGATTATTTAAATCTTTTTCTAATGCTTCAATTGTTTCAGATAATTTTTTCTTTACCTCTCCACATTCATCCATTCTTTTTCTTAAATGAGAGAGTACTTCTTCATTTTCTAAATATCTATTTTTTTCATAGTCTAGTCTGTTTTTTATAATTTCCTTAGTGATATCGTGCATGAAAACACCTCCTAATGGTTATTTGCTTTCTTAAACCATTTTCGTGACGTCACGAAGATGGTATTACTTACCTACTTTGAAAGCATCATCTGGGATTGACATACTTT
Source organism: Tissierella pigra (assembly GCF_009695605.1). Classification (GTDB taxonomy): domain Bacteria; phylum Bacillota; class Clostridia; order Tissierellales; family Tissierellaceae; genus Tissierella; species Tissierella pigra. The sequence continues at coordinate 45,142 of NZ_VUNQ01000021.1, forward strand.
GTTTTTGTCCAGCTCCTGGGTCAGTTTGTCTGCCAGCTGGAATACCAGCATTAGCTTGAAGTTCCCATGTTTTCATTATATCTTTGATATTGTTAGTTCCCATAACCTCAAAACTCTTTTTCCAAGTTTCAGTTGGGAAGTCATTCCCCATAGCACGAACACCCATAGCTATAGCTTCATCTGATAGGGACTTATGATATTCTTGACCTTCTTTAGCTAGTTTCATTAAATCATTACCAGATACACCTTCACCTAATTCCTCTTTTATTTCATATAGAGGAATACCTAAGTATTCAGTAGTGCTTAAAATACCTTCAGCTGGCTTTAGTGGTTCAACACTAGCTTTAATGGTTTCTACCATTCCATCCCACTTTTCAGCTAATTGGATTAGTATTCCTTGGAAATCATAATTACCATCACTATCAGTAACTTCAATTTCAAAAGACTCAAGCATTTTATTTAAATTCTCATTCATTAATTCTTCACTTCCTTTCGGTTTTTCATCTTCGATTCCACCTAAACCAAATATTTTATTATGGTCTGATTTTTTAACCATAGTGACGATATTCCCATTACAGTATTGTCCTAGCAATGGAGTATTTTCAGGTAATTCTTCTTTAGTGTCAATAATACTAAACTTACCAGAAGGAGTTTCTATAATATCACCGTGTTTAGATTGAGTTACTACAGCACCAGGATAAGCGCCATCCCAAACGATAGATTCTTCAAATAATGCATTGTTATTGTATGGAATTATGATAGAAGGGGGCATAGCTGTTAATGTACATACCTTTTGAGTTCCATCACCCATTTCATAAGTAGAACCTTTCCAATGTCTACATTTACCACCATAGTAGTTTTCTCCACATATAGAACACTTCATAATGTCAGTACTAAATCCTATTGAAGTATCAGAAAGGATTCCAGTTTCAATTCTCTTTATAAGAGCATTAGCTGAAACTCCATCTATAATTTCATCATCTCTAAAAATGAACTTATCTAAATGAAGTTCCATAGTTTCATTCTCATTATCACTAGGTATAATTCTACCATCAAATACTTTTCCATAAGGTATTCCTTGAATTCCGCCCCAATTATTCCAATTATGATTAAGCATAAAGGATACACCATGCTTAGCATCAGCAACCATTACTTGTAATAGTTCAAGACTTAGCTTAGTATTTCTATTGGGTATCATCATATCCCCAGCAGATTTTCCAGAGAATACAAATACCTCATCTTTAGATAAAGTTCTTTTAGCTAATTTATTAATTTTAGCTAGTTGTTCATCTGTTGGGATTCCAAAATTACTCATTTAAATCACCTTCTTTCTTACCAAAATACTTTTCCTCTTCTTGTTTACAGAATTCTACACATAAACAACCTACACAATCTAAGCAACCGTGTAATTCCTTAGGGGATTCAGCGAAAGGGATTGTATTATTATCACTTTGATTCTTTGGTTTTGTCTTCAAATTTAACACCTCCTGAACTAAAACTTATTCTTATGTTTTCGCTAGGAGTATCACTAGTAGCTTTTTCATTACCCATAACTTCTTGAGAAGCTTTATCTGCATCAATCCATCCCATTAATTGGGCTATTACATAAAACTCTTGCTTCATTAATGCTACTGTTTGTTTATCTTCTTCACTTTGCCAATTAACTACCCCGTGTTTAAACTTGGCAATAGCTTGCTCACCATTGACCCTCAACCATAGTCTAGCAATTTCTTCTATGAGTCGCTTAGAGCCTCTTTGACATGATTTTATTCCTTGGGTCATGATGAGGAATTCTACTGTAGACCAAGTTTCAGTTTTCCCAGCAGACCTATTAGCAAAGGTACCTAATTGTTTAAGACCATTTAGGACTTGAACATCTACAAGCTCGTTTATAGCTCTAACATCAAGACTTCTTCCAGAGTTAGCACCTTGATTCATATTAATAGTTACATCATCAAAATGAACATAGTCAGAATCGGGAGCAATGTTTTGCATCATATTGACTATATTATTGTATTGAGAATCTAACCATTCTTGAAGTCTTTTAGGGTCATTTTTAATATGAGCAGGACAATAGGTCATAAGTCTTTCTAAAACAATAGTTATATCATTTCGAGGGTAGCCTTGATGATGTAGTACTGCTTGTAAGTCCTGTAGTATTTGCATTTGAAAATCTATAGCTTGAAGAACAGGGGACATAGTAAGTGTTCCTCGTGGGTCGCCAATGTCAGGGTCAGCAGGAACCCAAAAGAAGTTAGCATTGTCTTTATCAAGATAAACTTTCTTATTCATACTGTATTGAAATGGTACCCATGTTTTTTTACCTTTAATTGTCTTTAGTTCCCATTCAATAGTTTGAGGTTTGACAGGGTAGACATCATAAATATCTTTTCTATCAGCTGTAACTTCAACCTCAACACCCATAGCACCTAATAAGAATGAACTATAGTGCAATTGGTCTATTAATCCATCAAGTCCACTATTTGATATTTCATTTATTCTAGATGCAAAATCTCTCCATCTATCTTCTAAATCAGTTCTTCTAGTTTTGCCATCAATAGCATAGAAGTGCATTTCATTACCTTGATTAGCTAATCTCACAAAGTTCCATACTGCCATAGATACATCAGGATTAACTCTTTTTAAATATTCTATAGCTGCAGCTTCCTCTGGAATACTTCTTAAAGTTTTAAGCACATCACCAGTTCGTGATTTAAAAGGGGAGAGGGTAGAGGCGTAACCATTATTTATTTGAGTTTGCCTACCAGTAGGAATATGTCTAGGTTCAGCTCTTGCTCTTGCAAATTGTCTATTAGAAAGTCCCATATTACATCACCTCTTAATATTCCAATACGGAAAGTTTAGTTTCTTTTTCACATATAGCATAGACCTCACCATGCCAATTATCTAAATTAATACTGCCGCCATTACCAAATGCAAGGGAGGTATCAGGAGCCAATACAAAGTGAAAGTCATCTTTAGATACTTCACTATCTAGTTTGATATAGCAAGGTTCTAAGCCTATGTTTTGTATTATGAGTTTATTTCTATCTTCATTTTCATGTAGCATAAGACTAGCTAAATTATTAATCTTTTTAATAGGTTCTTCATTAGCTATATAATTTTCTTCTTTAGTAAGTTTATTATCTATGGATTTAAGTGGTTCTAAGAGTTCAGCACTAGATTTTATTATCCAATTTGCTATCCTATCGATACCTTGTATAAGATTATTCCAAAACTTCATATACATCACCTACCTTTAAAATTCCAATTTTTCAATCTCATCTAATATTTGGGCCTTAGCTAGATTGACTATTCGCATGTTGTTTTCAACTAATTCTTTTATTAATTGAATATCTGATTTATTAACTTCAAATTCTCCATCATTAACTAAATTTACAGCCCAAGCCATCATTTTAGCTGGTCTGACAGTACTAGACATAGCCAATATATCAGCTAATATGTCATTTAATTTTTCAGGCAAAGGTTCACCTTTAAGACTTATTAGGTTTTTATCAAGATTTAGCTTCATTCTGTGTCACCTTCAATCCAAATTCCTCAGATAATCCATCAATAACATGTTCTGCAATTTCTTTTGTCATTTCTTCAATACTCATATTGGGATTAGACTCAAATTTATTAGCTATCGACTCAGCCATCTTATCCGAAGAACTTTCCATGGTGTTTTGAAGTTGCTGTGCAAATAATAGCACTGCTGTAGAAAATTTTGTTTCAAATTGTTTTTCCTGTTTTTTATCCATTTAATTACCTCCTAATTTAATTATTTACATTGGCTTTTAGGCTTTCCACACCTACAACACCTATAGCCCAATCCTTCAAAGTATTTGATTTTATGTCTAAACCACCAAAAGCATTTATTCTTTTTCATAAATACACCTCCAATGTTTAATGAAATCCCTTATTGGTAACCATAGAAAAAAGAAAAATATTAATATAAATGCTAGAGATTCTATGAGAAATTGTTTCATAAAACCACCTCCAAATAGTTATATGTAGTCACTGCACCAAGGAAGGACGGTCGGAGGTAGACCAAACCCTATAATATCCTTGGTTATTGACAGTGTGGTATATAAAAAACAACCTCAATAGAGATTGCTTGATATAACATTTATTAATTTGATTTACTTATTCCACCAACTCTACCAACCCAAGGTAATAATAGAGCAGGGGATTGGAAATCACTAAAACAGAAGTACAATGCAGATACTATATCGTCATGGCCTGAATCTGTAGCATTATGATATTGAGTAGAACGACCTTCTCTATCTACTGAAACATAATCTTGTAATTGTTTTTCAACCTCGGTACTCCAAGGGATTTGACACCATTGTTGCTCGACTACAACTGCAAAGTCCTCAACTAGTTTAGCTTTGTTGTTACCTTGCTCATTAATAGGTACATTAGGTATTCCTCTTTTAGTAAGCTGTGAACCTATGGTTTCACCAAGTCCAGTTTGACCAAAGTTTACAGTAGCCCCATTGTAGAGCCTTGAATACATAGCTAATCTATCCCATTGAGCATCCCAGCCAAGTCTACTCATAAGGTCTATTTTAACTACTTTACCTTTGCTATCCCTAATAACGCAAGGCTTACCATCACCTTTAGATGCAGGGTCATAGCCTATAGTATATGTTTCGAATGGGTCAACTTTTTCCCATTCAGACCAAAATTCAGCCATAGCTTCATCTGAACGACAATCGAGTGGAGGCCTAATGAGAACTCTATCATAATGAGGGAATACAGAGTTAATCTCCATAATAAATTCAGCTAGATAATCTTGCCTATATCTATCATTAGTCATTCCCATCTTAATCTCATCTTCAAAGGTGATAGGATTACCCATTGAATCCTCTCCGACTATGGTATATCTCTTTTTACCCATATGAGGGTTATCCCAAGTTGAGAAATGAAATGTCTCATAAGAGGGGGAATAGAGGGAAGAATCTTTATCTCCCATTAAGGCTAACTTATAAAAATAAGTTCTACCTCTTGGAGTACTGTTAATTAGGGCAATTCCACCTTTACCACCTGGACCTCTACCAGGTGAGTCAAGCCTTTGTCGAAGGTTTGCCCAAACTGTATCAAGCTCTTTAACTCTAGCAGCTTCCGTTATAGTTACAATATCAAGACCAACACCAACAAGAGTTTCAGGGTCATCTGCCGAGTGAATTTCTATAATTCCACCATTAATAGTTTCTATAGTAAGATTAGATAGTGAAATATCATAAACTAGTTCCTTAGGTAGTAACTTCTTTAAATCACGCCAGTTTTGTCTTGCAAGTCGCATATTAGGTGCAACAATCCACCAGAGGACAGGAGGATTAACATCTATGGATCTTTCTTCATTTTCCATTTCTATAAATCTCATTACACCTTCGCCGATAGAACCTAAGTCCTTTCCAAAACGGTTCCCACAATTATGCGATACTATATTAGATACCAAAAAAGTATCATCATTGGTAGATAAATTATAAACCTTACCTTTGTATTCTCTTGTTTCTACTGATTCTAAAGGTATATATATGGCATCATCTTTAATAAAAGAAAACTCTCTTATATGTTTTGTTTTATCGGAATATCCTAATTCATTAATTAATTGGCTAGAACTACATACAACCATATAGAATGGATTACTATTATTTATTTCCCTACCACGAATCATACTTTTTTCTTTACGAGTATTTTCATGAATGTATGCAGAATACCCCAATCTAGCAAGTAGAAGTTGTAATTGATATGCAAGTTTTCTACTGGCAGTTTTTCCATAGATTCTTAGCTGTTTCTCATCAAAATGACCATCACCGTCAAAATATCCTCTAAGGAAATTAATAATAATATTTCTGTCTTTATGGAGTAAAATATCTTGAGGTATCTGCTTATTACTTGCACCAGTATCAAATTCTTTAGCAAATAATTCAGCTAATGCAGTTGAACAGACAGCCAGTTGAGTAGAGTTATCTAATTCTTTATCATTGGCATGCACAGAATACCCTAATTCCTCATAAATTGTTTTTACTCTCTCGATGAACCCTTTTTCGTGAGTTCCCAAACTATAATCAACAGTACAATTACTTGTACTCCCATCAGCCATATATAAGCCTAGTAACCAAGCAGTTTTCTCATTTATAGGAAAATGAGGCTTATAATGTTTCTTTCTTGTTTCAAGTTTACGCATTTTCCATTTATCGATATTTGTAGTTCCTTCTAATCTAGGTATTTTCAAACACCACTTAACGTATTGAGTTTGCTCATTTAAATATTTTTCAACATCACAAGCCTTTACCCAAATAGATTCTTCTACATTCCAGATAGTTTTTTTAGGTCGCTTACCTTTTTTAAAAGCCTTATAATTATCATTTCTAATAACTTTAGTAAGTAAAATAGGGTGTTCATCTGTAACCTCAAATGGCAAAATAAAACGAGCATTTATTTTATATAAAAGCCCGTCATAATCATTCACTATTTTTCTATATACCTTGTTTAATTTTCTATTGTTGCCAAATACATAGTCATCAACATTCACATCTTCTATAGACTTATTTGCCCCTAAAATAAATTCACCAGGAGGTAAACAAACTAAAATCTTAAATCTGGCTTCACTATCATGAATCTTCTGTTGTGCAGCATGGGGAGAGTAGGGGATAGTGACTTTCTTAAATCCATTGGCTTTAGCCATTCTACATGAGCCACAAGTCTTTTGATTATTGTACCTATTTTGAGAAGGCACCCAAATTCTTTCGAACGGTTTCCCACATTCAGCACATATTCCAATTCTTTCAGCAGAAGAATGTTGTATATATTTTTCATTTATACGGTCAATTCGACCAATTGAGCCACCTTTTCTAGGCATAATATCACCTTCCAAAGTAGGCTCAAGGCTCAAATATTTACTTCTATTTCTTTTTTACATTGTTTGCACCATATAAATATCTTTTTAGCTTTACTTTCTTTTTCTATCCTGCATAGTTTTTTACCACAGTGAGGGCAGAGGTACCATTCCTTAGTCATATTAAGACCTCAAATCTCTTACTGGAAGTCCTGCATCTTTTAGAGAGTGCCATATATCAAGAAACATCCTTTTATAGAAACCATTGGCATATCTGCGGGAACCATCTCCCCAGTCACTGTATCGTTCCATAAACCTTATATCTATCGGCTCACTATTATCAGATAAAGCGAGATTTATGCAGTGAATAGTTGTTTTTCCAGTAGCTCTATTTCTAGCATGGCATCTTTTGCCATTAAATCGAGTTATACAAGACTTAACGACACTTTCTTTAAAAGAGAATAATAAGCAAGGGCATATATCAGGAAAAGGGGTTCTGTTAATTAGCCACTCTTTCTGCCATGGATAAAGTTTTATATTTAAAGCTTTTTCAATCAAATGTATAGTTTCTTCTGTTATTTTCATACAATCACCTACTTTCAGGCATAAAAAAACCACCCTAAAGAGTGGTAAATAGTTTATATTTGGCAGGCACGGCAGGAATCGAACCCCTTAATGTTGGATTTGGAGACCAACTGCAACCCAATTGCATTATTTCGTGGTATATGTAACCCGTTAATTTCAACGGGTTTAAATTTTATTAATCTTCTAAAACTTCAACTGTTATTTTGATTTTCTTATTATGAAATTCTTTTAATAAATCTTCTATAATGCCTACATAAGACTCATCATCATAAAAATTTGCACCTTTTGTTTTATACAAAAATCCCCCAGAGATAGGCACTCCCATATCCTCGTTTACATCATATTCAAACCAGCCTATAATTTCTTTTTTATCCATATTATCCACCCCTAAAATGGAGTATTATAACAATTCCAATTTTCCTTAACAAACCCTCTCATACCAGTACCAGGATTATACTCTGGATATAACTTCAAGAATTCAGCTTCAGCATCTTCCAAAGTATCAACATCAATATACTTATGCTTTACAAGATATAGTAGGGCAATAGAAGGAGAGCGACTGAAACCCTCATTGCAGTGTACTAAAACTTTGAAGCCTTGATTTAGTTTCTCATGAATAAAATCTAAAGCCTTATCAATCATTCCTTTATCAAAGAATATAGACTTTGGAGCATCTACGATATTCATATAAAGTCTGTTTTTTCGTTCAGCCCATAAGTATTCTGGGTGGTCTTTAGGAGCACCTCTGCCAGTATATCCTAATAGTTGTCGGTGAAATGGTTCTTTACATGCATGAACTATAGCTAATTCTCTAAGTTCAACTTCACCAACATCATTTTCATTACCAACAAATAAATTTTTAATAATTTCTTTCATTTACATTACCCCCATTTTTATTTGTAATTTTAATTTTAAAGTAATCATTAAAGACTTCAAATTAAAAAGCAATCCTAAATCTTTAAGGTATCTATAAGACAATTTAAAATTTATTTTACGAATTATTAGCCATTCTAAAAAATCAAGAATATCAAATTTAGTAGTATCTTGTAAGTAGTTTAATAATGATGATACATCTATATCAGATAAATCCTTAAACTTTACTCTAAACCAAAACCATTCAAAGACTTCAATAGTTTCGAATCCTGCTAAATGTAAGTTATCTATTTTGTTATTTAAATCATCAACCCAATTCATTGGCAACACCTCGTAATTTCACATCATAAATATAGCCTTTGTCATGGTTTTCTATGTAGAATATAAAAAACTCCCTATAGGAGTTGAGTTCAATAATCTCCATACTGTTCCAGTCAAATTCTTTACAGAATTTTAGAGATATAATTCTCTTAGATATTTTATTGGGTATTGGTGGTAAGGGTGGTTTAGGTGGAGTTACACTTTGATTTTCGTATCCGTTTGATTTTTTCCTCATTGACCCAACAATTAAGCCGAATATGAATTTATCCATTAAACCACCCTCCTATTAGACTTATAATCTGTTGCTGTTCTTTTTCTTATAATGATAAAATCCCCATTGGAAATAAGGTATTCCATCTTCTGTTCCAAATTCACATCCAAATACTAGGCATGAAATTACAAAAGCAATGATTGCTACTGTAATATATTTTAAAAATCGATTCATTTAATCAACTCCAAATTATCTTAAATATTCCCTTACAAAATAATACAACTGATGATAAATAAACAATCCAGCATATTTTTTATCAATAGAATGTATGTCAATATCATGTCTATGACCAAAAGTGAAAAGAGAAGCAATAAATGATTTCTCGTTGTATTGAGTATCGTATTTGTGTTCAATTATATCTTCAAAACTACCAATACCAGCAATAGCATCTTTTAATATATTAAAGTCATTTGTTTTGATACCTGTATCATGAGGAAGTTCATCTATAACTTTTTTAATTTTTTTAAAAGCCAATAAAGCTTCTTTATTTTCTTTTTTCTCAATCATCATAATAAATCTACTATCTTTAGCCCGTATAAACTCGTTTTCAATCCTAGTACGGTCAGTAGTGAAGTTCCCTGATACCTCTTCAAGATGAGCTTTTCTTTCAATTACACAATCAAAATAGGTATCTCTCATAATGCCTAGTTCAGGATTAGCAGGAAGAAAACATGAATAATCCCCATAATCAAGTTTTCTACTGACATGGGGAATCTTTTTATCATCAAAATATTTAATTATATGGTCATTTGCATTTTCTCTAGTATCAACTACTATAGTAATGCTTTTCAATAGTTCATTTAACTCTTTTTCGGTGTATCTGTATTGTCTTATCATGTTATCACCCTAATCATCATTATCTATAGCTACTCCAATGGAGGCAGTACCACCATCGGGAGTCCTAAACTGTGCCATGATCTTAGTTTTCTTTCTACCACCATATTCATCTTGAATAGATGGTTTCATTAGACTTTTCAGTGTGTTTGACATTTTTTCCATGGATTCTGCCATGAATTTTAAGTCCATAGGAGTTAAATCTTCTTTTTCTATTATTTTACTTAAAGTTTCTTTGCTTAATGCCTTATCAGCAACTAGATTTATCCCTTCGATTAATTTTTGGGCAGCATCTAATTTTTTATTATCAACTATAAGTTCCGTTTCCCTTTGCTTAGCTTCTAATACTTGCTTATTGAGAACTGCTAAACTTTCCGTTTTCTCAATGAGTTCATATTTCTGCTCAGCTTCATCATCGGGAGATATAGCAATGGAACCCATAAGAGGATTGAAGGGAAGTAATCCATCTTCTAGAACTTCACCTTCCATAACTTCTATATCTTCAGTTGTGTTTTTCTTTTTAGACATAATAATCACCTCATATAGCGAAAGCCTTGAAACCCTTTCATATATTGAGTTTCTTCACTTCTTAAATCGTCTAATAAAAGTTGGCAACGACCTGACCAAATCCTATTAGTAGTTTCACATAGCATAGAAGAGTTTTCCTGTATATCAATAACTCGCATTGAAGAATCAATCCTATTATTTTTCACAAAATAAACTCTATCACCGATATTTAAACTTTTGGGAGTTCTAGAGAGTGTCCAAAACGCATTATGACCATTTACTAAGATGTTCTTATCTTCTTTTTCATCATTTTTATATTCTGTTTTTGGGATAGTTACGATAATATCCATATCAATCACCATTTTTATTCATAAACTGTGGTCGACGTTGAATAAACTCTTGAACTGCCACAGCTATCATATCATGATAACCAACTTTCATAACTGTCATAGCATTTGCATTATCTACTATGATTTTGAATTCCTCATATAAATCCTTTGGAAAGTTTCTTATATTAACATTTACCACATTACCTCTTTCAATTTTAGGTCTACCTGGAGGTGGAGTAGGAACTTCACCAGTAGATTTCCATTTATCATAATAATCCCTACGAATACCATATTGATTAACCATGCCACCTTTAATAGGTCTTTCAAATTGTTCAAATAGATGTTCAATAGGTTTTAATTCTTCTAAATATTTTATTCCTTCAACCTTTTTTTCACTAACTGCATTTTTAGCCCTAGTCTCAGGAATTCCTTCTATCTTACATATATCAAAGTAGTTATAATAATTTTTAGGAAGTCGCTTATTATGAATTTTTCTTGGTCTTTCCATTTTTATCAACTCCATTAAAATTCCCAAGGTTGGGAATGCATCTAGGTAATGCACATTTATACTTTAATCCAGTCCATGTACCCCAAGGGCAACCATAGCATTTATGACCTTTGCGTTGTTCTTCTTTGATTTTGAATAGACATTTTGCTAATCTGCATTCAAAATTTCCATCTAGTTTTTCAAAATAATATTTGCATTCTTCACATTTCATTTTTATCACCTGCACAAAACTTTGCAAAGTTTTCTAATTCAGGCCACGTTTTGCTTAAAAGTGTTTTTACCGTAGTATTGCAATTTTTCACAATCTCACCTAAAGTAGGCATTTCGCCATTGTTTTTTTCTTCATATTCAGCTAAATAATCTAGTAGCCTTTGAGCTTTTTTTGAAAGTTTCATTTTCTCACACCCTTTTGCACCTTATAAAATTTAGGTTTTTGATTATCTTTGTCAACCTTACTCAAAACTCTTTGTTTATATTTTTCATCAAGAGATATTCTTAAAACAGTACCTCTAAGATATGGACTATAAGGAATTATCTTTTTATCTATCATTTTTAATAGATTCTTACATGTTCCAAGGTACTTTACATGACCATGATTATGATATTTTCCTTTCGTATTTATAATTATATGACCATCTTTATAGTCATCTTCAATTACAATGAATTCTTTATATGTATAGACTAATTTGCCCATAGTATCAACTCCTAGGTATGTAAAAAGACCAAGGGGGATAATCTTGGTCTTAATGTATTGTGTATAAGTAGAATCATTTACCACACATTCACTTATTAGCATCGGCCTTTAAACTTTCAGCCACTTATACATTTAAAATTTAAAGGGGAAATACAAATGAACGGAGAAGGAGAGATTCGAACTCTCGAATGCCATAAGCATTTATGGATTAGCAATCCACTGCCTTCAACCTAACTCGGCCACCTCTCCATGTTAAAACCCATGGCTAAAATCCATGGGTAAAATTAAATTTGATTATGTTTGATTTTTAATTCATTTATTTTATCTAATATGAATTTATCTGGCTTAAACCATTCGCCATTAAGTCTATATGATTCAAATTCATCATGAAATCTTTTTTCATCTTTTTCATTGCCAGCAATTAAGAGCAATATCTGCAATGTATCAGGGTAGCCAGTTTGTAACTGTTTCAATCTTTCTTCTGGTTTCTTAGAGAAGCCAATTTTAATAGCTCCGCCATATTCACCTTGAATAAAATATACAAAACCTTTATACCTCTTCTTATATTTAGTTTCCTTTGCCTTTTCAGCACCAAGTTTTCTGTTTTCAGCAATTTGCTTTTGTCTTAATTCTTCTGATATTTTTTTTGTTTTTTCTTCCTCATTTTTCTTTTTCCAATAACCATCCCATCTAGGGTCACCTTTTGGCCATGAGTATTTTAAGATTTCATTTTTTAAAACACCCATAAACCTTGAGTCATGTTTAAATTTCAACAGCTTTTCTTGTGACTTCCAGACAGAATAAGAAATACTTTTTTCTGTATGACCTTCAAATTCAAGTAACTTTACAAAAGTTTGTAAATTCTCGTCAAATTCCATTCCAAGCACTTCTTCAAATGCTTTCTTGTAGGTCGTTATTCTATAAGACATATCTATCGTCCTTTCTATTTGCTTTTTCCTTTTTTTATATATTTAGATGAAATAAAATAACCTTCGTCTGTATAATAGAGAAGGTCATGTTCTTTCATTAAATTTATCATTTTATTAAGCTTCTTATTGCTACAGCTATAAATATTAAGAAGATCTTTATATTGAATAGGTTTTTTACTTCTTTTGTGGATTAGTTTCCCAGTATTCCATTCAATATACTTTCCAAGGCAAGCTACATATCCTATAAGCTCCTCAACATTTTTTACACCTTGACTTCTTAATTCTTCGATTTCATCTATCATTAGCATTAAATAAGGTTTTTTCCCTCCAGTATGTTTAGGAGTTTCATTGTTTTTTTTATCTGCTTTAGGGTTATGCCAAAGTGGAGGGTATAGGGGTGTAGTTTCCTCTCCATCAACTACGGAAATATATAGACATTCACTATTTTTAGTAAACTCTCTACTAATAGATAAAATTGGTTCGCCAAATTCATTATATAGTAGCATGACATTAGTTTCTTTGTTTGCATAACTCAATATATTTTTGTCCAATCTATCGCCCCTCTCTATGGGCAAAATCATTATTACCTTAGGTGTACAAAGTACACCTTGCAAAAACACCATCAATCCAAGTAAATTCAAGCATTACATGGAAAGTGGTGTGTAATTCGTTTATATAATAGGTTTTCGATAAAACAAAAACACCCCTTTTTCAAGAGATGTTTTAAAATGATTTTTAATATATAAATGTATCCATTTTAATTATAGCATAGCTATCCGAGTATATGTGCAGGAAAATCAAGTAAAAATGCAGTGATTTAGCAGTGAAAATGCGTAAAAATGCAGAGGTTTTGCGTAATCTCGTAATATTTAAGTTATGTATAAGAATTAATAAAAATCTTTTCATGTAACATTATGAGTAACATCATGTGAATTTTGATGTTTTTTATGATGAATTTTTTATGGTTTTCTATGGTATTTTTAATGTTTTTTCGGCTTTAAGGAATGGGATATTTTTTCGAGGACTATCTCTCTGGGCTGAGGTGCAAGAGTCCCCCTGGGGGTACTAGTGTTGCATTAAAGAAATAATTACAGGTTGACATGGAAAAATTTATATAATGAAAAAAAGAACCCCTTGTGTTAAATTGTTTTTGACTAGAAAACAATGAAATGGGGTTCTTTTTTATG
>NZ_VUNQ01000022.1 GCF_009695605.1 Tissierella pigra
TACTTTTATTAAGTGAGGATTAAAATAGACATTTCATGTAAAATAAAATTATTTTGCTTAAAATGATCTACTAAAATAATAAAAAATTAATCAGAAGTATTGAAAAATACTACTTGATTTAAAGAGGGTATTTATTGCTAGAAATGATAATATTATTCCAGCTAAAACCGATAGAACTAAATTTCCTTTTATATATGATATAATAGCTGCAATTCCAACACCTATAACAGTTACTATTTTCATTCCGTCAGCAGCAGTCAATATACCTCTTATGATTAGGATACTCAAAGAGGTATAGGGTATATATAGGAGAAACTCCTTCAAACTTTTATTTATATTTCTGTTGTTTAATAATGCTAATGGTATTAACCTTGGCAAATATGTAACTAGAGTCATACCTATTATTAATGGAAAATAGCTTTTCATCTTATTCCTCCTCATTTTTCCTAAAGATGACTACTCCTATGGAAGAAGATATTATAATTCCAAGGATTATATCCCAGCCTGAAGTAAATATCTTAGAATAAAATAATATTACATAAACTACTGCTGATATTATGGATAGGAATAAAATATTCTTTGATTTCTTTATTTCTGGAAAAAGTAATGCTGCAAACATTGCATATAATCCTATACTCAGACTAGACTGCAAAGAAGCAGGAAGTATTTCTCCCACTAAATACCCAGCAATTGTACCTAATGCCCAAGAACTATAGGCTAATATATTTATTGTAAGCACAAAGGGTAAGTCAATCTTATCTTTATTAAAAGAAATTACTGAAAATGTTTCATCAGTGATTCCAAAGGCCACTATGGGTAGAAATTTTTTATTCATATCTTGAAATTCTACTGCCAATGATGCTGACATCATCATATGCCTAAGATTTAATAAGAAAGTTGCAAGTATTATGCTGCCTACAGATACTCCTGCCCTTATAAAATCCAATGCCATAAATTGACTAGCCCCTGCATATACCATTACAGATAAAAGGCTTGTATCTCTAAAAGTAACATCAGTATTTTTTGATAGTAAACCAAAAGCCATAGCTATGGGAAAATACCCTATTACTATTGGTAGTACAGCTATAATTCCCTCCTTTATTCTATCTTTTGTCATATTCCCATCTTCCTTTCTTACATTATCACAATAAAAATTAATAATATTATATTAGTATTACTATGAAAACACAAGGAAAATAAGACAAGTTCACAATTTATACTTAGTATAAATTGTGAACTTGTCTTTTGAGGTCATTATATTGTAAAGATATTTAATCTTTCTTTTAATTCTTGTGATAATCCTTTTAATTTTAATGCTGTTTCATTAAATTCCATGAATTATGTTTAAATTTATGCATATATAATTAAATATCATCTACAATATTACTAAATTTTAAGTCTTCATTGTTTAATTGAAAGTCCTTATTATATCTGTGTTCATCTATGATATTAATTAATATCATATTAATTAATATTAGAAAAACATTTATAATATATACACCTCTTAAACTCCCAGTTAATTTTATTGAAATACCACTTAATAAGAAATTTAGTGCTGTGATTAAACCTTGTATCGGAAATACTACGCTATTTACTTTTTCAAATCCATGTCTGCCAAAAATAGCTGCTGGAAGAGAGGTTGTAAAGTTTGCAGAGCCACCAATAGACATTCCAATCATAAATATAGATATATAAACAAGTATTTTGATTTCTGTAATATTAGCTATAAGTGCTAAAACATACCAAGCTCCAAATATTAACATGGAATTCTTAGTTCCCCACTTTTGATCAATTACACCAAATCCCCATGAACCAACTACTCCAATACATGCTAAAACTGTCATAATACCTATTGCTTGACTCTGAGTAAATCCAAGCTGCATATTCCTTACTACTAACTGCGTCATAATGCCAACAGTAACTAGCTGATACATTCCTGTAGTAATTGCACTTAACCAAAGCTCTTTAGTTTTTAATAGCTTAGATGTAGTCCATCCTCCATCTTCATCTACTACATCTGTATGATATTCTCTTTCATATTCTTCCCTATTTACATTATCTGGAAGCTGCCCTCTCGCTTCTGGCGTATCTCTAACAAAAATAATACCTATTATACCTAGAAATATGGCAGCAATACTAGGCAGTACTACTCCTTTAGAAAGTCCGAAAGATCCTACTGTAGCTGAAATTAAGGGAACATAAAAGGCTGAAGCAAGATTATGCCCCATTGTAGTATATCCCATGACAATTCCTTTTTTCTTAGGAAACCATTTTGCAACCAATGTTCCACCAGCAATATACCCAGCTGACATTGATGCACCTGTTACTATACATAGGCAAATAGCATACATAACTAAAGAATTTGAATAACCTAATCCTAGATATGCAACACCTGACAATATCATACAGATACCTGATGTATATCTGGCACCAATCTTTCTATTTACTTGCCCAAAAATAAGAAAAAAGATAAATCCTACTAATCCTGCTACTGTTCCCATGCTTAGAACAGTAGAATATTCTATACCCATTTTCTCCGTAAAGGCTGGAGCAGTAATGTTTGATCCATCATTTACCATTCCAACATACAACCAAAACATTGCAGCACAATAAATTATTGTTCCCCATCCTGCTTTTCCAAATTTTCCTAGTTGATTGCTAGATTTGCTATTCATACCAATGCCCCCTCAGTATTCTTATTTTCAACTGAATATGAATTCTTCAGGTTTTCCTAGCAATTCTTTAATCCCAGTATTTTTCTTGCTTCAGCAGGTGTTGCTATCTCTCTTCCTATTTCTGCAACTATTCTTTTTGTCCTTTCTACAAACTCTACATTTGATTTTGCTAACCTTCCTGGTCCGTAGTATACATTATCTTCCATTCCTACTCTTACGTGCCCACCAAGAGCTAATGTAGCATATAAAATCGGCAGATGTTGTTTTCCTATTCCCAATGCTCCCCATGTACTTCCCTCTGGTATTAATCCCTTAAGATAAACTAGGTTTTCCACTGTTGCAGCCATTCCTCCTGCCGCCCCTAAAACAAATTGGAAATGTAATGGAGCTTTTAATATTCCTTTCTTCAAGTAATATAAGGCATTGTAAACCATTCCTGCATCAAATATTTCTATTTCTGGTTTTACATTATTTTCTTCCATTGTTTTACCTAACTTTTCTAAAAATGATGGACTATTTTCAAATACTGATGTATGTAACCAGTTCATTGAGCCACAATCATAGGATGCCATTTCTGGTTTCAATTCTACAAATGGCTTCATCCTTATTTCATCTGTTAATCCTAATCCACCTGATGTTGTAAGGTTTAGTACTATATCGCAACGTTCTCTAACTAATTTTACAGTTTCTTCAAATTTCTCAAAACTCATTGATGCATTATCATCATCATCTCTTACATGTATATGAGCTACAGATGCTCCTGCCTTCCAACATTCATATACTTCATCTGCTATTTCCTTAGGTTGTAAAGGTACATAAGGAGTATCAGTTTTTTTAGGCCACGCTCCTGTAGTGGCAACAGTTAATATTACTTTATTGTCCATATTTCTACACCTCATTCTATTTTATTTGTTAATATATGATTTTGTTAATTATAAAACACTTATTAGAATAGATTAGGGAGTATCTTGAAATTAAGATTTGCTATAATTTATAAATACTCCCTAGTTTTTTAATTACTGACCCTATTCTCTAAATCAAAATATATAGACTTATGATTAAAGTCCTCCATATGTGTACACTCTATCTGGTACGTCATTTATATCATCTTCGTCTATTTCTGCTACGCAACGAACCATAGATCCATCTCCCATATACCATCTAATTGGGAAACAGAAGAATCTGAAACGTTTTCCAGAAACTTTATCTAAATCTCCACCAAGGTTTTCAACACCTACGATACCATGTCCCAACATTTGTTTATGACAAGGTTCCCATGTTCCCCAGCATCCTATTGCTTCTAAATCACCAAATTTAGCATCATAGGCTTCTTGACCATGGATTCTGATATATTCTTCTTTATCAAATTCTGCATATGCCTCTTCACCAAATTTTTCTTTATATTCTTCTGTAATTGGTCTTCCTGAAGCACCTGTTAAGTTCATACGAGTACCACCATTATTTCCCATTGCTGTATGAAGTGGATGGTCTAGAGCTTGCATATCCATGGCTACACATTTTACCTTATGCTTTACAAACCATTTTCCAGCTTCAACTCCTGTACCACATGAGTAATGATAATATTCTTTTGAATCATCAAATTTACGGTGCATTCCTGTATTTAAGCAAACAACCATTCCTTCTAATTCCTCTGGTTTAATGTTTGCACGTTTACAAGCATCATCTAAATGTTCTGGTAAAATTAGTCCCCAAGGCTCAATGTTGATTTCAAGGCAAACTGCATCACCTGTATATGCATCTACAGGCATTTCGTGAGTATAACGAGCTCTTCTACCGTCAAATTCAGTTTCCATAACATGACGTGGTGCATCACAATGTGTACCAGTATGCTGAACACAATCGATTCTTTGTGTAAGAACACCACCCTTTGCCAAAGTATGCATTGAATCAATTACTGGTTTTGCAAAATAAGGCCAACGTGGTATTTCTGCACTAAATGGATGGGTTAAATCTACAAATACTTTTTTACTCATTAATAATTCCTCCTCGATTTTAACTTTCTTTAAATCTATTAATTTATTGTTATTCTATATTCTTTGTTGCTTTTATTAGATATTCTATTAATCCTCTTCTAGATTCTTCAATATCTTTTTCTGACCATTCTTGAAATCCTAAGCCTGTTTTAAAACCTAATTCACCCTTTTCAACCTTTTCTTTCAATAAAGGTGATGGTTCAGTAGAGTTTTCTATATGCT
This sequence comes from Tissierella pigra, assembly GCF_009695605.1. Taxonomy (GTDB): domain Bacteria; phylum Bacillota; class Clostridia; order Tissierellales; family Tissierellaceae; genus Tissierella; species Tissierella pigra. The sequence continues at coordinate 4,892 of NZ_VUNQ01000022.1, forward strand.
TTAGGATGTAATTATGAATAGATAAAGTTAAATCTGTACCTATCATATCTGCATTTTCCAAAGGAGATAATTGAGGTATCCTAAGTCCAAAACTATATTTAATAGCTTCATCTACTGTTTTGGCGTCAGCTATACCTCTTTCTACAATTGATATTGCTTCTCTCCACAATGCATGTTGCAATCTATTTGCTAAAAATCCAGGAACATCTTTATTTACCTTTACTGGTTTCTTTCCTACATATTTCATTATTTCAAATGTTCTATCTGCTATTTCTTCAGATGTAAACTCTGTTTTTACAATTTCCACCAGGGGAATCAAAAAAGGTGGATTCCAAAAATGGGTTCCAACTATTCTATTTTTATTTTTACACTTGCTTCCAATCTCAGTAATACTCATTACTGATGTATTTGAAGCAAGTATTGTATCTGGGCCGCAAATCTCATCTAATTCCTTAAATAAGTTTTGCTTTAATTCCATATCTTCTGGAATATTTTCTATAACCAGTGATGCATCCCTAGTTACATATAATTTATCAGCAGATATTTCTATATTACTTAATACTTCTACAATCTTCTCTCTTGGAAATGCATCATTATCAGCCATAGTTGTTAAATTCTTTCTTATAACTTCATGGGCATTAGAGTTTTCAGGATTCCTTGAGAATATTCTTACTCTTATTCCTTTTGATGCAAATATTTGTGCAATTCCACTTCCCATTAATCCGGAGCCGAATATTGCTATGCTGTTAATCTTTGAATCCATGGTTTTATCCTCCTCTAACCTGCCAAATATCCACCATCAACATATATAGTAGTTCCTGTACAGAAATTACTTGCTGCTGAGGCTAAGAATATACATACACCAACATAATCTTCAGGTTCACCTAATCTTCCAATAGGAAGTCTGGTTAGAAACTTGGTTCTAGCAGTATCATCTTCAAACATCCACTCTGTTAATTCTGATCTAAATACTGTAGGTCCAATGGCATTTACATTTATTCCATACTCTCCCCATTCACAAGCAAGGGATTTAGCCATAAGGTCTATTCCTGCCTTAGATGGACTATATGCAGTATAGCCTTTCATTCCTAATTTTCCTCTTGCAGAGGATACTAAGATAACCTTTCCACCTCTTCCCTGGTCTTTCATAACTTGTCCTGCGTATTTGCAGTATAACCAAGTTCCTAATACATTGGCATCCATAATGGCCTGCCATTCCTCCTTAGGTTGTTCTAAAATAGGCTTAGGATTATTCATACCTGCTGTACATAGTAATATATCTATTCCACCATATTTCTTTACAGTTTCTTCTATAACATTTTTTACATCTTCTTCTTTTACTGGATCACCAACTATATAATCACAGTCTATTCCTTTATCTTTCATCTCTTCATGGAGTTTCTTAAGCTTATCTTCTGATCTTCCAGTAAGCATTACTTTTGCTCCAGCATATCCATAACCCCAAGAAGCGGCTTTTCCTAAATTTCCAGTTGCTCCTGTAACTATGGCTACCTTATTTTTTATATCAAATAAACTATTTACAAAATCTGTTTTTACCATTACCATAAATCAGCACCTCCTATTTATTGAATTTAATTATTTATAACTACTAACATTTTACATGGCTCATTTGTTTCATTTATTATGGTTCTACCTTCAAAAGGCGGGATATATAATGAGTCATTCTTCTTAAGTACAAAGGTTTCCTTATCTGATTTAACAGTTATTTCACCTTCCAAAACAAAATATACCTTTTCTGTTGGAGACTCTGTATAATCATATTCTGCTCCTCCCCCTGGTAAAAAATGAGTAACTCCCATCCAGAATTTTGAAACTCCTGTTTCTTCTTTACCTTGAACCCTTAGGGAAACGCAATCAAAGTGTTTAGGAGCTTTATATGGCTTGACTTCTTTAAATTCAACTAATTTCATATGGCACCTCCTTTATCTTTGTCTATATACTATAGCAACAACCATGCCAATACCTCTAAGTAATTTAAATTAATCTTCATAAGGCATATTATCTAATGTTTACTCAATTAATCTATTTTGACTTAATTCTTTTCATCATAATTCTAGTAACTTTTAATTCAGATATGAATCTGATAATTCACATTTGAATTATGAAAGGATGTCTAAGCATCCTTTCATAATCTTTACTATTTTGCCTCTGAAGCCTTTAACATCTTATAAAATACCATTACACCAATAAATCCACTAAATAGTCCACTTAAAAATCCGCTTATTCCATTACCCATTCCACTTTGAAAGGCAGTCTGTGGAACTGGTATTATCAATAAGTTTATTAAAAAACTTATGACTCCACTTATGACCCCACCTATTATCCCACCCTTAAAAGCCTCTTTTTTTACATTCATCAAATGACCCCCTTTTATTATTTTTTAAGTATGATATACCATACCTATTTATAATTTAATGCAATCAATATGCCAAAAACTTGTCTTGGCAAATAAATTTAACAATTTTCTAACTATTTATTTTAGAACATTTTTATATAACCCACCGGTTATACATTCCATAACATAATATGTATTGTACAATATCTGTTCTCATATGCTAATGTAAAATCAGTATAAGGAAATATTATTATAAATCTAGGGGGGGACAATATGAATACTATTAAGTTTGATGATTCAAAGTGTATCGGTTGTAAAAAATGCTATAGATCTTGTTGGTTAGATGTAATTAGATGGAATGAAGAAAAGAAAAGACCTATAGCAGCATACCCTGAAGACTGTGTAGAATGTAATTTCTGTGAAGTAGTTTGTGATCAAAATGCAGTAGATGTAATAATCGACTATAACAAACCTTTCCCAGAACCATATTTCGCACATAGTACAAAAGAGGAAAGGGGGTTAAAATAATGAGTAGGCATATAATAGAAACTGATGTTTTAGTAGTAGGACATGGTATATCTGGATTAAGTGCTGCCATTTCATCAAAAGAAGATGCTCCAGAATTAAATGTATTAACTGTTGACAAATCGTTTGTAGGTTATGCTGGAAAGGCTAATAAAGGTGGCGGTCATGTATCCTTTATTCCTGATGGAGCCTCCGAACAATACATTGAATATCATACAAGAAATCTTGGAGACTATTTAAATGACCAAGATATGTTAAGAAAATACGCAGAGAATACTAGAAAAGTAATTGATAGATGGGAATCATGGGGAGTAAATTTTGTAGCCAAAGAAAAACCATTTGACTCACATCCAATTATACCTTGGAAAGTTATGTTAGTTGACGGCGATGTAATGATACAAATGGGAAAACACGCAAAAAAAATTGGCGTTAAATCCATGGAAAAAATCACAATAACTGATTTATTAACCAATGGAGATAGAGTAGTTGGGGCATTTGGAATGAGCTTATTGACTGGCAAAACTTATGTATTTAAAGCAAAATCTGTTATATTGGCAAATGGAAATCAAGATTTTAGCATTATGCGAATGTGGGCTTCAGCAAAAGGCGATGGTATTGCAGCAGCATATAGAGCTGGAGCAAAGATAAGAAATGCAGAGTTTGGCAGCTTCTTCAATATAATGCAGGTTGAAAACAATCAAGTAACTTATGGTTCTGAAGACTGCTTAGTCAATTCAGCTGGAGAAAATCCTTCAACAAGAGGAGACTTAGACGAAAGCCTTCGTACAGTAGTTGGTGGAGTTGATCTAGGCAGCATGGATTCTATCTTAATGTATATGTCCGTAAGAGATGGAAAAGGTCCTATTTATGAAAACACTGCTGAAAATAAATTCCCAGGTTCCTTCCCTGGCAGAAACCTTATGTTTTTAGGACAAGCAGACCCTCCTTTTGCAAGACCTTATTCTCAAAAATTCTGGGATAAATTATGGAATAAGAATAAGGCTGAAAGTTACAAGGATGATAATCCATTAAAAGAAGTAATCCCTGGAGTTGTTGCAGAACAAAGTCCACTTTATGTTGATCATCATATGAGAACCAGCTTAGAAGGTCTATTTGCATCAGGAGATATATGTGCTAACGGTAGCTCATGGTCAGGTGCAGTCCCTACACCACCAGGAAGAAACAGAGGTTCAGGACTAATCCATGGAGTGTTTACAGGAACTATTGCTGCTAAATCTGCTACAGACTACGCAAAGAATGCTGAGTTTGGAAGCATATCTGATGAGCAAGTAGAAATACTTGAAAATACACTTAAGTCTCCTTTAAATGTGGAAGAAGGAATAAATCCTAGAGATGTTATTTGGGAAATTAAAAACTTAATGCAACCTATAGAATATACTGGTTACAAAAGTGAAAAAAGACTTCAAGAAGCTTTAGATTATGTTCTTGAGCAGAAAGAAAAACTTAATTTATTAAAAGCAGATGATCCTCATGGTCTAAGTGCTGTAAACGAATGTAAAAGCCATGTTTTATGTGCTGAAATGTTCTTTAGAGCTTCTTTAGAAAGAAAAGAAAGTCGTGGATGGCATATGAGAGAAGATTACAAAGAAAGAGACGATAAAAATTATCTGAAGTGGATAGATATTTCAAATCAAAATGGAGAAATGACACTTTCAACAGAAAACGTTCCTATAGATAATTATAAATATAAACCTGAATAAAAATAAAGTAAGAGTACAAAAAGATTGTACTCTTACTTTATTTTTTATTATTTATAACATATATAAATTTGTCTAAAAATAATTTTATAGCTACGTTCTTATTATCTTTTCTCCAGCCTGCAAATACTTTATGTTCACTTCCGATATCTATGACCTTTAACATATTGTTATTTATTACCCTATGCCATTCATCAAAAATAGCGACTCCTCTTCCTGCTTCAACATTCAACATCATAGATTCAATATTAGAAACTTGAATAATCTTTGGTTCGAATCCTAAGCAATTATATATATCTAAAAGTATTTCTAAACTAGTTCGCTCTAGGGAATCAATAAATATAAAAAAATCTTCGTTTTTAAAATCGCTTATACTTAAATTATTTTTATTGTTCAAATGATTTGATTTAGAATAGACTATAAACCTTTGAATATCTGTAAGGTGTTTCAAATTAATATTTTTAGTATTATCAAAGTTATTGGGTAATGACAATACAATATCTACAGACCCATCATTTAGTTTACTTGATAGATCATTAAAATCACCACTCTCTAAATGAATCATTATATCTGAATGTTCTTCAGCTAATAATTCATCTGCTTCAGCAATATATCTAGATATATCCCATCCAGAAAGAAATGCAATATTCAACTTTGTTATGTCATTACCATTGCTTTGTATTATCTTATTTACAATCTTTTTATACTCATCCCTAGACTCTATAAAAAAGTCGTATATTAATTTCCCTTCAGCACTTAGTTTAATATTTTTACCGCTTCTGTCAAATAGCAAAAATCCTAACTCCTTTTCCAAGTTAGAAATTTGTTTACTTAAGGCAGGCTGAGAAATATACAATATTTCTGCAGTTTTTGAAAAGTTCATATTCTTTACTAATTCAATGAAATAATTTATCTGTAAAATAGTAATCATTCCTATTACCAACCCCTAGTCATAGTTTGTACTATATTAATATTATATCATATTCTAGTAAAAATCACTTATTTATACACCCCTTTATAAGTAAGTGTTTTTTTAACTTCTTAAATTATAATGACAAAATATATTTATTGGATATATTACCATTATGAGAGTTGTGTACAATTGGAAATAACTATATTCATTTATCTTCTAAATACATATAAAACCCTTTATCATAAAGATAAAAGGTTTTATAACTTAAATGTCATCAGTGCTTTGTATAGTAATACTATCCTTTGATTTATAATTAGTATCCACCGAGAAACTGTAATTTAATTTTATGAATACAATCCTTTTAGCTTTTTAGAATATCTATTCATTATAAATCCTGTAATTCGCCCTATACTTAAGGCAGCTATAATAGTACCTTCCCTGATTTGTCCTAAGTTTCCAAATACCAATAAAGATACTCCCAAACTTAATATGACACAAAATATATCAAAAGAGGATTTTACTTTAGAAAACGCAACATTCCACTTCTTTGATATAGCAATACATAAGCCTTCTGGTGCATTTATTACTATATCTGATGTTAATATTAAAAAAAGACCTATAGACACTACAACTAAGCTAAGAACTAAAAGTAGTATCTTTCCTAAATAATTTGTAACAGATAAACCTTGAAATAAATATAGTGCAATATCAGTAAACACACCGAAAACTGATGAAAATCCTACTTGAAGTAAGTCTTTTAGTTTATAATCCTTCTTTAGAATTATTATTTGCAGAACTACACATATGGAGTAAAATAAAAATGTTGTGGTGCCTACTGATTTACCAGATATTTGACTAAATACAGAGGGAATTGAGGTTACAGGAGATACACCTAAATTTGATCTTAATGATAAGGCAATTCCTATGGCAAGTGTAAATAGTCCTACAATATATAGTGAAAATCTTATTATGAATTTTTTCAAAACCTTTTCCTCATTTCTTTACTTTAGGAATGAATTCCATCCCATCTACCTCTAAATATTTCTTCCAGCCCTATATGCATTTATATTTAAATCTATAAACTTTTCTTTTACTGTATTTCTAATAACATCTTCCCAGTCTATATTATCAAGTTCTAACACCTTTGATAAAGCTCCAAATAAAACTATATTCATTGCCTTCTCATTTCCAAGTTCCTTTGCAATTCCTACAGCATCAATGGCTTTAGTATCTGCCTTTAGTTGAAGCTCTTCTAGTATTCCCTCTGGATAATCAACTCTACCTGCTAGTATTGGGGCAGAAGGAATTTGTTGATTATTTACAATGACTTTGCCACCTGGTTTTAAAAACTCTATCAATCTTAAGGCTTCCATTAATTCAAAGGATACTAATATATCAGCTTCTCCCCTTCCAATTATAGGTGAGTAAACCTTTTCTCCAAATCTGATTTGAGTAGTTACACTTCCACCTCTCTGAGCCATACCATGGACTTCAGACATTTTAACATCATATCCAGCTTCTACTAAGCCCTTGGATAATACATTACTAGCTAATATTGTTCCCTGACCACCTACACCAACTAATAATACACTTTTAATACTTGACATTTAATCACCTACCTTCTTACAATAGCATCTTTAGGACACACCTGCGAACATACACTACAGCCAACACATTGTGATTCCATAATAAAGGATTTCTTTTCTATATTATTAAACCTGATTGCTGGACAACCAGTCTTTATACAAATTTTACATCCAATACATAAATCCTTCTTTACAAAATATTTATCCTTTAATACTCCAAATTCTTCTTTATCAGCATCTGAATACTTCTTTAAAACACATGGATATCTTGTAATAATAACGGAAGGCTCTTCAAGGGAAAGTGCCCATTGTAAAGCTTCTCTTACTTCTTCCAATCTATGTGGATTTATAGTTCTTACATTTTTACATCCTAATGCTCTAACTACAGTTTCAATATCTATATCCGCTGATACTTCTCCCTCCAGAGTAAATCCTGTACCAGGATTTTCTTGGTGTCCCGTCATCCCTGTTGTTCTATTGTCTAGTATACAAGTAATTACTTTTCCACCATTATATAGTGTACCTATCAATCCATTTATTCCTGTATGAAAAAATGTTGAATCTCCCATGGTTGCAACTGTTCTCATTTCTTTACCAAACTTATCGAATACTTTTTGAACTCCATGGGCAGTTCCCACGCTTCCGCCCATACAAATACAGGTATCCTTAGCTTTTAGTGGCTCTGATCCACCTAAGCCGTAGCATCCTATATCTCCTGCTACCATTACATTCTTAAACTTCCCTAACTCATAGAAAAATCCCCTATGTGGACAACCAGCACATAAAGTTGGTGGCCTATTAACTACTTTTTCTTCAGCAGTCTCTATTAATTCTTTCTCTATTTCCAATAAGCTTTTTGCAACTATATCTGTATTTAATTCTCCTATATTAGGTATCTTTTCTTTACCTATACAGTTGATTCCATTTGCCTTTAATTGTTCCTCTATATATGGCTCCAGCTCTTCAATTACATAAAGGGTATCTACTTTAGATGCAAAGTCTTTTATTTTTTTCATTGGTAATGGGTAAGTAAATCCTAATTTAAGATAGGACGCTTTATTACTAAAAACCTCCTTAGCATATTGGTAAGAAACTCCGGATGTAACAATCCCAATTTTGCTATTATTCCATTCAATAAAGTTTAGATCTGTTTCATTTGAAAACTCCTCAAGTTTTTTTAATCTATCCTCTAATTTATATCTTAAGGCTCTTGAATAAACTGGCATAGCATCAAATTTAGCATTGTTCTTAGCATAATCCTTGATTGGAGCTTCTACTTTTTCACCTAATTGAACTAAACTCTTACTATGACATACTCTTTGAGTCATTCTAAATAATACAGTAGTATCGTATTTTTCAGATATTTCCACTGCAGACTTTATCATATCTTTACATTCTTGACTATCTGAAGGCTCTAGCATAGCAATTTTTGCAAACTTTGCATAATGTCTATTGTCCTGTTCATTTTGTGAAGACGCCATTCCAGGGTCATCTGCACTAATTAATATCAAGGCTCCATTTACTCCCATATAGGCGTATGTAAACAATGGATCAGCCGCAACATTTACTCCAACCATTTTCATGGCACAAAGTGATCTTGCACCTGCAATAGAAGCACCTATTGCTGTTTCTAATGCTACCTTTTCGTTAGGTGCCCATTCTGATATTATATTATCCTTGAAAAGTGCAATATTTTCAAGGATTTCTGTGCTAGGTGTTCCTGGATATGCCGATGCATATGAAATTCCTGCTTCATATGCACCTTGTGCAACTGCTTCATTCCCCGTCATAAGTTTTTTCATCTATCTTAACCTCCATTAAAATCATCTATTTACCAAACATTTTATAGTTTTTATTGATTTTAAATACGTCATATTAATTTCTATTTATTTGTTTCAATATATTTATATCTAGCATTTCTTCCTGGTTCAATTATTGACAAATCTGCAAATGGATTAGTTATTGGATTATCTACTACCTTATATAGATTATATAGAGATGGTAAAAATACACCCCAATTTCCTATTTCCTCTTCGCAATGTTTTGCCCATATAAGCCCTTCCTCTTTAGTCTCTTTTTTAGCCATTCCAATTGCAGAAGATTTTCCAACTACACCAAAGTCTGTCTTTTGCCATTGATGAATCCTATATCCCATAACTACTGGATTCTTCAATGCTTCATCACCTAATCCAATTCCAGCAACAACAACAACATGCTCATATACTATATAGTCCTTAACTTCTGCGGGTAAAGTATACAAGTCCTCAAATCTTATATATAAATTTTGTCTTATACCATCATCCCATGTTTGAGGTGCTATATGAATAGAACCTATTGGATTTCCATTAACAGGAGCCTTTGCCCATTCTAGATGCTCATGTTCCTCAGGATGCCATAATATAAAACCTTTTTCCATATTACTCCAAAACCAATCTATCATTTTTGGAGTAACCATCTCATGACTCCAATCTAAATGTGTCCCCATGCCATCTTGTATTAATTTCATTATTATTTCCTCCTTATAAAAATCATTACTACCTTTAGATTAGCATCATAATTATAGATTGTAAAATACATATATGGTCATATCCTTATAACCATATGGTTATAAGGATATGACCATATATAATTAATCCCTATTTAATATAAGTCAGTATCTAGTTGAGCATCTTATTATAGTCACTCTATATATTCATTAGCTTCTTCTTCTCCTCGAAGTACCCTAAGAGTACCTAATGCCAAAGATTCCATTTCATTTTCTCCAGGCATTATTTCTACTGGAGCAATAAATTTCACTCTTTTTATTATCCAATTGGTAAACATTTCTGAATAAGCTATTCCTCCTGTAAGAATAATATAATCTATCTCACCTTCCACTACTGTAGCTAACTCACCAATCCCTTTAGCAACTTGGTATGCCATAGCCTCATATACTAATTCTGCATGCTTGTCACCATTTTCAATTCTCTTTTCTACTTCTCTTGCGTCATGGGTATTTAAGTAGGCCTTTAATCCTCCGCTGCCTCTTAATTTCCTATGCATTGTTCTTTCATCATACTTTCCTGAATAACATAAATCTATAAGAGCTTTACAAGGAACCCTTCCTGCCCTTTCTGGGGAAAGAGGTCCTTCATCATCAGCTATAATATCTATCATCTTTCCTTTTTTCTGAACGTTAACCGATATTCCTCCTCCTAAATGTGCTACAATACAGGTTATTTCATTATAATTTTTACCATGTTTCTTTGCCACTTTCATAGCCATTGCTCTTGAATTAAGTACATGGTTTGTACTAGTTCTTGATATATCTGGCATTCCCGAGATCCTTGCTATATCAGTTAATTCATCTACCCTTACAGAATCATATATATATGAAGGTACATCAATAATACTTGCTATCTCATAAGCTATCAAAGCACCTAGATTAGAAGCATGTTCAAAAGCAGGTCTATTTTTAAGCCTGTCTACCATTATATTATTAACTCTATAGGCTCCTGATTTAACAGGGGGAAGCATCCCTCCTCTACCTACTATGGCAGATAGTTCTTCTATATTATACCCTTTATCCTTTAGAAAAGATAAAATCATGTCCTTTCTCATATGGAATTGGTCTTGGATTGTTTGAAATCTTTCTAATTCATTAATATCATGTTCCAAGGTTTCACAGAACAATTCCCTTTCATTTTCATATATAGCTATTTTAGTTGTAGTAGAACCTGGGTTAATTACTAATATCTTATAATCCATTTCATTACCTCCTGATTTTCAATAATACAATTTTGCACTAGTTGATGGCTGCAGACAATACAATTGATAAATATTTTTCTTCAGCAGTTGATCCTCTTGATGTTAAAACAATAGGCACCTTTGCTCCAACTATAAAACCTGCCATTTTAGCTCCTGCTGAATATACTAGAGATTTACCTAGTATATTTCCAACTGTAATATTAGGAACCATTAAAATATCAACATCTTCAGTAACTGGACTAATAAAGTTTTTTATCTCAGCAGATTCTTTACTCATGGCCAAATCATAAGAAATAGGTCCTTCCACTATACAATCCTTTAATATATTCTCTTGATTCATTTTCTTAAGATTATCTGCATCTAGAGTTTCAGGCATATTAGGATTCACTTTTTCTACTGCTGTAAGAACTGCTACTTTAGGACATTCATATCCCATACTTTTAAAAGTAGATACTGCATTTTCTATGATTTGCCTTTTTTCCTCTAAATTTGGATACATCATCATCCCACCATCTGTTACTGCTAATAACTTATGATATCCTGGTATGTCATGAAGTACAACGTGAGACATTACCCTTCCTGTTCTAAGTCCCTTTTCCTTATTCACTACTGCCTTCAAAAGATCTGCTGTTTGAATTTTTCCCTTCATTATAAAATCAGCTTCCCCACTGTGAATTAACCCCACAGCTTTAGTGGCTGCTGCAACATCATCTTCGACTTGTATAATATGCTTGTCATCTAATTCAATATGTAGATTATTTAAGATTCTTTTTATCTCCAATCTATCTCCTATTAATATAGGTTCTACTATATTATTTTGTTTTGCTTTAAATACAGCTTCAAGAGTATGTTCATCTTGAGCTGAAACCACTGCCACTCGTTTTTTAAGCTCAGTACTTTGGACTTTTTTAATTAATTCCTCGAAATTTCTATAAATCATTTTATCCTCCTTTATAAACTCCTATAAGGTATTATTCCATTCTTCTTTTATATATGGCAAATTATAATTATATGAAAGAATAAATTAATATTCATTAGCCATTTCCTCTAATATCATTGCTGTAGAATTTAGTTCCTCAATATTTGCTGTCATTTCTTCTAAAGCTGCAACTTGTTCTTGAAAAAGAATATCGGTTTCATTTATATTTCCTAATATATGATTTATGGATTCTTTCATCCTGTTTAATACAACCTCTATTTTTTGTATTGATTCACTACTGGATGTTGAAAGTTTTCTTACTTCTTCTGCAACTATACCAAAACCTCTGCCATACTCTCCAGCTCTTGCAGCTTCTATAGTAGCATTTAACCCTAATAAATTTGTTTGTCTACCAACTCCATTTATAAATCTTATTATTTCATCGGTACCTTTAGCATCTTCATAGGCATCTTTAGCTATATCTAATACATTAGTATTGGATAAGGTAGCACCTTGTACTCCTGCAAAAATTTGTGTTATAGCTTGGGAAATTTCTTGTAAAGAGCTTGATAAGTTTTCTGACAACAAACCTATCTTTACTTGTTTTTCTAAACTTCTTCCTACACCAAAGGCACCAATAATTTCTCCATTTTCATCTCGAATAGGTACAGATACTGATCTAAAGGTTACACCAAATTTTTCCTCTGGAACAATCACCGATATTGTCTTTTCTTCTTCCATAGTTTCATACATACCATCCCCTTTTGTTACTTCATCACCTCTTCTAGCAGTAACTGGAATATTATCATTTATACTTTGATAAAGAAATTTTTTCCTATCTGTTACTCCTATTATTATATCTTCACTAAAAAGTTCTGGAAGATAAGATGCTATATATATAAAATGATTAAAAATTTCCTCTTTAGTTTTTCCCTCCACAAAATCACCCCTCAATTTTCATTATAAATAAATTCCATTTGATGAACTCACAACATTATACTTGCAATAAATATGCCATATAAATAAAAATCACAATTAGTATAAATACTCTTACTAATTGTGATTTTTTAATTCAATATTGCATTATTGAAATTCATTATTGTATTATTTTTCTATACCTATCTTAATTTTTACAGGGAATTGGTTTCTTTAAGGTTTTAGGTTTTATTCTTCCTGCTTTTATAATTGCCTCTTCCCCACAGACACTAATACAAGATCCACACTGAATACATTCATCTTGATCGATTATGTGAATATACCTCTTCTTCCCTAATATTGCTTCTTCTTCACATATATTCTGACATTCATTACATCCATTACATTTATCATCAAGGATATGGTAGGTTATAAACTTACTACATACAGCAGCTTTACAATCTTTTTTTATTATATGTCCTAAGATTTCCTCTTTGAAATTATTAATAGCAGTTATTACTGTATTACCAGCTGCTATCCCAATATCGCATAAAGATTGATTCCGCATCTGATTACATAAGTCCAACAATTGCTCAATATCTTCAGCTTTTCCTCTTTTATTTGCAATATCAGATAAAATCATATAAATCTGTGTAGTCCCTTCATGCCCAAAAACGCAACGTCCACAAGATTCACTTAAATATCTTTTTGAAATATCAACAAGCCTATCTAAAATACAATGACTTTCATCAAAAATAAATATATAATCTGTAGTCAGTTCAATTTCATCATCTAATTGTTCATCTGATATTAAAGTTCCCATAGGATATCCAAAGTACATTCCCTTAAATTTATTATCAGATCTGCACTGATTCAATATATCCCTTGGTTTTACATTTTTATTAAAAGAAAATAATCCTTTGTTTTTAATATTACCATTAATAAACACAGCCTTATTTTTAGACCCTAATAGTTCTTCAACAGAGTATATTGGTAATTTTTTATTAATTCCATATGGTATTGGTTTTTCGCCTTTAATTAAACTTTCAATTGCTGTTAAGTTCCCATAAACAAAATTATTTATGACTTCTGTTTCTAAAATTTCTATATTTGAATCTGGTAAAGTTTTTATTTGTTCTTTTAGTAAGTCTATTGTCTTTTTGTCCTTTTTATCAACAATTAAATATTTTTTAATCATTGGATCTTCTGATATTGAATCTATAACCTGTGAGATATTATCCTTTAATATTTCTAGAGAAACTGGTGCTTCTGAATATATAGGTACAGTATTGCAAACTATTGTGTTGTCCATTTTCATCACCTCTAATATTCATTCCAAAATTTTGGATTATTTAGATTTAACCTTAGATCACATTGCAAACATCTATTAGCTTCTTTCATTGCTAACTCTTCTTCAAATGCATTTTCAATTGTTTCAAAACTACTCTTCCTTCTATCTAAGGATATCATAGATGGGCTATTTCTTTCTAGGTCTCCAAAACCTGGACATTGTCCAATATACGGATCTGGAATTTCATATTCTAATAGCTTTTCAGTAATATCCCCATCCCCCCCAAAATATTTATCTATTTCTTCTGCTGCTTTTCTTCCTGCTACAATAGCTTCTACTACAGACTTGGTTCCTGTAACTACATCTCCTGCAGCATATACTCCCTCTATATTTGTTTTTAAACTATTATCTACTTTAATATAGGAATTATTTATTAATTCTAAATTCATTTTATCGGTTCCATAAGGTCTCTGTCCTACTGCAAATATTACATTATCAACTTCTACTATTTCCTCCGTGCCTTCTACTAATTCTAAAACTGCTCTTCGATTTTCATCAAAATAAAACTTATCTACCTTCTTTAATTCTACTCCTTGAACCTTTTCCTCTCCCGTAATCCTTAAGAATGAGTGTCCAGAGTGCAATATAATGCCTTCTTCTTTACCTTCTTGAATCTCATCCTTTCCTGCTGTCATTTTGTCTATTGTTTCAAGGCAAGCTATATGAACCTCTTCCACTCCTAGCCTAATGGCTGTTCTGGCACAATCATAAGCCACATTACCACCACCTAGAACCATGAGTTTTTTACCTAGTTTTATCCTTTCTCCTCGCCTTGTTCTTTTTAGGAAGTCTGTATTTACATAAACTCCATCCAAATCATTTCCATCTATTGGAAGCTTAGTACCGTTATGAGTTCCTATAGTAATCAATACAGAATCATAGCCTTCTTCCAATAACTCTTTTGGCGAATTAATTTTTCTTCCAGTAACTAAGTTTACTCCCTCATCAATAATAGTTGATATTTCTTTATCCAATAGCTCATCTGACAATCTATATGATGGAATTCCATATCTACATTGACCACCGGCTTTTTCATTCTCTTCAAATACTGTAACTTCATGTCCCTTTTTATTTAAATAATATGCAGCTGTTAAACCTGCTGGCCCAGCACCTATAACTCCTACCTTTTTTCCTGTTCTATTAGAATTAAGTGCATTGTTTTTCCATTGAGCATTATCATTTACAGAGGCAGCTCTCTTTAATTTGCAAATGGAAATAGGTTTTCCTAATTCATTTCTTTTACAGTTATCTTCACACAAATGATTACATACACTTCCTAATATCTCTGGAAATGGTACCTTCTCTCTGATTACTGCTGTGGCTTTAGAAAAATCACCTTCTTTTATATATCTAATATATCTTGGAATATCTATATGGGCAGGACAAGCAGTTTTACATGGTACTATTGCTTCTCTATATGATATATCTTCATTAAGAACACCAACAGCATCCATTATAGATCCAGTTGGGCAAACCTCTATACAAGCACCACAGAACCTGCAGCCAGCTTCACGTAAGGATACTCCTTCATCTACTCCCACTTGAATACCATCCTTGGTTCTTTGATAATCTAAAACTTTAACTCCACGTAATTCCCTGCAGGCTCTGATACATCGTCCACAACGAATACATCTAGTAAATAGATGTCTAATCAATGGGTTACTTTCATCAGTTTGTACTGTTCTTGTTTTTCTTCTCCATCCCTCTGGACCTACACCCATATATTGATATAGAGATTGTAATTCACAATTTCCATACTTAGGGCATCCTGTACAATCTGCAGGATGGGTAGCTAATATTAATTCCATGGCCATTTTTCTTGTTTTATCTGCTTTTGGCGAATCAACCTTAATAACCATGCCATCTCTTGCCATTGTTTTACAGGCTGGTACTGGCTCTTCTATTCCTTCCACTTCTACAGAACACAACCTGCATCCACCAACTGCCTCTAAATCTGGGTGTTTACATAGATGCGGTATGTATATGCCTGAGTCAGCTGCCATATCCAGAATGAACTTACCTTCATCTGCTATTATTTCTTTTCCATCAATTACTATTTTCATCTTTAGCATTTCCTCCTTAAATTAGTCTAGCTGAATATTATCAGCCAGACCATATATCCTATAAGGAATATTTATTATAATTTTTATAATGAATTTGCTGCATTTTCACCAGCAATACGCCCACTATTTAGACAGAATCCCATTGTATTTCCTGCCAGTATAAATGGATAGCTGTCCCCATAAATATTACAGGCATCAGTACCCACTGCATATAGACCTTGAATTACTTTTGAATCCTGAGTCATTACCTCTGTTCTATGATTAATTAAAATTCCACCTAAACTTCCATATGCTCCTACATTTTGACGACAGCAATAAAATGGCCCTTTGGCAATTGGTTGCATATAAGCCCTATCTTTTTCAAATATTTCATCAAATCCTGCTTCACACATACTGTTATATTCTTCTACTTGATCTAGCAATCCTTGGACGTCAATCCCTGCCTTTTCTGCAAGTTCTTCAATTGTATCAGCTTGTGTTATTGGCTCATATCCCTCTGCAATATCTCTCTCCCACTGCTCATCAAAATGATCAAATAAGTCATGAGGGTGTACGTGTGATACTATATCTGCTCCATGTTTCTTATATCTCTTTAACATTCTGCTATCAAAAATTGAAAACGCCACATGACCTGGCTGTGCAGATATTGCATTACCTGTAAATGTTGTATTTCCAATTTGATCCTCTGGCATAAATCTTTCTCCATTTCTATTTACCCATAGACAAGGTTGGCGGAAAACTCCATCAAGGATAAAGTGATTCATGTTATCTGGTAATTGATACATTAGCTCCATTGTACATTTAGTTTGACCTGCACCTGCTTCCCAAGCCATCTTAATTCCTTCACCTTTCATGCCTGGAATAGCAAAGTTAAAAATAGTCTCTCCAAATTTATATCCAGTTTCTTCTCTAATCATTTCTGGGTTATCACCGAATCCGCCAGTTGCTAATATAATAGATTTCGCTCTAGCTTCAATTTCTTGCCCATCTTTATCCTTTGCAAAAACTCCCACTGCCTTGCCGTCTTCCATGATTATTTTCGTTACTGGAGTTTCTAATAAAATTTCCACACCTAATTCTATAGCTCTTTCGGTCATTTTCTTTGTCATAGTTGATGCACAACGTGGTCCTGGAGGTCCACCACCTTCTGGTTTTACAACATGCCACGTAAATTCACCATCGGAATATGGCCTAGTTGCTTCTGGAGCACTAAATGCTCTTTGTACTCCAACAAATTCAACACCCATATCCATTAACCAATCTATGGTATCACCAGATTTGAAATAATAATCACGAACTAAACGTGCATTCACGCCATAATGTGTAAAATACATATGTTTTCTAAATGCTTCTCCCGGTGATAAAGAAACCATTTGTTGTTTTTGTATTGAGGATCCTACTCCTAAAGGCCCCATACCCATATTTGCAGCTCCACCTGTTGTATTTGATTTTTCAAAGGTTATTACATTAGCTCCATTTTCTGCTGCTGCAATACTTGCTGCTAAACCTGATAATCCTGCCGCAACTACAATTACATCTGTTTCCAACTTTTTCATATCTTGTTCCTCCTTTATTATTCAGATTTATTTGTTTCTATAGACGGGAAGTTTAATTCCTTATACTTTCCAATCTTTGAATTCACAATTGCCTTATTCTCTTCTGTGTAAAATCCTCCTTGAGTGTGACCAATTTCAACTAGATGATGAGCACGTCCCTCTACTGTTGTTCTATCACGGCAAAGCCCATCTTCCTGAATTACAAACTCCCATTTATTATTGTCAGTCTTCTCCAATGTTCCACCTGCCCCACAAACTTGACATTCAATAGGAAAGTGAAGACCATCCCATTGTTCCTCTCCAAGAATTAAGGCATTGGAATGACAATTTGGACACCATCCCATATTTGGATCTCCTAGCCATGTTCTTTCTTCTGGAGTAGTATTAACTGCCTTCATCACATTTTCCCCAACTTCTCTTGCACGAGCAATCATATCATCGTGAAGCAAGCATTGTGCTGGAGCTGGCACTCTAGTTGCTAAATACATATCAACTACTTTAATATCCGTCGTAAACATTCCTGCTTGTAATGTCTCAAGAGCCATAGACTGCCACGAACGAGTAGAACCTCCTACTGCAATTAATCCACCAACACGATCTCTATGTTCTATGGCATTAATTGATTCTAGAAAAGCAGTTTCATAACTAAGACTTCTTTGTAAAAACCTGGCCATGGTAGCAGTAGCCATTAAGTCATAAGTTGGAGCAGAAAAAATAACTCCATCTTGTTCTAACATTACTTCCATAATTTCTTTTTTGTCATCCCTTTGGTCAAGGGTACATCCGAGATTTTTTCCCTGAGACATACCATGGGTACATACAGTACAGCCTGTACAATCAATGATATTATAATCCCTCAAGTTAATCATAGTAACTTCCGCTCCAGCCTCCTGACAATATAATAAAGCCTCTTTTAAAAGAATTTCACTATTACTATTTTTCCTACCTGCAGTAATCCCCATTATCTTCTTTTTCATTATTATTCTCCCCTTGCTTAAAATTTTAATATAAAACTATACTGGAAATTATTACACAAGCAAATACCTTTAAAATAACAAAACCTTAATTACTAAATTGATTTAGATAAAAGATTTCTCTTTCTCCTCTTCATAGATCTTAGGCAAAAAAGAAGCCAAATGCGTATATTCTTCAACTGCATGGTTAGCCAAGGCTTTTATAGCCTCTATAGGTACTTGTATTCCTGGTGGCAATAGTTTAACAGTTTTTTTGTCTATGATTCTATATCCCATCCAAAATCTTGTACGAAACTCCACTCCACCTTCTATCTCCCTTATGAAATGACACATAATTGCAGGAATCTTTGGTGCATCTTCTGGAGCTCCTTCCATAGATGATAGTCCATTCCCTATAACTACAGTTCCCACATTTGGAGAATGAAATCTCTTCATATCAAAACCAACATCTTCTGGTTTTAAGAAATTAATTGCAATATTTTCAATTCCTATTCCTGTATCTTCTTTTACATAGTGTGTTATTCCTTGAAATCTATCTGTCATAGAAGTATTTGGGTCTAATATTTTTTCTCTATCTTTTTCATCTATTGAAACACCATAATGGCCTTTATTGAACCATAACATATAACGTAAGTCTTCAAGTCCATGCCATGCAAACCACCAATTCACCATATCAATTGTAACCCCTGGCATCTTGTTTAATACTGCAATATACCCTGTACCATTTTCTAAATTACAATATCCTGTTTCCACATCAAAATATCCCGGATTTAAAAGATCATTAATATCTTCAGGCAATAAAGCCTTACTGGGCTCCATTGACCCTTGGGCTAAAATCTCCAATAGCTCTTTATTAGGTGGAGTTATTGGATTATAAAAATACTTAGAATAAGATTTTGATTGTTCTTCTTTTGTTAATTCTCTTATACTCATCTTTTCATCTCCCTTATTTATATTTTTATATGAAGAATTCCACTTTATAATATTGCAATTAATATGCCAGTTATCTCATAACTAAATTTGTTAGTTTTAAAATTGTCAATGTTTTAGCTTTGTAATATTTTTTTACACTTATTTTTACAATTGTATATTTTTCTTCCACTATCAATTTACATTTAACTAGTCATGTGGTATCTTATATACAAATTAATCTTTTTCGGAGGTAAATTATGTATATAAATTTGTCTAAGGATCAAATATATGAAAGAAATGGTATTCTTGATGAAATAATGGAAAAACTCTTCGATATGGCCACATTAGTTGATTCCCAAGAAAAGATAATCCATGTTAGTTCTAGTATCCCTAAATTAAGGAAAGAATCAAAAAATCAAATTATAGAAAAAAACATTGATTACCTTTATGATGCTTTACCATTTAAAAAAGTATTGAATACCGGAAGAGCTGAAATGGGTATTATAGAGGTAATACATGGAAGAAAAATACTTGCAAATATATTTCCAATTATATGGGAAGAACAGACTATTGGTGCTTTAGGTACCATATTGTATAGAAATATTTCTATGCTAAAAAATATCCTATGGAATATAACCAATATGGATCCTTCTTTGCCTAAGGATTTATATGATCAGATATCAAGACTTGAAACTAGCTATCTATTTGAAGATTTCATAGGTAATAGTAAGATAGTAAAAGATATGATTGTTCAATGCGAAAGTGCTGCTATATCTAATCATCCAGTTTTAATCCTTGGAGAAACAGGTACAGGAAAAGAAATTATAAGCAATGCCATACATTCATCCAAGTTTTATAATAAACTATCTCCCTTTATTAAGATAAATTGTAATGCAATACCAGAACCACTATTAGAATCAGAACTTTTTGGTCATGTAAAAGGAGCATTTACCGGGGCTACAGAAAATAAAAAGGGGAAATTTGAGATTGCTTCCGGTGGCTCTATATTGTTGGATGAAATTGGAGATATGGATTTAAGACTACAGAGTAAACTCCTACGAGTTTTAGAAGAAAAGGAATTTGAAAGAGTAGGTGATATTAAACTTATTCCCTTAAATGCTAGAATAATTGCTTCTACTAATGCGAATTTACACAGACTATCTAGGGAGGGTAAGTTTCGTTCAGACTTATATTATCGGCTAAATACTATCGAAATTATAATTCCACCATTAAGGGCTAGGACTGAAGATATCCCTATTTTAGTAGAACATTTTATTGAATTAGATCAACTCAGGGTTTCTTTTACGCAGAATGCAATGGAAAGGTTAATAGATTATAGTTGGCCTGGTAATGTAAGACAGTTAAGAAATATATTAAACCGACTAAACATTATAAAGCAAGAAGGTACTATCGACGACCAAGATATACACAATATATTATATTCCAATATAGAGTTCCCAGAAAATACGACTATTAGTTTACATGGATGCTCTAAAAATACTTCGACAGATATAAAAATAGCTACTATTGAAGAAGCCGAAAAAGAAGCCATTTTACGTGCCTTAGAGTATTGTAGCTATAATATCTCACTGACTTCAAAGATATTAAACATAAGCAGACCTACATTATATAATAAATTAAATAAATATAAAATAAATATAGCCCCTAAATTAACAGAGTAAATTGACAAACCTTATTAATACTTGCAATAAATATGCCATATAAATAAAAATCACAATTAGTATAAATACTCTTACTAATTGTGATTTTTTAATTCAATATTGCATTATTGAAATTCATTATTGTATTAATTTTCTATACCTAAGGCTTGCATTTTTCTCACAACGGTTGATTGTGATACTCCTAAAATCTCTGCTACCTTATAGGTGCTACCATGTTTTCTAAAGGCCTTTTCTATTATATTTTTTTCCAACATATCAATAGCCTCTTTTAAGGTAATATCATCTTTAGTAAACAAATCAATAGAAATCTTGTCTGTGCTTAAAGTATTCATTACACAATCCATAGTTATAAATTCTTCATTAGTGATAATAACAAGTCTTTCTATGGTATTTTCTAATTCACGAACATTACCAGGCCAATTATAATACTCTAATGCTTGTAATGCAGCTTCATCAAACTCTAAATTCTTTTTATACCTCTTATTAAATACTTCTAAAAACTTATATGCAAGAATTCTGATATCTTCTTTTCTATCTCTAATAGGTGGTATAGTTATTGGAATAACATTTAATCTATAATATAAGTCCTCTCTAAATTTACCTTGCTTTATTTGCTCTAATAGATTTTGATTTGTTGCTGCAATAATCCTTACATCTAATAGTTTAGGTATAGTGCCTCCTACTCTAGTGATCTCTCTTTCCTGCAAAAATCTCAATATTTTAGATTGCAATTGCATGGGCATCTCTCCGATTTCATCTAATAATACGGTTCCCTTATGTCCCATTTCTAATAACCCTATCTTCTCCTTCTGCAATGCTCCAGTAAAAGCACCTTTTTCATATCCAAATAATTCCGACTCCAAAAGAGTTTCAGGTATTGCAGCGCAGTTAATCTTTATATATGGTCCATCACTCCTATTACTATTTTTATAGACCTCTCTAGATATAATTTCCTTACCTACTCCAGTTTCACCTGTGATTAAAACAGTTGCATCTGTTTTTGCAACTTGGTTAATAGTTTGTCTAATTTTTCTGGCATCAAGACTATTTCCTAAAAATTCACTTTCATTTTGACTATCTCTTATGTATCTTAATTCACTGAGATACTTTTTATTTTCGTTTTCTGCCTTCTCTAATCTTTCTCGCAATGAATTAATTTCCGTAAAATCTCTCATTACAGTAATTACTTGGGATATATTTCCTTTTTGGTCTACAAATGGATTTCCAGTTATTAGTACCTTTTTATTATTGTTTTTAATTATTGAAATTGCAGATATCTTTTTTTTACTTTTTAGAACTTCTAGAGAAACTGCACTGGTAAAGTATTTCCTATCTAGCATATCTTGTATATGTCTACCAACTATTTCTTCTCTGCAAATTCCTGTTATTTCTGTATAACCCTTGTTAATTTCAGTTACTACACCTTGACTATCTACTATGCAAATACCATCTGACACTGCATCTCCTAGCTCCAATGCAGTTAATGCTCTTTCTTTATGAAATTTATTTTCTTTTTCTAATTCCTTTATCTTTCTTTCCATTTTCATTATTTTCTCGTTATGATTTTCATTTTCAATATATTCTTCATTAAATACCAATCTATTTCCTCCTTAGCCTAATATTTACTTAAGCAGTTCCTTTAGAAATAATTAGTTACTATATTTAAGTCAAGTTGTAAATATATATTATCATATATTAAAATTCTTTGTCCATTATATTTGTTATATAAAAAGCTAGTTAATCTTGGAATAGTAAACATAGTATTATATATTACTATGATAAATTTAGATACAAATTTAATTCTGTGTCATTATAGAATAACCCCAATCTTTGAAGCTAGACATCAAAAATCGGAGTTATTGAAAATAATATATCTATATTCTAAAAATATTCAACCTTTCTTTTAGTTCTTGTGATAATTCCTTTAATTTTAATGCTGTTTCATTAAATTCTGTCATAGTTGCATTTATTTCTTCTGCAGATGCAGATACTTCCTCTGTGCTTGCAGAGGATTCTTCTGCTACTGCTGCTATACTTGCCATAGTATTTACTATATTATCCGTATCCTTATTGGTATCTTCTATAGTGTATTTTATATTCCCTATACCTTCCATTAAACTATTGATACTCTCCAATATTTTACCAAATATTTCTCTTGTTTCTTCAACAGATTCAGTTTGGTCTTTAACTATTGACTGAGTATTATCCATGGAATATACTGCTAATTGGGATTTTCCTTTTATACTTTCTATTAAGGATTGAATTTTTGCTGTAGCGGTACTCGATTGTTCCGCTAGTTTTCTTATTTCGTCTGCTACTACAGAAAATCCTCTTCCTGCTTCTCCAGCACGAGCTGCCTCTATTGCTGCATTTAATGCTAAAAGGTTTGTTTGAGATGATATACTATTTATAGCTTCAGTTATGATTCCAATTTCTCCAGTTGCTTCATCCATTTCCTTTATAACTTTAGACATATCCCCAGTGGATATATTTACTTCTCTTGTTCTTTCCGTTAATTTATTCATATGTTTAAGTCCTTCTTGACTTAAGTCATTGGTCTTTAAAGATATGTTGTTCATATTGTTTGCCAATTCTTCTATATTCTGAATTTCTTCTACAATTTTATTTAGAGCTATTACTCCTTCGTTAATATCTTCTGCTTGAGTTATGGTTCCTTGAGCTAATTGGTCAATTGTAATACTTATTTCATCTACTGCTATGGAAGTTTCATTTGCACTGGTACTCATATTATCCGATGTGGAGAATATAATATCTGAGGAGTTATTTATATCTAAAACCAATTCCTTAATAGTATCCACCATATTATTAAATCCCTCTCCTAAAGTTTGAAATTCGTCTTTAGTATTTATATCTGTATGCACTAAGAGATCACCACTGGATACTTTTTGAAATGCCTCTAAAATTTTGTTTATACTATTATTCATACCTTTAACTACAATTAAAGATAATGCCACTGAAACAATAGCTATAATAACCACTATAATTTGAATTATTGACTTTAGTTTATTAATGTCATCTAATAGTTCTTTTTCGTCTAAAGTAACTACTATTTTCCAATCCCTCTTACTATCTGTTGTATGTCCTATATATCCTCTTTTCCCTTGGATTCTATAGGTTTCAAAGTTCTGGTCACTATTTAGCACATCATCCTACCAAGGCATTTCTTTGGCTGTCTCCTTGCTTAATTCTTGAGAATCTGGATGGGCTACTGTTACCCCTTTTGAATCAATTATATGTAAGTAGCCATTTTCTCCAACTTTAATAGATGATAATATATTAGTCAAGTCCTCTAAAGCTATATCTATTGCAAGGGCACCTACTATATTTCCATTTTGTTCTACAGTTTTAGATACAGTTATTATATTTTTTCCTGTAAATGCGTCTATATATGGGTCTGAGTAAGTTATGTTTCCCTTATTTACTACTGCATCCCTATACCAATCCCTTGCTGTAGGGTCATAATCAGGTGCTAATTCAGTTTCAGGATATAATATGGTCTGTTTATTTTCTAAACCTATATATGCTCCTAAAATCGCCGCATCACTTTTGTGTGCATATCCTAATTTTTCAAAGACCTCACCAGTAAGTTCATAATCAAAATACACATCTTTAAACATTGGATCTTCACTGAACATATTAATTAGTGATTCAAATCTTCCAAAGGAAAAATCTATGGAATTTTGAACCTCCTCTATATTCTGTAAAGACATAATTTTTAATTTATCATATAATGTATCAAAAGATATTTTATATGACAATACTCCCAACAATACTAATGGAACAACTGATATAAATAGAAGTAATACTGTCAACTGAGTCTTAATACTTTTCTTATTTTTCTTCAATTCTTCTCCCCCCTAATATCATTACTATTATAAATATTTATCGACAATATTCTATTATATATTAGTTAATTTTATAACTATCAAATTAGTATTAATTTTTTATATTTATACCCACTATATATAAACATAAAAAGGCTAATTGAATTATCAATTAGCCTTTTTATGTTTATATACTTTTTGCTAATAATGCCGCTCCTATGGCACCTGCATATCTAGCCAAATCACTTGTTTTTACTTCATTTTGAAGTTTTTCCGACAGAAGAGTAACAAAAGGTTCTACTTCACACAATCCACCTGTTAAAAAAATAGTATCTGTAGTACCATGTTTGTGAAGAAGAGCATATACCCTTCCTGTAATGGAATTTACTATTCCTCTTGCTATGCTTTCTCTTTTTGTCCCCGCTCCTATAAGGCTTATGACTTCAGATTCTGCAAATACTGTACACATACTAGTGATATTTACATCATCTCCTGAAAGAGCCATTTCTGCTAATTCGTCTATACTGACACCTAAAGTGTTTGCCATTAATTCCAAAAACCTACCAGTACCTGCTGCACATTTGTCATTCATGGTGAAGTTAGATACTTTCCCATTCTCTAATGTAATGATTTTGGTATCCTGACCCCCTATGTCTATTACAGTTGCATCTGTTCCTAGTAAATAGTGAGTGCCTTTACCATGGCAGGTTATTTCTGTTATGGTTTTATCTGCATAGGGAACGGAGATTCTTCCATATCCAGTGGCTATGACCTTCGACTCATCTATTTTTATATTTTCTTTTTCTAGTTTCTCTTTTATTGATTTTGAAGTTTCTACACTACTCCATCCTGTAGGCATGGTGAAGTTCTTTATTAGATTATCTTCTTCAAATACAGATACCTTTGCTGCCGTTGATCCTATGTCTATCCCTATATAATACATTATTTCTCATCCTTTACTTTGCCATTGATGGTTTTTCTATGGTTTCTAAGAAAGCCTCAACTCTTACTTTTACTTGTCCAGTATCTGAATCTGAGTAGTCAGTCTCTATTTGAATAAACGGAAGATTTAGTTCTTCCTGAACAAATTTCTTAACTGTAAAGGATTCTATATTATAAGTATGACATGCTTGCCAAGTCAAATCTACTACTCCATCTACATCATATTCTTTAGCTAATCTCTCTATTAAATCCAATCTTCCATTATTATTGGTCATACATGAACAAGGAGTAGATAAATATTTTTCTGCTAAAGCAGTTATAGGGTCTTTATTTTCATCTACCATTACATCTAGGCCCTTATATCCAGTACAATTTTCTAAAGCTACTACTGATGCTCCTGCTTCTTCCAATGCTTTTAGCACTTTTTCAGAACCAGCTCCTATTGGACATCCTGTAAGCAATATTCTAGGTGCATTTTCATCAAAGGCATATATTCCCTTTTCCATTCTCTCTTCTACTTCAGCTATTAGTCTTTCAATTAAGTTTATTCCTGCTTCTTTATCTACATTGAATCCTTTTAGCCATTGAGCCAACATCATATCCATTCCAGATAAAGGTGCAGGCTTGTGAGCATTTAGTTTATGTAATCTTTTCATTGCATCTCTTTCTCTATTCATAAGCTTAATAGCTTCTTTTAGTTTTTCATCTGTTATTTCTACTTCAAATTTTTCCTCTAGAAACTTTTGAAATTTAACCATTTCTTTTTTCCACAATTCCAGTGAATCTTCATCATCAGCTGTTTGTGGCAAATTCATTATGTGCATAGGTTTTATTTTACCCATTAATTCATACATCTTTTTCTTTCCATCACAAGTAGTCTCTGCTAATAAAGCATCTGAAAAATAGAAGTATGGACATTTATCTGTAATTGCAAAACCATAACTAGATTTAATTAGTGGACATAGGTTTCTTGGTAATTCTTTTTCTGCATCTTCTATTGGTGCCTGGGTTGTCCCACATAAAGTTACAGAAATTGCGTCTGCTGCTAATGCTATTTCTGAAGGTGAAAATACACAGTACATTCCTACTACTTTTTTTCCTGCTTCGTGAGCCTCTTTTATTTTAACTGAATTCACGCCTCTTAACGCTTCAACTTCTTCCATTACAACTGGTCTCATATTATCGCTCCTTTTTAAGAATTACATACATCTAAATATTATCATGTAAAAAAACCATGTTCCAATTGTTTTTATCAATAGGTACATGGTTTAATATAGATATTTCTTATAAGGATTTATTCTTTTTTAAATAGTCATCTATGGCAGCTCTCAACCCCTTTACCCCAAGAACTGAACAGTGAATTTTACTTTGAGGAAGTCCATCTAAGGCATCTATTAGCTGTTTCTCTGTTATACTTAAAGCTTCTTCTATGGTTTTGCCCTTTGCCATTTCGGTTATCATACTACTTGTAGCTATAGATGCAGTACATCCAAATACTAGAAAACTAATATCTGTTATTATATTATCTTTTACCTTAATGTAAATAGTTAAGGAATCACCACATTTTAAATCTCCATAAGTTCCTTCACCATGAGGGTCTTTCATGCTTCCAACATTCCTTGGACTCATAAAATGTTCTATTACCTTCATTGAGTATTCTGAATACATTTAATCACTTCCTGTTATATATAATATATATATTTTAACATAAATTTATATTTCCGTATAAGGTTTTCTTGTTTCCACTTTATACATAAATATCTGAGAATTCCACTCGTATCTTTTCAGCATTAACTGGATTATTGCTATCTTCTATATCATAAAATTCATCCAAAACTTTATTTGGTAACCCTATTATAAATTCTGTCCATTGCCCCAGTTCGCTTTCCACTGATATATAGCCTTCATGCAATTCTACCAATGCCTTAACTAAATGCAGTCCTATACCTGAACCTTCAGCTCTTTTATTCAATGGAGAGTCAACTTGAGAAAACCTATCGAATATCATATGAAGTTTATCTGCCGGTATTCCTACTCCACTATCTCTTACGGAGATCATAACTACTTCTTCTGTATTTTTTATATTGACCTCAATTTTTCCGCCAGCTTCTGTAAATTTGATTGCATTTGATAATAGATTCAAAATAATTCTCTCCATCATATCTGAATCAAAAGCAATTATTTTTTCTTCTATATCTGTATCGAATATAATATTGATGTTTTTTAATTTGGTGTATTCAACAATGGACATAGTAATATCTTCTACTACCTTGACTATATCATTATTCATAGGTCTGAAATGGAAATGGTTTGTCTCTAATTTATTTATATCAATAATATTATTTATAAGTCTAAGGAGTCTATAACTATTTTGCTTCTGCATATAAATATATTTATTAAAGTAACTTTCAAATTCCTCATCTTCTATATCGCAGTTTTCTAGTAATTGTACACAGCCTAATATTATATTAAGAGGTGTTTTCAATTCGTGAGACATAGTTGCCAAGAATTGAGATTTTAATTCATTGTATTCTTCTACTTCTTTTACCTTCTCACTAACAGTGTCTATCATACTATCAAATGCTTGCCCCACATCACCTAAGTAATCATCATTTTCTATTTCAGTTCGTATAGTTAAGTCACCTTTTATAACTTTATATGCCGTATCCTTTAGTTTATCTATTGATCTAATAAGTCCATTGGATACAAACATTGCTATAATAAACGATATAAAATAAAAGAAAACAAGAACAAATATATCTTTTGTAAAGGTTTGTCTATTGTCTATTAGTAATTCTTCTATAGAAGTAACTGCAAACGCTGACCATCCTATTTCATCTAGGGGGAAATTCACTTCTAATTTATCTTTGCCTTCTATATTAGAATACCTTGCAGAGGTTCTAACTATTTGTCCCTTTAATGCCATTATACTAGGTGAATCTAAGGCTATTTTTCTTTCTTCCAATGACATATCATTTTTAATAGAACAATATACATAAGTTCCCTCTTTATCGATTATTCCATATGTGCTTTTATCATCTGGCTTATTTAATGGTATTATATCTTCCATATCATTAACGTTTAGTGTATTTATAACTATTCCCTTTAATTTTCCGTCCACTCTTATTCCTCTTGCTATAGGTATTATTAACTCTTTGCTAATAATACTATGCTGCAAATTTCCCACAGCTTTTTCCTTGCCAGATAAGATTTCATTAAAATATGTAGTGTCACGTATATCTATTTCTAAATTATCACTATATAGATCTGTAGTTATAATGCCTTCATCAGTGGCCCAATAATATTGCATATCTAGGTTGTTGTCTCTGTATTTGATTTTGTTCAAGTATTCCTTTATACTTGCATTGCTCCAGTTAGTATGTGTAGTTATGGAAATACCTATAGTGTACTGGTTGTCCCATATTCTTTCCAAAAAATTTACAAATACATTGCTAAGCATTTCTGCTATATCAGAATTTACCTCTATTTGATTTTCAATACTTTCATTAAATTGTTTTTGTATATCTATAAACTTTAGTATTGATAAGGGGATTAATGTTACAAAGATTATATAAATTATTTTTAGTCTTATATTTTTACTCTTCAATATCTACCCTCCTATTATTTATACTAAAATTTGATTTACAAATTGGTTCTTTTTCACCATTGTAACACTTTTTCCATATTTTAACAATAAGCTAATGCGTTAAATTAAAAAATCAGGAAACTATGATTAAATCATAATTTCCTGATTTTAAAGGAGATCTTATATTATAGACCTATATTGATTATGCCCTCTTTTGTTATTTCTACTCCTAACTTTAGAACTTCCTCTAGAAAACTAATGGGTACATAAGAAGTTGAGTCTTTAAACTCTGGTGCTGTACCAAGCTTAATCAGCATCTTTGCAAAATTATAGTTATCTTCTCCAATAACTATAGATGTGTATTGAGCTCCCTTTGTTAATTCTGCACTTCTTGCTTTATTATTCCATTTTACCTCATATCCCAATGCCTCAGCTATTTGTCTAAGGGGTATCATCTTAATACCTTCATCATTTGTATAAATTAAGTTGGTTAATTTAACTTCCTTTCCATCTATTATTATCTTGTCTAAAGCTGTAATTTCTGTAATCTCAACATTTTCTTCCTTTAATGTTTCTTTAATTACAATTATCTTCTCTGGAGTTGTTTGTGCTGGAATACTTTTCGTTGACGCAGTATAGAAAACTATTAAATCTTTGTCTTTAATATCTTCTTTTTCTACCTTTTCACCATCTTTATTTACTATAACAGTATCCTCACTAATATTTAATTTTAGATCATTTTCTCCGCTTACTAAATCTTCATTAAAACCAGATACCTTAATAAATGACGGTTCTTCACTTTCTTTTACAACTATTACTCCTGGTGTCAATTGTCCTGGAAGGCTCAATAACATTGGAGTATGTTTAGCATAATATGCAGTAATAGTCATTCCTTCTTTTAATTTATCTTTATCAGTAAAATCTTTAGTTTTTTGGTTTAATAAAATCACATCTTCATTGATATGGAGTATTAGTCCATATTCATCATCCTCGGCTTTTATAAGCATGGAAAGCTTATCTCCATCATTTTTTATTTCAACAATTTTTCCTTCATAGTTTATATAATCTTTAATCTGTACTTCCTTATCTGTTATAGGTGCAGAAATAGGTATTATATCTAAATTTTCATTTGTTTCAGCCTTAACTGCTAATGGACTTAAAGTCATATATGTTGCTAATGACAATGCTATATATTTAGTAGTTTTTTTCATTTTTTAATCACTCCTTATCTTTTCTATAGTATATCAATGATTTATAGGAAAGTGGTTACATTAGTATTACATTATGATTACATTAAATTTAATTGTTATTTCTATTATCATGAAATACCTGATCCAATACTATGACTAAGGCTAGTATAAAAGGTTGGTTTTCTTCATCTGATATATCTACAGAATAGGTATCTGAAAAACTAAGGAACTTCTTACTTATCCAAGCAATGGGTCTGCCATCTTTTATTATATTAAAGTTATAGGCCAAAATATCTCCATCTATGGTAAAGTTTCCATAGAAACTGTCTATTGTAAATTTAGGTTTAAAAAAGGTAAATTCTTTTTGAACTTTCGCCACCAGATTGTCACCTTCATAAATATTATACTCTGGTAAAAATCTAAATATCTTTTGTTCAATATAGAATAAATTCCTTCCTTCCATATCATATAAGTTTAATTTATTACCTATAGACAATATTTTCCCAACTATTTCGTAGAAAGGTCTTCCATTTTCATCATTTATTGTGAAACTATCCGAAAAGGAAAATATCCTTTCTTTGATTAAATATCTCATAAAATCCACCTCTATTATAGATTATTTTCTTTTCTTTATTTTACACTATTATTATAATACTATTATAACTATATTTTTTATATAAGAGAATAATAAGATATAGAATAAATTTATGGAGGAAATATGGACATTAAAATTATTTTTGAAGATAAAGATATATTAGTGGTGGAAAAACCACCTAAAATCCCCTGTCAGGGTGATAAAACCTCTGATGATGATTTGATGAGTATATTAGATAGACCCTATCTAGGATTGGTACATAGATTAGATAGACCTGTTGGTGGCGTTATGGTATATGCAAAAACAGAGAAGGCTAATTCCTTTTTATCTAAAGAAATTTCAGCCCGAAACTTATATAAAGAATATCTAGTTGTTGTATGTGGAAAACCCCTTGAAACTCAGGGAGAGTTAAGGAATCATCTGAAGAAACTTCGTACTATTAATATGAGTAAAGTTGTTGACGACAAAACCCATGGTTCTAAGGAAGCCATACTTCAATATAGTGTACTGGATACAATAGATACTGAAGAATACGGAGCATTAACCTTACTAAAGATTATATTAAAGACTGGACGTCATCATCAAATAAGAGTTCAGCTATCTCATGCTGGCTTTCCTATATGGGGAGATAATAAGTATAATAAGACTTTTGTGAAGAAAAAGGAATGGACTCAAATTTCTCTTTGGGCTTACAAAATAGGATTTAAGCATCCTAACGCCAAGGAGTATATGAGTTTTACATCTTTGCCTTATAAAGAGTTTCCTTGGAATAAATTTCATATTAACAATTAAAAAAATCATCTCAAGATAATTATCTTGAGATGATTTTTTTATATAAAGCCTAATATTTAAATCTTCCTATACTTTTCAATATGGACTCAGCTTGTTTTGCTAATTCCTCACTAGCATTGGCTATTTCCTCCATAGAAGCTGTTTGTTCTTCTATAGATGCAGAAGCTTCCTGAGTTCCAGCAGCATTTTCTTCAGAAATAGCAGATAGGGTTTCCATAATATTTATAACTTCGTCCTTTCTTATACCCATTTCTTGAGTACTTTCATTTATTATTTCAATACTATCTTTCATTTTTTGAATGAATTCTGATATACCTTTAAATTTATTGCTTGTGTCTACTACACTTGTTGATTGAGAATTTACTATCTTCTCTGCTTCTTCCATTAGCATGACTGAATGTTCTGTTTTTTGAATCAAATCTTTAATTACTTCTGTTATTTCATTTGCAAATCCAGTAGATTGTTCTGCTAGTTTTTTGATTTCTTCTGCTACAACTGAAAACCCCCTACCAGATTCACCTGCTCTAGCGGCTTCTATAGCCGCATTTAACGCCAATAGATTAGTTTGTTCTGCAATATTTCTTATCATATCGCTGGCAACAGATATTTTCTCTGCACTAGTATTGGTTTCCATTATTGTTTTACCTACACTTATACTTATTTTATTGTTGTCTTCAGCACTGGTATTTAGAACCTTTATGGATTCAAATCCTTCTTCTATTAACTTTATAACTTCGTCTGAAGATTCATTTAGGTTTTCAATTAACTCCGAACTTTTTTCAATAAATATTCCCAAATCGTTTATATGAATTGATCCGTCCTCTGTATCTTTAGCTTGGTCTGTTGCTCCCTTTGCTATTTCATCTATGGCTCTTGCAACTTCTTCAGCTGCAACAGATGATTGTTCCGTCGTAGAATTTAATTCCTCTGATGAAGCTGCCACTTGTTGAGATATATCTGCGATTTCCACTACTATATTTCTAACCTTTTCCACAAATATATTAAAACTATTGGCAATATCCCCTACTTCATCTTTACTATTTATATCTACTCTTGAAGTAAGGTCTCCATCATTTGTTGCTAATTCTTCTAATTGTTTTGTTATAGTTATCAATCCTTTAATCTTCTTCAAAAGTACCATAAAAGTTAAAATTATAATAGTTATGAGTAAGGCCATGAGAATATATACTATTATAAATTGAAGTTTAGCCTTATTTAATGCTGATTCTGCATTTATCCTTGCCATGGTGTTTATCTCTTCTATGAATTCGTTAACTAACTTATCAATTCCAGCCTTGGCGTCATTATAACCACTACTAAATATTAACTCTCTAGCTTCTTCCATATTTCCAATTAATACTATATCTAAAGCCCTTTCTTCTACCTTTGCTAAATCCTTTGAAGCATTTTCTGCTTTATCTAATATTTGAATTTGCTCCTCCGTTGCTCCTAATTCTTCCAATTTAACTAAAACCTTTTCTCTTGTTCTAGTTTCATTTACTTCTTTCCAATAATTATCATAGTATACTTTTTCTCCTAACAGTACATAATTCTTTGTCTGCTCTGTTAAATAATCTGATGCCTTTTTAAGTTCTAGTCCCAAATGTTCAAATTCAATTTGTTTTTCTTTTGCCTCTCTCTCTTGATTTATGGCTGAATTAAGTCCAAGTAAAGCCATTACATTTACTACTATTACAACAATACTTATACCACCTATTATTTTTAGTAACTTTGAAATTTTCATTTTTTCACACCTGTTTCCTCAATTTTTTCATTACAATATTTTTTGTAAATCTACAAGGTTTGAAGCTACTAAATCACTTGATTATATTTTTCAAATAAATTATACTATTTGCTAATATTTCATATAGATTATTATATGTTTGTCCCTATGGTTTATTATATTCTCTATTTGAAATAAGGACACTCTAATTTTAAACACTCTCTATTGTTAGATTTAAATCCACAAATAGGTTTGTAGTTTTCATAGTCATACATTTTCATTCCAAAATGTTCTTCTGAAATCTTTGCTGCTGTTTTTATTGCAGTAAATACATTTCTTTTACAACATCTTGGACCACCAGTTTTAGATATTTCTATTAAACTTGTGCCAGTCATTAAGTTTGCCAATCCCCAGTTTTCCTTTGTCAGAGGGGTTGCCTCTGTTATTATACTAATAAAGATTCCTGTACCTACTGCTGCACCACAATTTCCATAAAATCCACATATACCACCTTTCACATCCTTCGCCCTCATTTTGGCAACTGCAAGCTTTTTGATTTTATTCTTTTTTTCATCTTTAATATTATAATAAGATGTTATAAGAACTGCTGGTACTAAGAAGTGATGTTCTGGGCCGTGCATATTTATCATAGGACTTTTCATAATTTCAATTGCCATTTCAACGGGATTAGTTTTATCTGTATTTTTACAATATCTTTCTATTAAATCATTTCCACTGATAGAATGGCAGGAATCACATACATAATGCCCATCTTTACAGCTTACATTGGATTTGAATTTTTCATGACAATATAGGCATTCCAAGTCCTTATACTCTTCAAAATATTCAAGTTCTTGTCCACAAATCATACAATCCTTTGAATGTATTTTTTCATTAGTTTTTATATCCATAATTATCTCCTTTATTATCAATTTAATATAATGACTCTTATTAAAATTATTATATCATTATTCTGACCTTTCTTCCATATTAGATTTATTTCGACAATAAATGACAAAAACATAGTTGGAATCTTCCTCAACTATGTTTTTTATATATGTTATTTACTAGATTTTAAATTTTTTAACAATAGATTGTAAATCTTGTGCCAAATCATATAAACCTTCACTGCCTTTAGATATTTCTCCTGTAGATGCTGATTGTTCTTCCATAGATGCTGTTACTTGCTGTGTAGCTGCTGAATTCTCTTGAGCAATGGCGGAAAGACCTTGTAAAAAGTTAAGTATTTCGTCTTTCTTTTCTTCCTTATTTTTTTCTGATAAGTTTATCTCTTTAATAATTCTTTCTGTATCTTTCATAGCTTCAGATATTAGTATATATTTATCTTTACCACTTACAACATTTTCTGTCTGTTCTTCAGCTCTAGCTTTCACTTGTTCCATAATGTTTACTGTATTTTCAGCATTATCCTGTAATTCTTCAACTACTTTATTAATGGTTTCTATTGAAAAAGACGATTGCTCTGCTAGTTTTTTAATCTCATCTGCTACAACTGCAAATCCTCTTCCAGCTTCACCTGCTCTTGCTGCTTCTATGGCAGCATTTAAAGCTAGTAAATTTGTCTTTTCTGATATTGCTGATATTAAATTACTTGCTTCACTAATTTTATTGGAACTATCTTTAGTTTTAGATATAGATGTATGTATTTCTGTTACAGCCCTATTGCTTTCCAGTGTTATATTATATAAATTTTCCATCTTTTCTATGCCATCATCAATTATTTCCATTACTTTGTTTGATTCATTTGTTAAGTCTTTAATATATTCAATATCTAATTCAATAATTTCCCCTAATTCCATAGCTTTTGCTGAGGCTTCTTCTGTGTTTTGTGCCTGTTCAGATGCACCATTGGCTATTTCTTCTGCTGTTTTTGCCACTTCTTCTATGGCAATGGCTGATTGATAAGTTACTGATGTCATCTCTTTTGAAGCAGTGGCAACTTGCTCCGATGAACTGCTAATATCCCCTAAAATTTCTTTAAGGTTAGCGGTGATATGTTCTATGGCTCTAATAAAGCTACCTATCTCATCTTTTCTTCTAGCATACTTTTGAGGTGTTTCTCTAGTTATATTATATTCGGCTATTTCTTCTAAATGCTTTACCCCAGCAATAATTGGCTTGGTTATTGCGTTTCCTATAAAATATACAATAAATATACCACATATTATATTAATAGTTGTATCCTTTATAATCTTTCCTCTTAATACGGAGACGATATGGGATGCTTCTCCTATTTCTTGTGTAAGAAGTTTGTCAGCTGTGAGTATAGTTATAAGACCTGTAGAAATAGATGCTACTAATAGTAAAACCGAAAAATAGACAATAAGTTTAGTTCTAATGCTTTTCAATTTAAACCCCTCCTTTTAATTATGCTATAATTTTATCATCTATCCCAAATATTGCCATATTAAAACAATATTTTCTCTATTAATTTATTATATACATATTTTACCATTATTTGTAATCTTATATATTAGGACTTATTTCCTATATTTATAATTCTTAATATATATTTTTATCCATTCTACAGGATTATAGTATAATAATTATAAATATGTAAAATTATGTAAATACCTGCTGCCTATCTTTATTTTTTTATAATCCTTTGGTAAATATTTATTATAAATCAAAGGAGGAATTCACATGAAAATCAAAAATTAGCTAAAGAAAAAAATATTTCTGTTATTGTTGGACTAGGTCCTAGTTCTGGACTGATTCCTTTAATGGCTGTACATAGTGCAAAGGAGTTAGATAAGATTGAAGATATTAATATATATATGGCTATTAATAATAGAGAACCAGAAGGTCCTGCTGTATTGGACCATACTATTGAAAATTTCTTTGGAAGAGTTCCTCTAATAAAAGATGGAAATAAAGTTTATGGAAATGCCTTCCAGGGAAAAGAAGTTTATGACTTTGGCTCTCCTTTTGGAAGTTTATTAGTATCTACAATAAGATCAGTAACAAGTATTCCTTTAGCTTTAGGAGCTGAATTACTTGCACAGGGCAAAATAGAAAAAACTGGCGTACTAGTTCCAGAAGAATGTTTAGAACCTAAGTCATTTATCAATAATGTAATCGAAAGAACTAAAGATAGTAATTATCCTATTACATTAAAAAAAGAAATTATAGTTAATACTGAATGGAATTAATATAAATATAAAAGGACTATTCTTCTGTCTATTATATAGAAGAATAGTCCTTTATTCTTTTAGATTTTTATTATAATTTATTTAGAGATAATTCTTCTAGCAGTATAATAACTGTTTGCATAATATCCTGTAGTAAGGGTAGTTGTCTTTACTACATCTCCCGATTGAGGAGCGTGTACGAAGTTTCCATTTCCTACATATATTCCTACATGATTTATATTTCTTCCGTCTCTGGCGAAAAGAACTAAATCACCATACTGTAAATCCTTCTTTTCTACATATACTCCTGCTGTTATTTGATCCTTTGAGGTTCTTGGTATTGCTACGCCAAGCTTACTAAATATATAGTGAGTTAAACCTGAACAATCAAAACTATTGGGGCCTATTCCTCCCCATTGATAAGGTTTCCCCATTTGAGCTGATATAATGCTCTTTATCTTTTCGCTTGAATCACTTTCTTGAATATTTAACTGTCTGCTTGTCCCAGCTCTTGATGTAGTTAATCCATTCCTAGAAGCCCTGTCAGATGCTATTACCTGTTCATAGGTTCTCATTGCAAGGACTATTGCCTGTTCTCTACTGGTATAACCCTTTGGATTAAATTCATTATCAGCAACACCATTTATAATTTCTACACCATATAAATAATTTACAGATTCTCTTGCCCAACTTGAAATCATATTATAGTCCTTAAAATCATAATTATTGGGATTTGTATAATCATATTTTGGTTTTGCGGCCTTTAGTGTCTGATATAAAATTACACTTACTTGTTCTCTAATTATATTTTTGTCTGGAGAAAAAGTTCCATCTCCTTTTCCATCTATTATACCTAGCTTATTTCCCATGGTAATATATGGATTGTTTGTATCACTAAACGGACTTGGTCCTTGTATCATAGTCTCTTTTTTACTTAAAACTTGATATAGTCTTACTGCAAGTTCGGCAAATTCTTCCCTTGTAATATTTTTTCTATAATCTCCTTGAAGTTTATCTGGTACAATGTCCCTCTCTTTAGCTTTCTCAACTTCTGATATTGCCCATTTACTTGGAACATCTCCTTTATTTTGGGATGATTCTAAATTAGCATATGTAGTTTTAGGAATTATGATTACCATAATGGTAAATACTAAAGTTAGCCAAAGTCTTTGAATTTTACTTATCAT
The DNA here is from genome assembly GCF_009695605.1 of Tissierella pigra. GTDB lineage: Bacteria > Bacillota > Clostridia > Tissierellales > Tissierellaceae > Tissierella > Tissierella pigra. Next base: position 43,121 of record NZ_VUNQ01000022.1, read on the forward strand.
TGGTTTCCGCCTTTCTTCAAAAGTAGTAAAAAATAGGTTACAATTTTGTAATATTTATATATTAACATAGAATCGTTGAATTTGTTCTTGACTTGTTATGGAATATATTCCATATAATGGAATAAGGCATAAGGTAAAATTAAAATCCTAAAAATACTTACAAGATTTCTCTTGAAAATACTTCTAGGATTTAATCAATTTTTATTCATCTATTCTTTGACTATTTTTCATTTTTTCTACCATCTTTGTAGTATATAATTCTGGATATTACAAAGCTATTTTTTCTTGAAAACTCCCTATTAAAATACTCAAAATAAGCTCCCGGTGAAATCAATCCTTGGATTTTTACTAAATCTATTCCTGCCTGGCCAACTATAGTATCTGCTAAAAGAACACAATTTGTATTTAAAGCGAAATATGTCTTAAATGGTCCCTTCATAAACTTATAAAAATTCCCTTTCAACCGTTCATATACTATACTTGCATAATCTTTATGTGGGTTTGCAGGTATTATCCCTAACTCTTTATCTTTTTGACTTTTAGGATGCCATTCATACAAATTTTTACGAATATCTTCGATTCTATCCCTTACCCTTTTCTTCTGATTTTTATTAAGCTTTAAACCAAATCCAAATAAGGTTTTTCCCATATACTCTTGAGAAAACTCTATATATTTCTCTTTATCAAAGACTTCTATTAAAACTCCATCAGATATGATTCCTGCTAATTTATAAGTATCCTCATCATAACTGCCATAAGTCATTACCCTATCCTCAAACCAAATATCCACATGACCAAAAGCAGAAACTCCTTTATCTCCTACATGTATTAAAACTTCTAAATCAAAATCAGTGTTTTCTTTTGATATTATTAAATCTTCTAGACTTAATTTCTCAGTTTCAAAAGCCTTATTGATTTTCATCAAGATCTTATGTGGAATGAATGCAACCATAAATATGGGAAGATTAATTCTAACTCTCCTTTTAAAAGAATCTTTTGTCTCTATGGATAATCCATCTAATAAAGCATCTATAATAAATGAAATTCCGTAGAGAATAAAAAACATTCCAATTGCATTGGAGATAGGTAAAATAGCTGATAGAGGATAAATCATTATAATTATTCCAAGAAATATTAAAATCATGGATTCTATAACCACAAAGAATCTTCTTTCTACATGATTTTTCTTATATTGGATATAGATTAAAAGTCTAATTATTCCTCCAAAAAAGGCATATATTCCAAAAAACATCGGGAAGATTGAAATAATCAGTTTAGGTTTAAAGTAAATAATGTATGCCATAGTTAGATTAAGTATAAATCCAAATAATCTAGATATTGAAGTAAATTTCTTTTTATTAATAGGAGAAAATCCTATGATTTGAAAGATTGCTGTTATACAAAAAAGTATAACTAGTAGATTTAAAATATTCTTTACTGCAAATATGACAGTTGCTTTTTGAGTTAAAAATAATATTCCAAGGCCTAAATATAATATGCCTGAAAATATCATAGAATAAATGTCAATATTTTTTACTTTTAATTCTTTTATATTCATATATTCACCTCTTATGATTATGCAAAATTATTTAATAGAATTTTAATATTTTCTTCTATTTCTACTAGTAAATTTTCTTTCAATACTCTTTCCAATAAATAAGAATTTTAAATTACATTTATGTGATTAAGTGCAAATTTCCATATTACATCAATATCTATTCTCTTTATTATATATTCATAAAAGTATTTTGTTAAGTTAGTATTGGGTTTTTCCCAATTTATTTCTTTAAATATCTTTATCATTATTATATTGATTTAATAGTCATATTTATATTTCTCATTTTATAATACCACAAAACATAAATCCTTCACAAAATAAAAACTATAAAAAGATCAAAGAGAGCCTAGACTTTAGCCCATGCTCTCTCCTGATTATAAGGACTTTATTTTATTGGGATATAGTAAAGAATACATTAGATGAAGTATGCTAAACCTCTAACAAAACCACTAATACTATCTTTTGAAATCAATTCTATATTTTAGTGCTCCTACTTGTTCATTTGAAATCTTACTCCATTCTACCCCATTTCATTTCTTCACCATTCTTATCATATTTCTTTCTTTTAGCAGTAATTTCTTCTATCTCTACTTCATATATATTAGTCCTCTTTAATCCTGATTTAACTGCTATATCAAAGTAATCCATTTTTGTGGAAGTATATTTTTCACATATTAGCCTCATGGCTTTTATTTTTTCTTCTTCATCTTCTACTAATCTTACCTTACCTTTCACAACTGCCGATTCATACTCCGTTGTAAAAACACTACTAATAAGTAATACTGATTTAGATTCATCCTTTGCTATTTCATCTAGTTCACCTTTAGTATACTTTTCTGGAATCTTTATTTCTCCTATGAATGATATACTAACATTAGGGTTTTTCTCAAATATCTTTACCTTTCTTCCATCCATAGCTGAGTGAAAATATAAGGTGCTTTTATCCCTTACAATAGAAAGAGGAATTCCATAAGGTTCATTATATTCATCAATCATTGAAATAACACCATATCTTGCCTTATCTATAACTTCTAATCCAAATTCTTTACTCATTTCTCTATCTTTTCTTCTCATAATTTCCACCTACCTAAAATATATTATTTTAATTCTGTAACCAAGATATTGCTTTCATTTTAATCTTTATTAGAATATTTGTACTACTTCTATTCTCATTATATAGTACTTACCCATAATACTCCATAGATCTTTAATAATAAAATCTTAACAATATTGTTACTGGAATCAAAATAAACAAAATTAAATTTATATATATCTATTAAATATTTATAATTTATTTAGTTGTTTGCTTATTTCTAATATTTCCTGATTTATATTTTTCTTATCTTTTTATTAATTTCTATTTTCGAATCATCTTTTTTAACACTCATTTGTTTTTTTTAATGCTTTTTCTCTGTATAAATCTTTATCTGCCATAGTGATTATATCTACCATATTTTTTAATGAATTGCTGTAAGCAACTCCTGCACTAAATTGAATATTTAATCCATAATCTACAGATAGATTGTGAATTTCTCTCCTAATTCTTTCTATAATTTTATAAGCTATATTTTTATCTTGTTTAAAAAGCAAAATTATAAATTCGTCTCCTCCATACCTTAACCCTACATCATTTTTCCTTATACACTTTTTAATTCCTTCTCCTACAATCTCAATGGCTTTATCACCTGCTGTATGACCATGTATATCATTTATTCTCTTTAAATTATCCACATCAATAATTATCAGAGTAAAACTTTCTGTCCTAAGATTAAGCATTTCATCATTGATGAATCTCTCCCAGTAGTTACGATTATATAGTCCTGTGACTTTATCAATAAATACCTTACTGCAATTACTACACTTATTATATTCATCTACGATTGTAATTAAATAGTATAATTTATTGGTAATATTAACCTTGTCAAGGGTTACATAATAATCACCTAACTCATATTGAAATGGTAAATCATCAGACAATCTTTGTAAAATCTTTAGTTTTTCAATATAAGATATAGCATTTTGATTATCTATGCTTGTATATTCTATATTACATCTCTTGTCTAATACAATACGAATTATTTCCTTATGTTTATCCCCTTTAGGCATAATAAATATCCCCCATTTTAAAATTTTGTTCTTTATTAGAACATATTATTACATAGTTTTGGATAAAATACAAGTGTTCCAATAAAGAACAAAAAGGTGGTATATTATGAAGTTAATATTAGATTCTAAAGAGCGTAATGTTGCAGGACCTAGAATAAAAATTGCAAGACTAAAAAGCAAGCTTACACAACAGGAATTATCAGCAAAACTTGAAACACTTGCTGTCTATGTAGATAGGGCAAGTATTTCAAAAATTGAACAACAGAAAAGAATTATTACTGATATGGAACTGGTAGCATTTTCTAAGATACTTAAGGTTAGTGTCGATTGGTTGTTGGGGATTGATAAGTAAGTTTTGATTCAATTAGATAGGGAAAGAAGAATTATATATCTTGATTTATCTATTTTAATGTTTTCATATATACCTTTTCGCATACTATATAATCATAGACGGAGACATATGACAAATTTAATGTATAGAATAATTTATTCATTTTTTTAAAAGGGAATAATACTTTAATAATTAAGGAGATTTATTGTAAATAAACATAAGGTTCTTTAAGAGAAAATAGAATTAAAGCAAAATAAGTATGAGGCAGTTATTATCTACACTTTTATTTAATTACAATAATCCAAGTATTCTTCTACACCCTTAATTTTTATAGATAAAATGAGGGACAATAGTATTGTCCCTCATTTTATCTATATTATTTATCTAGCCATATATAAGTATATTCAGATTCTGATGCTTTTTCCACAGCCTCTCCTGCCGGATGACCTTTTACATAAGATTTAACTACTATCTTTGCTCCCTTTTCATATAAAAATATATTTGGAAGATCCTCTGATAATATTTTTTGTATTTCTTTATATACAGGTGCTCTATCTTCTTCTGAAGATAAGATTACCCCTTGTTTCAATAATTCTTCTACTCTAGGATTATTATATTCCCCTAGATTCATTGAAGTACCTACACCAATACGATTTCCTATTGCTGATATATCTGGTCCTTGGTATCCGCCAAGCATTGTCAATTCAAAATCACGTCCAAACCAAACCTTCTCATCATAAGCTGCATCATCCATTGCATTAACTTGTAGATCTATGCCAAATTCTTTGAAATTTGATTTAAGAACTTCTACTATATCATCAAATCCAGGATAAGTATCCACTGTTGTAGTAAAATAAATTCCATTATCATCAGCCTTATATCCTGCTTCTTCAAGTAAAGCTTTCGCTTTTTCAATATCCCTCTCTGGAAGTTTTGCATCTTCATTTATTGCCCAATCATAAAGAGGTGATATGAAATATTCTGCTTTTTCGCCAATACCTTTTAATGCCTTAGTAAAAATTTCATCTCTATCTATACCATAAGCTACTGCTTGTCTGACCTTTAAGTCAGCAAACTTACCCTTATTTACATTAAAATGTATATAGCCTTTGTTTGGCCAAAGTTTATCATATATTACATAATCTGGATTGTTTTCAAATCCACTAAGCTCATTAGCAGGAACGCCATGTTTATTTTCATCTGTTTCTCCATTTAGCCATGCTTGGTAAGCAGTACTCTGCTCTGGAATTATAGAGAATACTACCTTATCTAAATATGGTTTATCTCCCCAGTATTCATCATTTCTTTCAATAGTTACACTTTGTCCACTTTTATGCTCTACAAATTTAAATGGACCAGTACCTATTGGACTTTGATTTGCAGGATTTTCTAACCAATCAGTTCCTTCATATATATGCTTTGGCATTATATATGTTCCAAACCATGCTATATATCCTAACAATCCTGAATTAGGTCCCTTAAGCTTAAATACTACTGTATTTTTGTCCGGACATATAATTTCTTCAATATCTGAAAGTGATGCTGAAGCAAATCCCTTTTCCTTTATTATCTGATCAAAAGTCCACTTTACGTCCTCTGAGCTGAAATCTTTGCCATCATGCCATTTAACATTTTCTTGTAGATGAAATGTTACGGTTTTAGCATCTTCAGAGAATTCCCATTCTTTAGCAAGATCTGGAACCACTTGATCATATCCATTGATCTTTACAAGCTTATTGAAAATATTTTGAATCACTGGATATGCACCATCATCAGAATGAGCATCAGGATTATATGTTTGAGGTTCTCTAGATACACTTGCTATAAAGGTTCCACCTTCCTTAGGTTCAGATGAAACCTCTGGCTCAGAGTCAATTTTTGCCACATCCTCTGTTTTATTAGCTTCTGGTACTTCATTTTTCTTAGCACATCCTGTAAATAGTCCAAGGCATAGAACTATAACAAGAAGTAAAGATATTTTTCTCATTTACTTTCCCTCCATTTTTTTATATGTAATATATTTACTTATACAGCTTGATTAATTATTTTATCTCAAGCTAATCCAATGAATTTCTTTGTCATTGGAATATTTTTTCACCTCTCCTTTCATTTTTTATTTATTTAATTAAGGAATGAATTCCTTAATTAAATAAATAAAAACAGCTTGCATAATGATTATCTCCCACCTCTTCCATAATAGGATATGATTTATTACACTTTTCACCTGCCTTATAGCATCTTGGAGCAAAATAACATCCTGGACCTGTATCAACAGGAGTAGGCGGTTCACCCTTTATTCTAATTAAATCTTTATTATCAAATGGATTTATAGATCCACAGTTTGAAATCAATGCCTTTGTATATGGATGCCTTGGATTATGTATTACATCGTCTGTTTGCCCAATCTCAACTATTTTACCTAAATACATTACTGCAATCCTATGGGATATATAACGTGTGGTTGCAATATCATGACTTATAAATATCATTCCAGCCCCTCGCTCCTCAGTAAGTTGCAGCAATAGATTTATTATATCTGCACGAACTGATACATCCAGCATAGAAACAGGTTCATCAGCAATAATAATCTTGGGATTCAATAGCATAGATCTAATTATAGATATTCTTTGAAGCTGTCCTCCAGAAAGCTCATGGGGATATCTGGAAAGATAGTCCTTTGCTGGTCTTATACCTGCCTTCTCCATAGCCGCTATACAAATATTTATTCTTTCTTCCTCAGAATTCCCTATACCATGTATCTTTAATGCAGTAGTCAATATCCTTTTAACATTATCTCTAGGGTCAAAGGTATCAAATGGATTTTGGAAAATCATTTGACAATCTCTCCTGAATTTTAAATCTTTATTTCTCAATATGTATTCAATAGACTTGCCCTCAAATTCAATAATTCCTTCTGTGGGACTCTCTAAAGCAACTAATAATTTTCCCAAAGTAGATTTACCACAGCCAGACTCACCTATTATTCCCAATATGTTTCCTCTTTCAAGGGAAAAGCTAACTCCATCTACAGCCTTGATAGTTTGTTTCTTTTTTTGAACATACCATTTTCTTAAATCCTTTACCGTTATGAGGCTAGCCATTATATTCACCTCCCACTAAATGACATGCTACCTTCCAATCATTTGATATCTCTACGGTCTTTGGCTCTCTGACAAAGCATATATCCATAGAATCTTTGCATCTATCAGCAAAAATGCATCCCCTATGTACCACACTAAGATCTGGAAAAGAACCTGGAATCCCCTTTAACCTATTTCTCTCTCCTGTAAGAGATGGATAGGAATTCAAAAGCTCCCTAGTATAAGGATGCTTAGGCAAACTAAAGACATCTTCCACATATCCTGATTCAAGAAGGTAACCTGCGTACATCACTGCAACCTTTTTACATGTTAAAGATACTACTGACACATCATGAGTTATCATTATTCTTGTCAATTTTAACTTTTCTTCAAGCTCCATTATCTCCTCAAGTATCTGTCCTTGTGTCACAACATCTAAGGCAGTTGTTGCCTCATCTAATATCAATAGCCTCGGGTAATGAAGCAAACTAAGAGCTATACTGACTCTTTGGATCATTCCTCCTGATAATTCATGAGGATAAAGATTATATACTCCCTTCGATAGATTCACAAGATTAAATAGTTCAAGTATTCTCTCCTTAGTATCTTTATCTGTAGCATTTGCCTCATGAATTTTATATATATCATTCATTTGAAGCCCGATTTTATGTACGGGACTTAGGGAATTCATTGATTTTTGGAAAACATATGCAATTTCCTTCCACTTTATTTGTCTCAATCTTTCTTCATCTATTTTTAATAGATCAGTTCCATCAAATATAATATCTCCCGTTATTTCTGTTATTTCCTTGGGAAGGAGACTAAGAATCGACATAGCAAATGTTGACTTTCCTGACCCGGATTCACCGACTATTCCAACAGAATCCTCTGATTCTATATTCAAAGATAAATCCTTCACTGCTTTAATCTTTTTCCCTTTAACTTTATATACAATATTTAGATAATTTATATTAAGTAATGACATTTTATCCTCCTCAGTCTTTCCCATTAAATTTAGGGTTTAACAGATGATTCATTCCTTCTCCAATTAAATAGAAGGAAAGCACTGTACATACAATTGCCAAACCTGGAAAAGTGCATATCCACCAGCTTCGTGGGAGGTATACTTTTCCATTTGCAATTATCTTGCCCCAGCTTATAACATTGGGGTCTCCAAGACCCAAGAAAGATAAGCCTGCCTCAGATAATATTGCTGACGATATAGCCATTGTGGAATCTGCTATAATGGGGAAAATTCCATTAGGTATAATATGCCTAAACAATATCCTAATATTGCCTTCACCAATGGTTTGAGCGCTTTTTATAAATGTCCTTTCTCTTAAGGATATTGCTTGTGAACGCATCAATCTTGCAGTGCCTGTCCAGCTTGTTAATGCCATAACAACTATTATATTAGTTAAACTGCTGCCATAGATTGCAATAATAATTAATATTAGAAAAAAAGTTGGCAGCATTAAAAAAATATTTATTATCTCAGAAATTATTTTATCAGTCTTTCCCCCTAAATATCCTGCAATACCTCCTATTAATGTTCCTATAATCGACGATATAAAGGCAACTACAATTCCTACCTTTAATGATGTCCTAGCACCCCAAACTACCATGCTAAATACATCTCTGCCTAAACCATCAGTACCAAAAATATATTTAGAAGAAGGCCTTGCAGTTAAATCATCGTTTAAAAAATAAGGATCATTAGTAGCAATAAAGGGGGACAATATTGCTACTAAAATCAATATTATAAGAATTGTAATGCCAATCAATAGTTCCTTACTAGAGCATATTTTCTTCAATATATATTGCACATTCTTCATAATATAGCACATCCTTATTCAAGCCTAATTCTTGGATCTATTAAGGCATAGATAATATCAGTAATAATCATAACTACACAAATAGATACAGAGATCATCAGATATACACCTGTTAGCAATGGATAATCCCTTTTCATTATTGCATCCATAATAAGTCTGCCCATACCGGGCCATGCGAAAACTATCTCTATCAAAGCTACTCCACTAATTATAAATGCCAAAGATAAGCTGAGTTTTGTAATAGTAGGGATTATAGCATTTCTCAACACATATTTATTAAATATCTTATTTTCTTTCATTCCTGCTGCTCTTAAAGTCAAAATAAAATCCTCTGACATAGTTTGCAAAACTGAGGATCTAGCTATTCTGAAATACATTGGCATCTGAATTATAAATAGGGTACTGACAGGTAAAATCATATGCTTTACAACGTCTAAAACACGAGCAAACCCTTGATGTTCTGCTCTTAAATCATACATTCCTGAAGTAGGTAAAATTCCAAATTTAGATGCAAATATAAGTATCAAAATTAATCCAAGCCAAAAGCCAGGAATAGCATCAAAAACATAGCAAGCACTGCACATAAGCCTATCAAATATAGACCCTGCTTTCCTTGCTGCATATACACCTAAAAATGTTCCTACTATAACTGACAATATAACCCCTGTTAAAGTAAGTAAAATTGTGGCAAATAACTTTTCACCGATTAACTTTGACACAGGCTCATTGCTCATATAGGAATATCCAAGATCACCTTTCAATATATTTTTTATATAATTACCAAACTGGATTGGAATAGATTTGTCTAATCCGTATTTAGCTGTTAAATGTTCTATAAGCTCTGGATTAGGATTTTCTGTACCTGCTAAAACTTTTATAGGATTTCCTGGAGCATATCTAATTAAAAAAAAGGTTAAACAAAAAGAAAATAATATTGTCAAGATTCCAGTAGTAATACGCTTTCTAATATAATCTCTCATAATATTTCCTCCTAATTAATCCGTCATTTCTAAAAATTATTCTAAAATATATGATAAACTTCTAACAATTTCCTTTTTCATTGAGTAGTATAACATTTAATCTCCAGTATGTTAAATAGGATTTATCTATTCTAAAAATTTATTGATATGTTTTAATAATACTCAAATTGCTGTTAATATAATTTTTTATATCTATAACTTAAAATTTAAATTTTTCAAATAAAAAAGCAGGAGATTTCTTGGATTTTAGTCCATTCTTTCTCCTGCCTTTAAAGAATTTTTTATATAAGACCATTTTTACTTGCAAAAGTAAAAATGCCTATTCCTGCTGCAATTGATAAATTTAATGAGTCAACAAGATCTGAAGAAGGGATTTTTACACTTGTCCCTATACCTAGAAAACTTTCATCAAGCCCTGTTGCTTCGTTGCCGAATATTAAACTAAAAAGATTTCCTTCTGAACAATTATCAATATTCAAGCATATTTCTCCCTTAAGCATAAAAGGATAACACCAATGTCTTGAGTATATTTGTCTATATTCTTCAAAAGAATTGAATAACTGAAAATTAATTCTAAACAACGCCCCCATAGAAGCCCTAATGGTTTTAGGATTAAATATATCAGCTGCTGGAGTAATTATTGCAAGATTATGTATGTTAAATCCTGCCATGGTCCTTATTATAGTTCCTATATTTCCCATATCACTTGGGTTTACAAGAACTACATGAGGTTTTGATTTGTCCAAAATATATGAATGTTTTTCAAACACTCCAATAATATAGCTATTCTCTTTCTGACTTATTCGAATAAAAGTTTTATCATCATACAAAAAAGTGATTTTATTATCTCTACAAACCCTTTCCATTTCCTCTTTGTTAGAATATCTCGAATGGATATAAACTGCTTTAACAATTTCCGGCTTAATTTCTATCAACTCATAAGTTGCATATGCACCAGAAGTATAAGAATAATCAAATTCCTTCTTGTATGGTTTTAAAATTAATTTGTTTTTCATATAGACCCCGCTCCTTAAAATATTAAAGTATTTAAGGGTGCAAAGCCTAAATGATAAACAGAATCATACTATGCAGCGATATCTCTACTCCATGCAAAGCTCGCAGTCTGTTTATCAATAGACCTTGCATGGAGTACACCTAGTGTAACGCCAAAATTTATTGCCATTAAAATCACCTCCTTAACTGTTATAATATCATAATATTCCTTTATCTTTTCAAAATATATTTAAAATTCAATTTGATAACTATATTTTTTCGTTTTGTACTCTTACGATATTTTAAAAGGATAATTTTATCCATTTTGCTTGTCTATTTAACCTTCCATTTCATTGATTTTACCAGACTTAAACCTTATCCTTATTTCCTTTACTCTTGAAAATCTAATAAAAAAAACATGGCTTAACCGAGATTCCTTATCCCTTCTAAACCATGTTTCCTAAAACAATTTTATTTACTCCCATCAAAAATTTGCATAATGATAGGACTTTATTTGATGTAAACATATAATTTTATTTCCTATATCTCTCTTCTATTATCTATAGCCTTTGCTATGGTTATTTCATCAAAATATTCTAAATCTCCGCCTATTGGAATACCATGGGCTATTCTTGTTACCTTTATTCCTAAGGGTTTCACCAGTCTAGAAATATATAAAGCTGTTGCTTCACCTTCCACTGTCGGATTAGTAGCCAGAATTATTTCTTTGACTTCATCATTTGACAATCTATCTAAAAGTTCCTTAATTTTTATATCATTGGGTCCTACATTGTCCATAGGAGATATAACTCCATGAAGTACATGATATTGTCCCTTATACTCTCTAGACTTTTCCATGGCTATAATATCTTTTGCTCCCTCTACTACACAGATTATAGACTTATCCCTTATGTTATCTCTACAGATATTACATGGGTCTTCATCTGTTAGATTACAGCAGATACTACAAAGCCTTATTTTATCTTTTGCCTCTATAATGGATTTAGATAATTTTTCTGCATCTATATCTTCCATTTCCAATATATAAAAGGCTAATCTTTGAGCAGTTTTTCTACCTATACCTGGTAAATGCGATAGCTGCTCTATTAAATTGGCTATTGGTAGTGCATACTGCTCCATTATCTTACTCTCCTTCTATTAGAACAATCCTGGGATATTCATTCCACCAGTAAGCTTATTCATTTCCTTAGTCATCATATCTTCAGCTTTTCTAAGAGCTTCATTTACTGCAGCTAGAACTAGATCCTGCAGCATTTCCACATCTTCTGGGTCTACTACACTTTCATCTATGGTAATTTCAAGAACTTCTTTTTTACCATTTACTTTGCAAGAAATAGCTCCACCACCAGCAGTTGCTTCTACTTCTGTTTCTTCCAATTGTTTTTGCATTTCCTCCATTTGTTTTTGCATCTTTTGCATTTGTTTCATCATATTTCCCATATTTCCACCCATTCCTGGGAATCCACGTTTTGCCATAATTAATTCTCCTTCCTTATTTTATTTGTACTATATCTTCTCCAAAGAAGTCTATGACCTCTTTTATAGCTTTATCCTTGTTTTTTTTTTCATCTTCAACTTTTGGTTTTTCATTACCCATTATAAATCTTATGTCTATATTCTTCTTAAAATAAGCAGAAATAGTATTTTCTACAAATTCCTTATTAGCAGGTTTTTCTATGGCATCTTTATGGAAACCAAAACCTTCTTTATATCCTATGGTCAGTGTATTATTAGAATAACTAACAAGTTTCCCTTCAATAAGTAAAGCAAAAATATTCATCTTCTTAGATTTTATACTTTGAAGTACTTGTTGCCATTCCTTGACTATTGTTTCAAAGGCTAAGTCCTTTCCGTCATCTGAAAAGCTTTCTTTTTCAGGTATTTTCTCCTCATGTTCTTCTGTTTTTAGTTCTTCTTTTTTTATCTCTGGTGTATTTCCTACATGAGTACTTTCTACTTTAGGCTGTTCTTCTATAACCTTTACTTCTTTTGGTGCACCTTCTTCTAACCTTCTTATTCTTTCTTCCAACGAATAAATATCCTCTAATTTAGTTATTTGAATTACTGCCATTTCGAGAATTATTCTAGGTTGAGTCGACCATTTTGCCTTTTCATCTGCCATTGTAAGTGTATCTAGGGATTTAAGTATAAAATTTAACTCTAGGTTTTTACTTTGTTCTATATATTTTGCCAGTAAGTCTTCATCTATATCTATTAATTCTAGAGGATTTTTAGATGTCTTTATTATCATCAGATTTCTGAAGTGCATAATTAAATCCTTAATAAATTGATGAATATCCTTACCATTTTGAATGACCTCATCTATTGTTTCCAATACATTTTCTAGATTCTTGCATATTATATTATCTATTATATCAATTATTAGTCCATTGTTTACTATGCCTAGTATACCTATGGCATCTTCATAAGTGATTTTACCTTTACCAAATGATACACATTGATCAAGTAAACTCAAAGCATCTCTCATTGCTCCATCAGAATTTCTTGCTATTAAACTCAGTACCTTTCTATCTACTTCTAGATTTAAGTTGCTACAAATACTCTCCATGTTCTCAATTATATCTTTTGTAGTAATTCTTTTAAAATCAAATCTTTGACATCTAGATAGAATTGTCTGAGGTAATTTTTCAGGTTCTGTTGTTGCTAATATAAATATTAGATGTTTAGGCGGTTCTTCAAGAGTCTTTAACAGTGCATTAAAAGCTTGAATAGTCAGCATATGAACTTCATCTATTATATAAACTTTATATTTTGCCCTAGCTGGTGGATATATTACTTTATCCCTTAGTTCCCTAATATCATCTATACCTCTATTACTGGCAGCATCCATTTCTATAACATCTATTATGCTTTCATCTAATATTCCTTTGCAGATTTCACACTCATTACATGGATTACCCTCATGAGAATTAAGACAGTTTACGGCTCTAGAAAATATCTTTGCTGTAGAAGTTTTACCTGTACCTCTTGTTCCTGAGAATAAATAGGCATGACCAATATTTTCCTTTTGGATTTGATTTCTTAATGTAATTGTTATATGTTTCTGACCTAAGACATCATCAAAGGTTTTAGGTCTATATTGTCTATATAAGGCCTGGTACATAATCTCACCTACATTTTTATAATATAATATATTATATCAGATTTGGCCTTAGATTACACCTATTAATCTTATACTGCTACATCCTTAAAAAGTAAATATAGCTTTTATTGGAACAAATTTACTGAAATCCATTATTTATAAAAGATAAATTAGTATAAAAAATTATTTTTTATACTATGCGTCAATATTAAGCTACGGGGTATTTATTACTGGTATGGATTAGAGACTGATAATATATTTAAAAAATTTAATGATAACTAAGGAGGAAATATATGAAAATAAATTTTAAGCTAAAGGTTATAGTAATAGCCTTATTATTTTTTTCACTAGTCAGTACAGTATCAGTATTTTATCAACTGGAGAAAATGGAAGCTGATAGTAGGGTAATTAATGATGCAGGTTCAGTTAGAGGGGGAAGTCAGAGACTTATTAAGTTGGAATTAACTGGAGAAAATGCAGATGAGCTTATAGAGACAATAGAGAAGAAAATAAATGGATTAATTGATGGAGATTCTGGGCTAGGATTGCCAAAGGCTACAGATGAAGAATTTATTTCGTCTATGGACAAAGTAAAAAAAGACTGGGAAGATATAAAGGAAACCATATATGAAAGTAGAAAAAGTGGAGAGAAATCTAATTTAATAAGTAAAAGTGAGAATTTCTTTGAGACCACTAACGAAGCTGTTGCAGCAGCTGAGAACTATTCAAAAGGAAAGGTAATATTTCTTAAATTCATTCAAGGTACAATATTTGTTTTTAACTTGATAATCTTAATATTTATTTGGATTATGAGTAATAGAGGAATTTCTAAGCCACTTATGCACTTATTTGAGGCAATAGATAATTTAGATGTTTCTGAGAATATCCCAGAAGAATTTATGGTTAAAAGAGATGAGATTGGTTTATTATCTAATGCCTTTCAAAAGGTTATAGATAGATTAAGGAACCTTATAAACCAAATATCAGAGTTATCCATTGAAGTGGCAAGTTTTTCTGAAGATCTCAATTTAACAATTAATCAATCAGCAATTGCAACAGATGAAGTTTCCAGAGTCATAGAAGAAATTGCTAATGGAGCAACTGAACAGGCAGAAGAAACTGAAAAAGGAGCAATGAAAATAGTACATTTAGGCTCTTTAGTGGAACAGGAACAGCAGTTATTAAGTGAACTAAAAGAATCCACAGAAAAAGTAAATATATTAAAGAGTGAAGGAATGGAAATCATAAAGGATCTTGTTGAAAAAACAGCAGATAATAATGAAGCTTCTAAAAAAATAAGAGAAGTAATAATAGATACTAGTAAAAGTGCAGAAAAAATTGCAAACGCAAGCCATATGATAAAGAGCATTGCTAATCAAACTAATTTATTGGCATTAAACGCGGCCATAGAAGCTGCAAGAGCTGGAGAAGCAGGTCTTGGATTTTCAGTAGTAGCAGACGAAGTGAGAAAGCTTGCAGAAGAGTCCAATAATTTTACTGAAGAAATAGCAAAAATAGTCGATGATCTTATGGAAAAGGTTGACTCTGGTGTTGCTATTATGAAAAATGTAGAAGAAATAGCAATTTTACAAACTGATAGCGTAGAGATGACTAGCAATAAATTGAGAATGTAAATAACTTTGTGCTTTAGAGATAACTACTCATCTCTAATCTGACAAGAAATATTAAACTGGATAAAACTTACAATTAAATATCTTGATTATATCTTTGCCAAGGTTATTTTAATTTAT
>NZ_VUNQ01000023.1 GCF_009695605.1 Tissierella pigra
ATTTAACCTTTGATTTTGTTTATAATTCATAGTAGATCCTCCTTTAAATTAAGAATTGTTTTCTCTCAATTACAATTATACCTTAATTTATTTGTGAGGATTTTCTATTTTTATCGTATCACAGGAAGCTCGTATAGTATGAAGATGTTTAGTGACTTTTTCGTAAGGGTATATTATCAATACTCAAGGACAATATCAAATTGACATATATATTATTGAAGGGAGAAATGATGATGGAAAAAGTTAAATTAGCAGTAATATACTATAGTTCAACAGGGATAAATTATAAATTAGCTAAAATGGCAGAAGAAGGAGCCTTAGAAGTAGGGGCAGAAGTCAGGGTCCTTAAAGTTCAAGAGCTAGCACCAGATGCTGCTATAGATTCCAACCCAGCATGGAGAGCCAATGTAGAGGCAACAAAGGATGTACCCATAGCTACATCGGCAGATTTAGATTGGGCAGATGCTATAATATTCTCAATGCCAACTAGATTTGGAAACTTACCTTCACAAATGAAACAATTCTTAGATATGCAAGGTGGAATGTGGGCACAAGGGAAGCTTACAAATAAAGTAGTTTCAGCAATGGCATCAGCTGGAAATCCTAACGGTGGGCAAGAGGTTACAGTAAAATCACTATATACGTCAATGATGCACTGGGGAGCAATTATAGTGCCACCAGGATTTACTGATGATTCAATATATAAAGCAGGAGGAAATCCATACGGTACATCTGTTACACAGGGGCAAGATGGAAACATGGTTGAGGATGTAAACGACGCAGTGAAACATCAAGCAAAGAGAACGGTAGAAGTAGCCAGTTGGATTAAAAAAGGGAAGTAATTGCAGAATAAAAAACTAGGTAATATATTACCTAGTTTTTACTTTTAATGGGGTAGTAGGAATTCTTTAGCATTTCATAGTAAAAATATTGTATAAAAATAGGAAAATTCATATAATTGATATAAAGATAATACCTTACTATATTAATATGAAATATTTATCTTTTATAAAAAGGAAAGGGGCAATGGATTCACTGCCCATAAGTGCTACAGGTTTATTTACTGTATTTTTAGCACCATGGTTACTTCAAATATTAATTTAATTAGGAGGTTTTTAAAATGATAAAAAGATCTGATGAATTAAGAAAAGACGTAGTTGTGAATTTAATGCAGGGAGAAGGAGAAATTAATAGAACTCATTTATTTGAAGTGGAAGATTTCTGCGGACATGGTAGATTATTTGCAAAGCATACAATAGAACCTGGAAAATCCATAGGATTCCATAAACATGAAGGAGAGCAGGAAGCTTATTATATACTTAAGGGTCAGGCTCTTTATAGCGATAATGGGAGTGAAATAACCATTAAAGAAGGAGATTTCACTTTATGTAAAAGCGGTGAAGGACATTCAATAAAAAACATTGGAAATGAAGATTTAGAATTTATAGGCTTAATTATAAAGGCTTAAATAATATAAAATAAAGGGAGGAATATAGGATGAAACCTAGGAAATTAGTTATGATTCCAGGACCAACACCTGTTGTAAGGTCTATTCAAAATCAGATGGGAAGAGAAACAGTTGCCTTTGGAGATCTAGGATTTATAAATGACTATAAAGAATTACTTAAAGATATGAAGGAATTATGGAAAACAGAAGGAGAAGTATTTGTTATTGCAGGAACTGGCACCATGGCAATGGAAATGGGTATAGCAAATACTTTAAAATCAGGAGATAATTTACTTATTGTATCAAATGGGTTCTTTGGAGATAGATTTATTGATCTAGCCGAAAGAAAAGGTATAAATGTAGATGTAATAAGTAGTGAATGGGGAAAAATCGTACCTATAGAAGATATTGAAGCAAAATTAAATGAAAAAAAATATGATGGAATTACAGTAACTCATGTGGATACATCAACGGGGGTTTGTGCTCCAATAAAAGAGATCGGTGAAATGCTGAAAAAATTCCCTGAGACAATATATATTGTAGACGGAGTTTGTGCTACAGCAGCTGAACCAGAGTATGTAGATGATATGAATATAGATATTCTGATTACTGGATCACAAAAAGCTTTTGGAGTAGCACCAGGACTTGCAATAGTATGGGCAGGGTCTAAAGCGATGGAAAAAAGAAAAGAACTTGGAAGAATTCCAGAGTATTATATAGACTTTGATAAATGGCTTCCAATTATGCAAGATCCTTCAAAATACTTTGCAACTCCAGCTGTAAATATGATTTGGGCACTTAAAGAATCAGTGAGAATTATTAAAGAAGAAGGAATCGAAAATAGATACGAAAGACATAGTAAAAATGCTAAAGCAATGCAAGCAGCATTAGAGGCCATGGGCTTTACATTACTAGCAGATAAAGACCATAGAGCAGTTACATTATCAAATGTTCTATATATGGAAGGAGTAAATGATTTAGAATTTAGAAAGATTTTAGGAGAAGAAGGAGTAGTCGTAGCAGGAGGATTAGCAGCCTACGCAGGAAAAATGTTTAGATTAGGTCATATGGGAAATATAGATATTCACGATATGGTTTCAACAATAGCATCCATAGAAAGAGCCTTATATAGATCAGGAATTGAAGTAGAACTTGGTAAAGGCGTAGGAACATTAATGGCAGAATTGCTTAAATAATAGATAGAAGAGGATGGTAGTAGTCCTTCTTTTTTCTGTAAAGATAAACTCTGTTAAATTTTATTGAAAGCATAATTCCCTGATATAATGAAGATATAAAGTCGAAAACTAGGTGAACTTCACCTAGTTTTTTTAATAATATAAATATATAATAGAAGTAATTGAGAGTGAGGGGGAAAAATATGCAAACTTCTTTTGTAATACAGCAGGTTGTAGTATTAGCTTTACTTATGGCAGTAGGATATATAGCAACAAAGAAAGATATAATAAATGAAAATATATCTAAGGGTATGACTCAGATACTTACAGCAATAGCATTACCTGCACTTATAATTTCATCCTTTAATATGAGCTATTCAAAGGATACATTGAGGGGAGTGTTATTGATATTCGGATATTCTATAGGAATACACATTATCACTCTATTAATATCCAAGATTCTTTTTATAAAATATCCTAAAGAGAAAAAAGCTGTTTTAATATTTGGTACAGCATTTCCTAACTCTGGGTTTATGGGACTCCCATTGATATTGGAACTGTTTGGACAAGAAGCAGTACTTTCTGCCTCTGTATTTATGATACCTTATCATACTATATTGTGGACCTATGGAGAAAAAATGCTTTCAAAGGAAAAAACACAATCTCCATTTAAAGTATTAGTGAAAACTCCAGCACTGATTGCAGTATTTCTAGGTACAATAATGTTCATACTAAAAATAGAGATGCCTTATGTAGTTAGCAAGCCTCTTACAATGTTAGCAGCACTTACCTCACCATTATCAATGTTAATATTGGGTGAAAAAATGACTAAGCTAAAATTAAAAGAAATAATTGGAGATAAGGATATATATTATGGTTGTTTTATTAAATTAATTATAGCACCGATTACTGCATTATTGCTTCTTAAGGCCATAAATGCCCCACAACTTCTTACAAGTATAGTAGTTACAATGCAGTCCTTACCAACAGCAATACTACTTGTAGTCTTGACTCAAAAGCATGATTGTGAAATAGAGTTTGCTTTAAAATTCAATATAATGAGCCATATATTATCTATATTGACTATACCAATAATTTCAGTACTACTATAAAAAGATTAATAGATGATTATCTAAATTAGAAATGGGTGATTAATATGCTTATAACAGTAAAAGATGTGCTAGAATTAGACGGATTTAAACATTCTAGAATAATTGCTGGTAAAAATGGATTATCTAATGTTGTAGATAATGCGACTTTAATGGAGGTTCCAGATATATTTCCTTATGTAGATACTCGTAGTCTGCTGATTACCACTTTATATCCAATATATAACAATGAAACTGCCACTAATGAACTTATTCCAAAATCAGCAGAGCTAAATTTAGCTGGAATATGTATAAAACCTATTAGATATATAAAAGAAATACCACCAACCATGATAAAGCAAGCTAATGATTTGGATTTTCCCATTATAGAGTTACCTCCAGATGCTAATTTATCTAAGCTGGTAACAGAAATCCTTGAATTGTCCCTAAATAAACATATAAATATACTAAATTTTAGAAATCGTGTTCATGAAAGTCTAATGAAGCTTTTTCTAAAGGGAGAAGATATAGATTCATTAGTAAATAATTTATCTGAAATAGTAAAGCTTCCAGTTCTCTTATTAGATAATGATTTAAATATTACATATATGTCTAAAAATCTAAATGAACAGGAAGTTTCTATAGTATCATCCCCTAATAATCATGGAAACAATAGATTTAAAATTAAAGTAGAAGCCACAGAGTATGAAGAAGAATCTTATATAAAACACTATATAAATGCAGGAAAGACTAGATTTGGATACATCGTACTGCTAAAAGGAGAAGTTAATAATCAGAGTTTAGTAGTGGCTGTTGAACAAGCTTCTCTATTAATAGCTTCTGTGTTTTATAAGAATTATGCTGTATTAGAAAAGGAGAAAAGCTTTCAAGATGCGTTTATTAGAGATATACTACAAGGAAAGATAGATTCTCCTATAGATACTATCAATAAAGCTAAAACCTTTGGATGGAATATGGAATTTCCAGAGGTAATAATGATTGCAAAATTATTAATGGAAGATGATAAAAAGAAGAAGCTATTATATGAATATATTTTAGACTCCAAATATATAGAAAAGATTCTTGAGGAAAAATTATTAATAAATAGTAATAAAATTAAAACGGTTTATATAGATGATTCCATTGTAATTTTTATCAATGTTATATTTATGAATAATATTAAAGAGAATTGCATAGAAGTGGGAAAGCTAATTGTCGAAAGGCTAAGAGATAAAGTTAAAGTAGGGATAGGAATATCTAATACAGCAAAGGATATGGACAGTTTTGCCTTAGCTTATAAAGAAGCTCAAAGCAGTTTAATTACAGGCTCTATTTTAAATCAGAATTCCTTCGTAAGTCATTATAGTGATTATGAAATGTTTAATATTATAAAAGAAGTAAAGGATACAGAGATTCTAAATAGATATGTAAACAATAAGCTAGGGAAAATAATAGAATATGATAAGATAAATGATATGAGGTTAATGGAGACTTTGAAGGTCTTAATAGAGGAAAATTTTAATGTTAAGAAATCAGCAGAGAGTTTGTTTATACACTACAATACTTTAAGATATAGAATAGATAGGATAAAAGAATTAGGCATAAATATAAATAATGGATTTGAAATTGGGGAATTGGTATTAGCATATAATATTTACTTATGGCTTGCATCAAATCAAAGATAATTATATATATATAATAATGGAAATAGTAATAAAACGAGTATCATTGTCAATAGTTGACAATGATACTCGTTTTTTTTGGCTAGATATAATGATGACTATAAAAAATGTATATGATATGCTTTTGTCAAGAGAAAATTTAAAATATTTTTAATTACAAATAAATTATTAAATTTTAACCAATGAAGGAACACTAATCAATATAAATAAGGAGGAGAAAGCAATGATGGATGTAAAAGTATATAAAATTCCAATGGCAGGCCCAGATGATGTAGTTGGTTTGAAAGAATTAATAGAAGCAGGTGAGATTGTACCTGAAGAAATTGTAGCTGTTTTAGGTAAAACAGAAGGTAATGGTTGTGTAAATGATTTTACAAGAGGATTTTGTACAGCTTCCTTTAGAAGTTTTTTAGCTGGAGAGTTAGGGAAAACTGAAAAAGAAGTAGAAGAAAAAGTTGCTTTTGTAATGTCTGGTGGAACTGAAGGAGTAATGACTCCCCATGCTACTATTTTTACTAAAAAAGAAGTAGAAGAAGTGAAAACAGAAGAAAAATCTTTAGCTGTAAGTGTAGGTTTTACTAGAGACTTTTTACCTGAAGAAATGGGTACTTTAACCATGGTTAAAGAAGTAAAGAGAGTGGTTTTAGAGCTTATGGAATCAGCAGGAATTGAAAAAAAGGAAGATGTACATTTTGTACAGATAAAATGTCCTTTATTGACTTCTGATAGGATAATAGAAGCAAAATCAAGAGGAAAGTCTGTTGTTGTAGAAGACACTTACAAATCAATGGGATATACAAGAGGAGCTTCTGCTTTAGGAGTGGCTGTTGCTTTAGATGAAGTAGAAGAATCAAAAGTTACAGAAGAAACCATATTAAAAGATTGGTCTTTATATTCAAAGGTGGCTTCAACTTCTGCAGGTGTAGAGTTAATGAACTGTGAAATCATATTGATGGGTAATTCTAAAAAATCTATTAGTAAATATAGAATAGGTCATAGTGTTATGAAGGATGCCATAGATTTAGAAGGAGTTATTGAAGCTATGATTGATAGCGGATTAAATATAGATAAACTGCCAACTGAAGAAGATAAGAAAAGGATAATGAATATACTTGCCAAGGCAGAAGCTTCTCCAGATGGATATGTAAGAAATAGAAGAAATACCATGTTAATAGACTCAGATATAAATCATACTCGTCATGCTAGGGCAGTAGTAAATGGTGTTATAGCCTCAATTGTAGGAGACCCTATGGTTTATGTATCAGGTGGTGCAGAACATCAAGGTCCAGCTGGTGGAGGTCCTATAGCTGTTATCATTGAAAAATAATATAAGAGTTGAGGTGGCCAAATGAACTATATCTTGAAAAATGGA
Source organism: Tissierella pigra (assembly GCF_009695605.1). Classification (GTDB taxonomy): domain Bacteria; phylum Bacillota; class Clostridia; order Tissierellales; family Tissierellaceae; genus Tissierella; species Tissierella pigra. The sequence goes on from NZ_VUNQ01000023.1 coordinate 6,765, forward strand.
TATTTGCCTTTTATTAATGAAATACAAGATGTCTATATTAAAGATGGATTAGTTGAAAAGATTGGAAGAGATATTAAACCTATAGACTTAGATACTAAAATCATAGATTTAGAAAATAGGATAGTGATAAATGGATTTGTAGATGGGCATATGCACCTTGATAAAGCTTTAATAGGAGAAAAAGTAATAAATAAAAGTGGTACCTTATATGAAGCAATTGAAATTATGAGTAAATATAAACATAGTATGACCAAAGAAGATGTAAAAGAAAGGTCTAAGAAGATCTTAGATCTTTCTTTTAGAAATGGAACTAGGTTCCTTAGAACCCATATAGATGTAGACCATAAAATTCAACTAAAATCAATAGAAGCTTTATTAGAATTAAAAGAAGAATATAAAGAATTAATAGATATTCAAATAGTGGCTTTTCCTCAAGATGGAATAATAAAAAATAGTAAATCTTATTTTTATCTGGAAGAAGCTTTGAAGATGGGAGCCGATATAGTTGGTGGAATACCAGCAATAGAAGAAGATTCAATAAAGCATATGAATATGATATTTGATTTAGCAATGAAATATGATGTAGACATTGATATGCATATAGACGAAACCGATGATGCCAGTTCTTTAATAATAAATGATTTGGCAAAGTTAACTATAGCCAATGGATATATTGGTAGAGTAACAGCAGGTCATTGTTGCAGTCTAGCAGCAAATGAAGAGGAAATTATATTACCTATTGTTGAGTTAATTAAGAAAGCAAAGATAAATATAATTTCATTACCTTCCACTAACCTATATCTACAAGGAAGAGGAGATAAAATAAATATTAGAAGAGGCATAGCACCAGTTAAATATTTATTAGATCATGATATACCTGTAGCAATTGGATCTGATAATATTAGAGACCCCTTTAATCCTTTTGGAAATGGAAACTTATTAGAAGAAATATTAATAGCTGCCCATGGATGCCATATGGGTGGAGAAAAAGACCTAAATAAATTATTTGATATGGTGTCTATTATTCCTGGGGAAGCTTTAAAATTCCAGTATAATATCAAAGAAGGAAATAAAGCAAACTTCATAGTTATAGATGCTAAAACTAAAGCAGATTCAATAATTAGACAAGCTAATATATATGGATATTTTAAAAACAATGTTTTCGAAACTAATTTAATAAATAATTAATAAGGAGGGGACTAGGCATGAGTTTGTTAATAAATATAATACCATTAGTCGTAATACTGGCACTTTTATTTAAAAAGCAGCATATGCTTTTTGCAGGACTGGTGGGAGGAATTCTAGCCGTTTTAATAGGTGGATTAGAAATGTCAAAGGCAACTCAAATGTTTGTTGATGGTATAACCAATATGTTGGGCATTACAGTTCCAATAATTTATGCTGCCTCAGCTGCAATGGTTTCAAAGGCTGGAAGTATAGAGTCATTGGTAGAATTAGCTAGAAGAAGTTTAAAAGGAAAAATAGGCATACTAGCAGGAATTATAGTTTTAATACAAGGTTTTGCAACATATATGGCAGGAATGGGTGCAGGAAATACCATGGTTACTGCACCATTAGCAGCAGCTGCTGTAGGAGCAATTCCTGAGGTTATTGTGGCAATGGCAATTGTTTCAGCAGTGGGATTTACCACATCCCCAGCTTCTACAGAAACAGTATTAGCAGCAGAAAGTGCTGGAAGAGATGTAATAGCCCATGCAGCGGCTATGAGACCATATACTATAGCTTTCTATTTACTAGCTGCTGGACTAGCTATTTACGGTGTTTATAAAAGAGGTGTTCTAACAAAAGACAACGGAAAAGAAGAAGATAAAGATGATGGCAAAAGCAATGGTACATTACTAAAACAATCTATACCAGCCATCGCATTATTAGTTATGGTAGTAGGTGGCAGTAAGCTAAATTCATTAATTGGAATAAACTTGTTTTCACCTGCAACAGCTGTTATTTTTACAAGTATTTTAACAGTACTCTTAACTCCTCTTACTATAGATGAGACTTGTGAATCCCTAATTGATGGTTCAAGATTTATTTTGACTACTTTATTTGCAGTAGGAATGTTTTTATCCTTTATAAATATGATTGGAGAATTGGGAACCTTCGAGCAAATAGCAGCCTTAGCAAGTAATGTTCCAGAAGCAATAATACTACCTGTGGCAATGATTATAGCATTTTTAATAGCTATTCCTTCTGGAGCATTTGCAGCCGGAGTTCTAACATTGATACTTCCTACCTTATCAGCATTAGGATTACCTTCAGAAGCTATGGGTTTTGTAGCTATAGCAACAGGACTTGGAACTCAAGTAAGCCCGGTTCAGATAAATGTTGCAGCATTAGCAAAAGGTTTCGAAATAGACATAATAGACGTTATAAAGGGAAACCTAAAATATATATTGGGAGCTTTAACTCTTCTGATTATCATTGCAGTTATAGTAATATAAAAAAACTATATGAAAGGGATATAGCATCACTATATCCCTTTCATAAAATAGAGGTGATATTATGGAAAATAAAAAAACGGAAATGGATATTGTTTATGGTATTGAGGATAAGCCAGAGTTATCAAAAGCCATACCTTTAGCATTCCAACATATATTAGCTATGTTTGCTGCCAATATTACTGTACCTCTTTTATTATCAACGTTATTAGATTTACCTCCAAGTGAAACAACATTTTTAATACAATGTGCTTTATTTATGGCTGGAGTAGCGACCTTTATTCAGATAATGAAATATAAAGGGATAGGCTCAGGGCTTCCTATAGTAATGGGAACTAGTAATGCTTTTATATCTACAGTTCTAATTATAGCTAAAGATTTTGGAATAGGTGGAGTTTTAGGTGCAAGCTTCATCGGAGGATTATTTGAAATACTTTTAGGGAAAAATCTCCTAAGATTAAAGAAAATATTCACACCTTTAGTAGCAGGTATAGTAGTACTAACAATAGGAGTAACACTTATACCTGTTGGTATAAAACAAGCAGCAGGTGGAAGTACCAATATGGGGGATCTAAAAAGCTTACTAATTTCAACAACAGTTTTGGTTATAATAATTTTATTTAATCAGAGCAAGAATAAGTTCTTAAAATCCTCATCAATATTAGTAGGATTAGTATCTGGATATTTAATATCTTATTTTCTAGGAATGATAGATGTAACACCAGTTATGGAATCAAGTTGGGTTTCACTACCTAAGCCTTTTGCATATACATGGTCATTTAAACCAACTGCTATTATAGCAATGCTTTTCATGTACGTTGCCACAGCAATAGAAACCATAGGAGATATATCTGCCCTTACTATTGGAGCAGAAGGTAGAGAAGCCACTGACGAAGAAATGAGTGGTGGAGTAATTGCCGATGGATTAGGAAGTAGTATAGCTGCTTTATTTAATGGATTTCCCAATACTTCCTATACTCAGAATATAGGAGTAGTTAATTTGACAGGTGTATTTAGTAGGCATGTGGTAAAAATAGGAGGAATTATTTTAATAGTTCTATCTATATTTCCTAAGTTTGGTTCCTTAATAGCTATAATGCCAGAACCAGTATTAGGAGGGGCAGCTATTGCCATGTTTTCTATGGTGGCTGTATCTGGTTTATCTTTATTGAGAAATATAACAATGAATAGTAGAAATATGCTTATAATAGCAATATCTTTGGGACTTGGTATAGGACTAAATATAGTACCAGAAGCAACTCAAAATTTGCCTAGAGATATACAACTTTTCTTGACATCTGGAGTAGTTCCAGCAGGATTAGTATCAATAATCTTAGATCTATGTCTACCAAATAATGATTAAGGATTAACTAGGAGGAAGGGACGATTTATGGAGAAAGATGAATATGAAATTATAAGTTTTAGTGCTTATGCCTATGATAAACATTTCATTGAGTTTTTTAATGAAAATAAGAATTTAAAGGAAGTAGGCAAAATCCACAGCATCTACTCTAGAACTATAAATTTTTTAGATAATAAAGACAATATGTATACCATAGGATCTAAAAATATAGATAATAGTCCCTTCACTTTGAGAATAGATAATAGAAATATAAGTTTTGAAGATTTGGATTTAGAAGAAGGAAATAGATTATTTAAAATAGACAACAGCCTCATTATAGAGGATAAAGTAAGAATAGATTTGGAGTCTAATTGTATATTGTGGAATCCTAATGTAGAAAAGAGAAGAGATTTAAATAGAAACCTAATAATGGAGAATATAGGATATTTCAATGATTTTATTTTAAAAAAGGGTTCAAATGGTGGATGTAGATATTTTTATTTAGAAAATTTTTTAAAAGTAAAAGCTTATACCCCTGGATTAATTGAAAAAGAATTATCAAGGAGAATAGAAGTATTTTTAGATGCTTTAGAGGATGGAAATATAGATGAAGTTAAGATTAACTCCTTAATCGGATTTGGAATTGGATTAACACCTTCTGGAGATGATTTTCTAACAGGTTTTTTATCTGTACTAAATATAATCTCAACAGATTATTCCAATAAAATAAAGAGAAAATTAATAAATTTAATTGATATAGATAAAATCGCAACTACAGATGTAAGTAAACAAATGCTTTCAATTACTTTAAGAGGCGAATCTAGAGAATATATTTTAAGTTTTATAAATGGATTCCTAGATGAAGATAAAAAACAGTTTCTTTTATTTTTGGAGAGATTACTGAATATTGGGTCTTCTTCAGGGACTGACTTAGCTGTTGGAGTAGTTACTGCATTTATTTTATTAACAAACAATTTCAATATGGAGGAATAAGAACTATGAAAAATACAATAATTAGAAAAAATGCTTATTATGACTCTGTTACTTTGATGTCTTTATCCAGTAAAATACTAGATGTAAATGGAGTAGAAGAAGCAGTAGTATCTATGGCAACAGAAATGAATAAAGAATTGCTACAAAATGTTGGACTAGCTACAAAGGAGTCAGATGATGCTGGAAATAACGATTTAATAATTGCTATAAAAGCAGAGAATGAAAATAGCTATGACGAGGCTTTAAGATTAGTAGAAGAACTTTTAAGTCCAAAAAATAAGAAGAAGAATAAAGGAGAGCTAGAAAGTCCTAAGACAATCGATTCAGCACTAGAGCAAATGGAAGATGCTAATTTAGCAGTAATTTCAGTACCGGGACGATATGCAGCTAGGGAAGCAAAAAAGGCTTTAGAAAAAGGTCTTCATGTAATGATGTTTAGTGACAATGTAACTCTAGAAGAGGAAAGAGAGTTAAAGGAAATAGGTCGAGAAAAAGGACTTTTAGTAATGGGACCTGATTGTGGTACTGCTAGTATAAACAATGTTGGATTATGTTTTGCCAATGAAGTAAGAAAAGGAAATATAGGAATAGTTGGAGCTTCAGGTACGGGGCTTCAAGAGGTTATGGTCCAAATTCATAGACTTGGAGGAGGAGTCTCTCAAGGTATAGGAACAGGAGGGAGAGACCTTAAAGAAGAAATTGGTGGAATTATGATGATAGAAGGACTAAAGGCATTAAGTAGAGATAATGATACTGAAGTAATAGTATTGATTTCCAAGCCACCAGCAAAATCTGTAGAAAAGAAAATACTGGAGGAAATAAAGAACGTAGATAAGCCAGTGGTTATATGTTTTATAGATGGAGATAAAGAAGATGAAAAGGATTCAAAGGCTGTATTTGTTTATAGACTTTATGAAGCAGCAAAGAAAGCTGTAGAGTTATCAGGTGGATGTAGAGAGGAAATTGAAAAAGAGAATAATTCATATATAGATACTAAAGAGTTAAAGAAGTTATTAAAGCCAGAACAAAGATATTTTAGAGGATTATTTTGTGGAGGTACACTATGTGCTGAAGCACTGTCTATTTTAAGAGGAAGCTTTGAATCTGTTAAAAGCAATGTAGCAAAAAATGAAAATGAAAAGCTTGAGAACATAAATGATTATCATGGGAATGTATTATTAGATTTAGGAGAAGATGAATTTACTGTAGGAAAACCTCATCCCATGATAGAGCCTACTTTAAGACTTCATAGAATAACAAAAGAAGCAGAGGATGAAGAAGTAGGTATTATATTAATGGATTTTGAACTAGGATATGGGTCTCATGAAGATCCTGTAGGAGTTACTATAAAATCTATTAAAGAGGCAAAAAACATTGCTAATTCTCATGGAAGAAATTTAATATTTGTAGCTTATATTTGTGGTACAGATATTGATAAACAAAATTATGAAGGTCAAAGAAAAATGCTAGAGCAGGAAGGCGTACTAATTGCAGAAAGTAATATTGAAGCGACCAATATAGTAATAGAAATATTATCATAATAGGAGGGTTTTACATGAGTGATATTAATAATCTGTTTTCACAAGAATTAAAGATATTAAACATAGGGACAAGTAAATTTAAAGATGATCTAGAATTTCAGGGGCAGGATGTATTGCAATTAGATTGGGTACCTGCTGCTGGTGGAGATATAGAATTATTAAATATAATTGATGAATTATCTAGTAGAGAAGATATAAAAGAAGCTAATAAAAAGGCAGTGGAAAGAATGATGAATTCTCATCCTATGCTCATAGATATAGATAAGGCAATAAATGTAATCCCGGGGATGAAGGAAAATATGATACTCCATTCAGGGCCACCTATAAAGTGGGAAAGAATGGCTGGACCAATGAAGGGAGCCGTAATAGGAGCTTTAATTTATGAAGGCAGAGCTAAAAATGAAGAAGAAGCAATAAAGATAGCGGCATCAGGGGAAATTGAGTTTTCACCTTGTAATGAACACTGTGCTGTAGGACCTATGGCAGGTATAGTATCTCCTTCTATGCCAGTACATGTAGTATATAATAAGACCTATGGAAATTATGGTTATTGTACAATTAATGAGGGACTAGGAAAGGTTCTAAGGTATGGTGCATTTAATGATGAGGTTATAGAAAGACTTAAATGGATAGAAGAAGAGTTTGCTCCTACTATGAAAAAGGCTTTAAAGAGTATTGATGGGGGAATAGATATAAAGTCTATAATTTCTCAAGCAGTTCATATGGGGGATGAATGTCATAATAGGAATAAGGCTGCTACTAGTTTATTCTTTAGGGAAATAACTTCTTATATTATAGATACTGATGTAGATATAGACATAAAAAAGAGAGTATTAAATTTCATAAAAATGAATGAACATTATTTTCTAAATTTATCTATGCCATCTTGTAAGGTTGCAACAGATGCAGCCCATGGCGTAGAAAATTCTACTGTAGTAACTACAATGGCTAGAAACGGTGTAGATTTTGGCATAAGAGTAAGTGGACTTGGTGCAGACCAATGGTTTACTGCTCCTGCAAATATGATAAAGGGATTGATGTTCCCAGGATTTAAAGAGGAAGACGCTAATCCAGACATAGGAGACAGTGCTATTACAGAAACCATGGGTATAGGAGGATTTGCCATGGGTGGGTCTCCAGCTATAGTTCAGTTTGTAGGAGGAACTGTAGAAGATGCTATTGGATATAGTGAAAAAATGTATGAAATAACTGTAGGTGAGAATACTAATTATTCTATTCCAACTTTAGATTTCCGTGGTTCTGCCATAGGAATAGATATTGTTAAAGTAATTGAAAAAGGTATTTTACCTATAATCAATACTGGAATGGCACATAAGGTTGCTGGAATAGGACAAGTTGGTGCAGGTTTAGTAAGTCCGCCAATGGAATGCTTTAAGAAAGCAATTCTTGAGTTTAATAAAGATAACTAGGAGGTAAATATGAGCAGAATATTAATTGCTTTAGGAGGAAATGCTTTAGGAGATACTCCAAAGGAACAATTTGAACTAGTAAAGGAAACAGCAAGACCAATAGTAGACCTTATAGAGAAAGGGCACGAAGTAATAATTGCTCATGGAAATGGCCCCCAAGTAGGTATGATTAACCTAGCTATGGAAGAAATATCTATGCCTTTTCCAGAATGTATTGCAATGAGTCAGGGATATATTGGATACCATCTCCAAAATAGAATATATGAAGAGTTAAATAGAAGAAATATAAATAAAAATGTGGTAACCATAGTAACTCAAGTTGTAGTAGATGAAAATGATGAAGCTTTACAGAATCCTACAAAGCCTATAGGAAGATTTTATTCTAAAGAGGAAGCAGAAGAATTAGTAGTAGCAAAAGGATATAAAATAATAGAGGATTCTGGAAGAGGATATAGAAGAGTAGTGGCTTCACCAAAACCTACAGATATTGTTGAAAAAGAATGTATAAAAACTTTAGTGAAGGATGGACATATAGTAATAACAGTTGGTGGTGGCGGAATTCCAGTAGTTAAAAAAGATTTTGGATATGAAGGAGTTAATGGTGTAATAGATAAAGATTTTGCTAGTGGGAAAATTGCAGAATTAATTGATGCAGACTATTTATTCGTCCTAACAGCCGTAGATAGAATAGCCATCAACTTTGGAAAGGAAAACCAAATTAATTTAGATAAGATGTCTATAGAAGAGGCTTATAGATATATAGAAGAAGGACAATTTGCACCGGGAAGTATGCTTCCAAAAGTAATAGCGGCAGTAAATTTTGCTAAATCAAGAAAAGGAAGACAAGCAATAATAGTTTCATTAGAAAAAGCAAAAGAAGCATTGGTTGGAGAAAGCGGAACAATAATATATAATAGTTAGAGTAATAATAGGATGGATTATATGATATAATTAGAACATAATTTTGATTATAGATTCACAAATTAATCCTTGAGGTGATGTAAATATGTTCAATATAATCCAAGAAGTAAAGAAGATAGAAAAAGATATAATCAACTGGAGAAGAAAGCTTCACCAAATACCAGAAGTAGGACTAAATCTACGAAAAACCTCAAAGTTTATAATGGATGAATTAGATAATATGAATATAGAATATCATACCTTAGTAAACGGAAATGCCATCGTAGGGTTAATAAAAGGTAGAGAAGAAGGAAAGACGGTGGGATTAAGGGCTGATACTGATGCACTTCCTGTTAAAGAGGAAACTGGTTTAGAGTTCGCATCAAATAATGGATGTATGCACGCCTGTGGACATGATGGACATACTGCCATTTTGCTGGGAGTAGCTAAGGTATTGAACGAAAATAAAGATAAATTTAAAGGTAATGTAAAGCTATTATTTCAACCTGGGGAAGAATATCCCGGTGGTGCAAAACCTATGATAGAAGAAGGTGCTTTGGAAAATCCTAAGGTAGATGCTGTAATGGGATTACATTTAGGTAACTTAGGCAAGGGAATTCCTAAGGGAAAAATAGGAGTATCCTATGGAGCTATGATGGCAGCAGTAGATGTAATGTATATAAAAATAAATGGTAAAGGCTCTCACGGTGCATATCCTCATCAAGCTATAGATCCTATTGTTACAGCGTCAGAAATTGTTTTAGCATTACAGACAATAATCAGCCGTGAAGTAGATCCAGTGGAACCAGCAGTAGTATCTGTTACTAGAATAGATGGAGGATTTAACCATAATATAATTCCAGATTCAGTTGAAATTCAAGGAACAATAAGGACAGTAAATGAAGATACTAGGCAGAGAATCTCTAGAAGAATCGAGGAAATAGTAAAGGGAATAACCATGGCACATGGAGGCAGTTATGAGATTGACTATGAATTCTGTTATCCCGCACTTATAAACTCAGAGGAGTTTACCAAGGGATTTGTAGAATCGGCTAAGAAGATAATCCCAGAAGATGATATAGTAGAGATGAAAGTACCTGTAATGGGTGCAGAGGATATGTCCTTTTTCTTACAAAGAGTTCCAGGTACATTCTTCTATCTAAGTAACCCAGGGGAAATAGACGGACAATTCTATCCACATCATAACCCTAAATTTGACATAGATGAAGAAGAAATATGGAAGGGTGCAGCCCTTATTATACAAAGTACAATAGATTGGTTAAATGAAAACTAGGCTTATGCCTAGTTTTTAGTATATAATGGTGATAATAGGATAAGATGGAGTGAGTTATTAATATGAAATCTAAAGAGTTCAATGCACATAATAAATATATGATATTGAAACATGCCATAAAGGAAGGAAATGTTTCCCGTACCTGTGAGTTATTTGGTATTTCTAGGACAACCTTTTACAATTGGCAAAGAGCCTATCAAAAACATGGTATGCTAGGTTTAGAAATAAAAGAGCCTAAGAAACCTGAAATGCCAAATAAGATTAGTAAAATTATTGAGCAGGAGATACTAGAGTATGTTGGAAGCTATCCTTCAGATGGTCCTAAAAGAATATACTATGAACTAAAAGCTGAGGGCATTGATGTGGGGGAGACTGGGATATATAATGTTTTAAAGAGAAATAATTTGACGAGGAAAACTGACAGACTAAAATATTCTCAGAATAAAATATTACATAAAAAAATTAACCCTAAGGAAAACAAGGAGTTAATAGGACTTTTTAATAAACAAAGAATATACCCAGGATATTTAGTTGTTCAGAGAATTGACTTTATAGGAACTTTTGATGGTATAGGCAAAATATATCAATATAGCTTTTATGATATGGATTCAAAATGGGTAGCAGTGAAATTATATAATAAAAAGCAGGATATTGATGTTTGGCATCATTTTGAGCGTAAACTAGTTTATCTATTGAGGATATTCAATATAAATATTGAAAATTTAGCGACCAATAGGAAAAAAGAATTTCTTCCTTACTTCGTAAGAGGTGATAAATATAAGGAGCTTATAGGAGAACTGAATATAAATCATATATTTATATCTTTAGAAGATACTATGGAATTAGAGGATTTAACACTATTTAACGAGTTTTTAGTAACAGAGTTTTATAATAAAATCAATTCTAATGATGAACTCAATTCATTTATAAAGGTTGAACGAGCATTAAATAAATTTATACGTGATTATAATTTTAGCACCATAATCCAAGAAGGCTACAATAAAGGCAAAACTCCTGTAGAAGTTGTACTTGAAAGAGCATTACAAAATAATGTGGATTTAGACACATTGCCACTGTGGATTTTAGCATTGATAAATCATTCCAATTGAGGTGATAACAGTGAATAAAGAAGATTGTAAAATTGCAGTAATAGGTGGAGGACTTTCAGGTCTTGTTATAGCCGAAGGACTGCAAAAAAGAGGATATAGAAATATTACTGTTTTTGAAAAAGCTGAACGTATAGGTGGAAAACTTTATACAATATGGCATAGAGAAAAGTCTCATGAATTAGGTGCTATTTTTGGACTGCCATCACAGCCGTATCTTAAATCCTTGATGAAAAGGCTAAATATTAAAGCAGATGGTCCAAAGCTATCTCGTACCAATTACAATACTAAAGGTCAGAAAATCATGCCAATATCAAAGGAAGAATTAAGAGATTTTATCAATGAATTAGACAGATTGCCCCATGTATTGGAGATGTATAAATCATTTAGAAAATCAAATATTGAAAATATCGAACCAGCACTAATGCTTCCATTCTCAAAATGGTGTGATATACATGAATTTCGAATTTTAAAGACAATCTATACCCAATATTTTACTATCTTTGGATTAGGCAATATTGAAGAAGTACCAGCCCTATATGTACTTAGAATATTAAATTATGAGAATTTAATGTCCTTTATGGAATTACCAGAATTTATTACATGGAAAAATGGAGTATCTTCATTGACAGAACGTTTGAGTCAGGAGATTAGAGATATTAGATTAGGGCAAAAGGTAGTGGACATTATACTTTCTGACAAAGAAACATTATTGGTAAAGACTGAATTAGAATTACTTGAATTCAATAAGGTTATTATTACTGCACCTTTGGAGCAATTTGCATATCTTCACCTTTGGGATGAAGATATGAGAGAAAATCTAAAAAACATAAAGTATCAATCCTTTAATGTCTATGGATTTATAGCAAATGAAATACCTAAGGGATGTGGTTGTATATTGGAGAATTTATCTATTGACCAAAATGGTCATATAAATATATGGAATTCCAGATGGGATGAGGAAGAAGGCGAAGGAATGACTATGGTTTACGCATATAATCCTCCTAAAAATACTAAGATTCCCCCACTAGACATTATTAAAAACGATTTATTAAAGCTAGGAGTAGAAAATCCAAGACTCTATCAGGCTAAGAGTTGGAAACATTGTCCCTATGTGGATACTAATACATTGGAAAATGGGTTTTATGATAAAATGGAGGAAATGCAGGGGAAAAATAATATATTCTTAGGAGGGGAAATTATGAGCACCCTTTCCATGGAAAATTGTATTCGGTATTCTATTGATCTGTTAAATAGATTTTTTTAACCATGAGAAAACTCCCTTTTGGGAGTTTTCTATATTATATAGACTTTAACTTTGAACTTTTTTCTGCATTGTTCCAAATTTCATCTTTTAGAGGATTTAAACCATATTTAAAAATCCTATGGAATTGCCAAACTGCCAATATTACATTGAGAGCCAAGGATATTATTGCTAGAGTCCAATTGGCATAAGGATTATAACTAACCTTTACATTAAAAATACTACCTGTAGCAAAGAAATATGGGAAGGTCATGACCCACGACATCCAGAAAAATAGAGTATGGGCACGGTTCTGCATCCAAGTTCCTTTAGACCATAAAAGAGCAGAGATAGTAGGAGCAAGATTAAGAGCCAGTCCAGAATATATGGCATTGCCAGGTGCACAGGAATATACATATGATATATTCCATATTCCATAAGCTATAATATATAAAAAGTTTTGATCAGGCCATATCATATCTTTTCTTTTACCTGATGTAGAGTGGATACCAAACCAGCCACATATTACTAATATATTTATAATTCCAGCTATGGCATTTAAGTAATTCCATCCTCCCGAAATATAATACATACCATCAACTACTCCGTTGAATCTAGCTATACCAACTTGAAATTCCCTTATTACAGCTTCTAGAATATTAATAGCTAAGATTGCAGGAATAAGTGTTAAATACCATTTATGTTTCTTATGATAATCTGTAAATCTAACAACCATATAGATTAGACAGCCAGCTAGTGCTGAATATACCTTGATCCAGGTAAACCAAGAAGTAATTTCATTAGGGCCTCTAACAACCCAAATGATGGTAAAGATTATTGGCAGAATCATAAACATAAAGATACTTATCTTTTTGCTAGATCGTGACAGTTCATTTAAACCCATAAGAATAAAAAGAACTACAAACCACATAATTATGTTATACCAAGGAAGTGATTCAAAAAAGAACATAGCCAAAAACTCCTTTCATATTATATTTTTAAAATTAGGTTAAAAAAATAACATATATTTAACTACTAGTTTATCACCTGGTTAATGTATTTCAAGGACTTTTTTACATTCAAGTAATATTTACATATAATAATCTTATAACCCATTGATATAGGGGTTTGTTATATTATAAGTGTAAACCATACATGAAATGAAAAGTTAGATAACATTGGAAATGCTCAATCCTTGAATTTTTGACAATAAAATTTATTTTAAATACAATTAAAGTGACAAAAAAGTAACGATTCATATTGATTATAGTAACCACTTTAGATTAATGAAACTTTATAGGAGGCGGATAGAATGAAGGAATTTAAGATTTTAGAAATTAAGGAAAGTATTTTTGAGGATAACAATAAGCAGGCAGATTTACTTAGAGGTGAATTGAAGAATAATAAGACGTTTTTACTAAACCTAATGTCAGCACCAGGTTCTGGAAAAACAACTACAGTTTTAAAGACCATTGAAGCATTGAAAAATGACATGAGAATTGGAGTAATGGAAGCAGATATAGACTCTGACGTAGATGCTTATGCAGTAGCTCAGACAGGTACAAAGGTTATTCAATTACACACAGGGGGAATGTGTCACTTAGATGCTGATATGACTAAGCAAGGTCTAGAGGGATTAGGTACTGAAAACCTTGATTTTATAATATTAGAAAATGTAGGAAATCTTGTATGTCCAGCAGAATTTGATACAGGCGCCTCTAAAAACGCTATGATACTAAGTGTACCAGAGGGAGACGATAAACCATTAAAATATCCATTGATGTTCTCAATTGTAGATGTTTTACTTATTAATAAAATAGATGCCTTAGATTATTTTGATTTTGACCTAGAAGCTGTAGTGGAACGTGCGAAGAAATTAAATCCAAATATAAAAATAATCCCAATATCTGCAAGAACAGGAGAGGGAATTGATGAATGGGCAAATTGGATTAGAGCAGAAGTGAGAAACTGGCAAGAGTAGTAGAGAGTATACAATAGGAGGGAAAGTCTATGGGAAAACCAAAAGTATTAGAATTAGCAAACCATATTGGTAGAAAAAAGCAAGGCTCAAAATCTTCATATAACTATAATGACCCTGAGTATATGATTTTAGAACCAGTTGTCACAGATGAAATGGCAGAAGTAGGATTATGTTTGGAATTTAGAAAGCCAAAAAGTGCAAAAGAAGTAGCACCTTTATGTGGAAAGTCTATAGAATATGCAGAAAAACATCTATGGGAATTGGCAATGGCTGGTGCTTGTTTTGTAAACGAAATAGATGGAGAAGATAAATACTGGCTTGATACTTGGGTGCCAGGGGTTATGGAAATGATGGTAAACAATAAGGAAAATGTAAAAAAATATCCTCAAATAGCAGAGGCATTTGAAGCCTACGGAAGAGTAAGAGGACCAAAGACAGCAGGTGTATTTCCAGTAGGTAAAGGTCTAATGCGTGTTATACCTATAGAAACTGCCATTGATGGTGAGACTAGGAGAGCATCTTATGAGGAAGTATCAAAATACTTAAATGACAGTGATATATTTTCAGTATCTGACTGTTCTTGTCGTACATCTAGGGAAATCATGGGAGAAGGATGTGGACATTTAAAGGAAGATATGTGTATTCAATTAGGTCATGCGGCAGAATACTATATTCGTACAGGCAGAGGTAAAGAAATAACTAAAGAAGAAGCTTTTGAAATCATAAAAAAGGCAGAGGAAAATGGGCTGATGCACCAGATACCTAATTTAGATGGAACTGGAAAAACCCATGCAATATGTAATTGTTGTGGCTGTAGCTGCTTATCTTTAAGAACAGCAGGAATGTTTTTAAATAACGACATGGTTAGGTCTAACTATGTATCTCATGTAGATAAAGAAAAATGTGTTGCCTGTGGAGAGTGTGTTCAAGTATGTCCAGTGAATGCCTTAAAGCTAGGTCAAAAAATATGTACAAAGACTGCTATTGAAGAAAATAAAAGAATAGACCTACCATCTAATACAGAATGGACTTCAGATAAATGGAACCCAGATTATCGTATAAATAGAGAAAATGTAGTAGATTCTGGTACAAGCCCTTGTAAAACTCAGTGTCCAGCTCATATTTCTGTACAAGGTTATATCAAATTAGCTTCTCAAGGTAAATATAAGGAGGCTCTTGAATTAATTAAAAATGAAAATCCTTTTCCAGCAGTGTGTGGACGTATATGTCCAAGGAAATGTGAGGCAGAATGTACTAGGGGAGATATAGATGATCCAATAGCCATAGATGATATTAAAAAGTTTATAGCAGAGCAGGATTTAAATGAAGAAAATCGATATATACCAAAACTTAGACATAACTATGGAAAGAAAATAGCTGTTATAGGTGCAGGACCCTCTGGTTTATCCTGTGCATATTATTTAGCAATTGACGGATATAAAGTAACAGTATTTGAGAAACAACAAGTATTAGGTGGTATGCTAACTCTTGGAATTCCATCCTATAGACTAGAAAAAGATGTTGTAAATGCAGAAATAGATATTCTAAAGGAATTAGGAGTAGAGTTTAAAACTGGTATTGAAGTAGGCAAAGATATAAGCTTAAAGACATTAAGACAACAGGGATATGAAGCATTTTATCTTGCAATAGGAGCACAATCAGGAAGAAATTTAGGCATTGAGGGAGAAGATGGAGAAGGCGTTATTACAGGTGTAGATTTTCTTCGTGAGGTAAATCTTGGTAAAGAAGTAAATCTCCAAGGAAATGTAATAGTCATAGGCGGAGGAAACGTAGCCATAGACGTAGCTAGGACAGCTACAAGAGTAGGAGCGGCAAAGGTAGATATGTTCTGTTTGGAAAGTAGAAAAGAAATGCCAGCCTTAGATGAAGAAGTCCAAGAAGCTGAATCAGAAGACATTGTAATTAACAACTCTTGGGGACCTAAAAGAATCATTAGAGAAAATGGTCGTGTAGTGGCTATGGAATTTAAAAAATGTATTTCCGTATTTGATGAAAACAGAAGATTCAGTCCACAGTATGATGAAGATACTACTATTACAGTAAAAGCAGACCATATATTGTTATCCATAGGTCAAGGAATTGAATGGGGGAATCTATTGGAGGATTCTAAAATAGAACTTAATCCAAATAAGACAATTAAAGCCGACTCATTTACACTTCAAACTGCTGAACCAGATATGTTCGCAGGTGGAGATGCCATGACAGGTCCTAGATTTGCCATAGATGCTATTGCTTTAGGTAAAGAAGCAGCAATTTCTATTCATCGTTTCGTTCAGCCTGGACAAAGTTTAGTATTAGGTCGTGATAGAAAACTATACCATAAGTTAGATAAGGAAAATCTAGTATTTGAAGGCTATGATAATACTCCAAGACAGAAAATAGACCATGTAGATGGAAAAGTAGCAAAGACTTCTTTTAAAGATTTAAGAGATACTTTCACTGAAGAACAGGTAAAGAAGGAAACAGAACGCTGTTTAAGTTGTGGAGCAACAGTATCAGATGAGTACCTATGTATAGGATGTGGAGCTTGTACAACAAGATGTAAATTTGATGCCATATCCCTCGTAAGAAAATATGATGAAGAAAATATATCCTTTGAAGATTTAAAACCAATAATAGTTAAAAATATGATTAAGCGTAAAGGCAGAATGGTTGTTCATAAGGTAAAAAAATCTATAGGTGTATATAAGTAGAACATAGGAGTGAGTTATTTGCATGAACTAGGTGTAGTTATTAAAGTTGCTAAAACAGTGGAGAATTTTGCTAAGGTCAATGGAATAACAGATATAGATACTATAGTACTTCAAATAGGACAATTATCTTCTATGATACCCAGATATATTGAGGCTTGTTATCCAGCAGCAGTTCATGGAACCATACTTGAGAACACAAAACTTCAAATAGAGGTTTTACCAGCAAATGGAATGTGTGGAAACTGTGGCAAAGTATTTAACCTAATTGAGAATAAATACTGCTGTCCCTATTGTAGTGGAGAGGATATAGAGTTATTAAGCGGAAAAGAATTTATGATTAAAGAAATAATTGCATGTTGAGAGAGAGGATTATATGAAAAATAAAAAAACAAATGATTTAGTATTAGCAGGAATATTTGTATCTATGGGACTTATATTGCCTATAGTATTTCATGGATTTGGAGGGGGAGGTCCAGTCTTTCTTCCTATGCACATTCCTGTATTAATTGCTGGTTTCTTTTTAGAACTACCATTTGCAATTGCTGTAGGTATATTGACTCCTGTTTTAAGTTCGTTACTAACTGGGATGCCGCCAGTTTTTCCAGTACTGCCATATATGGCTTTAGAATTGACAGTTTATAGTGCTGTAGTAAGTTTACTTTATAGAAAATTAAAACTTAATGTCTATATATCACTTATTATTAGTATGATATGTGGTAGAATAATGGCTGGCATAGCTGTATGGGCATTGATAACATTTTTTACAGTACAACTTCCAAGTCCAGTTTTATTTATACAAGGTGCAATTATTAATGGACTTCCAGGAATTGTAATACAATTAATCTTAATACCTATAATTGTATTATCAACTAACAGATTTAAAAATACAGCAGTATAGGGGAAAGAAATGAAATCACAAAAAGATTTTTTCAACAATATAGCAAATACTTGGGATGAAGTATGTAATCACAATATGATAAAGGTAGAATATATACTGGACCTAATAGACATAAAGAAAGGCAGCCATGTTTTAGATGTGGGAACAGGAACAGGAGTATTGATTCCAAGTTTATCTCAAAAAGTAGGTAAATTAGGCAGAGTAAAGGCAGTTGATATAGCTGAAAAAATGATTGAAGTCGCTAAGGAAAAGAATAAATATGAAAATATCGTATTTGAATGTACTGATATTTTAGAGAATAATGAAATAGAAAGTTATGATTATATTATTTGCTACTCTATGTTCCCTCATTTTCAAGATAGAAAAGAGGAAGCAGTTTGTAAATTAGCAAAAAAACTAAAGGAAAATGGTAGACTTATAATTTGTCATTCCCAAAGCAGAGAAGATATTAACAATCTTCATAAAAGTGCAGACGAAACTGTTAAAGAAGATAATCTTCCTACAATGAAAACTATGGAATCATTTTTTTCAAAGGCAGGACTTAAAATTTTAGAAGAAGTGGATAATGAAGATATGTTTATAATCATGGGATATAAATAATATTATAATATATTAAAAAAACTAGGTAAATCCTAGTTTTTTTTAATATATTATAATATTCTCCGTATGATCAAAATCTGAAATTATATTACCATTTTTATCAATAGTAAATTTGTCAATATTAGCTTTGATACTGAATCCTCTCATATCCTTAGCTGTTATATAGATTTCAAATGTATCATTAGTATCTAGTTTCAAGGTAAAGTCATCAATAGTAGCAAGGTAGTAGATATAAGAGTCATGGGTTTCCATAGGGTCCTCTTCCATAGGATAAGTTTTTATTATATTATTATTATGTTTTAAAGTAAGAGATACATCTCTTAAAGAAGCATTTTCATCTTTCTTTTTCAAAAAATGCTCAAAACCATAAGTAGCATTTGTAAAGGATAATGATTTGCTAGGATTGACATAGGAATATCCACCTCTTGTACTTACTCTAAAGCTTTCTAACAATTGCCATTCAAAGGCAGGTAGATTTTCTAGATGTTCAATTTTCTTTGTGGTACCATTATCTATTACAAAGTTTAGATTTAAAGTATCCTTCATAGGAATATTGATGGAAGAATTATAATTAATTCCATCGGAACTTACGGCTTCCATAAGACTATAATCACTGTCTCCAATTTTATATGAAAAATAAAACTTATCATCATTGGATATGGACTTAGGACTAACGGATAGAGATATATCCACATTTCCATCTTGTATACTTCCAAATTCGTAATAAAAATCATTGATTATACTAGCTTGTTTTTCCAGTTTGCTTGAAATATCATGAGATAAACCATCAAGGGTTCTAGATACATGATCATTAATTCCATTAACATTACTGGATAAATGATTTAATCTATTATCTATATTTATTACTTTATTAAGTAGAAAAAAGTTCATAAAAAGCAAAGCAATTAAAACTGGAATTACAAATTTATTTGTTTTCTTTTCCATAACAATATCTCCTAAAAATCATAATAACTTATTCCTTCGCAAGAATCTTTGTTATTTCGCCTATATATAATGTATGATGGTCAGCATTAGGATAATTTTTTTCGTTAAGATCTTGAACTATGAAAGATTCAGGCTTATATTCCTGTGCAAATAATTTTTTACAAAAAATTGATATATTTGCTTCCTTAAAATAAGGAATATTGTCATCATATATAACTGTAAGATTAGATTTTTCAATCTTATTTTCATCTCTACCAGATTTATTACCAAGATAGGATAATATGTCTTTAAAATTGTCATCAAAGAAAGTCAAAGAAAATGAATCAGAACTATCTACAAATTCCTTTGTATATCTTTGAGGTCGAATAACAATATATGCTACATTTTTATTCCACATTACACCTAAACCACCCCAAGAGGCAGTCATAGTATTGACTTTTCCTTCCTTCTCAGCAGTAATCAACATCCAATCCTTACCGATTAACTTAAATGGACTAAAATTAAATTCTTCAGGTCTAATTTCTTTAAACATAAACACTACCCCCTACAAAATTTATTATATATCTTATTATATAACAAAAGATGAAGACTTGACAAATCATTAGATGAACCCATTCTATATTTTAAACTTATTTATTTTGTCATTTAGATTTATAGAAAGTTCATTTAAGATTTCAGCATTTTTAGCTACTTCATCAATGGCAGATACTTGTTGTTCCATAGATGCAGTAATTTCTTCAGAAGCAGCAGCTGTCTCTTGTGATACGGCTGAAATGTTTTCAATGGAGCTAACAATTTTGTCCTTATCTTCATTTAAAATATCTATAAAGCTATTTACACCTTCTATTTCAGCAGTAATTTTTTTAATAGATTCATATATGGCATTAAATGTTAAGTTAACACTTTCAACAGCCTTGGTTTGTTCTTCCGATATAGATTTTACTTCACTCATTATAGAAACAGTATTATTACTTTCCAGTTGAAGACTTTCAACGATTTCAACTATTTTACTAGCAGCATTTTTGGAGCCTTCGGCAAGTTTTCTAATTTCATTTGCAACTACAGCAAATCCTCTTCCAGCATTTCCAGCTCTTGCAGCCTCTATAGAGGCGTTTAATGCAAGCAAATTAGTCTGCTCAGCAATTGAAGATATAGTGTCTAATATTTCTCCAATATTACTGGATTTTTGATTTAATTCTTGGATAGCTTTCTCGATTCTAACCATAGACTGATTATTTGAATTTGTCTTTTCTATTAGTTCTTTAACAGCTAAGGTGCCAGAACTATTTGCTTTATTTGCTTCATGGGCATTTTCATACATTATACTACTATTAATCTTTAATGTTCTAAATTTTTCATCTAAAGATGTGGCTATAATTGAAGAACTTTCTGCATCGTGGGCTTGGTCTTCAGCTCCACGAGCAATTTCTTCGATAGTTCTAGCAATTTCTTCAGAAGAAGCAGCAGTTTCCTCTGATGTTGCAGCTAAATTAGTGGCAGAATTTGAAACTTCATTACTTATATTTATTGCATCAGATAAAAGATTTCTTATACTATGAACCATAGAGTTGAAACTATTTGATAAGACACCTATTTCATCTACAGAGTCTATATCTGTGCTAACTGAGAAATCTCCGTCAGCAAGAAATTCAGCCGTTTCTTTTAACTTAGTCATTTTTTTAGTTAAATTTATGGCATATATTACAACTCCTATGGTTACTAGAATTAAACTTATTATAAAAGATATAAATATATTTGTCATTAAACTCTTTAAGGGGGTATATAATTCACTTTGAGATATGGTAAGTCCAATAATCCAACCTGTTTGTGGAATTTGAGAATAATGTACTGTAAACTTTTCACCATTATCTAAATAATCTCCATTTCCATATTTAGTTTCCAGGATCTTATTTCCCATTTCTACGAAACTTTGATTAGATTCCATTAAAATATTATCTTTCATAATCTTATCTAAATTTTTATCTGCAATATACAGTCCATCATTATTAAGTAAAAATGCCCATCCTGTTTTTCCCACTTCTACTTCAGCTATTAGATTTTGTATACTATTTAAGTCTATATCTGCTGTGACTACTCCTAGTACTTCTTGAGAGTCTCCCAAAAATGGAACAGAAGTAGTAATCATCGTAATATTTGAAGTTTCATCATAATAAGGTTCACTCCATGCAGAATCACTAACGGCATTTTTGCCGTTAATATACCAATCATATTCAAAATAATTATAACTATCATTGCTATATTCCATAGTTAAGTACACTTGTCCATTTTCTTTATGAACATAAGGACCAAAGTATTTTTCTTCATTATTAAGGGCATAAGGTTCAAACCATATACCAGATCCAAAAGTATCATTATTAGTAGTTACAAATTTTTTAATAGTTGAAATATATGTCTCCTCATTAGCAGTAGAAAGAGAGGCTTCAACAGATTTAGCTAAAGTTACAGCCAATTGGTTATGAGTAGACAAATTTTTCTCAATGGATTCAGCAATAAAGTTTATTTGAGAATTCATCTTCTCTGCAATTTCATTATTAATTATAGACTTAGAATAAAAATAGCTGATTATTGAAATAGAAATCATACCTATAATTACTAAAGGTAAAATAATACTTAACAATGAAGCTCTTATACTTTTAAACTTTATACTTCTAAATTTCATCATATAAACTCCCCCCTCATACTTATATATCTAAAGATACCCGAATGTGACATAAAAATGCAAATGTTGATAAGATTCGCAAAGTTTAACATACATTTAACATAAGGTAAAATATATGGTTTTAAGACAAACAACTCTAAAGAATAAAAGATTAAAGACAAAAATAGACAAAGATAGTCAAAAAAGTTTATTTGTTTAGAATTTTTTCAGAGTTAAGGGGTATAATTGGTGAAATATGTTTATTAAAATAAATATGGCATAAAGTAGTCGGTTTTTAATTTCTAGATTGGAGGAGATAAAATGAGTAAGGAGATATTATTAGAAAGTGGAACTAATGAATTGGAGATTGTTGTATTTAATGTGGGGGAGAGCATACTTGGAGTAAATGTGGCAAAAGTGGAGAGCATTATTGAAACTTTGCCAATTACAGATGTTCCTAATGCTCATAAAAATGTAAAAGGTGTTATAAACTACAGAGGAAGAGTTATTCCAGTAATTAATATGTTAAAAGCTTTAAGTAAAGAGTGTCAAGACCCAAATGAGCCCAGATTGTTAATTTTAATCCATATTAATAATAATGATTTTGCCATTGAAGTTAGTGGAGTTGAAGGTATTAAAAGATTATCATGGCAAGATATAGAATCACCTTCACATATACTAATTTCTGATAATGAAACGCCTACAACTGGAGTAGTTAAAGATAATGAAAGGATTATCTTAATGCTAGATTTTGAAAAAATACTTGCTGACATAGACCCATCTTTGTCATTAAAAGAGTCAAGCCGTACACGAGGATTAGAAGGAAAGAAAATAGTAGTAGCAGAAGACTCCGTTTTTTTGATTAAAATAGTAAATGAATCATTTATTAAAGCAGGAGCCATTGTAGAAAAATTTAGTAATGGTAAATTGGCACTAGATTATTTACGTCAAGTATCAGAAGATGAAGTATATTGTGTTATTACTGATATAGAGATGCCGGTTATGGATGGATTGACTTTAACAAGAGAGATAAAAACCAATGAAAGATTAAAAAGTATTCCTGTAATTCTATTTTCATCTATTGTTAGTGAAAACTTAAAACATAGAGGTTTAAGTGTTGGTGCTGATGGACAGATTACAAAGCCAGAGATAGATAAATTAATCAGTATGGTTATGGAAATTGGAAGTCAAAGAAATATAAAAAAATAAGGAGGAAAGTTTTGTGAAATTAAAATAGAAGCTATTAGTATTTACAACAGCAATTTGTATTGTCTCAATTTTGATTATTTCAGGTATTGACTATTCTTTGTTTATTAAAAACTTAGAAAAGGAAATTAATGAGAAACTTATATTAGAGGCAAATAGTGCTGCTAAGGAAATGGATAAATGGATAATAGAACAAAAAGAGTTTTTAAACGGTATTATAGAAACATCAATCTATGATGAGGTCTATGACAGTGACACCATGGTATCCTTTCTAAAAAGACTGACTAAACAATATTCGGAAAATGTCTTCTATATTGGTTATGATAATAAAGAAACCTACTTAGGAGAAGATGTAGATCTTCCCCCAGATTTTGATGTAAGGACTAGACCTTGGTATGTAGGAGCCATGTCTACTGAAGATTTTTTCATAACTGAGCCATATATAGATACCATAACAGGAGATATGGTAATTACTATTGCTAAACAGTTTGAGACTAAAAGTGGTAGAAAAGGTGCAATGGGAATGGATATATTGGTTAATTATTTAGTAGATTATGTTGACTCCGCTGACTATGGAGAAGATTCATATGCTTTTTTAATAGATAATAATGGAAGTATATTGACACATCCGGAAGATGAATTTAAACCTAAAGAAGGTAATTTTAGTAAGATAGAAGATTTGTTGGAAGGAAAAATAGCAGGAATTATAGGACTAACAGGAGATGAAATTAAAGATAGAACTATAAAAGATTTAGATGGTACAGAAAGACTTTTCTTCTATGGAAATATAAAGGAAGCAGATTGGAATGTAATTATAGCCATATCAAAAGACAGTACAATGGGGATTATAGATACGGCAACATTATTTACTATAATAGCTGCAGTGGCTGTAATTCTTGTATCTACAGTATTAGTTTTATCTATGGCAAATACTATAACAAAACCTATTGTTGCGTCAGTTAAAATTGCTGAGAATATATCAAATCTAGATTTATCACAGAAGATTGAAGAAAAAGACTTAAAAAGAAAAGATGAATTGGGGCAGATGTATCAGTCTTTTGACCTTATTATAGAAAGACTTAAAGTATTCATGGAGAATATGGATGATTCTGTTAAGGTCAATTATGAAGTAAATAGGGAAACTGTGAGTAAAATTTATTATCTATTAGGTCAAGCAGAAGATACTTCAGCAACTACAGAAGAATTATCAGCAGGTATGGAAGAAAGCACAGCCACTACTTTATCCATAAATGAATCCGTTGGTGAAATAGAAGGGGCATTATCAGATTTTGCAATTAAAGTAGAAGATGGGGCAAATGCTTCTAATGAAATAAGTATAAAAGCAGATGGATTAAGTGAACAGTTTATTCAAGCTAGAAGTAAGTCCATGGATGTTTATCGTGATGCAAAAACTGAAGTTGAAAGAGCTATAGAGGCTTCAAGAGAAGTAAATAAAATAAATGTACTATCAAATGCAATACTTGAAATATCAGAGAAAACGTCACTATTGTCATTAAATGCAGCAATAGAAGCAGCAAGGGCTGGAGAAAGTGGTCGTGGGTTTGCAGTAGTAGCAGACGAAATAAGAAAACTTGCTGAAGGTTCTAATTCAACTGTTGGAGAAATACAAGATGTAACAGATAATATTACTAAGGCTGTAGAACGCCTAATAGATGGAGCAAGTGTATTAGTAGAGTTCTTGGAAAAAGATGTGACTAATGACTATGATTCAATGGTACATGCTATAACCCAGTATAAGGAAGATGGTTCTTATTTAAGCAATATAATATCAGATCTTAGTGCAACGGCAGAAGAACTTGCAGCAACTGTAAATCAAATAACTGTATCTATGAATGAAGTATCTACTACTGTAGAGGAGTCAACTATAGCAGCAACAACCATAGCAGAAAAAAATATGAATATAGTAGAGGGAATAAATGATATAAGCAGTATAATTGAGAAAAATGAAGATATATCACAAAAATTAGAAGAAATAGTTTCTCAAGTTAAATTTTAATATAAAATAAAAAATATCATACTCTACCATTACTATATTACTGCCAGATAAATACATGGAGAAGTAATTAAATTTAAAGTATAATATAATATATAAAGTATTTAATCTGGTGGTGAATAGATGTCAAGACTAACAAATGAAACAATAATAGATAGAATAGATTCCTATAATACTTTTATAATGGGGAGAGAATATTATAATTCTGGTAAAGTAAAAGAAGTAAAATCAACTCCAAGTCATAACTATTATGTTGCCAGTATATATGGGAATTCCAAATATGAATCAACAGTTGAATTTAATATGAGCAATTCAATAAAAAAAACAACTTGTACCTGCCAAGATTTTAAAGAGCATTATGGTGATTGTAAACATATAGTGGCATTACTGATGTTGATTATGGACTATGAAAATACAGGGTCAATAAAAAAGCAAAAATCTGAAGGGGATATAAAGAACATACTTCATTATTATAGACAAACTCCTAACAATGCTAAAATGCCTTTAAATTTAGAAATAAATTTTAAATTTACAGATAAAATTCCTAGACTTGAAATGCGAATAGGAGAAAATAAGCTATATGTAATTAGAAGTCTAGGAAAATTTATATCGGATATACGTGGAGAAAAAATAATAGAATTTGGGAAAAACTTCGTATATTCTCCAGAGATTCATTGTTTTGATAATGAAGACCAAGAGCTAATAGACTATTTAACCATATTATATGAAAACTATGAAATAAACTACAACAATTATTTTGGTTCTAGACATTTTAGTATATTTAAAGGAAGCCAAGTAAACTTTAGTCCAAAATCCTTAGAAAGATTCTTTGAAATAATTAAAAGTCGAAAATTCAATGCAGAAATAAATCATATAGATTTCAAAGAAATATCCATTATTCATAGAGATTTAGATTTAAACTTAAAACTGGTGGAAAGTCAAAATGACCTTCTTTTGAAGGTAGACGATATAGATATAGTTCCTTTAACGGAAGATTGGAAATATGTTTTTTATAAAGGAAATATTTATAAACTATCAGAACATCAAACAAATACCATAAGACCTATATTCAATGAAATAAATAGAAAAGATACGGATGCCATAAGAATAGAAAAAGAGTTAAAGAATACTTTTGTATCTGAAATCCTTCCAATTATTAGACGAAACTCCAATTTAGAAATAGATAAAACTGTACAAGATTCAATTCATAGTGAACCGCTGAACTCAACTATATACTTTGATAGACAAGGAGATTTAATTTTAGGTAAAGTTATATTTAATTATGGAGATATAGATATAAATCCATTTTCTTCTCAAGATATAAACAAAAAGACCAATAAGATTTTGTTAAGAGATATAGAAAAGGAAAGAACTGTAATGTCTTTTCTAGAGCATGGAGATTTTAAAGTGGAAGATGGAGGATTTTACTTAGAAGAGGAAGAAGAAATTTTTGATTTTATAAATGATATTATTCCAGAACTACAAAAACATTCAGAAATATATTATTCCGAAAGCTTTAAGAATATGGGACTGATAGGGCCTAAAAACTTCAGAAGTGGATTAAGACTTGATAATAAGTTGGATATGCTTCATTTTGATTTCAATATAGAAGGTATAGAAGATAACGAATTAGAAGAAATCTTTAGGAGCATAAAAAAGAAAAAAATATATTATAAGTTAAAAAATGGATCTTTTTTATCCCTTAATAATAAAGAATTTAATGATATAATAGATATGTTAGATTACTTAGATATTGATATAGGAAACTTTCAAAATGGTACATTGGAGATCCCTAAATTTAGAACAATGTATTTAGATAAATTTATTCACAATAGGGGAATCGACTTTATTAAGAAAAACATAGACTTTAGAAGATTGGTAAGGGATATAAATGATCCAGAAGATATAGAATACAAATTACCAGAAAACCTAAATGCAGATTTAAGGGATTATCAAAGATTTGGATTTAAATGGTTAAAAACACTAACTAACTATGGCTTTGGCGGAATCTTAGCTGATGAAATGGGGTTAGGAAAGACTATTCAAATCATCAGTTTCTTATTATCGGAGAAAAAAGAAAAAGGTATAGAGCCTAGTATAGTCATAGTACCCACATCTTTAGTGTATAACTGGGAAGATGAAGTGGAAAAATTTGCTCCAAGTCTTAGGACTTTGGTTATAACTGGAAATAAGGTGGACAGAGGAAATCTAATCAGCAATTCCAAGGATTATGATTTATTAATTACATCATATCCATTGATTAGAAGAGATATAGATGAATATAAAAATATATCCTTTAGACATTGTATATTAGATGAAGCCCAATACATTAAAAACCAAGAATCTTTAAACGCTAAATCCGTTAAAAACATAAGGGCAAAACATTATTTTGCTTTAACAGGAACTCCAATGGAAAATTCCTTATCTGAGCTTTGGTCTATATTTGACTTTCTAATGCCAGGCTATCTTTTAAGCAGTAGAAAATTTGGAGAAAAATATGAAAGACCAATATCTAAGGAAAATAATAATGAAAAGCTAAAGGAATTAAGGGATCAGATTAAACCCTTTATATTGAGACGAACTAAGAAAGATGTACTCAAAGAATTGCCGGATAAGATAGAACAAAAAATAGTGATAGAAATGTCTAAAGAGCAGAAAAAACTATACTTAGCATATTTACAGGCAATAAAAGGGGAAATTTATGATGAAATAAATTCAAAAGGATATGGCAGAAGTCATATAAAAATACTTGCAGGACTGACTAGACTAAGACAAATATGCTGTCACCCTGAAATATTTATAGAGGGATATAATGGCGGAAGTGGGAAGCTAGATTCCTTAGAGGAAATCGTAGTAGAAGCTGTAGAATCAGGACATAGAATACTAATATTTTCACAATTTACCACAATGTTACAAAAAATTAGAACTCTTTTAGAAGAGAAGAAAATTAAAACCCTATATTTAGATGGCTCAACTCCCATAGTAGAAAGGGGTAATCTAGTAAGGGATTTCAATAAAGGCATAGGAGATATATTTTTAATATCTTTGAAGGCTGGAGGCACGGGACTCAATTTAACCTCAGCAGATATGGTAATTCATTTTGACCCTTGGTGGAATCCAGCAGTAGAAGATCAAGCAACAGATAGAGCACATAGAATAGGTCAAGAAGAAACTGTGCAAGTAATAAAACTAGTTACTAAGGGAACCATAGAAGAAAAGATATTTAATATACAAGAAAGAAAAAAGGAAATGATAGATAAAGTAATCAAAGAAGGAGAAACATTAATTACCAAATTATCTGAAGATGAAATAATGTCATTATTTGATATGTAAAAGACTAGACTAAGTTCTAGTCTTTCTATTGTGCTTTGTTCAGTGAATGTTCAGAAAAAACATATATAATTAAAAGATATGCTTTAAAAGAGGTGAAAGATTTATGCAAAATTCATATAAAGGTACTAAGAGTGTTGAAAAAATAGGAGTTATAGGTCTAGGTTATGTAGGTTTACCTTTGGCAATGGCTTTTTCAAAGGAAATAAAAACCATAGGATATGATAGTGATAAAGAAAAAATAAAGGTCTATATGGCTAGTGAAGAATTTAAGAATTCAAATTTAGAATTTACTTGGGATGAAAATAGATTAAAGGAAGCCAATGTTATTATTGTTGCTGTTCCCACTCCCATTAATGGTGAAAATATTCCAGATTTAAACTTAGTTAAAGAAGCTTCTATAGTTGCAGGACGTAACCTTACTAGGAACACAGTAGTAGTATATGAATCTACAGTGTATCCAGGTGTAACAGAAGACATATGTATACCTATTCTTGAAAGAGAATCCAAACTTATAGTAGGAAAAGATTTTAAAGTAGGATACTCTCCAGAAAGAATAAATCCAGGAGATAAAACCAATGTTTTAGGAAATATAGTCAAAATAGTATCTGGTATAGATGATGAAACTATAGAATATATATCTTCTCTATATGAACTTATTATTGAAGCAGGAACTCATACTGAATATTTAAGCTATCAAAGCTTTAAAGATTATAATCAAGTTCTAAACTATGTAAAAAATTTGAAGAAGGGTTCAATTATTACAATTAAAATGGACGGAGTATTGGAAGAAGATGAATATAGTAAGCCACCAGAACCAGCTAAACCAGCCATAGATAAGCAGTCTACAGTGCCAAAGAATAATATAGTAATTGAATTAACTCCAAAAGAAAGACTAATCAATATGGTAGATTGGCTGTTAAGAGCCTTAGAAGAAACAGAGCATAAAAGTGTACTGGTAGAGGATTTAGAATTCTATGATAATGATGATTTAGATAATGAAGTAAATAAAGAACAAATTAAAACTAATACTACTAAAAAAATTAAAAAAGCCCTCTGGCTCAAAAAACACCAATCAAAAGAATCTGCAAAAGAGCCTATAAAAGGAATTACAAAGGAAGAATTAGATGAATTTAGAAAGAATAACAATGGAAAAAAATCTAAGGAATATAGCACCATATATACAACTGAGAAATCACTTTCCTATACATTTTATGGAGTTAGCAATATAGAGGTTTTAAATAAGGTTTTAGATAATCTAGATATATTGGAAGTAAAGGGAACTTTCTATATAACTAAAAAAGATTTAATAGATATGCCAGATACAATTAAAAGAATTGCAGAAAAAGGCCATGAAATAGGAATAAGTCTGAAGGAATCGGAAGATAAAGATTTTTATTCTACACTAGAGACTATATTGTTTGTTCAAAGAGAGGTAAATAAACTAACTGACCAAACCCCTGCCTTAGTTCGGTATCCATATTATTTAGAGCTTAATGATGAAATCCTTGAGGCAATATCCAGTGGGAATTGTACAGTACTATGGGATAATATATCCATATCCAGTTCCAAAGTAGGAAAGGATGGAACCTTGAAAGATGTTATGAATAATGCCTTTGGGGAAAGCAATATATCAGTTCATAGGGGTTATGTCATATATTATCGTATGGATTATTATAACGATATAAATATTATTCCAGATTCCATGTTAAAAATAGTAAAAGATAGAATTGACACAATAGCCTATAGTGATGAAATTCCAGATAATGGGTCTTCATATAGTATTCGACCAGCAGGAGATATTATGAAGGGAAATAAAGTATATAATTATCCATTAAAGGATGAAGAAATACTTCATATAGTAAAAGATAAAATTCATTCAGGTTATCTTCTAAACTATAGTGAATCAGATAAGTTTGATTTAATAAAGAATAAATATATAGGAAATCCTTTTATTGGCACTCCCAATACATTACCTGGATTTACGGAGGAAGAATTAAAAGAAGTAGATAAAACAGGAGTATTTACAGATGATAAAGTGCTATTCTTAACATTTGATGATTGGGCAACAGATAAAGCCGTTAACCAATTATTATATGTTTTAGACAAGCACAATGTAAAGGCAAGCTTCTTTATTAGAACTAACTATATAGATAATAATCCTAATCTTTTACGAGCCATTGCCGAAGCAGGTCATGATGTAGGCAGCCATACAAATAACCATTTGCCTTTTGCCATAGCAGAAGATAAACAGGAGGAAGATGATACTAAGTCAATTTATTATTCTCCTAATGAAGAGGAGATTCTAGAAAGAAAGAAGGATTTGCTTGTATCATATAATAAACTTCAATATGTAATAGGTGATATATATATGGATAATCGACCTGCTTTAAACACCATATTAAGACCACCTACTTTAGCAA
Organism: Tissierella pigra; assembly: GCF_009695605.1. GTDB lineage: Bacteria > Bacillota > Clostridia > Tissierellales > Tissierellaceae > Tissierella > Tissierella pigra. The sequence goes on from NZ_VUNQ01000023.1 coordinate 37,840, forward strand.
TGAGTAGGTCTGGAATGGAGGCAATTTTAGATATGGGGTTTAGCCACATTGTCAGTGGGGACTTCAGTACCCGTGATTATGAAGATAAGAAATCTGAAGCATTAGTATATAAAATAATAAATGGAATGGTGACAGATAATGGAAATCCTATGAATATACAAAATGGCAGTATATTGGTTATGCATATGTCTGATTTTAAGGGAAATCCATTCCATGATCCAAATTTAACGGCTAAGGCGTTGGATATGGCAATTCCTATATTAAAGTCAAAAGGATATAGCTTTGCAAGATTAAGCGACTATTTAAAGTAAAGGAGATAGTATGACAGGGAAGGAAATTGAAAAGAAAGAAAAAGTATATGAAGAAGATGTTTTTTTAGAGACTAAAGAAGATCGCCGTCTACTTCCTAATGTACCTGATGATACGCAAAAAAGAAGTAATATAGATAGGCGAGGAAAAGGTAGACTAGATGATTCTACTAATGTTAATGATTTTATTAAAGCCAGTGAGTCAGGAATTAGATATAAGGTAAATTATAAAGTAAAGGTAATATTTGAAAATAACGGTGTGAAAGGCAGCTTTTACTGTAAAGGAATAGATATATCTATGACAGGAATACTGCTTGAAATATATAATGAAGAAGATAGAGAGAAGATAGAAACAGCAGATTCTATTAAATTAAACTTTGAGATAATACCAGGAACTATGCCAGAAGGTATGGAAATGACAGTGAAAACAGAAGCTAAAATTGCTAGATCAAAAGTAGTAGATAGGGGCAGAGGGCTATATGGATTGCAATTCAAAGAAGAATTATCCATCTATAGCAGAAGGAAAAAAGATGGATATATACTGACGATTTCAGGTATATTATTATTTTTCATTACAGCTTTTATTGTTTTAATGAGGGCAGAAAGTGTTATTTACTTTAGATTCAACAAATGGTTATACCTATATAGTATTATAGCGGCTTTTTTCCTTCTAAGCAGATATTTATTTGCCGTTTTTTATAAAAGTATTCCAATAGATACTAAGTTTACTCCAGGAGTAACCATAATAATCCCTTGTTTCAATGAGGAAAAATGGATTCAGAAAACTATATTAAGCTGTATAAATCAAGATTATCCCATTGAAAAGTTAGAAGTTATAGTAGTAGATGACTGTTCTACAGATAAATCAGCTGAGAAAATTAAAGAGATTGTCCATAAATTGTATGAAGAAAATGATTTTAAAGTAAAGGATAGGCTAAAATATATTCTTATGAAAGAAAACGGAGGTAAAAGAGAGGCTCTTTCAAAAGGTGTATTGGAAGCTAAACATGACTTAATAGTATTTGTAGATTCAGATAGTTTTTTAAATCCCTTTGCAATACGAAATCTGGTGCAGCCCTTTAAAGATTCTAAAATAGGTGGAGTAGCGGGACGAACTGATGTTGCCAATACCTATACCAATAATCTAACTAAGATACAGTCAGTTCGCTATTATATTGCCTTTCGGATAATGAAGGCAGCAGAAAGTATTTTTGATACGGTTACCTGTTTATCTGGACCACTGTCCTGCTATAGAAAGGAAATAATCTTAGAAAATATGGATTCATGGCTTAATCAGCAATTTTTTGGACAGAAAGCAACCTTTGGAGACGATAGGGCAATGACCAACTTTGTTCTTAGAAAGTATAGAACTTCATATCAGGACTCTGCCATATGCTATACAATTGTTCCCAATGACCATAAGGTGTTTTTAAAACAACAGATGAGATGGAAAAGGTCTTGGCTTAGGGAGTCTCTAATAGCATCTAAATTTATGTGGAAGAAAGAACCCCTAGGTTCACTGACATTTTATATAGGAGTAATGGTTCCAGTATTTGCACCTATAGTAGTAATATATAATTTACTTTATGTACCAATTGTCCATAGAATATTTCCAACTACTTTTTTAGTAGGATTACTTCTAATGGCAATGCTTATGAGTACAGTACAGCTGCTTTTACGAAAAAGTACAACTTGGGTCTTTGGTATATTGTTCTGCATATATTATGAAGCGGTACTTCTATGGCAAATGCCCATTGCTTGGTTTACCTTTTGGAAATCAACCTGGGGAACTAGAATGACTCCAAGTGATGTAGATGCCCAGCTTAAAAAAGATAAAAAGAGACTGAGGAAAGCTAGGAATGTGTAAGAGGTGAAGGCTTATGAAATATTTACAAACTAAAAAAGATAAAATAAAGTTTATAAGAAGTATTTTTCAAGGCATAATCCTCTTACTATTAATTCGACTATTATTTAATGTGATTTTTGATTCTAATAAATATGAACCCTTTGATGATAGCTTGATAAATGAGGATAAGGGATTTATTGCCTTATCATATTTTGGAGTAGATAGAGAAGGTACCAACACAATGATTAGTACTGAAAGGTTGGAAGAACATTTTGAAGCATTGAACAAAAATGGCTATGTTACCCTAACTCAAAAAGATATTGAATATTATTATAAAAACAATAAAAGCCTTCCAGAAAGGTCTATGTTTCTAATGTTTGAAGATGGAAGAAGAGATACAGCAATTTTTTCAAGTAATTTACTAGAGAAATATAATTATATAGGAACTACTTTAAACTATGGAAATACCTTTGAGGAAAAGGACCCTAAGTTTCTAATGGAGAAGGATTTAAAAAAGTTGGAGAAAAGTACATTTTGGGAAATTGGCACCAATGGATATAGATTGGCCTATATAAATGTATTTGATAGGTACAACAATTACTTGGGAGAACTTAATCCTGTAGAATTTTCTGCATTAAGTAAATATATAGGGCGAAATTATAATCATTATTTAATGGATTTCATAAGAGACGAAAATAAAATACCAAAAGAAAGCTATGACCAGATGAAAGAACGTATAGAAAAAGACTATATATTAATGGATAAAATATATAAGGAAAAATTAGGAAAGTTGCCAAAAACATATGTGATTATGCACTCCAATACAGGTGGTTATGGTTCTAATAAAAATGTAAGTGCAGTTAATGAGACAATGATTTATAAGCATTTTATTATGAATTTTAATAGAGAAGGTTTTTCTCTAAATAAAAAAGAAACAAATATTTATGACTTAACTAGAATACAGCCTCAAGCATATTGGTATCCTAATCATTTGTTAATGAGAATAAAATCTGATACAAATGAAGATATAATATTTATGGAAGGAGATCCTAATATAAAAAGAGACTGGGATACTATTAGTGGAGTAGCTGAATTTAGAAAATCATCTATTATTCTTACTTCAGAGCCAAGAGGAAAGGGACTAATACGCTTAAAAAATAGTAGCAATAAAGATTATGCTTTACATACTACTCTCACAGGAAATGTACTAGGAACTCAAACCATCTATTTAAGGGCAGATGAAGGGCTAAAAAATTATATTGCCATAAAGCTAAAGAATAATAATTTATATATAGAAGATAATGATAAAGAAATCTTCTCATTAGACCTTGAAGAACATGATGGAGTGTTGCCACAATCAATAGAAGAAAATCAACTAGAGGCCTTAAATCATGAATATAAAGTCTATAATAAGAATATAAAGAAACAAAAAAACAAAACCAAGATGGAACCACAAAGAGAAGTAGAAATTCAAGAGGTTAAAAGTGTAGAAGATGGAGCAGAAAGATTTGTCAAAGAACTACAAATCAATGAATTAGGAAATAGAAAATTGGATATATATCTAAAGGATAATAAGTTATCAATAGATATAGACCATAAGGAAGTAATTAAAGATTTATCTATATCCACAAAGAATTCAGATTATATCTATTTAGAATCTGCCTGGGAGGAGTATGGATATAGTCAAAGAAATATAGCAGATGATGTATATGATGGAGTATTTGAAAATATAATTATTACAAATATTCATGATGAAAATAATATTATATATATCAATAAACTTCAAGGGAAAGAACTAGTAAAGGATAATATATTAAATATATGGAATAAGATAATTAACTGGTTCATTATAAATCTATAAATAAGGGTATAGGAAATCATATTTTGTAAGGGAGAAAAACTATGACTAAAAAACTAATGTTAATTTTTGTATTCACAATATTGCTATTGGTTTCTTGTACCAATGAAAAAAATATAGATGTAGAGAATTATATGGATAAAGAGATTGAAGATAATGAGAATATCAGATTTTCAATATGGACTGCTTATTGGGATACTGATGATTTGGAGCATGAAATAAAGGATATGGGGAAAGTTGATAATATCTGTTACTTTGCAGCTTATTTTAATGAAGATAAGATATTATTTGTTCCTAAAGAAACAAAGGAAAGCCTTAAAAGAATTGAAAGTCTTGGAAATAGGAAATATGGAAGCTATTTAACTATTGTCAATGATTTACTCCTTGCAGACAATAAGTCCTCCTTAAAGGATACAGATTTACTATACACCTTATTTGCAACAGAAGAAACAATGAATAATCATATAGAGGATATATTGAATATAGTAATCAAAGAGGGGTTTGATGGAATAGAAATAGACTATGAAGCAATAAATAAAGATATAAATCTTTGGGAACTTTTTATTGAGTTTATTGATAAATTATATAAATCGGCTAATGGAAAGGATATTCCAGTAAGAGTAGTGCTAGAACCCAATGTTCCCTTAGATAAAATAACTTTACCTGAAGGACCAGAATATATAATAATGTGTTATAATCTACACGGATATGGTACTGAACCTGGTCCAAAGGCTAATAAAGTATTTATAGAAGATATGATAAAAAAATCTGAAGGGTTGAAGGGGGATATAGGATTTGCACTTGCCACTGGTGGATATGATTTCCAAAGCAATGGTATAGTAAATGCTTTAACAGAAAGGGAAGCTGTGGAGTTGTCAAAATTTTACAATAAAATTCCCCAAAGAGATGAAAGCGGTGCTTTATTCTTTAATTATATGGATAACGAAGAAGTAAGCCATCAAGTATGGTATGCCAATAAAGATACTATAAACTACTGGATTGGTATTATCACAGAAGCAGGAGACTATGGTATAAGCATATGGAAAATAGGCGGAAATATAAACTTATTAAATGAAAACTAGGCTAAGACCTAGTTTTTTGTATTTCCATTAATATGCCATGATTTTCCTATTAATTTTATTTATAGTATTAGACAAATTATAGGTATAGTTAATTGGATTTTATAAAAACGTAGTGCTATACTTTTCTAGAGATTTGGTTTCATACAAACAAAAATATCATTATAAAATACCATGGGAGGTTTACTAATGAAAAAAAGATTTTTTGCACTATTGCTTGTAATAGTGTTAATGACTAGTGTATTTGTAGGATGTACACAGCAACCTAAAGAATCAAATGATGCTTTAGTAGGTGAAGGAGAAATAGATAAGGAAACTCAAGATAAAAATGAACAGGAAAAAGTTGAGCCTGTAGATATAAAGAAGGTTTTTGTTTCCCCGCAATGGGTTAAAAGTGTTATTGATGGAGGACAAGAGGAGTCAAAAAACTATATAGTATTAGAAGCGTCTTGGGGAACTGCAAATGATAGTCCTGATTATAACACAGGCCACTTACCAGGTACTGTTCATGTTGATATTGCAAGTATAGAGGGAGAGCCTTATTGGAATTTAAAATCTCCAGAAGAAGTAGAACAAGCAATGCTAGATTTAGGAATCACAAAGGATACAACTGTTATTTTATATGGTTCTGATCCCTCTGGTACAGCTAGGGTTGCCTATGCTTATATTTGGGCAGGAGTAGAAAATGTTAAAATATTAGATGGAAGTCTGAATGCTTGGACAAAAGCAGGATATGAACTAGAAACTACTGCAAATGCTCCAACACCTGCAACGGAATTTGGTGCAGTGGTTCCAGCTAATCCAGAATATTGGTTATCAATAGAAGATGCAGCTAAGAAATTAGAAGGGGACCCAAATTTTAAATTAGTAAGTATTCGTTCCTACAAAGAATTTAATGGTGAAACAAGTGGTTACTCCTATATTGATAAAGGAGGCGAGCCTAAAGGTGCTGTTTGGGGCAAAGGAGGCAGCGATCCATACCATATGGAAGATTATGTCCATGAAGATGGAACTTATATTACTATGGATGAAATGAAAGAACTATGGAAAGATTTGGACTTTACCTTAGAAAATGAACTTTCTTTTTATTGCGGAACAGGATGGCGTGCATCTATTCCATTTTTAATTATGTATGAAAATGGATATACAAATATGAATATGTATGATGGTGGATGGTATCAATGGCAAATGAATGATAATCTTCCAGTTCAAGTAGGAGATCCAGCTACAGATCAAGTTAAATATACAACAGTAGGTGATTTACCTAATGATAAGGCAGCAAAATAAACTTCAATATGTATTGATTATTTTATTTAGTATATTGGAGACTTTAACACTAATTGGCGCATACTCAGCTCATTATTTTACCAAAACTCGTATGGGAATGCTTCGTCATGTTGTATATCTTAACGGTAAATGGGAAAAGAGTTTTCCAATTTCAACTATAAAATGGATTGCAATATGTATAATTATTGTTCTTATAATCTTTATATTTCTAGACTTTTTCAAAAGAGATAAAAGGTATAGAGCAAAAATATTGGTAATGTTATGGACTATGGTCACAAATGGGTGGACACTATACTTCCTGTTTGCTTATGGTACAGAAAGAAATCGTGCATATTATATTTTAAGTATTTGTTTTATCTTAATGACATTGTTCCAAAATATTATATATTTTAATAGTGGGTTCAGAAAACTAAAATATTGATATAAAAAGCTAGGCTAAGGCCTAGCTTTTTTATGTAAATTTTGATAAGAAAGTTAAAATTGTGGGTAATAAATAAGATAGTGATAAAAAGGATAAAAGGTGATTCCATGAACAGGAATAGAAAAATAAAAACTCAGAGTATAATATCTATAATAATTTCAATCATAGTTGTAATTTGGGTTACGATACATATTATAGCACTGAATTATGTGGATATAGAGGAAAGGTATATAGCAGAAAAGGGAGTATTGGATATTACAGATTGGAATATAGAGAACGAAGGAAATCTTAAATTAGATGGACAATGGGAGTTTTATCCTGGAGTACTACTGAAGTCAGAAGAAATAAAATCCAATAGACATGATGAAATTAAAAAATATGCAGATGTACCAGGTTCATGGAAAGACTACTTAAATGAAGATGAATCCTCTCATGGAGCAGGTACATATAGGCTTGTTATTAAAGTTCCCGAAGATAGAATATATGGTGTCAAGACTAGAACCATACGATCAGCAGCTCGTATTTATTTAAATGGTCAGGAAGTTGCTCATTTAGGAAATCCGTCTGAGAATAAGGAGGATTTTAAAAGGGAAAGCAAGTACAAATTAGGAACTGGAAATAGTTTAAATAAGGAAATTGAATTAATAGTTCAAGTAGCAAACTATGATTATAAAGTAGGAGGAATAGTTAAATCAGTTGAATTCGGTTCATTTGAATCAATTATGAGGGCAAATAGCCAAAGGCGTGCAATAGAAACACTGATGATTTCAGTCTGTTTAACACTGTGCATATATTTTCTTATAATATATTCTGAACGGAGAAAAGAATACTATTTACTGTATTTCAGTGGAATGAATCTATTTATGTCAATATATTTAGCAACAATGAATGAACAGATTTTAGACTTAATATATGACTATAGTTACAATACTAGAACCACAATTCAAGTTATATCAATGATAATAGTAACTATTTTCCTAAGTCAGTTTGTCCGCTATTTTTTCAATGACGATAGCAGCAACAAGATTGTAAATAAAATATCCATAATAGTTTTTCTTGTACTAGGAATTTTAGGTTACAGACCTAATGTGGCTATATATACTTATTTAAGACATTTACATGGCATACTTTTAACTACACTGATTATTAGATATGTTTATATCTTTTATATTTTAATAAGAGAAATATATAAAAAATCTGACTTACTGGAATACATTTTAGTAATTACAATATCTATGTTTTTGTACTGGTTTACAATGGCATTGAAAATATTAATAGAGATTGATTTAGGAAACATACATATATTATTGATTCTAATATGTATGTTTGGTATAGCAACATTGATGAATCGCCGTCTACAATTAGATTATGAAAGAGCAAATGAACTTTCAGAAAGGCTCATGAGACATGATATGTTAAAAGATGAGTTTTTAGCCAAAGCATCTCATGAATTGAGAACACCCTTACATATTATACTTAATTTAACAAAGAACTTATTGGAAGGGAAAAAGGGAACATTGAACTCCAAACAGCAGGAAAACTTATTCTTTATACATCAAGAAGGTCAAAGGTTAACTCGTTTAGTGGAGGATTTATTAGATGCTTCTCAGATAAAAAAAGAAGAGATAAAACTAAGATTAAGTCCAATTAAACCCTATGAAATTGTGGAAGATATTTTAAAAGAAATGAAAGTTTTAATTCCTAAGGATAAGTCTATTATACTAAAGAATCAGATTCCAAGTGAATTTCCGTTGCTAAAGGCTGATCCAGACAAATTTAGACAGATTGTTTATAATCTAGTACACAATGCAATTAAATATACAAGAGATGGAGAAATAGTTGTGTCTGCATCTATTATATCTGGGCAAGGTGAAATTAGAGTATCAGATACGGGAATTGGAATCAAGGAAAAGTATTTAGAAGAAGTTTTTGATATTTTTTACAAAGAAAATGAAGAAGGCCAAGGAGAGCAAGGTTTAGGATTAGGATTGTCCATAGTAAAGCATTTGGTTGAAAATCAAAATGGGAAAATATGTGTTGAGTCCCTACATGGAAAAGGCTCTATTTTTAAATTTACATTACCGATTTATAATGGACAAATAGAACAACAAGAGGACATAATTCCCATAGAAGAAAATGTTATTCAGTCTAATATATATTTGGAAAAGTATCCTAAGTTACAAAGAGAAAATATAGAGAATATAGGTAAATTAATGGTTTTAATAGTAGATGATAAACCCTTAAATCAAAAGGTACTGGTAAATATTATGAGTCAATTGGGACTCAATACTATTTTAGCAGACAATGGAAAAGAAGCATTAGATGTACTTGAAAAAAATAAAATAGATTTAATAGTTCTAGATTTTATGTTGCCTGATATATCAGGAGATAAAGTATGTAAAAAAATACGTCAAAAATACTCTATGGTAGAGCTTCCAATTTTAATTTTAACTGCATCGGGAAGAACTATTGACTTGATGAATGCCTTTGACTATGGTGCAAATGATTTCCAGAGAAAGCCTATAGACTCTGAAGAATTAAAATCTAGAATTCAGTCCTTATTATTGATGAAAAAATCAGTAGAAGAAGGGTTAGAAAAAGAATTTCAGTACTTTTATTCACAAATTTCGCCGCATTTTCTATACAATACAATAAATACTATTATAGGTCTTAGTTACAAAGATAGTGAAAAAGCAAGAATAGCTTTAAACAATTTATCCATTTATTTTAGAGGAAAATTGGATATTCATAGAGAGAAAGGTCTAGTTACTTTGGAATCGGAGTTGGAACTAATAATGGCATATCTTGAAATAGAACAAATGAGATATGGAGAGAGATTGAATATAGAATATGATATAGAGGAAGGGTTAAAAGCTATGATTCCACCACTGACATTGCAGCCAATAGTAGAAAATTCTGTACGTCATGGAGCTACAACTAAGGCTAGCAACGGAACTGTAAAAATTACTGCAAGACGAGATATGGAAGGCTTTATAAAAATAACCATTGAAGATAATGGAATAGGGATGACAGCTGAAAAACAAGAAGAAATTCTGAAGGGCAATAATCAAAGAATTGGATTTAAAAATGTTATTGAAAAAATGAAAATAATAAAGGGGGCAGAACTAATATTAAAAAGCAATATAGAAAAGGGGACTGTAGTAGAGATAATTATTCCGGAGGTGGGATTAAATGAAAGTAATTTTAATTGATGATGAGTCTATTGCTCTAGATTTACTGGGATTTAAGCTTTCCTCCTATAAAGATGTGAATATAGTTGGCAGTTACACTAACCCTCTTGAAGCATTGAAGGAGGTCAAAAAAATACAGCCTGATGTCATATTCTTAGATATTGAAATGGGAGAAGTAAATGGATTGGAGGTTGCTGAACTTTTTACAAAGGAACTGGCAGCTGTAGAAATAGTATTTATTACTGCTTATTCAAAGTATTCTGTAGATGCCTTTGAAATAAATGCAATTGACTATTTATTAAAACCAGTTCAAGAAAAGCGTCTAAATAAAACCATTGAAAGATTAAGACAAAAAACCATGGGAAATCATGAAATTGAAACTTTAGATAATGGATTAAAAGTAAATAGTTTTGGTACTTTTCAAGTGCTGGATAGTATGGATAACCCTTTAATCTGGCGTACTCAAAAATCTAAGGAACTATTTGCTTTCTTATGGAATAAGAAGGGAGAAGCTATTTCAAAGATGCTTATAATGGATGAAATTTTTCCCGATAAGAACTTAGATAAAGCCACTACCCTCCTACATACCACCATATATCAATTAAGAAAGAATTTAGAAAAACTAGGATATGGAAATGGAATTATCTATTTCAATGAAAGCTATCAGTTAAATGTACCTATTGTAAGTGATGTGGAAATATTAAATAAAGTATTAAGCTTAAAAGAACATGGTGAGGAAGAAATAAAAGAAATATTAAGGATTTACAAAGGTGACTTCTTAGGAGAAGAGGGTTATCTTTGGGCAATGGGAATCCGAAAAACATATGAAGATATGGTATTTAACATATTGAATAAATATGCAGGGACACAGTTAAGGGAAGGGAAATTATCTCCAACACTAAAAGCTGCTTTAGACAGTCTTTATAAAATAAATAGTTTCAATGAAGATATAGTGAAAATGATAATATATTACTATGGTATACAGAGAAATAGAGCCAGTCTCAAGGAGTTCTTTGAGGAATATGTAGTAAATATTAAAGTAGAAATGCAACTAAGTCCAATGGAAGATACTTTAAAATTGTATAAAAGGTATATGGATTATATATAAACTATATAATCCATATTTCTTTGTTCAGAGATTGTTCAGAGCCTATGGATATTATATATCTGGGAAGAACATATAAAATAATTGTATGTAGCTAAGATATAGAACAGAAAGGAAGTATAAGAATGAAAAAAGGTTTCAATGTTAATTTAAAATACCTAAGTTTAAGTACAAAATTACTAATTTCAATATTGACAGTATTTTTGATTGTCACATCATTTTTAGTCTTTGTAGGATTAAATAGTTATGTGAATATAGCCATAAATACAGAAAAAAGAAACTTAGAAAATGTAAATAATATTTCAGTAGATGCCTTAACATCTGCTAGCCGTGCCAGTAATTATATAAAGACTCATAGTAATGAAACCAGTGAGGAATTGGAAAAAATACTTTCTGCTGAAAATTATATAAAAGGTTTAAGTGTTGGTAAAGAAGGATTTTTCGTAGCATTTAATAATAAGGGACAAATAAAATTACATTCCAATATGGAACAGATAGATAAATATGGATTTAAAACTCAAGATGGATATGCTTTGATATATGATGATATACTGAGCTACGCCCTAGAAAATACCCCTAAGACAGAAAAGACTCAAGAATTTCAACAACAGCTTATTGGAGAAGAAAGTTTTATAGTTAATGGTGAAGAACATTATGCAAGAATTGAAAAATGGGAAGACCTGTACATAGCAAGTATATTAGATGAATATTCAATTAGAGATGATGCTAAGAAAGAAGTGGGAAAGTTACTTGTTTTTCTTATACTTATAATTATAATCTCTTCAGTAGTGTTTATCTATCTAATTAAAATATTAATTGGGAATAAGATGAAAGTCATACGAGATAATATACAAAAATTTGGACATGGTAATTTTGAAGATTTAAAAGAAATGAAAAGCATAATTAAAGATGAAATATTTGAAACCAATGAGGTACTGGTGGATTCTTCTAGAAATATGCTGGATATAATGAAAACCTTAGGTGAGAATAGTGAAGACTTACTATTAAAGGAAGAAGAACTACAAAAATTAAGTGGAATTTATAGTACTGGTAGCAAAGAAATAGTAGCAGCAGTAGATGAGATCGCCAGTGGAAGTGAGAAACAAGCAGATGAAACTATGAGGGGACTAGAAGAGTTAAATGAGCTTAAAGAAATAATTGACGAAGAAAGACAAGGGTTTAAACTATTGAATTCAAAGGTTGAAGATATAGATAATCTTAAAAGAGAAGGTAATGAAATAATTGATGATTTAGTGGAGTATACCAATAGGAGCAACAATTCTGCCATAGAAGTACAAAAGGTAATAGGAAAATCCAATTTAAGTGCCAATAAAATAGAAGAAGCAAGTATAAAAATAAGGGAAATAGCTGACCAAACCAATCTGTTAGCACTAAATGCAAGTATAGAAGCTGCCCGAGTAGGAGAACATGGAAAGGGTTTCTCTGTAGTTGCAAGTGAAATAAGAAAATTGGCAGAAGAATCCACCTCATTTGCCATGGAAATTGGCGAAATTATAAAAGAACTATTATCAGGCTCTGAAAATGCAGTGGATTTAATCAAAGAAGTAAGAGAAGAAGCAAAAAAACAAACAGGAAGTGTAGAGAAAACAGGAGAAAAATTTCAAAGAATAAGTGAAGAAATAGAAGATATAAAAATTATAATAAATAATCTCAATGAGCAAGGTAATATACTTGAAGGAAAAAAAGAAGAAATAACAGAGGTAATAGAATATTTAAGTGCTATAGCACAAGAAAACAATAGCAATACAGAAGAAGTTTGTGCAAAAGTAGAAGAACAAAATAACAGTATTTTAGTATTGGAGGATTTAAGTAAAGACTTAAAGAAAGTCTCTGAAAATTTAGCGAATAAATTAAAGATGATATATCACAAATAAAACTTTGTTTTATAAATAAAGGGAGTTGCTGGTTATGGATATTTTTAAGGTAGATGACTTAAAAGGATACCTAGAAGGACTTAAAAGATTATTTGATATTGTTAGAGTTGTAAATCCCATATCTAAAAAAGTTGTATTTCAAAATGGACATGGAGAATATATAATTCACGGAGAGGATTGTTATGGATTCTGGAAGAAAGGTGAGTCTTGCAGCAACTGTATATCTAATAAGGCTATTCAAGACAAAAAATGTTTTACTAAAATAGAATATTTAGGTGATGGGGTATATATAGTTATTGCATCTCCCATTATATTTGAAGACAATTTATATGTTTTAGAGTTAGTTAAGGATATTACAGAAACAGGAGTTGTAACTGGACTCAATGGACTAAATACCATGGAAGCCAATAATATTATATATACACTTAACGAAAAAGCCATTAAAGACGATTTAACAGGAGTATATAATAAAAGACATATAAACAAAAGACTTCCAATAGATATAGATTATGCTAAAAAGCATAGAGAGAAATTGACAGTTGCAATGATGGATATAGATAGTTTTAAAAAAATAAATGATATATATGGACATATGGTTGGTGATTTGGTATTGAAAAAGATAGCAGAAGCCATAAGTTCAGAAGTCAGAGTCAATTACGATTGGGTTGCCAGATATGGGGGAGATGAATTTCTAATAGTACTCAAGAATTTAGATGAAACAGCAGCCATGGAAATAATGAAGAGAATACAATCAACTATAAGGAAAATGACCATTAGATTTGAAGACAGTATAATAAACGTAACACTAAGTATCGGCTTTCATACAATAGATACAGAAACTGAGAATTTTAGTAGGATAGTCTCTAAAGTAGACCAAAATCTAAAAAAAGCCAAAGATGGTGGAAAAAATAGAATAGTATAAATTTCAATAGAATTAACATATATGAAATTTATAGAAGCATATCATAATGATATGTTCAAAAATAAAGGGGGGAGGAAAAATATGAAGATGTTTTACAGCAAAAGCAGGTCTGGAATAGTGTTTATGGTAGTATTGGCAATGCTATTACAGATAATAATTCCTGCAACAGAGTTTGTCTACGCAGAAGAAAATGACAGCATATTAATAGACAAAGATTTTAGTATAGAACTAGGCGAAGACGAAGAAGGAAAAGTAACAGTAAAATGGGAGTATGTATATAGACCTGATGGAAAAAGAAAATTTAATTTGAAACTTGGTTCTATCTTCGAACAATATAAAGAAGAAACCGAAAATCTAATGTCAGGTGAAATCAAAATTGGAGAATATACAGTTTCCAGAAATGGAGAAATAACTATAAATATTGATAAAGATATTGAGACTATAGTTGAAGGACTCCAAGAAAAAACAGGGGTGGAAGAACAAGAAACGATACCAGCACCAGTAGACACAGGAGAGACTACAATAATTGATGGTAATAAGGGGTGATGATACTGGTATAATAGAAGATGAAGATACAGATGGTTCTGAGGTAATAGATGGAACTAAGGAAGATGATGAAGTTGAAGGAACTATAGATGATTCAACTGATAAAACTGAAGAGCCAATACCAGAAGTAACAGGAAGAATAGGAAAACCACTAGTATTATTAGCATATACAGGAGATATGGAAGGATTAGACTTAGATGATGGTAATGATGAAAGTTATACTTTTAGTGGGAGTTTTGTGGTTTGGGAAGGTAAATTGGATTCTGATCCTAAAAAACTAAATGCAGAAGATATAGGTATTAAAAACCTAGTATTTGGCTCAACAAAAGATAAGGATCTAGTTGCTAAAGAAACAGCAGGAGGGTATTTACTGGAATTAGGAGTAAATGAATTGGAGGATGATTTCTATATATCCTTTGATTTTAGCCTAGATGGAAATCACTCAATAAATCCGGGTGACTATTATGAATTTAGTGTTCCCACTGCATTTGCCCTCGTAGCAACTACCGAGGATATAGTCTATGAGGGAGAAACAATTGCCACATACACTATTAATGAAAGTGGTAAAATTACAATCACCTTTGCAGATGCAATAAGAAACGAAGATGGCGATGGTCAACCCGTTGATGACGGAGAATTTAAAGCATCATGGGCACTTGGTGACATTGTAAAATCGGGGCAACTTAATCAAGAATATAAGTTTGATGTAAACGGAGAGAAAAAATTAAACATTATAATTAAGAATAACAATACAGAAACAATTAAAAAACATGATGGTAAACATCCTAATAATGGTGCTACTGTTCAATGGGAAGTTGATGTAAATAAAGCGATGGCAGATATTGGAGGATGGACTCTTTCGGATTCTATGCAAGAGTATATTGTACCTAATTCCATTCAAGTTTATGAATTAATTCCTAGAGTTCAAAATGGTAATGTAGAATTCAGTAGAGCAGCAATTCCTACCACAGATGGTTTTGAATTGACAGGAGATACTTTCCCAATTACATTTAAGACTGAGAATAATAAAGCATATAAGATTTATTATGAAACAAAAGTAACAGATGATCAAAGAGAAGCTGTGTTTAATGATAATAGTACAATTAGTAATACAGTAACTTTATCAAAAGATGGTGAACAAGAGAAAACTGATACTAAAATAGCTGAATTAAAGTTTGATAAACCTATTACCAAGACGGCAACAGATTACGATTCTCGGTCTGGGGAAATAGACTGGACAGTAACTGTTAATGCTGATGGTAGAGATATTTCAGAGGGAGTTACAGTAACCGACACCCTAACCCTTGTTAATCCAGATTCAAAAGACAATAACTATATGGAGTTTGTAAAAAATGGAGATACTGTAGTAGTAACTATCAGTCCGGAAGAAAAATCTGGGACTAAGAAAGTATCATTAACAGGAGATAAAACAAGTGGATATAAATTAGTAGTTGAATTTAAGCCTACTGAAGCCAATAAAACAGCCACACATACTATTACCTATAGTACAAAAGATGATGTAGTCGATCAAGAGTATAGAGTAAAGAATGAGGCAACAATTTCTCATGGATCTAACACTAAGGAATACAAATCTAATGTAGAAGAAAAAACTGTAAAGGATGATATGATTTCTAAAGGTGGGCAAAGTGAAGATTCTATTAATTATGAAGACAAAACTATACAGTGGAACTTTACATTTAATAACAGTGAGTATGATGACATTACTAATGTTAAAATTACTGATACTTTTGAAATTGGAAAGTATTTAAAGATGTATAAGAATGATTTTATAGACTCTAATAAGTCTAAAATAGATACTAACTCAGATGGAACAGCAACATCTAACGGATTTAAATTAGAACTAAACGAACCCAAAACGGATGAAGATGGTAAAGAATATACCTTAACAGGATTTACTTTAACTTTAGTAGATGGGGGAGTCATAAATGCTCCCGTAACATTCACTTATAAGACTACTTTTGACCCAACTGAACCCTATGAAAATGATAATATTACCAATAATATATCTGTAGACTGGACTAAAGGTATAACCAAATACCTTAATTCAACTTATCATACCTCATACTTTAATGATTTTACAAAGAACAATGGTGCTAAGGTAGGAGTATACAACCCAATTAATAAGACCATTGAGTGGTATGTAGATATTAACTATAACAAACATAAATTAGCAAATGCAAAGGTCATAGATGAGTTTGGGGCTAAACAAACAATGAATGATATTGAAAATACTGTGGAGGTATATTTATTAAGTATGGAAGGTAGTGCAGACCCAAAAGAAGTAAAAAAAGTGAATAATTACACAGTAAAACCATTAAGTAGTGAAACTAGTAAAACTAGTGATTTTACTGGTTTTGAATTAACCTTTAATAATGAGATTAACCAGCCATATAGAATTAAATATGTAACCAAATACAAAGAACAGTTCATAGGAGAATTAGATGGTGATGGAGTAAAGGCAGGAAATAAAGCTACTCTATATAATATAGAACATGGTGAAGATAAAAAGATTTCTGAGCTTCCGAAAGAGATTGATGTAACTAATGCAGGGGAGTATCTAAAAAAAGATGGCCGTGACATTAGTAATAAAGACTATCTGGAATGGAAGCTAAAAGTAAATGAAAGCCAATCTCATATCAAAACAGGTTCTACAATACAGGATACATTAAACGATGGACAAATATTAGTAGAAAACTTTGATGGTTTAACATTAAACGGTATTACAACACTTCGTGACACATTCCAAATTGAAAAGAGGGTATATACGAGAACCCATGGCACGGATGATTTTAAATCAAGTCTTCATCCATTAACGAAGACAGAAGTAGATGACTTATTTAATATAGAAGTATCAGTAGATAAAAAGAGCTTTACTATTACATTGTTACAAGATATTGACCATGAATACGAAATCTCTTATGTAACAGATATTAGTGATTCGGTAGCAGATTCTTTATCCAACTCCTATACTTACAATTTTATAGGGACTGGAACTAAAACTGATACAGTTACCGAGACGCAAGCAGTAACCTATGAATTTTCAGGGGGATCAGCTGCACTAAGAAAGTATAATTTAAAGCTAGTGAAGAAGGATGGAGTCACACCACTTCAAAATGTTAAATTTGGATTATACAACAAAACAGGTTTAACTTTAATCAAAGAGATAACATCGGATGCATCAGGTGTATTAGATTTTGGGTCAATTAAATGGGGAGAATATAGATTACGAGAGACTGAACCATTGTTAGGTTATACAAATTATTTCAAAATTGGTAGTACTGGGGAATTCATCTCAGAATATATACTAAAGACAACAGGAACAGCTCCTGATATTACTTTAGATATTTTCAATGAAAAATCTGCGAAGATTATCATAGATAAATATAATAAGGATAGTAACATAAAATTAAAAGGTGCAAAATTTGAAATCAAAAAAGGTGATACGATAGTAGATACTATTATAACAGATGCGAATGGTAAGGCTAGTTCTATAGATCTGCCACCAGGTGAATACACCTTAATAGAAATTCAAGCACCAGAAGACTATGCGAAAGTTGCTCCACAAGTAGTCACTTTAGTATCAGGAATAGATAGCGAGGTATCAATTCCTAATGAACTACTTCATCAATCAGTTGAGTTAACGAAAGTGGATTCAACTGATAATGGTATAAAGCTAGAAGGGGCGATATTTACAATTCATAGTGCTGTTGATAATAAACCAGTGTTAAAGAATACCAGAGATGAAGAGTTAGGGGTGCTAAAGACAGATTCTCAAGGGGAGATTGTTGTGAACAATCTACCACTAGGTAACTATTATTTCAAAGAAGTAGAAGCATCAGACTATTATATATTATCAGGAAATGATAAAATTGATTTTGAAATTAAAGAGAATCAAACAGACACCACAAAAGTAACAGTTAAAAATACTCGTGGTAAAGGTGAAATAATAATTACAAAAGTAGATACAGAAGATGATACTATTTTCTTAGAAGGTGCAGAGTTTAAACTTACAAAACCTAATGATCCTAATTTTGTAAGAACTGGCAAAGCTAACTCGGAAGGTAAATTAACATTTGAAAATCTACCATATGATACCTATATTTTAGAAGAAATAAAAGCACCAGAAGGATATACTTTGGTTAAAGAACCAATAGAAATTGTATTAGATGGAGAAATAAATGATGTAGAAATAAGAGAAACCATTAAAAATATAAAGAAAATCTCTGTTAAAGGTACTAAAAAATGGGTAGATGGACCAGTGGAAAAACCAACTATATGGTTTAAATTATATAGAAATATAAACAATAATGACCCAGAGGCAGTTGAAGGAGCAGAGATTAAAAAACTAGAAGGTACATTATCTATAGAATGGCATGATTTAGATAAGGTTGATAAGGATGGAAATGAGTATATTTATTCCATTAAAGAAGTCAATGAAGCTGGTGAAGATTTTACACCAGGAAACTATGAGAAGGCTGGAAATGGACTAGAAATAACCAACTACTATGTTAGCCCAACAAACGCAACTGCAAAGGCTGTTAAAGAGTGGGTAAATGGTCCAGAAAATAGACCGACTATATGGTTCAAATTATATCGTCATATAGAAGGTGGAGCTAAAGAAGAAGTACCAGCAGTAGAGGCTCCAATTAAAGAATTAAAAAGTGGAACAACTGAGGTAGTATGGAATACGCTGACAAAGACGGATTCAGCTGGAAATGAATATATTTTCAGTGTTGAAGAAGTAGATGCAGAGGGAAATCAACTGATACTGCCAAACTACGACAAACAGGAAGATGGTCTAACAGTAATCAACACCTATGTAATACCAAAAACTGAATTCACAGCAACTAAAAAATGGATAGGTGGGTCAAATACAAAACCGACTATAGAACTTCAATTATATAGAGATGGAGAAAAACTTGGAGTTCCTGTTAAATTGGAAAATGGTGAAACTGAATACACTTGGAATGATTTAGACAAAACAGATATAGATGGTAAAGAATATAAGTATACTGTAGACGAGGTCAATGTTCCAAGTAGATATAGAAAGTCAATAGATGGAGCAACTATAACAAACACTTATTATTCACCAACAAGACCAAGTCCAGACCCTGGCCCAGGTCCTGATAGACCAACAAGACCTACAGACCCAGAGAAACCTACTACTCCTGTTGATCCTACTAAGCCAACAGAGCCAACAGAACCAGTAGAGCCAACAGACCCAGTGGAAATAACAGAGGTACCAAAGCCAGAGGAGCCAGAAATACCAATAGTTATTACACCACCAAAGGGTGGAACTATTGAGTTTGATGAAGATGGTAATTGGAAATATACTCCGAATCCAGGGTTTACAGGAAAGGATAGTTTTATTCTAAAACATCCAGATGGAACAGAGGAATTAATAGAAATAGATGTAGAAGCTCCAAGAAGTGGTTTAGATGAAGATGGAAATCCAGTAGAAGAAGCACCTAAACTACCAAAAACAGGAGAAATTAATAGTGTACTAATCTCTCTTGTAGGATTATTCTTCATATTAGTAGGAATAATTCTAAGAAGACGAACAGCCTAATTATTTAAAGTAGAGAATGTTAACATTCTCTGCTTTGTTTTATGTGAAAATGCTTTTATATCAGTTTTAAGTCATAAAAAAAGCATCTCTATCTATTTTTGAGATGCTTAATATTATTCGTGAAAATTCATTAAAGGTATTACAAGGGGGGGTAAGTTTGCATCAATACTAGTTGTGGTTATTATCGGTCTTAAATAGCTATATAAAAGAGAATGTAAATAACTTTGTGCTTTAGAGATAACTACTCATCTCTAATCTGACAAGAAATATTAAACTGGATAAAACTTACAATTAAATATCTTGATTATATCTTTGCCAAGGTTATTTTAATTTA
>NZ_VUNQ01000024.1 GCF_009695605.1 Tissierella pigra
TAATAGAAGGTTTTCATAGACAGCTAAGAAAAGTAACCAAGACTAAAACTATGTTCCCATCTGATCAAGCTCTAGAAAAGATACTTTACTTAGCTAGCCAAAATACTATAAAGAAATGGACCCAAAGGTATAAAAACTGGGATTTGGTTATAAACCAGTTATCTATATTCTTTGAAGAACGAGTAAATATCCATCTTTCATAGAATTATATAGGTGTTATATGAAAACCTTCTAAATTTGGGATTATAGGCTTTAAAACAGATTATAAAGCTAGCTTCAAACCATAATCCAATTAAAAATGAGTAAGCTTTTTGTAAAGATAAATTCAAAGATATATTTACAAAAAGTCATAGCATCACTTATATAAAATTATTGCCAAGATTATTCAATTTAATGCATAAATTAAAATAACCTTGGCAAAGATATAATCAAGATATTTAATTGTAAGTTTTATCCAGTTTAATATTTCTTGTCAGATTAGAGATGAGTAGTTATCTCTAAAGCACAAAGTTATTTACATTCTCGGCTCTTATATTAAGATACTACCCTTTATTTCATTGCCCTTATTATTCCTTTAACTCTACATTAACATATATCTTTAATATTTCTGTCAATATTAATTTTTCTACCTTTAGCTTGTATTCCTTTTTTTCTATTTTAAAAATTCTTTTATCTATTACTTCTGAAAGTATATCTGTGTCTATACTTTTAACTTCTTTTCCAATTAAGGTATTATATTTTTCTTTTATGGACTTTTCTATATCTATTCTATCCATCTCATCTCCATTAAAGTTTAGTTTTATCTCTATATCTTTAAGTATCATATTAGTATCACTAATGGTTTGTTCTAATTTTTCCAACTTGGCATCTCTATCCTCAATTGTATTCTCTAGAGATATTATTGTTTTATGATATTCATCTATTCTATAGCTAACTAAAGTAGTAAAAACAGCTATCCCCATTAAGATACCTGAGATAAATCCTGTGAAAAGACATACTATATATTTTGAACTTCTTACTTTAGCCATATTTCACTACTCCTTTGAATTAACTTAATAAAAGAAAATCCTAAATTTGCCCCTAAAAGAGCTATTAATATATATATCATCTGTTTTATAATAGATTTTAACTCTCCTTCTATTAAACCTTTATCAATTATTATAAAAGAAGAGAATGTTCCACCTAATGCAATGGCAACAGCCCATATTTTAATAGAACCTGCTACGTTTAACATAGTCCGAAGGGGTGGGTTATTAGTTATAATTGCTCCTATTCCAGCAAATACACTTCCTCCAACTACTACACCAAAAGCAATGCAAAAGTTTTGTACTATACTTATATAAAAATTAGACAATATATCATCCCCCGAAGCAATTCTTTTTTATTAAGATATGTTTGCTTTTTTTGTTTATGTTAGTAATCATATTTCAAATCTTCGCTTTGTTTCAATTACTGACTAGCCTATTTTATAGAAATAAGATTTTTAAATAAATAAAAACCTATGGATTATATATAATCCATAGGTCTTTATATGTTAGGTATACAGTTATGCCTTTTTTACAAATTCAGATTTTAGTTTCATGGCTCCAAATCCATCAATTTTACAATCAATATCGTGATCCCCATCGACTAATTTTATATTTTTCACCTTTGTACCTATTTTTACAGATGATGAACTTCCCTTGACCTTAAGATCCTTAATCACTATTATATCATCACCATCACTAAGTACATTTCCATTGGCATCTTTTACTACCTTCTCATGGGTAGACTCTTGTTGTATATCTGGGTTCCACTCGTGGGCACACTCTGGACAAACAAGAAGATGTCCATCTTCATAAGTATATTCTGAACTACATTTTGGACAATTTGGTAAGCTTGACATATTTTCCTCTCCTTTCATGATTAATTTTTATATAAATTTATAATTTATTTTAAATTTCCTCATAGGCATATATAGTACCATAGTTCACTTTTATTTACAAATAATCTCAAAATATATAAAAATTAAAGCATGTCTCCATGTTTAGTTTATTGTATTTAGGGAATAAAATAAATACAAATGATAATAGTTATCAATTAGTTATTTATATATAAGGAGGTAGTAAAATGAGATTTGAAGATTATAACCCTCTAGATGAAAAATATTATAGTATTTTAAATGCCCATGGCGAAATTATAAACGAAAAAGATATTCCGGCACTGTCCAACGACGAATTATTATATCTTTACAAAACCATGTTATACACTCGTACAATAGATGAAAAAGCTTTATCCTATCAAAGACAGGGAAGGATGCTTACCTATGCTCCTAACACTGGTCAAGAAGCTGCCCAAGTAGGCAGTGCTTATGCCATGGATAAGGAAGACTGGTTAGTTCCTGCTTTTAGAGAATTAGGGGCTTGGTTAGTTAGAGGTGTTCCTCTTAAAAATATTTATTTATATTGGTATGGAAATGAATGGGGAAGTTATATGCCAGAAGGTGTAAAAGTACTTCCTGTAGCTGTTCCTATAGGTTCCCAATATCAACATGCAGCAGGTATCGGTATGGCAAACAATATTAAAGGAGAGAAAAATGCAGTAGTAACTTATATTGGAGATGGCGGTACTTCCCACGGAGATTTCCATGAGGCTTTAAACTTTGCGGCAGTTTTTAATGCTCCAGTAGTATTTATAATCCAAAATAACCAATACGCTATTTCAGTTGCTAGAGAAAAACAGACTAAGAGTAAAACCTTAGCTCAGAAAGCTATTGCTTACGGTATGCCAGGTATTGTAGTAGATGGCAATGATATATTTGCCATGTATTCTGCTACAAAAGAAGCCATAGACAGAGCTAGAAATGGTGAAGGTCCTACACTTATAGAAGCCTTTACCTACAGATTAGGTGCTCATACTACTTCTGATGACCCTACTTTATATAGGGAAGACTCTGAAGTTGAAGAATGGAAACATAAAGACCCATTATTAAGATTTAGAAAATATTTATTAAATAAAAATATATTAACAGAGGAATGGGAAGAAAAAACTAAAAAGGAATTGGAAACTGAAGTAATGGCTACTTTTGAATCAATTGAAAATAAATCTGATACCGAAATTGATGATATATTTAAGTATCACTATGAAACAATGCCTCCACAATTAGAGGAACAATTGTTGGAATACAAGTCTTTTTTAGAAGGAGGTAAATAATATGGCTAACACATTAAATATAGTTCAGGCTGTTAATCAAGCTTTAATGAATGAAATGGAAAATGATGAAACTGTAGTAGTTTACGGTGAAGACGTAGGTCTTGAAGGTGGAGTCTTTAGAGCAACTGTTGGATTACAAGAAAAGTTTGGAAAAATGAGAGCCTTTGACTCTCCCCTTGCAGAATCTGCCATAGTAGGTACAGCAATAGGTATGGCAGTTAATGGACTAAAACCAGTTGTAGAAATGCAGTTTATGGGATTTTCCTATCCTGCCTTTAACCAAATAATATCTCATGTTGCTAGAATGAGAAACCGTAGTAGAGGTAGATATATTTTGCCTATGGTAATTCGTGCTCCTTACGGCGGAGGTATTAGGGCATTGGAACATCACTCTGAAAGTACGGAAGCTCTTTATGCTCATATACCAGGACTTAAAGTTGTTATCCCTTCTACCCCTTATGATGCAAAGGGACTTCTTATAGCAGCAATTCGAGATCCTGATCCCGTTTTATTTCTAGAACCAAAGAGAATATATAGGGCATTTAAACAAGATATTCCAGAGGACGCTTATACACTTCCTATTGGTAAAGCAAAGATCGTGGAAGAAGGAGAAGATGTAACTATTATAACTTGGGGTGCAATGGTTAGAGATGTGCAGAAAGCTGCCCAAATGGTAAAAGCCAAAGGAATCCATCCGGAAATAATAGACTTAAGAACCATTGCTCCAATGGACAGAGAGACTTTTGTTGAATCAGTTAAGAAAACTGGAAGAGCCATAGTAGTCCATGAAGCTCCAAAGACTTTAGGTACAGGAGCAGAGATTGTAGCTATTCTAAATGAAAAGGCATTCTTATATTTAGAAGCTCCTCCTACTCGTGTAACAGGATTTGATACTACTTTCCCTCTTCCAAGAGGAGAAAAGCACTATATTCCATCTCCTGAAAGAATAGCAAAAACAATTGAAGATGTAGTTAAGTTTTAGTTAGGAGGTATATTATGAAATTTGAATTTCGTTTCCCAGATATAGGTGAAGGTATAAGAGAAGGTACTCTTATGAAATGGCTAGTTCATGAAGGTGACAATATAGAAGAAGGTCAATCTGTAGCCGAAGTAGAAACAGATAAAGTCACTACAGAAATCCCTTCTGCAAAATCAGGTAAAGTATTAGAATTGAAGTTTGAAGAAGGAGATACTATTGAAGTAGAACAGGTCTTTATTGTAATAGATACTTCTGATGACTCTTTAGAAAATGAACAAGAACTAAATGAACTATCTGAAAAAAAAGAAGTCGTAGAAGAAGAAACTGCTGGGGTTGTAGGAGAAGTCATAGCTTCCTCAGAAGTGATTCCATCTAGTACAGAAGGTCAAAGTTCAGTCAATGTAAATATTGAGAAGAAAAAAGTATTAGCTACTCCTGTAGCTAGAAAAATGGCTAAAGACTTGGGAGTAGATATTCAGACTATAGAAGGAACAGGTCCACAGAGTCGAGTAATGAAAGAAGATATTTTAAATTCTAAGAAAGGTGCTAAACCATTTAAAGTAGAAGAACCTAAGACTGAACCAGT
Source organism: Tissierella pigra (assembly GCF_009695605.1). Lineage (GTDB taxonomy): Bacteria > Bacillota > Clostridia > Tissierellales > Tissierellaceae > Tissierella > Tissierella pigra. The sequence goes on from NZ_VUNQ01000024.1 coordinate 4,758, forward strand.
AAAAGTAAGTTATGATAATAATGAAAAGGTGGAAAGAATTCCACTTACAAGAATTAGAAAGACTATTGCAGAACAAATGTCAAAATCTAGATTTACTATACCTCATACAACTGCAATGGATGAAATAGATGTTTCTAAATTAGTAGAATTTAGAAATAGGCACAAGGATAAGTTTAAAGCTGAAGACATTAATCTAACTTATTTGCCATTTATTATTAAGGCTGTCATAAGAGTATTGAAAGAATTCCCTGAATTTAACTCATCCTTTGATGAAGAAAATCAAGAATTAGTCCTAAAACATTTCTATCATATTGGCATAGCAACAGATACTGATAGAGGGCTTATGGTACCAGTCCTTCGAGATGCAAATGAAAAAAATATTGTAGAGATTGCTAAAGAAGTAGAAGATTTAAGTAATAGAGCCAAGGAAAATAAGGCAGAGCTTCATGAGTTGAAAGGAAGTACCTTTACTGTAACTAATTATGGTTCAATCGGTGGACTATTTGGTATCCCAATTATTAACTACCCTGAATCAGCCATCCTTGGTATAGGACGTATTGTAAAGAAACCTATTGTAAAAGATGATGAAATAGTAATTGCCCATATGCTGCCTTTATCTCTATCCTATGACCATAGAATAATTGACGGTGCTAGTGGTGCTCGTTTCCTAAATATGCTAACTCAATTATTATCTAACCCAGAAATGCTTTTACTAATGTCATAGAAAGAGAAGGTGATTATATGAGTAAATATGATATTCTTGTTTTAGGCGGAGGCCCAGGAGGTTATGTGGCTGCCATAAGGGCAGCCCAACTTGGGGCAAAGGTGGCCTTAATAGAAAAAGAAAGATTAGGTGGTGTTTGTCTCAATTGGGGTTGTATTCCTACTAAGACAATGCTTAGAACTGCTAAACTCTATAAGGATATTTTACGGGGAGAAGAATTTGGCATAGTGGGTATTGATGTAGATAATATAAAAGTAGATTGGAATTCTCTAATAAATAGAAAAGATAAAGTTGTAAATCAGTTAGTATCTGGCATAGAATCCCTTATGAAAAAGAATAAAATTGATATTTATGAAGGAATGGGAACTGTTTTAAATAAAAATGAAATTAAGGTAAATGATACTACTCTTTGGGGACAGAACCTTATTATAGCCACTGGAGCTAAGGAAAACTTTCCTTCCATAAATGGATTAGAAGATATGGTTAAATCTGGTAAAGTTATAAATAGCAAAGGTGCATTAAGCTTAAAAGAAATTCCAGAAGAATTAGTAGTAGTTGGCGGTGGAGTCATAGCAGTGGAATTTGCAACACTTTTTAGCTCCTTAGGCTCTAAGGTAACTTTAATTCAAAGGTCCAATAGAATATTAAGTTCTACAGAATCAGAAATGGCTACTACCCTTGAAAGACAACTTAAAAAAGTAGGAATCAATATATTGACCAATACTAAGTTAAAGTCTATATCAAATGATGGAGTTCTAATTGAACACAAAGGTAAGGAAAAGTTATTTAAAGGAGATAAATATCTTGTATCCCTGGGATTGAAGCCACAATTAAAGGGATTAGAAAGTCTAAATCTAAAGCTAGATTCCAAGGGTTTTGTAGAAACAAACGGAAGAATGGAAACTAGTGTAGATGGAGTATATGCCATAGGAGACTTAAATGGTAAATACGCCTTAGCCCATGTAGCTTCTCATGAAGGCATAGTAGCTGCTGAAAACATTATGGGAATGAAATCTAAAGTAGATTACAATATAGTACCTCAATGTATATATACATTCCCTGAGTTAGCCAGTGTGGGACTTACAGAAGAAGTGGCTAAGGAAAAAGGATATGATGTCATAGTTAGTAAATTCCCCTTATCAGCCAATGGTAAAGCCTTAGCTGAAGGAGAAAATGTAGGATTTATAAAGATAATAGCAGATAAAAAATATGGTGAAGTCTTAGGCACACATATTATGGCAAGTCATGCTACAGATATGATTGCAGAAGCAGTGATGATTATGAAACTTGAAGGAACAGTCTACGATATTAAGGAGGGAATCCACCCTCATCCTACCCTATCAGAAGCAATGATGGAAGCAGCCTTTGGTGCCATAGATAAACCAATTCATTTTTAAAACTCCCTTTTGGGAGTTTTTTATTATATCCAATTTCAATACATTTCCATTTATTCTCAACAATAATTTATTGACATTCGATAAATTATTGTTTATAATCTATTTATTGATATTTCATGGAGGTGTTTTTATGAAAAAGGGGTCAACGCTCTTTTTAAAAATTGCTGTTATCCTTATAGGAGTTCCTATTTTTCTTGTATGTATATTCTTGATACCCAAAATAGGAAACTATGCAGCAAGTCTATATCCAGATATGGATTATATAAAATACTTAATTTCAGCAAATTTATATGCTACAGCTATACCTTTTTATTTTGCCCTATATCAAGCCTTTGAACTTTTAAACTATATTGACAAAAATAAGGCTTTCTCAGAACTATCTGTAAAAGCTTTAAAAAAGATAAAATACTGTGCAGTTGCAATTAGTGTATTATATGCTATGAATATTCCCTTCTTTTATCTTATGGCAGAGATAGATGATGCTCCGGGAATTATAGTATTAGGCCTAGTAATTAGCTTTGCTTCTATGGTAATTGCAGTGTTTTCCGCAGTTCTTCAAAAACTTTTAAACGAGGCCGTAGAGATAAAGTCAATTAACGATTTAACCATATGAGGTGAATAACATGGCAATTATAATTAATATTGATGTAATGTTGGCTAAAAGAAAAATGAGTGTAACAGAGCTTTCAGAGAAAGTTGGAATAACCATGGCTAATATTTCCATATTGAAAAATGGAAAAGCAAAAGCCATTAGATTATCAACTTTAGAGGCCATATGCAAGGCATTAGAATGTCAGCCTGGAGATATTCTTGAATATAAAAGTGATATTTAAATAATAAATATTTGAAAATCTAAAAATCTAGAAGGTGAATTTATGTATGATATTGCTATTATAGGTTCAGGTCCTGCTGGGGCAAACCTTGCACGATTAATAGGAAATAAATATAAAGTTTTATTAATAGATAAAAGGAATTTTAAAAATGAGAATTCCAAAAAAATCTCCCATAAATGTTGTGGAGGTCTATTAGCACCAGATGCTCAAAAGATGCTTGTAAAATTAGGTTTAGGAATACCTAAAAATATATTAGTTGACCCTCAGCTTTTTGCTGTAAGAACTATTGATATGAATAATAATTTAGATAACTTATATCAAAAATTCTATTTCAATATGGATAGGGAAAAATTTGATAGATGGTTAATTTCCATGATTCCATCTAACGTTGATAAAATATTTGATTCATGTTTTAAAGGTTTCACTGAAATATCAGAAGGCTATGAAATTAAATATATTCATAATCAACAGGAAATTTCAGCGAAAACAAAGATTATCATAGGTGCAGACGGTGCATCTTCAAGAATAAGAAATTTAATAAGTAACAATATTCATATGCCTGAAAGATATATAGCAATTCAAGAATCCTATAAGTCTCCTATACCTGCACATAATTTTACAGCCATATTCGATGAAGAAATAACTGATTTCTACTCTTGGATAATACCAAAGGATAATTATCTATTACTAGGAGCTGCCCTTAGACCTAGAAACAATACGGCAGAAAAGTATAATCTACTAAAAGCAAAATTAAAAAATCTAGGTTTTAACTTTAGCAATAGTATCCATAGAGAAAGTGCATATATTTACAGACCCAAAAAATTATCACAGTTTTATCTTGGAATGGATAATATAGCCCTTATTGGCGAAGCCGCTGGAGCCATTAGTCCTAGCTCCGCAGAAGGAATCAGCTATGCGCTGAAAACTTCTCTATATCTAGCTCAAAGTCTTGAAAAAGGTATTGATGGATTTCAAAATAGATATAAAAGTAAGGCAGATAATATTAAATTTAATCTAATGGCTAAAAATTTAAAATCTCCAGCTATGTATAATCCTTATATTAGGCGAATAGCCATAAAATCAGGCTTATTTAGTATAAAGTAATCTTTTTACATAAAATCAACATCTTAATATCTACTTGTCTTCTTCAAATAAAAATATCTCCTATATTTTTCATGGTTTTTTTTAACGAAAATGGGTAATATTCTTAATAACCAAATTCATTTAAAAAGGAGAGTCTTACATGAGCAAATATCTTATACTCTACAGACACGGAATGGCAGAAGATAAGGAAAAATCTACAGATGATGATTTAAGGTCCCTTTCACTTAGAGGAAAAAAACTACTGAAGAAAAGTGTATCTGGATTTAAGACAATGCTAGGTAATCATAAAAATATAAAAATTTATTCTAGCCCAAAACTAAGGGCAAGAGAAACTGCTGACATGTTATCAGAAGAGCTAGATTTAGAAGATCCAATATACTTAGATTTTCTTGGAACTGGAGGCAGTGTTCGTTTACTTAGGGATCTGGTTACTGATATTGAGCCTGAAACTGCTGCAATTATAGTTGGTCAGCAACCCTTCCTTTCACTTTGGAGCCAAGAACTTTCAGGAACCTTCCTTCGTTTTAAAAAAGGAACTGCAGCCTGTTTCAAACTTCCTGATGAAGGAGGAGAAGCTAAAGCTGAACTAACCTGGTATTTACAGACCCGTGAATTTGTAAAAATTGATGAAAAGTAAAGATTTAATTTAAATCCCAATGGATATATAATTTCATTGGGATTTATTTTTTACAGATTCCTAAACCATATATTTACAAATCATTGAATTTCCTATAAACTATAGGTAAATACATAAAAGAGGTGATATTTTGAAAAATCATGAAATGATATTAAATGATTATGCAAAGTTATGTGTTAAAGTAGGTATCAATATTCAAAAAGGTCAACCCCTAGTAATCAATGCTCCAATTGAGGGTATTGAATTTGTCAGACTTCTTGCTAAAAATGCCTATGAACTTGGTGCCAGTGAAGTTCATGTAAACTGGAATGATGAAGTCCTTACAAAACTAAAATACGAAAATGCTCCTATGGAAGTATTTGAAAACTTCCCATCATGGTATGCTGATTCTTTAGAGGATTTTGCAAAAAAAGGTGCAGGTTTCCTTTCAATTTCAGCTCAAGACCCAGAATTACTTAAAGAAATTGATCCAAAGAAAATAGCTGCAAATAACAAATCTTCTTCCATTGGATTAAAAGAATTTAGAAAATATACTATGAACGATATAAACCCTTGGTGTGTAGTATCTATTCCTACTAAATCATGGGCAAAAAGAGTATTTCCTAATGTAAGTGAAGAAGAGGCAGTTGAAAAACTATGGGCTGCCATATTTAATGCTACTCGTATGGATTTAGAAAATCCTGTTGAAGCTTGGGAAAATCATATGGATAATTTAAAAGAAAAGGTTGATTTCTTAAATAATAAGAAATTAAAATCCTTACACTACAAGTCATCCAATGGAACAGATTTAATGGTAGAATTGCCAGAAAATCATATTTGGGCTGGTGGCGGGGCTACTGACTCTAAAGATGTATACTTTGCACCAAATATGCCTACTGAAGAAGTATTTACTATGCCATTAAAAACAGGAGTAAATGGTGTAGTATATAGCACAAAACCTCTAAATTATGGTGGCAAATTAATAGATGATTTTAAACTTACCTTTAAAGATGGAATGGTTATAGATTATGATGCCAAAGTTGGTCGAGATGTATTAAAGGATTTATTTGACATAGACGAAGGTGCAAAACACCTTGGAGAAGTAGCTCTAGTTCCTTTTAGTTCACCTATTTCTAAATCCAATATAATCTTTATGAACACGCTATTTGACGAAAACGCATCTTGTCACTTTGCCTTTGGTAAGGCATATCCTACTAATATAGTTGGTGGAGAAAATATGACAGATGAAGAATTAGAAAAACACGGAGTAAATAACTCCCTTACTCACGTAGACTTTATGATTGGTTCAGAAGATATGTCAATCATAGGTGAGACTATAGATGGAGAAAAATTACAAGTATTTGAAAATGGTAACTGGGCATTTTAAAATAAATATATAAGATAAAGGATAAGCAAGTTTGCTTATCCTTTATTATTAAATTAACCCCAATAGGACAATTTTAGAAACATATTTATAATTTTAGTCAATTCCCTAAATTCTTCCTCAGAAATAACACCATAATCCTTCCCATATATTCCTCTAGATTCTAAGCTCCATAAGAATGATTTATAGTCAGGATATTCATTGATATTATTTTTTAAAAGATATATAAGATTTTCTAATTTTTGATATTTTAGGGTATTATGTTTTTTTTCTTGTTCATATAAAGATAAGTCCTGTATCAATTCCAATGGTATAGTAATCTTATAACGATAGTTATCACTATCATATGGCAAAAAATCATTTTTATAGTTCTCATAGCTTTCACATACTATCCTATACATTATATCTCTCCCTAAACCGTACTAATTGTCTTTTAAATTGTTCTTTTTTTGACTTATACAAATCATTTCTAGATAAAACTTCACATATGATTTCATTTATTAATTCCTTATTAGCCATATTAATAAGTATATCAATATCCTCTAAATCCTTTTCCGCCAACCTGATGATTTTACTCACAATTATATCTTCCACTGATAGCAAATAAATATTTAAATATGTAAACTTATCCAATCTTTTAGCTCTTTCTCTAAATTTAGGTGATATTAATGTACTTTCATATTCTAGCATATCAAAATCTCTTAAGAGTACAAAAACTCGACCTAATTTAGAAGGATAATCTAAATCTATGAAATCAAAATCTCTAGTTGCTCTTTCAGTATAATCTCCTAATATACATGCAGATCCTCCTAGAAAATATATATCAAAGGGTTCAATATTAAAAACCTGTGAAACCTTTTCCATATCAAAAATTCGATCTTCTAATTCTTCCTTCAAATTCATATTTAGCCCCCATTTATTACATCAACTAATATATATTATGTAAATCATTATTTAAATATATTATACCATATAGTTTTACAATTCTCTATTCACTATTAAAAGAATATATAAAATACTATGCAGTGATAATTTTACCACTATGGGTAAGTATATCTTTAAAGGACGGTGATATATTTGAAAAGTTTAACATCATATAAAATTAAAGATATGGAATTAAAAAATAGGATTGTAATGCCTCCAATGTGTATGTATTCTTCTGATGAAAGTGGAATGGTTAAGGACTTCCACAAAATTCACTATATATCTAGAGCCATAGGTGATGTGGGATTAATCATTGTTGAAGCCACTGGTGTAGTTCCCAATGGCAGAATCACCAGTAATGATCTAGGTATTTGGAATAATGAACATATAGAAGGATTAAAATCATTAGTAGATGGTGTGAAATCTCACGGCAGTAAAATAGCCATACAATTAGCCCATGCAGGAAGAAAATGTGAGTCCAATGATGAATATATTGTAGCCCCTTCAGCAATTCCATTTAATGAAAAATATAGAATACCCCGTGAATTATCAAAGGAAGAAATCAAAAAATTGGTATTGGCTTTCAGAGATGCTTCAAGGCGTGCCAATGAGGCTGGTTTTGATTCCATAGAGATTCATGGAGCCCATGGATATTTGATACATGAATTCTTATCTCCTATTACAAATAAGAGAACTGATGAATATGGTGGTAGTATAGAAAATAGAACTAGATTTTTAAAGGAAATATTAGAATCTGTAAAAGAAGTATGGCCTAAAGAAAAGCCTATTCTTCTTAGGGTATCTGCTGATGATTATGACAATGATGGAATTGATAAATATGAAATGGTGAATATTATCAATGAAGTAAAAGAAAATATAGATATGGTTCATGTAAGTACTGGAGGACTAATCAATGCTAAATTTCCAATATTCCCAGGATACCAAGTATCTCATTCTCACATCATAAGAAAAGAATGTAATATGCCTACAATTGCAGTAGGACTTATTAAAGAATTTGACCAAATAGAAGAAATCCTTTATAATAATAGAGCTGATTTAGTAGCCATTGGCAGGGGACTTCTTCGTGACCCATATTTTGTACTGAATATGGCTTATGATAATAATTTAGATATAAAATATCCTAGACAATATGAAAGAGGATACTTTTAAAAAAAGATAGGGAAATCCCTATCTTTTTTACTTTAATTTTCTGCTTTTATACTTTCCACTATGATTTTATCATTGATTCTCTTAAGGGGATATGCTCCAGATAATAAGGCTATTATTACAGCCCCTATACAGGCAATAAATATATTCTTCCATGGTATCATCCATTGAAATTCTCTAATTCTCATTAATATATTAAACAATATATATGACAATACTGTCCCTATTGTTCCACCAAATATCGTAGCATATATACCATAGAAAAGGCTTTCAAATGCTACCATTCTCTTAATACCAGATTGAGTCATACCTATGGCTTTAATCATTGCGATTTCCTTAGTTCTCAATATAATATTTGTACTTATGGTATTTATTATATTTATTGAACTTATTAAAGTGATTATGGCTACAAAACCATATAAAAATATACTTACAATTATATTTACTATCTTATTTTCCTTAGCTGATTCCGCATAATCTATATAATGAAACCCTGGTGTTCTTTCCTCTAATTTATCCAAATAAGACCTTATATTTTCAATGTCTCCATCCTCAGTCATATCAATATACATATTTGTACGGTATCTACTTATACTATCATCAATCTCTTCATCATTTGTCATTAATAAATTATTTAATACCTCTTCTGTAGTTATTATATTTATACTGCCATTTAGATTATATTCCATATCTAATATACCTTTTTCCAATACTCCTGCCACTGTTAGTTCTTTGTAAACACGATCTGCTCCTTCTTTATCTAAATCATAGGAAGCATAAGGTAGTTTATCTCCTACCTTTAATTTATATCCTTCCATCAAAGAATTCCTCTTAGTTTTTTGGTTATGGGCATAGGTACTATTTATAACCAATACTCCATTTTCTTTATTTAGTTTATCTATATCTAAAGTCCCTTCTTTTAATAATCCCTTTAAAACCTCTAAATTTTCATCTCCAATAGTAAATATTTGAGCATTATTTATCTCAATTAAATCATCTTTCTTATTTTCAAATAACATAGGAGCCATTTTTATCATATCCTTGCTAATTCGGTTTTCTTTGATTAAGACTTCTCCATTATTAAAGGTTACTTTATATACTCTCTTTATATCCTCTATATCTTTTAACTCTCTATATATTTTTTCTGCATTATCATCTATATCCCCATAGATAGAGAAATTTCCCATATTGCTACTTTCTACAACACCCATCTTAAACATAAAATTTGAGAAACTAGAAAATGTAATAAATAGAGATATACTTATAACCATGGAAAATACTGTTATTATAAATCTCTTTCGATTTCTTCTTAGATTCTTATATGCAATTTCTCCTTCTACTCCTAAGATTTTTCTGATAAATATAGTATTTTTAGTTTTACCAACCTTTTCCTTCCTAATACTTCCCGTATTCCTAACAGCTTCCACTGGAGACACCTTTCCTGCTTTTATTGCTGGACCTATGGCAGATAAAAATACTGTAACTAATCCTATTACAGTACTGATTAGAAATACAATTTCTGATATGGTTATTTTCATATCACTAAAAACAAGTATATCTGCTTTTAATAAATTAATGATATATAAAACTACTCTCATGGCAAATACTCCTGAAAACAACCCTATTGGAATACCTATTATACTAAGAATCATAGCTTCTTTAAGGACTATCCCTTTAATTTGCCTTGGTGTAGCTCCAACTGATCTCAAAAGTCCAAATTGAGTTATTCTTTCTAATACTGAAATATTAAAAGCATTATATATAACTGCTATAGTAGATACTATAATCAATCCTACTACAAACAATAAAAGAATTACCATGGATTTATCAAATGTTTCACTCATGCTTTCTGCATATAATCTCAATACTCTATAATTATATTCAAAGTCATTTTCTGTCTTTCCCAAATCCTTTGCAATTGATGTTACTTTTTCATATGCGTCTTTTACATTTGGAAGCTTTATATAAGCACTATAACTTCCTTCTTCTGTCTTATTATCTAATCCAACAACACCTTTAGTAACTAAGTTTCCTTTCCAAATATATTGAGGTTTTATAAAACCTACAACTGTATATTCCTTTTCTCCAGTTTTCTCAAAGGTTTCTTTTCTAATAATGTTTCCGTCTGAGGTCTCTTCATCATTTCCAATCACTCTATTTCCAACTGTTAATTTTATCTTATCTCCTAATTGTACCTCTTTATAAAAATAATTAGCCACCCAATGCTCTATTGCTATTTCATCTGGTGTTTTTGGAAGCCTTCCTTCATCTATATTAAGAGGAAGCATTTCTAGAGCTTTATCTTCAAGACCTTCTATTTCTATATATCTATATGGAATGTCCCATCTGTATTCTTCCCTTTCTCCTTGAGTTGTTTCCTGTACTATAGCCGAACCTTCAAACTTACCAATTCCTGCTTCTGATACTCCTACATGATTCATTAATTTATTTATACTATCCCTATTCATCTCATTAAATTTAGCATGATAAGAACCATTTTCTCTTATGGCATCTGCAATCAATGCTCCTCTTACAGATACAATTATGGTTCCTATTGCTGAAATAAGTGCTACAGATAAAATAATTCCCAATATAGTAAGTAATGTCCTGTTTTTTTGTCCTTTCAAATATCTATAGGTAATTTCTTTATAACTTTGCATTGTTAATCACCTCATTTATAATATTGCCGTCTCCTATGGTTATTATCCTATCAGCTTGAGAAGCAATATTTAAATCATGGGTTATAAGTATCAATGTTTGATTATATTTTCTTACAGATATTTTAAGTAAATCTATTATCTCCTTACTATTTTTACTATCTAAGTTTCCTGTAGGCTCATCTGCCAATACTATAGAGGGTTTGTAGACCAATGCCCTGCCTATAGATACTCTTTGCTGCTGTCCTCCTGAGAGTTCATTTGGCAAATGATGTTTTCTATCTTCTAATCCAAGAATATTTATTAATTCTTCAAGATGTTCTTTATTTACTTTCTTTGTATCTAAAAGTAAAGGTAATAATATATTTTCCTCTGCCGTGAGAACTGGAACAAGATTATAAAATTGAAATATAAATCCTACCTTTCTTCTTCTAAATATAGCCAGTTCCTTTTCAGAAAGATTATATATATCTACTCCATCTATATATATTTTTCCACTTGTAGGCTTATCTACTCCACCTAACAAATGTAAAAGAGTGGATTTCCCAGAACCACTTGCCCCTACTACTGCTACAAATTCTCCATTTTTTATAGTTAAATTAATATTTTTTAAAGCCTCTACTTTAGTATTTCCTGTACCATAGGATTTACATAAATCAACGACTTTCACCACATCCATTTTATCCCTCCTATTATATTTATCTCATTAACTGTAAGTAATAACATCATATTTATATTATATGGTGTCAACCTTACATCTTCATGAATAGAAGGATTACAGTTTAGTAAGAAATCTCTTAGATATAAAAAAGATTAAACTACTCCTTTTAAAAATGTCATCGTAAATTCTGTACCTTTATTTTTCTCACTTTTTACAGAAATAGTCCCATTTTGAGACTGTACTATTAACTTTGCTAAATTCAATCCTATACCAATACTATCTTCTTTAACTTCATTACTTACTTTATAAAATCTTTCAAATATATGAGGTAAATGTTTATAATCTATACCATCTCCATTATCTCTCACAGCAATGGTAGAAAACAAAGATGTTTCCTCTAAGAAAATATTGATTTGCCCTTTACCATGTTCTATGGCGTTCTTAATTATATTAATTAAGGCTTCTCCTGTCCATTCTTTATCTCCATAAAAACCTGCATTTTTATTACCTTCTATTTCTACAATCTGATTTTCCAATCTATGGCTTAATGCAGATAAAGCTATATTTACTATATCAGTTAATAATACTTTTTCTTTTTTAAATTCAATAGCTCCTGCTTCTATTCTTGCCACTTTCAAAAGATTAATTGTAAGCCATTCCATTCTATCTAATTGAGACCTTTCTTTTTCCAGAAAATTTTTTCTTACTTCTAAGGGCATATTATCATCCTCAATTAATAAATCATTAAATACTATTAAAGAGGATAATGGTGTCTTTAACTGATGAGAAATATCAGATATTATATTCTTTAAAAATATTTTTTCATCTTTTAAAATTTCCAAACTATTTTTCAGTCTATTTGTCATTTGGTTAAATTGATGGTTGAGTATATTAAAATCCCCTTCTCCTTCCTCAGGCAAATATACTTTAAAATCTCCTTCCACAACTTTCTCTGCCACATTATATACATCTTGTACTTTAGTATATATCTTTTTATATTCAGCTCTTATGATATAACCTAAAGGTATAATAAAAAAGAAGATTAATAGAGCCATGGATATTTCCATATTAGTATTTTTCAATATGGGTTGAAAAATCTTATCTAATTTCTCATGATAACCATAGGATTTCAATACTTCTTTTCCAATTAACTTATCATTTTCAGTTACCTCTTTAGTTATATATGAAATTATTTCATCTTCTACTTCTGGATAATGCTTTATTATATTTCCAACTAGACCCATATCTCTTTCTATTATTTTTTCATTTATACTATCTATAAAAACATTTACAATTAGAAACCCTATAATTGCAAACATTAATTGTAACAGTATTAATTTTAATATGATAGATTTAAATTCTTCGTTTCTAAGCAAATTCCTACCCCCTTACCTCAACATTCCATCTATATCCTATACCTCTTATGGTTTTTATATATATGGGATTTGAAGAATCTTCCTCTATTTTTTCCCTAAGTCTCCTTATATAAACAGACAGGGAATTATCATCTACAAATTCTCCATCTATATCCCAAAGTTTCTCCAACATTACAGTTCTAGATAATACTTTATCGGAATTATTCATCAATATACTTAAGAGCTTATATTCCGATGGCGTAAGCTGAACTAGTTCATCTTTATTATAAACCCTATATTCCATTAGATTTAATTTAATATCTCCAGATATTAGTACGTTTTTTCCTTTAGTACCTTCTGTCCTTCTAAGAACTGCCTTTATTCTAGAGATTAATTCTCTTATTCTAAAGGGCTTAGTTATATAATCATCTCCACCAATCTCTAATCCCATTACAATACTCACTTCTTCATCTTGAGCAGTCAAAAATATAATAGGAGTTGCTTTATCTTCTCTTATATATTTACAAAGTTCAAATCCATCTCCATCTGGCAAACCAATGTCTAATATTATTAAATCGTACTCTATTTTATCCACTAAATCTTTTCCTTTAGAAACAGTACTGGATATATCCACATCATACCCTTCAGATTTTAATGAATATTCTATTCCCATTGCCAAAGTAGCATCATCTTCTACTAAAAGTATCTTAATCACATAAACACCTCTTTCATTACTAATATTATAGCAAAATATTAATAAATTCCTAATTAACTTTAAATCTACTGAAAAAAATTGCATTTGTTGATTTTTTGAATTATAATTATATCATTAACCAATCTAAAAAAATATAGTAATGTGATGTGATATAATATGATAAATTTTATTCTTGAATATTTATGGTTCTTTATTATTTATGCTTTCCTAGGTTGGTGTGTAGAAGTCGCTTATCACGCAGTAACATCTGGCAAATTTGTTAATAGAGGTTTTTTAAACGGTCCCGTATGTCCGATTTATGGCTTCGGTATGATAATATTGATATTTTGCTTAGAAGACCTATCAGAAAATTTCTTTCTATTATTTTTAGGTGCATTTTTGCTTACATCGACTTTGGAACTCATTACGGGATTTATACTTGAAAAAGTATTTAATAATAAATGGTGGGACTATAACGATATGCCTTTTAATATAAAAGGTTATGTATGTCTCTCCTTTTCGATTATATGGGGTCTGGCTGGAGTCTTCATGATAGATATAATTCATCCATCAATTTCAAAGTTTGTATCTATCTTCAATAGTAATATTGGTAATATTATATTGATTATACTTTTGGCATATTTTATAGCAGATTTTCTTATAACAATTTTAGGTATCATGAAAATAAAAAAACATATGCTTATACTTGAAGAAATAGCTGAAAAATTAAGATCCTATTCGGAAGATGTAGGTGAGAATATTTATAAAGGCATGACATTAGCAATTAAAACTAAAGATAATATGAAAAATAAACTTGCAGAACAGAAGTCAGATTTTAAAGATATTATAGATGAAAGAAAGCTACATATGGAAGAATTAAAGACAAAATATGAAAAATTGTCAAAAGAAAAAAGCTTTATTCATAGGCGTTTAGAAAATGCTTTTCCTAATATTAAGAAAAAGCTTTCTGAACTAGACCATAATAGAAAAGATAAATAAAACAGCCTAGTTTCCAAATAGGGGACAGTATTCTTACTGTCCTCTATTTTATTTTTGGGGAGGTGTTTGTTAAATTTTATCGGAATATTGAATAATATTAAAACTATGATATAGTATAATAAAGTTAATTATATAGAAATGAAGGGACGATAAAAATGAGAATCGGTATTGATGTAGGTTCTACAACATTAAAATGTATTGTATTAGATGAATATGACAATATAGTTTTTAGTTCCTATGAGCGTCATTATTCTCAAATCACTAAAAAAACTAAAGAATTGCTAGAAAGAATTATGGAAGAATGTCAATGTGACGAATATGTTAATCTATCTATTTCAGGTTCCGCTGGTATGGGATTTGCCGATAGATGTAAAATTCCCTTTGTTCAAGAAGTATATGCAACACGTATAGCAGTGGGAAAACTGATGCCAGAAGCAGATGTGGTTATTGAATTAGGAGGAGAAGATGCAAAAATACTATTCTTAACCAATGGATTAGAAGTTCGTATGAATGGCTCCTGTGCTGGTGGTACAGGGGCATTTATTGACCAAATGGCAACTTTACTTAATATTACTCCTGGCCAAATGAATGATTTAGCCAAATCTTATGATAAATTATATACAATTGCCTCAAGATGTGGTGTATTTGCCAAATCAGATGTTCAACCTCTTTTAAATCAAGGAGCTAAGAAAAATGATGTTGCTGCCAGTATCTTTTACGCTGTTGTAAATCAGACCATAGCAGGATTAGCTCAAGGTAGAGAGTTATTAGGTAATGTGGTATATCTTGGAGGACCACTGACCTTTTTATCAGAACTTAGAAAAAGCTTTGACAGAACTCTTAATACAGAAGGTATTTGTCCAGAATACTCCTTATATTTTGTTGCCTTAGGTGCTGCCTTTATGTCTGAATCCCAAAAGATAAATCTAGAATCTACTATATCTATGATTGAAAATCAAAATAGTGATGGAGATTTTGCCCATACTTCTCCATTATTTCATAGTGTAGAAGAATATAATAATTTTATTTCTAGACACAATGCGGAAAAGGTAATATATTCAAATCCTAATGAATACAATGGAAATGCCTATATTGGTATTGATGCAGGTTCAACTACCATAAAGATGGTAATTATCGATGATAAGGAAAATATCCTAAATTCAGTTTATCTTCTCAACAAAGGAAATCCTGTATCTATTGTAAAGGACTTTCTACAAGATTTTTATAACAAATTTCCAAATATTATCATAAGTTCTAGTACTGTAACTGGATATGGTGAAGAAATAATAAAAAATGCCTTTCAAATAGACTATGGTATTGTAGAAACTATTGCACATTTTACTGGTGCTAAGAAATTTAGGCCTAATGTGGACTTTATAATAGATATAGGTGGACAAGATATTAAATGCTTTAAGATAAAGAATGGTGTTATTGATAATATATTTCTGAATGAAGCTTGTTCCTCTGGCTGCGGTTCATTTTTGCAGACCTTTGCCGGGGCCTTGAATTATACCATTGAAGATTTTGCAAACCTAGGAAACTTTGCTTCAAACCCTGTAGACTTGGGATCACGTTGCACAGTTTTTATGAATTCTTCTGTCAAGCAAGCTCAAAAAGATGGAGCTACCATTGAAGATATATCGGCAGGTTTATCGGCTTCAGTAGTTAAGAATGCCTTGTATAAAGTTATTCGAGTTACATCTAGAGAGGCCCTGGGTAAAAATATTGTAGTTCAAGGTGGTACATTCTTGAACAATGCTGTACTTCGTGCTTTTGAAATGGAATTAGAGCAGGAAGTTATTCGACCAAATATTGCAGGTTTAATGGGAGCCTATGGGGCAGCCCTTTATGCAAAATCTAATGCTAAGGATATCTCCACTATTCTAACAAAAGATAAACTGAAATCCTTCTCCCATGAAGTACAAGGTACTACCTGTGGACTTTGCAGCAATAATTGCAGATTGACTATTAATACATTTGATGACGGCAGAAAGTTTATTAGTGGCAATCGATGTGAAAAACCTTTATCAAAGAAAGAAGGAAAAAAACAATTAAGTATATATGACTATAAAATAAAACTCTTAAATAACTATCAGTCTATTAAAGGAAAACGAGGCAAAATAGGGATACCCATGGTATTAAATATGTATGAATTATTACCTTTCTGGCATAAATTTTTTACAGAATTAGGATTCGAAGTAATTATTTCTCCTAAATCCAATAGAGATTTATACCTAAAAGGTCAGCATACTATTCCTTCTGATACAATTTGTTATCCAGCGAAACTTGTTCATGGACATATTGAATCTCTAATAGATAGTGGGATTAACAATATATTCTATCCATGTATGAGTTATAATTTAGATGAAGGATTAGGAAATAACCATTATAACTGTCCTGTGGTTGCATACTATCCCGAAGTCATCAATGCAAATATACCACAGATTAAGAATATTAACTTTATCTATGATTATATTGGTCTTCATAGACCTAAAGATTTTATAAAGAAAATTTATGGAATTTTAGGCAGAAGCTTTAAGGATATTACTTTAGACGAAATAAAGTTGGCTTCTAGCAAGGCCTATGAAGAATACTATTCTTATTTAGAAAGGGTTCAGACCATGGGCAAACATTATATAGATTATGCAAATAAAAATAATCTACCTATTATAGTTCTAGCAGGCCGTCCTTACCATGTAGATCCTGAAATAAACAATGGGATAGATAAATTGATATGTCAATTAGGTGCTGTAGTTATATCAGAGGATGTTATTAGCGGAAATATATCCAAATTTCCAACTTCAGTCTTAAACCAATGGACCTATCATGCTCGACTATATGCTGCAGCTAAATATATTGGAGATAAAGATAATATGAATTTAGTACAATTAGTTTCTTTTGGATGTGGTTTAGATGCAGTCACTACAGATGAAGTTAGTGAGATATTAGAGAATGAAGGAAAGATTTATACTCAAATAAAGATAGACGAAATAACAAATCTTGGAGCTGTGAAAATCAGGCTTCGCAGTCTGATGGAAACTCTCAACCAATGAAAGGAGTCATGGTAATATGACAACAGATCATACTAACATAAAGGATTCAAATGTCGTATTTACTAAAGAGATGAAAAAAGATTATACTATTTTAATTCCAGATATGTCTTCAATTCATTTTTCTCTTTTTAAAAACGTATTTCAACAGTATGGATATAAAGTAGAAATACTTAAAAATGAAGGCCCTTCTGTAGTAAATGAGGGATTAAAATATGTTCATAATGACATCTGTTACCCTGCATTACTTGTTATTGGTCAGATGATAGATGCCCTAAATAGTGGTAAATATGATTTAGATAAGGTGGCTCTCATTATTAGCCAAACAGGGGGAGGGTGCAGAGCTTCCAATTATATACATTTACTTAGAAAAGCTTTAAACAAAGCTGGATATAAGAATATCCCTGTCATCTCCTTCAATGTTAAGGGGATTGAAAAGAATAGTGGGTTCAAACTTACTTTACCTTTGATTAACAAATTATTAGTAGCTTTAACCTATGGTGATATGTTGATGCTTTTAAAAAATCAAGTTAAACCCTATGAAATCTCTAAGAGTAGCAGTGAAGATTTGGTAGATTTTTGGATTAATCATTTAGGAATGCAATTTGAACATGACAAAGGATATACAATAAAAGAAGTAAATAGAAACTTAGAGAGAATAGTCAAATCCTTTGGAGAGATTCCAGTTTTCAACGAGAAAAAAATAAAAGTAGGAATTGTTGGAGAAATTTATATAAAATACTCAAAGTTAGGCAATAACCATCTAGAAGATTTTCTTATGGGTGAAGATTGTGAGATCATGGTCCCTGGTATTATGGGGTTTGCAATGTATACTGTAGATAATTCCATGGTAGATGTTGATATTTATGGTGGAAGTAAGATTAAAAGAACAAGTGCATCATTAATAATGAAGTACCTTAGAATGTACGAGAATATGATTATCGATGCAGTTAAGAAATATAGTGATTTTACCCCCCCTTCTTCATTTGAACATTTAAAATCCCTGTCTACAGATATAATAAATGAAGGTTGTAAAATGGGGGAAGGCTGGGTGCTAACAGCTGAAATGGTTGATTTGGTTAAAATGGGATATGAAAATATTGTATGTACTCAGCCATTTGGATGCTTGCCTAATCATATAGTAGGAAAAGGAATGATACGCAAAATTAGAGATATTTATCCTAATGCAAATATAGTCCCCATTGATTATGACCCAGGGGCTACTAAGGTTAATCAAGAAAATAGGATTAAATTAATGTTATCTGTGGCTAAAGAAAATCAGGACTTAAATAATCCCACTAAGAAATATAAAACATCAGATAGACAAAAAAACTCTTTATCGGTTAAAGGACATAAAGTCGGAAAACAACTTAAAGCAGAAAATTAATATAGCAACACAGGAAATATTTTTGCTCCATCCCTATGTTAAACTTATATTACCCTAGGGCAGAGAGGAGAATAACCATGACTACTATTCAATTGCTTCAAAAATCCATTGATTATATTGAAGAAAACTTAAAATCTTCAATTTCCTTATTAGAAGTTTCGGAGATTTCAGGATTTTCAGTATATCATTTCTGTCGAATTTTTTCTAACTATGTAGGTATGCCTGTAGCTGCTTTTATTACTAAACGCAGACTTTACCATGGAATCTATGAAATTCAAAACGGTAAGAATATAATAGACATAGCTCTTTTATATGGTTTTGATACCTATGCAGGATTTTTCAAAGCATTTAAACGTGAATTTGGTTGCTCTCCTACAAAGTTTTTAAAGCTAAATACTGTTAAAAGGCCAATAACAGTAAATTTAATTAGGGAGGCAAAAATTATGCTAACACAGAGAGAAATAAAACAGATATTATCAAATTGGAATTTAGACTCAAATTTAGAAATAGAAGATACCCTTACTTTAGGTGGTACAGTTAAATCTCATAATACATGGTTAATTAATGGAAAATATATCTTCAAAACAGGAAAAAATATTGCAGGTTTAAAAACACATATTGCCATTTCAAAGGAACTAGAAAAATCTGGAGTCCTTGCAGCAACTCCTATTAAAACCATTAAGGATGAGAATTTTGTTATTGAAGATGATAGATACTTCTGTCTTACCAATGCTATCAAAGGTAAATTTCTGACACCTGAGGAACGTTATGCAGGCAATAGAATTGAAACCGGAAAAAAATATGGTGAAGCCATTGGGAATTTACACAAGATTTTAAAAAAACAGGATAAAAATTCAGAAGTCAATGACAGTAATCTCCTCAAAACTGTATTAGACTGGGCATTGCCACAAACAAAGATAACTATGGAACAATGGGAATGTCCATTACCTGATGAATTTTATGAGGACTTTACTAAAAACTTTAGCAAACTTTACAATGAATTACCAAGACATATAATTCATCGTGATCCCAATCCATCTAATATTATGTTCCATGATGGTGAAGTAAGTGGATTTGTCGATTTTGAAATCAGCGAGAGAAATGTACGAATCTTTGATCCTTGTTACTGTGCAACAGGAATCTTAGCTGAAGCTACTACAATTGCTGATAGGTTTGAAAAATGGGATGAAATACTGAAGGGAATAATTACTGGATATGATAATATTTGTAAACTAACAGAATCTGAAAAACTTTCAATTCCTTATGTAATCTATTCCATTCAAATGATTTTCATTGCCTGGTTAAATGGAAAAGAGGAACTTAAGAATCTTGCAATGCAAAACAGGAAGATGCTCTTATGGATTTGGGAAAACAGAGATAGATGTTTCCCTAATATATAGTAAATTCCAATAATATTTCTGCTTCTTTTGTGATACAATTGATTTAAGATAGAATCATAGAAAGGATTGATTCCATGGCAGAAAACTTATATAGCTCAAAACAAGAGTACTTTCACAAAGGTTATACTAGAAGTTATGAATTTAGAATAAAACAACTTAAAAACCTTAGAGATGAAATAAAAAAAAATGAAGAGGAAATAATAAATGCCTTAACTATGGATTTAGGTAAACCTATTTTTGAATCCTATACAGCAGAAATTGGAGTAGTATATCAGGAATTAAATCATACAATCAAAAACTTGAAATCTTGGATGAACCCCAAGAAAGTTCCTACTCCTGTATATCTTCAACCTGCCAATAGTTATATTTATTCTGAACCTTTAGGTGTAGTTCTTATAATTAGCCCATGGAATTATCCTTTTCAATTGGCAATATCCCCATTAATAGGTGCTATTGCGGCTGGCAATTGTATTATCCTAAAACCATCTAACCAATCAAAGGAAATAGAAAAAATAATTTCAAAGATTATTAGTAATATATTTGAAGATAATTATATTAGTGTAGTAGAAGGTTCTGGCTCCAGTGTGGTTACACCTTTAATAGAGAATTATAGATTTGATCATATATTTTTCACAGGCAGTATGAATGTAGGTAAAAAAATATTGGAATTATCTGCAAAACATTTAACACCTGTCACCCTAGAATTAGGTGGAAAATCTCCCACAATAGTTCACGAAGATGGAGATATTGATTTAGCAGCTAAAAGAATTACTTGGGCAAAGTTCTATAATGCAGGTCAAACCTGTGTTGCCCCTGATTATCTATTGGTACATGAATCTAAAAAAGAGACCTTAATAGAAAAAATAAAAAGCTATATTGAAAAATATTATGGTAATAATCCTCAAGACTCTAAAAATTTAGGCAGGATAATTAATGAAAAAAGATTTGATAGATTAATAAGTTTACTTGATAATACTAATATATTAGTTGGAGGAGACTATAATAGAGAAACTAGATTCATATCCCCTACATTGGTAGATGAAGTAAATATAAATCACCCAATTATGCAGGAAGAAATCTTTGGACCGCTCCTTCCTATACTGACCTATGGAGATATTTCAGAGGTTGTAGATATTGTTAGAAAAAATCCTTATCCATTGGCATTATATCTTTTCACAAAAGATAGGATGATAGAACATTATATTTTAGATAATCTTCAATTTGGTGGTGGATGTATAAATCATTTAATAACCCATGTGGCAAACTCCAATCTTCCCTTTGGTGGAGTTGGTTTCAGCGGTATAGGAAAATATCACTCTAAATATACCTTTGATACATTTTCCCATGAAAAAAGTGTATTTAAGTCTATGGGAACCATTGATACCAATATACTATATCCACCTTACAACGAAAGAAATCTAACACTGGCTAAAAAATTCTTATGAGAAATTCATCATAAATAAAATCGACCATTTAAAAATGGTCGATTTTATTTTTTATATTAACTTGCTACTTTAGTTCTCTTTAATGCTTCAAATAAAACTATTGCTGTAACTGCTCCAAGTAGTCCCTGCATTATATTTCCTGGTACAGATGCTAGCGCTGCTTTTGCTCCATACATAAATATCTCAGCAAAATAATATCCAAATGCCATCCATAATCCACCTACTACTGTAGCTATAATGGGCTTATCTTGACCTAGTTTAGTCTCTAGTATTTTTCCTGCAATATATCCTTCTAATCCCTTTACTATGAAAGTAATAGGTGCATAGTGACTATACCCTAATAGCAAATCAGCTAATCCTGAACCTATTCCTCCTACTAAGAATCCACCTTTTTTTCCCAAAGTTAAAGCTGCTAAAAATACTACCATATCACCTAAATTCAAATATCCATTTGTACCTATTGTAGGAATATGAATTACCATAGTCATAACTGTAGTCAATGCCATTAAAACTGCCATTCTAGTTATGGTTTTTGTATTCATCTCTTTCATTTCAATCTCTCCCCTCTTTTTTGTATCGATACATTGTTTATTTATCTTATGTAGTGTGCTTAAATTTATAATAACACTTTCAGTACAGTTTTTCAATAGTTTTTACAATTATATAAATAAAAATAAAAAAAGCAAAAACATAATATTATGTTCTTGCTTTTTTTATCTTAATTTGATGGAAAAGGAATAGTTCCTTTTGTAGTTGTCTTTGCCTTTTCAATCTTTAGATTTAACTCATGTCCTTCTTCTCTAATTAAAATATATGCTCCAATACTTGCTAAAATATCTGATATTGGGTATCCTAGCCAAACCCCCATAGCTCCTAAATTAAATACCTTTACCAGTATAATAGATATTGGTATAGTTAGTATCAATTGTTTAGATATTGATAAAAATATGGATGTCCTCGCTTTTCCAAGTGCCTGAAAATAAAATATAGAAACATAATAAATACTAACTAAAGGTAGTGCTGCTACTATTATTCTAAATGCCTTTACAGATTCAACTATTATTTCTTGCTCTTTTACAAATATGGAAATTAACTGTGGTGTAAATATCATTACCCCTATCCACATTATTAAAGATGTGATAAAAGCATATATAGTAGTTTTCTGCATTACTGTTTTCAATCTTTTATAATTTTTTGCTCCAACATTAAATGCTGCTATTGGCTGCATGGCTGAAGCTATTCCAAACATTGTTATAAATAAGAACATATACACCTTAGATATAACACCTAGTACTACAATCCCAGTATCTCCTACTGTATTAACTAATAAATGATTACGAACTGCCATTAAGAATCCATCTTCTGATTCTATAATAAAAGCAGATAATCCTACTAATATAATTGGTATTATAATTTTTTTATCTATTTCAAAACCTGATGGTATTTTATATTCTTTTTTTATCTTTACATAATTATAGTACGCATAACTAAATCCTATGATTTGAGAGACTACTGTAGCAATAGCTGCACCCTTTACTCCCATTTTAAATTCCACAACTAAAATATAGTCTAGTATTATATTTACTATGGCTCCTATACTGGTACTTATTATTGAAACTTTATTATTCCCTACAGCAATCATAATATTGGATATAAAAGTTGTCAAAGTTAAAAAGGTTGACCCAAATATTATTATATCTAAATATTCCTTTGCATAGGGTAATATCCTTTCACTGGCACCAAGTGCTATAAGTACCTTTTCTGAAAAAATATATATAATAGCTGTTAGTATCAACATTATTAAAGAACATAAGGAAAAACCATTTCTTATAATCTTTCTAGATTCTTCAAAATTATTTTGTCCATTGGCTCTAGAAAATGCTGTAGATGTTCCTACTGCTATCATTACACCTAATGCTATTATTATTCTTTGTATAGGAAATACCAGTACCAATCCACCTATTCCATATCCTCCTACACTTCTTCCTACAAACAAAGTGTCCACCATATTATATAATTCCGATACTAAAAATGAAATTATTATTGGAATAGAGAATCTAAGAAGTAATTTCCCGATTTTTTCCTCTCCGAATAATTTGTTATTTTTACCCATAATAAAACCTCCATTTATGTTACTCTATTATGTTAACATAAATGAAGGTTTCTTTTCATTCACTTCTTTAGTATCTATTTTGGATTGTTTTTGGCTTTTAAAGAAATTTAGATTTTGCCAAACCTTAAAATAATCCAAAAAAACATTAATTAAGTACACTATTTAAAACAAATAGCACTGCTCCATAGGGTTTTACATTTGCTACAGTATTATATACAGTAGATTTCTTACCATAATAGAATGATATATTGGGATGAACATACTCCTTTAAAAGCTCCCAATTATCATTATCTAACCTTTCAGGCCTATTTAGTCCTACCCATTTATCATATACTGATCCATACCTTTTATCTAAAACATATTTTGTAACTTGAAAATCACTTTCCATATTTAATATATTTAAAGATATTTTTCTTTCCTTAATCTTTTCAAGAGGGTTTTCTCCATATATCAACTCTTCATCTAATTCTACAGGATTAAAAAGCATTATTTGATAACCGTATTCTGATTTTGTAACTACATAACCCTCACCCCTGTCTATTATAGTGTCTCCCAATGAGGATAATAACATATAGCCATAATATGAAGGTTTCTTTAAATGATTAGATGTAAATATTCCTTTATCTCCAAAAAATGTATCATTATAAAGAATAATTTCTTTAGATATTTCGTCTACCATATTTAAAACTATTCTATTATTTAATTGAATATAATTGTATAGTATATAAGGCACCATTGCTAAATTATCATGAACTCCATGTATGTCCTTTTTAGGAAAATATGGTTTTAAATCCTTTAACTTAATATTCAACCATTCCTCTACATCTTCTTCATAAAGATTAGAAAAATGCTCTATAAAGTCATCTATTACATATTTTTCTACATTTTCAGTCCGAATTATTGGGATTAATTCCTGCTGTCTTAGAAAATCCAATATGGTTTCGACCCTAGTCCAATTAATAAACTTATGGTTCTTATCTCTGTATATGTCCATATCTTCAGAGAATAATCTATTTACTATACAATATTTAAACCCTATTTCTCTTTGTATTTCTTCTAATATTCTTCTATTTTCCTCTTCTAAAAGAAGATAAATATCTCCTAAATCTATTACATCTGGTCTTGTAAATGTTTCTCCAGTATCTTTTTTAAGGTCTATATCAATTTTAATTATCTTATTATCATAATTATATCTTTCATAGTCCTCTATATAATGATTCAGAAATGGCAAGGCCTCTTTAATATTTAAATAATTAATTTTTGTCATCTTTTCTAACTGTTCTCCATTAACTTTGTTTTTCTTACGATATGCCATTGGTGTACAATTATAATGGTTTTTAAAGTGTTTATTATAATACCTTACATGAGAAAATCCCACTTCTTCTGATATTTCAGAAATATTTTTATCTGTATCAAGCAATAGTTTAGTAGATTCCTCTACTCTAATTTGATTTAGGTATTCATTAAAACCCTGTCCAAATATATCCTTTATTTTATAGGATAAATATTGAGAGGTCAAAAACTCTTTATCTGCAATATCTTGCAGGCTGACTTTATTCATATAGTTGTTGCTTAGGTATTTGACTATTCTATGGTATCTTTCAAGCTGTTCTTCATCTTCTTTGAGGCTTTCTTCTCCTTCATAAAAAAGATAATGAAAGTTATTAAGCAAATGGTACATCATATCCAATAGGTATTCCTCTATTTTATCCTCATAATCATCTATCTTTGATATTGCCTCATATACCAGTATAGAGATATATCTTCTTAATTCGTAATATTTCTCATCCTCTTGTCCTTTTTTATCTGAAGAATCCGTATAAAAAAAGACTTCCTTTGCATCATCATAATATTTTTCAAAAAAGTTCGGGTCGATATTAAGTATTAAAACTAAATTATCAGGGTCCTTAGATTTTATACTATAGACTTCATTTGAATTTATTATTTCTATTTCTCTTTCTTCTAAAGTATAAATTTCATTTTCTACACCAACATCTATAGTACCCCTTAGTACAAATAAAACTTGAATAGAATCCTGCCAATGAATTGGATATTCCATAATATTTGCTAGAAATATATTTATAGGTAAATCCTTTATATATTCAACATATTCTTTTCTCATATCTGTTCCCCTATATCTTTATTTAATCCTCAAATTCTTCTCTATGATGTAACCCTATTAAATTATTAACTGGAACTGTAAATATAATTCCTGTACCCGGTTTCTTCAATTCTCCAGCTTCTACCATTGCTTTCATTATATTTTTATATTTATCTACTTCTGTTAGAATCAATATTATTTCCTTCGAAGCTTCAACATGAATACTTAAAAACTTCTTTACTTCTGATTCCCCTGTTCCTCTACCATAAAATATAGTCGCTCCATTGGCTCCTGCTTTTTTAGCAGATTCTACAACTTTATCAGCCTTTCCTCTTTCAACAACAGCAACTATACATTTTATTTCTATCATAATAACACTCCTTTCATTTCTATGGTAACAATATTTTTAAATCTTAGTTAATATTCCTAATATCATTACAGAAATCATAGAGCCTATAGATGTAAGCCCCACTATTCCAAAACCAGAAATCAATGGGTCTACCCCTTCAATAACTGATGCTAAACCTACAGCTAAAGCCATATTAATTGGTATATTCACAGGACCGGTTGTTGCAGAAGCAGCATCAAATGCAATGGCACCAAAAGGTTCTGGTGCAAAAAATGCCAAAATCATTACTACTAATAATAATGGTATTAAAACCTTTATATATGGAACATTTAATAATATTTTTAGTAAACCTATAGCCATTCCACCACCAAATCCTAGGGCAACACCTTGAATTAATAGCTTATATGGAATAGCTCCAGAAGATAACTCCTCTACTTCCAATGCCAATGCCTTTAACCCTGGTTCTACTAATGTTGCACAATATCCTATTGCAAATCCTATTATTAGTATAAGCCATTTTCTTTCAATCATGACAAAATTTCTACCAACAGAATCTCCTAAAGGTATTAGACTCATGGTTGTCCCCTTTAAAAACAAATGAAGACCTACTACGGATAATAAAAATCCAATACTAAAATCCTTTACACTATGTAGTGGTTTTTTTAGTACAAATATTTGAAGTATGGCTAGTATAGCCGTTAGGGGTATAATGCTAGCAGCAGTTTCCCATAAGGCTCCCAAGCCTTGTAAACCCTTCATAACAATTCACTCCTCTATATTTTTTTGTAACTTATAGTGTTATACCCATTATAGCATATTAATCACAACAATTTTACTTATAAATAAAATAATTGGGTAAACAGGGGTTATAGGGTATAATATACTTATCTAATTTCTTTAGGAGGTGTAATATGGAAAAAGAAAAATATATACCAGAAGTAAAATCACATCTTAGGTCTAGAATAATAGAAGTACCATCTTCCATATATAAGGCAAGTGGTATAAAAATCTTAGGGACAAGGATTAAATCATTATTATTTACTACTGACGTAGCCATAATTAAAAATTCTAATGCTAATTCTATTATAGCAGTATATCCCTTTACTCCACAATTATCTATTACTCAATCCATACTTGAGGTTGCTGCAGTTCCCGTATTTGTTGGAGTAGGTGGTGGACTTACTACAGGTAAAAGAGCTGTAAATATTGCCCTTCAGGCAGAGCTAATGGGAGCCTATGGAGTAGTAGTAAATGCTCCTACTAAAAATGATGTAATTGCCCAAATGAAAGAAGGAATTGATATACCAATTATAGCAACAGTAGTATCAGAATGTGATGATTATAAAGGTAAGATTCAGGCAGGAGCAAGTATATTAAACGTATCTGGTGGTGCTAAAACAGCTTATTTAGTACGTAAGATAAGGGAAGATTTAGGAAAGGAATTTCCTATTATAGCAACAGGAGGTCCTACAGAAAAATCCATACTTGAAACTATAGAGGCTGGAGCCAATGCAATAACTTATACTCCACCTACAAGTGCAGAAATATTTTCAGGAGTTATGGAAAAATATAGAGAGGATATGCAAAAAGAATAAAATGAGCATATATATGCTCATTTTATTTTTTTTGTTTACTATTATATTATTTATCTATTATTAAGTGCATTTTCTTTTGCAAAGAATTCTTTAGTAAGTTTAATAACAACTCCACTTAGAAGTGCAACTCCTATTAAGTTTGGTATAGCCATTAAACCATTTAGAGTATCTGCTATATCCCATAAAAGCTCAAGCCCACCTACAGCTCCTATAACTATAAAAGGAATATATAATATTCTGTAAAAAATATTAACTTTAGGTCCAAATAAATATTCAGCACATCGTTCTCCATAGTATTCCCAACCTAATATAGTGGAGAATGCAAATAGTAAAATACCTATGGAAACTATCCATCCACCTACTGTCGGAATTGCAGCATTGAAAGCTTCTGTTGTAAGAGCAGCCCCTGTTGCTCCATTTTTCCATACTCCTGTAGTTAAAATTGTCAGTGCAGTTATGGAACAAATAACAATTGTATCTACAAATACTTCAAATACTCCCCATAGTCCTTGACGTACAGGATGGTCTGTAGTAGCAGCAGCATGAGCTATAGGTGCACTACCAAGTCCTGCTTCGTTTGTAAATACTCCACGAGCAACTCCATATCTCATAGCCTGTTTAAGAACTGAGCCTGTAAATCCTCCTATAGCAGCTGTTCCTGTAAATGCAGAGCCAAATATTAGACCAAATGCCTCTGGAACGTGGGAAATATTCATAATAATTATTACTAATCCCCCAAGAATATAGAATGCCGCCATAAAAGGTACAAATATTTCAGTTACTTGACCAATTCTTTTAATACCACCTATAACAACTATAGCAGCAAATACTGCTAAAAAAATTCCTGTCCATAGTTTAGGAATATTAAATGTAACTTGAAGTGATTCAGCAATGGAATTTGATTGAACCATATTTCCTATACCAAAGGCTGCCAAAGCTCCAAAGAATGCAAATATATAGGCTAACCACTTTAGATTAAGTCCATTTGTAATATAATACATTGGACCGCCTACGAATCTGCCATCATCTGTCTTTTCTCTATATTGAACTGCTAAAACTACCTCTGCAAACTTTGTAGTCATACCAAATAATGCTGCAACCCACATCCAGAATACTGCCCCTGGACCACCAATAGATATGGCTGTGGCAACTCCTGCTATATTACCTGTACCTACTGTTGCAGCCAATGCAGTAGCAACTGCCTGAAAAGCTGTTACCTCCCCTTCACCTTTGTCTTCCTTTGCAAACATCTTTAATAAAGTGTTCTTTAAAATATAACCTAGTTTAGTAATTGAGAAAAAATTAGTGCGTAATGTTAAGTAAACTCCTGTCCCAACCAATAAAATAAGCATTGGTGGTCCCCATACAAAATCATTAATAATTTCATTTAACCTCATTAATTGATCCATTACCTCTCCCCCTTTTATTAGATTATTCCTATTATAAAGGGGACACTTCAAAAAAACTCAAAATTATTCAAGGTTGATGTCAGAATATTTCTAATTGTTTTGATTTTCACAAAGTATACATATGCCAGATAAAAACTTTTTCATGTTTATGGTTCCTCTATCTTTAGATTTTCCTCTTATATAATCCATTTCTCGTTTTATTTGTTCAAAATTAAATAATGTATTGGAATATTCCATAAAAGTTTCATTCATATAATCCTCTATTCCTAAAGCTGCAATATTTACCATTGCTGTATTTATAGCCCTTCTCATTTTTTGTTCCATGATTTTTGGATTTTGTGTAAATTTGGAACATATATCCCGTATGGATATATCATTTAATTTTATATTGTTATAAATCAAAAATTTAACAACATTTAGTAAGTCCTCACTTCCCATTTCTCCCATAATTCCTAATTTTAATAAAATAATATTGATACTTTGTTCACAATTCTTTATTTCTTCTGTGCTATTAGAATGTGGATTAGTTTCTTTAAATATTTCTTGAATTTTTCTTATTTTTTCTTCTAACTGAATATTATATTTTACTTTTTCTATTATAGTTTTTACTTCTAGGGTATTTATTGGTTTATAGATAGCATACTCTACACCTTCCTCATATGCCTTTTCTATATCTTTCTTAGATGCAAACTCTGAAATCATAATAAACTTAATATCTATACCTTTTCTCTTTATTTCATTTATAACTTGAAATCCATCTATTCTATCTCCTAAGTGATCTAAAACTACTAAATCTGGAGAAGAAAATATTATTTCTTCTAAACCTTCATTAAAATCCCTTGATTCCCCTACTAATGAGCCTAAATTGTTATTATGTATAATCTTTTTCAAGATATTTATATCATTTGAATTTTTATCCAAAACAAATATCTTCATTTTATACCTCCAGTGGCTTATTCTACTATCTTTTTGCCCCTTAAAAATTCCCATTTGGTTTCACTTGTTATAACAGAAATTAAAATTGCCATACATCCTATAAAAAATTTTATAGTCAATGGTTCTTTTAAAAATATAATAGAAAATGTGCTTCCAAAAACAGCCTCTAAACTTAAAATTATGGCTGCATGAGTTGAGCTAGTATATTTTTGTGCAACAGTTTGCATTAAAAATGCAGTCATTGTACTAAAAATGGCAAGATATAATATGGGGAAAATTGTATTTGACTCCAATTTAATATTAGTTCCCTCAAATGATAAAGCAAATATAAATGATAAAATTGCTGCCGTTAAAAACTGTATTATAGTTATTACATAAGGATCAGATTCCTTTGCAAAATGTCCTGTAGAAGAAATGTGCATAGCAAACAGTACAGCACATAAAAGAGTGAGTAAATCCCCATATCCCATAGATAAATCTTTATTTAGACTAAGTACCCCTATTCCTATTAAACATAGAAAAGCTGCTGCTAAGTCAAACTTATCTGGCCTTTTCTTAGATATAATCCAATAAATAAATGGTACCATCACCACATTTGTAGCTGTAATAAAAGCTTGTTTTCCAGCTTCAGTATATTGAAGCCCAACAGTTTGAGTAGCAAATGCTGCAAATAAACATGACCCAATTATAATTCCAGCTTTAATATCTTGTTTTGAAGCATTTTTAATATTCTTAAAAAATACTATGGATAAAATAATAGTTGAAATAGTAAACCTAAAAAATAACAAATAATATGGAGTCACATAGTCTAAAGCATTTTTAGTAACAACAAATCCTGAGCCCCAAATGATTGCTACTAAAAGCAGAGACATATCTGCATATAATATTTTTTTCTTTTCCAAATACTCATCCCCTTTCCCCTTTATTATATCATATTAGAATTATTCCATTAAAATGTTTTTCACTTTCTTTCCCTAAACATACACCAAAACTTGGTTTATTAATAAAATGATATTAATAAAAAATAATGAGGGTGATTTTATGGAAAAAAATTTAATCGTAGGTAGTGATAGTCTTGTAAGACTTACAAATGGAAACTATGTTAATTATATAAATTTTGATAATGCTGCTACAACTCCACCTTTTAAATCAGTAATAGATGAAATAAATAATTTTTCTCATAATTACTCTTCTATTCATAGAGGTACAGGATATAAATCCATAATATCTTCAAGAATTTATGATGAGGGCAGAGAAATAGTATTGGATTTTGTAGGTGGCAATAGAGATTATCATACAGTAGTCTTTTTAAAAAACACTACAGAATGTATAAACAAACTTTCCTATAGACTTCAAGAAACTTTAAAGAATAAAGTAGTATTATCTACATACATGGAACATCATTCAAATCTACTGCCATGGAAATATAGATATAATACAGACTATGTAGAAGTAGATGAATCTGGAAGATTGTGTTTAGAGGACTTGGAATTTAAACTAAGGCTATATGGAGGAAAAGTAGGCTTAGTTGCTGTTACTGGTGCCTCCAATGTAACAGGATATATTAACCCCATATACGAAATTGCAAAGATTTGTCATAAGTATGGAGCTAAAATCTTAGTAGATGCTGCCCAACTTATTCCTCATAGTCCCTTTAGTATGGGGGATATAAATGATCCAGAACATATTGATTTTGTTGTCTTTTCTGCCCATAAAATGTATGCTCCCTTTGGCATAGGTGCATTAGTAGCACCAAAGGAAACTTTTAAAGATGGATTCTCTGAACAATTAGGTGGCGGAACAGTAAAATATGTTTCTATAGAAGATGTAGTATGGCTAGACCCACCTATGAAAGAAGAGGCGGGAACTCCAAATGTAATGGGTGTAGTTGCACTTTCCACAAGTATAAAGACATTAGAAAACTTAGGTATGAGAAAAATCGAAGAATATGAAAGGAGTTTAACTAAATATGCCTTAGATTTAATTCAAGATATTCCTGGAATTGTTTTATATGATGACAAAAATATAGATGAAAAAGTATCTATTATATCATTTAATATGGAAGGATTATACCACGATGAATTAGCTCTTATTTTAGCTCATGCAGGTGGGATTGCCGTTAGAAATGGTTGTTTCTGTGCCCAGCCATATGTCCAAAAACTCCTTAAAATATCTAAGGAAGCAATGCTTCGATATAGGAACGATGAGTATTTACCTGATCCTGGATTAGTGAGAATAAGTTTTGGATTATATAATGATTATAATGAAATTTATCTCTTTTATCATCTTTTAAATGAAATCAGCAAAAATGTAGATTATTACAAGAAAAGCTTATATTAAAACATTAATTAAGTATATAAATACTCCTTTCTACTAATCCTAGTGGAAAGGAGGTTTTTTTATGAGTAAAAATCCTAATAAAAAAATGAGCATATTGATGTTTAGCGGTGATTATGATAAGGCACTAGCAGCCCTTATTTTAGCTAACTCTGCTAGGGAAATCAATATTGATGTTACTATGTTTTTTGCTTTTTGGGGACTAATGCTTATTAGAGACCCAAATTCTATACCAGAAGAAGAAAAGACTGCTTCTGAAAAGATGTTTGCCAATATGACTCCAAAACATATAGAAGATCTTCCATTGTCTAAAATGAATTTTGCTGGTATAGGAAAGAAAATGTTAGTAGGTATGATGGAGGAAAACGATACTCCAAATCTTACTGCATTTTTAAATGGAGCATTGAAAAAAGGAGTAAATATGAAAGCATGTAAACTCTCCTGTGAAGTAATGGGCTTTGGAGAGGCAGAATTACTTAAAGAAATCAATATAGTTACTGCTGAAGAATATTTAATTGATGCTTTGGAAACAGATATTCAGCTATTTATATAATTCCATATGGCGACTTTTGTCGCCTATTTTCTTCTTTTATTATTACCTTTTATAATATATACTCTATATAGTGGCTATAAAATCTACTGTAATAAAGGAAGGTGAAAATACAATGAAAAAAACATTGAATTTTATAATATTATTTAGTCTTATTGGACTTACTATATGGATTTTCGTCAGTAATAACGATTTCGATAATTTTTCTGAACTAATCAAAAGTACTAATACTTTATTTTTATTGATTGCTTTTTTATGTATGGTTTTATATTGGTTCTTTGAAGCTTATATACTTCACAAAATGAAAAAAACTCTAAATATTAATACAAGTTATGGATCATCTCTTAAACTATGTATGATTGGACAATATTATAGTGCTATTACTCCATTTTCCACTGGTGGTCAGCCTGTTCAAATATACTCAATGGTAAATGACGGTGTTCCTATAGGTACTGCATCTTCTCTATTTGTTAATAGATTTTTAATATATCAATTTGTTATGACTTTTTACGCATTATTTATGTTTATAATAAAATTTAATCTACTCTATAGTGAAGCCCAATTGGCATTACCCTTTATAGTAATAGGCTGTTTTATAAATATGGTAATTTTAGTAGGTATTTTTTTATTTTTACTAAATGAAAAATTTGTTAAAGCTTTTTTAGGAAAATCCATTAGAATACTTCATAAACTTAAAATAGTAAAGAACATAGAAAAATCTGAAGAAAAATTAAACAATACTTTATTAGATTATAAAATAAGCGTTGAGGAAATGAAGAAAGATAAGAAAACTACTGTATATCTAATCTTCATTTCCATAATACAATTGACCATAAGTTTTTCTATTACCTATTTTATATATTTGGCCCTAGGATTTGAAATGGGACATTTCCTAGATATTATAGCAATCCAATCCCTTCATTATATGGCAGTATCCTTTATGCCTACACCGGGAACTGCTGGAGCATCTGAAGGTGGATTTTATATGTTATTTAAAGTAATATTCCCTAAGAAGATTTTATCCTTTGCATTGCTCCTTTGGAGATTTATTGATTATTATCTAAGAGTATTGATCACAGGATTAGTTACACTAGTTGATTTTATATGTAGAAAGAAAAAAGTAAGAACAAATTAAGATAACAAAAACCTCAAGAACTTGTAAATTCTTGAGGTTTATTTTAATTATGATTTAGGTTCTATTAAACTATTGATAATACTTAAATACTTTATCCTTTTTAAACATAAGATTTAAATGAAAATATCATTCTTTAATATACATTACTAGTCTGGTCTAGTTGTACCTGCGTCGCCTGCACAATAGCTGACTATAGGCGCTTGGTTTTCTTCATTTTCTATTGGCAAGGGGATACTGTCTGGTCTAGTTGAACCTGCATCACCTGCTGCAAATACCATCATGGACATATTCAACAGTAAAACCATCAACGTAACTGCACATATTAATTTTCTTCTCTTCATTTACTTTCTCCTCCTTGATATTTTATTATATTATCAATTAGCTTTTCAAACCTATCATACTCTTTATTATCTACATATGTCTTCAAACATTTAAAAATTAATGATGAATCATTATTAGATTTCATTCCAAATACAATATCATCATTATACTGTTCTATTATTTGACAAATATTATTATCTTGCATTTTTTTACTTAATTCTATTAAAGATAGAATATTCTTATAAACATAATCTTGTTGAACATTTCTCTTTGCATACTCTAATGATTCTTTATAATATTCTTCTGCTTCTTCTAGTTTTCCTAAGCTCTCATAACATATGGCAAGTTGCCTACAAGTTACTGAATAGTTATCTGAGTCTTTATCTAATTCAACTTTATCCTTTAAAATTGCATCTAAGTATTTATAAGCACGATTTACATCTTTTAATCTAAGATATGCTTCAGCTATATTTCCATATATCAAATATTTAATATCACTATATCCAGTAAAGGTCAAAACTTGAAGTGCATTATTATAACTACTTAAAGCTGATTCATAGTTTCCCATTTCAAAATAACATACACCTTGGAGATTATATGCCATCCTCCATAAATCATAGTCTTTTCTCTCAGTATATCTAAGTAAATCTGAAATTATTTCTAAAGAAGGTGAATACATCTTTAATCTATAGTAGGCTAAAGCATAATTATAATATAAATGAATTAGATATTTTTCAGGAATATTATCAACATTTAACAAAGCTTTTTGATATAATGTAATGGCATCTTGATATTTTCCTCTATCAATATAGTTATTGGCAAGTTTTATCATTATCCTATAGTTTAGCTTTCGCTTAGGGTATCTAGTAGTTAACTCCCAAGCTTTACACATATATTCATATTCCTTTTCATAATTTCTAGAATTAAAATATATACCTCCTATAATCTCATATGCCTTGATTTTTTTATCCATAAGATCGTATTCATTTAAAAGAAACTCTATATCATCTAAATCATCTGAATCAATAATATAATCCTTTTGTTTTTTATGCTTGTCCAACTCTGCAATATATTCCTCTACTTTTTCCTTTGCCTCATATCTTCTAGAATTTAATAAATCTTCTGGGTCTATAATTAAATCTATATTCTTTTCCTCTAATATTTTATTTATTTCTTTGCATATTAATTGTGCATCATCTATTTTTAGAGGAACTTCCTCAGTTCCTATAGATCTTAGCAAGTTATCAGTCTTATCTTTTAAAACCATTTCTGATTCCCCTATATCTAATTTCTCTATGATTCTTTCCAAGGTATTTCTATGATTATTGGACCCTATCTTCATTGTGTCCAAGCATATCACTCCTATCTAATATTTAATTATATATTTCAGAATTATCCCAGTTATATTGGTGGTAAAATATTTATTAAATCCACAATATGATTATTATATATTACCTTATTAAACCATATTATGAATTACATAGTCAATATATTTATTTTTACAATATTCGATATTTTTTGTCATATTTTATCGAAAATAATTTTTCATGTTTTTTCTTTCATTGGATATATGTTTATTTTTCAGTATATCTTCATTATACAGATAAATCAATATCCGTAGTACTTTTTTGTCTATTTTTGTTTGTTTTTTCATATCAATATAAAAATATATTAAAAACCTACAGTGATTATTGTAGGCTTTTAATATATTTTAAAATTCTTTTCCTTTATATATATTTTTTGAAATTTGTAAGGATATTAAATACATTATTGCTCCAATACTTACAAACATAAGAATCACTATTTTCCAATCCATATTTATTATACCTTGAAATATCTCTGTATTTTCAATCTTTTTACTAAATTTACTTATTACATTTGGTAATATAATAAGTATAATATAAAAAATTTGATTAAATGCTTGGGCTTTTCCTACATTGTAATAGTGAAATGGTAAGTATATAGAGAAAAATACTAAGGATAATCCAATTATAAATGATACATCCCATATGGTTGCAGGATTTCCTGATATTGTGGTGCTAAATATAATTCTAGATATATTAGAAGATAAAAAGACGACGCCAGTTATAAATAAAATATATAGTCCCATAGATATATATTTTGATTTTACAATATCATATCTATCCACTGGAAATGAATTTAACATCATATCTGTTTTTCCTTTTACATCATATTGAGTGGAAAACATTGAAACTATATATACCATTATAAACATGGCAAATCCATATACAAGCTTAGATTTATATATATGGTCTATGCTCACCCCAATATATCCAAATAATATTCCCCCGCAAAGTATAACTAGATTTATAATTTTTAATAATCGCATATCCTTTATTACCAGTTGTTTCATTGCTATCCCTCCTACACAAAGTCCCTTGTTTCATATAGCCATAAAGATATTCCCATGGATAAAAAATATACTATAACCGCTATAATTGGTAATCCTAATCCATTTAATAAATTACCATATTGACTGAATGGTATAATAACAAAATTCATAATACCTATATATATAAACATATTTATAATATTGGCTATTTTAGGTGGCAATCTAAAAAGTGAAGGTAATGATATGGATAATGACAGTAATATTATAGGTAAGGTAGATTCCACAAGAGAAAGATTGAAAGTATCCACATCTATAAATCCTAAGAGTTTAATTATCCACAAATAACTCCCAGTAATAACAAATCCTATTGTATAATTTATAAATATAGATAAATATTTGCTAATAACTATATCTCTTTTTCTAATTGGTAAGGATTGCAATAATATATGGGTTTTTACTTGTGCATCATAACCAAAAGATATAGTTGTCAGCATATATACAAATGTATATATCATTAGACTACCTATGAATTTATTATCCGTACCTATTGTAAATAGAATGAATGGTACATATAATATTATAAATATCAAAGTTGATTTACTAGAAAAGGCTAACAAGAAGTCTTTTTTGATTAAATTTAACATCTTTCTACCTCCTTACACTATAAATCATAATATCTTCAAGTGTTGGTCTTTCAATCAATATCTCACTGCCAAATATCTTTTTCAATCTTTGTGGGTTTTCTGCTAATCCTTCAAATCCAACATTAGTCTCTCGAATTCCTATAAATTCTTTTCTTGTATCTCCATCTAATAAATCTTTCCCACCTTTTACTACTCCATAGGATTCTAAAACTTCATCTTTAGATTTAGAAAAAACTATTTCTCCATTATTTATAAAGGTAATATAATCTGCTACTTTTTCTAAATCTGTAGTTATATGAGTTGAAAAGAATATAGATTTATTTTCATCTTGGATAACACTATATAGTATATCTAGTATTTCTCTTCTAAAAATCGGATCAAGACCAGATGTTGGCTCATCCATAATTATCAAATCTGCATTGTGAGATAATGCTGTTGCTAAAGAAAATTTCATCTTCATACCTTTAGATAATTTCTTTATTTTTTGTGTATAATCTAGATTAAAATCTTTTATATATTTACTAAACATTTTTTCGTCCCAATTTTTATAAAAGGGTGCTATTATATTCTTCATTTGATTAATAGTCAAATCTTCATAAAAATAGGATTCATCATATACAAAGCCTATTCTATTTTTTACTTCTCTTTCAAAGTCTATATGGTCTTTTCCAAATATCTTTATTTCTCCAGAATCCTTTTTTAGTAAGTTCATTATAAGCTTTATAGTAGTGCTTTTACCTGCTCCATTTGGTCCAATAAACCCCATTATATATCCAGATTCTAGGTTGAAGGATATATCATTAAGCTTAAATTTCTCAAAATTTTTGGATACATTCTTTATCTCTAACATATTTACTCCTCCTCAAATAAAATCTTCAGCATTTCTTTTACTTCTTTGTATTCAAGTCCTAGTAGTCTGGATTCTGCTACTACTTCTGTTAATTTTTCTTCTATAACCTTTAGTTTTTTCTCTTTCATTAATTCCTTGTTCTGCATAGCCACAAAGGAGCCTTTTCCCTGCATAGTTTCTATAAATCCTTCTTTTTCTAATTCTTCATATGCCCTCTTAGTTGTAATAACAGATATTTGAAGGTCCTTTGCCAGTCCACGAATGGAAGGTAGTGCGTCCCCTTCTTCTAATTCTCCTTTTATTATCATTCCCTTGATTTGACTGGCTATCTGCTCATATATAGGCTCACTAGATGAATTAGATACTATTATTCTCATAATGTCCCTCCTTAGAACAAACTGTTATGTTTGTATATACTGTATATTTCCTATATGTACAGTATATACTTATATTTTTTATCTGTCAATATTTTAAAGTATTAAATTTCAACTTGTAAACTTAAAATTATATTTCAGTTGACAATATTTACAAATTAATATATTATCTTATTGTAAACATATAATCATATTTTAGTTGACAATGGAGGGGTAAAATGAAAATATCCGTAAGAGAAATGTCTTTAGTTGCTATGTTTGCAGGACTTACTGCTGTGGGAGCTATGGTTAGTATCCCTTTTGGTGAAGTACCTATTACAATGCAAACCTTATTTGTGATTTTATCTGGGCTTATATTAGGTCCCAAACTAGGTCCTTTATCACAAATAGTATATGTACTTTTGGGACTAGCAGGTGCACCTATATTTGCAGGATTTACTGGTGGGCTTCAATCTATAATGGCACCTAGTTTTGGATTTATTATTTCTTTTATATTTGTGTCCTATATTGCAGGATTGATTTCTCATTGTGGAAAATCTTCTTCAAAAATCAATATTTGGATTGGATCTTTTGTAGGAACTATAGTGGCATATTTAATTGGGTTACCTTATATGTACTATATATTAAATATAGTAATGGGAAAGGGTTTATCCTTTGGTACAATTCTTAATATGGGTTGTATTCTTTTTCTTCCTGGAGACCTTTTTAAGTTTATTATAGCTTCAGTAGCTACTGCAAAAATTTTACCAATACTTAAAAAATCAGGGTTATCTTTGAATTAAGATAACCCTGATTTTTAATTTACTTGAATATCTGGTTTGTTTGGTAAAAAGGTTCCTATAACAGCTCCTATTATTGCAGGAAGTAACCATGCTAAGCCCCATGAAGCTAAAGGTAAACGTTCTACTATATTTGTAATCTTCCATATTTCAAATCTATTTAATAATTCTAAAGTACTGACTATTAGTGTTGCATATACTGCGTGTTTGTAAATATTTTTATTAGGTTCTTTTCCTAGAATCATAGTAAGTAATATCATTACAATTACAACTGGATACATAAACACAAGTATTGGTTCTGCAAATACTATTATTGATTCTACTCCCCTTATGGACATAAAAGCACTAAATATAGTTGTTCCTATTACTAAGGTTTCATATTTTAATTTACCATTACTTATTTTATTAAAATATTGTCCAACTGTAGCAGTAAGTCCTATTGTAGTAGTTAAACATGCTAAGGATACAACTATTCCTAAACCTATTTTTCCAAAGCTCTCTAAGGAGTTATTTGCTATGTTTACTATTAGATCTACCTTTTCTATATCCTTTGAAAATAATGAACCTCCTGTTGCTCCTAAATATCCTAGTCCACCATAAACTAAAGTAAGAGCTGA
The DNA here is from genome assembly GCF_009695605.1 of Tissierella pigra. GTDB lineage: Bacteria > Bacillota > Clostridia > Tissierellales > Tissierellaceae > Tissierella > Tissierella pigra. Next base: position 45,018 of record NZ_VUNQ01000024.1, read on the forward strand.
TACTGCTATTAAACCAGCCTTTTTAGTCATCTTCATTTGTTCCTTTTCATCATTATAGCCACTTTGAATAAGTGATGTAGTTATAATTCCACCAAATAATATGGAAGCTAAGGCATCCATGGTTTGATACCCACTAATAAACCCTTCAGAAAAAGGTCTTGCAAAGTCTTCTGGCACAGGCATACCCATAGGATCAAATATTCCCTTAACTATGATTAAAATCAATAGAATCAGTAATGCAGGTGTTAATACTTTTCCTATTTTATCTATTACGTCATTTGGCTTTATAACCAATAATAAAGTTATACCAAAATATATTATGGAAAATATAACAGGATTGCCATTGGGCATCAATGGTAAAACCCCTATTTCAAAAGCAGTTGCTCCTGTTCTTGGAATTGCTAATAATGGACCTATGGCTAAAACCACTGTTATGCCTAAAAATTTACTAAACAACGGAGAAACTCTTCTACCTAGTTTGTCCACATCTCCTCCAGCTTTAGCTGAAGCAATTATTCCTAAAAGTGGTAACCCAATTCCTGTAATAAAAAATCCAAACATAGACCAATTCCATTTTTGTCCCGCTAAAAGTCCTAAAAATGGTGGAAATATTAAATTTCCTGCTCCAAAAAACATGGAGAATAATGCCGCTCCTAAAATAAGTGCATCATTTTTCTTTTTCACAACAACACCTCGCTACAATTTTGTAATTATTCAAATTGTAACACAAGTTTGAAAACAATACAACCTTTTTTGATTCTATCAAAAAAGGTTGTTAAATATATCCATTTAAACCTCTAACAGAAACTTCTCCTGAATAGATATTATCAACTGTCCCATCTTGAAATTCTACTACTAATTCTCCCTCTTCATTGATGTCTAAGACCTTACCTAGTGTTTCTTCTTCCCCTTTAATTATTCTCACTTCTTTACCAATTAGTGCAGAGCTTTCTCTACATACTTTTATTGCCTTAGAAATAGTCTTTTTATCTCTAAAATCAATATATAGTTTTTCAAATTCATTTATAATATTTCCTAATAATTCTTTTCTATTTATTTCTATATCTTTACTTATTTTAATTGACATTGCTTTATCCTTCAAATCCACAGGTATATCTTCTTGGTTAAAGTTAACATTTATCCCGATACCCATTACTACATAATTAATCATATTTAACTCGCAGTTCATTTCAGTAAGTATTCCACAAATCTTTTTGCCATCTATTAGTATATCGTTGGGCCATTTTATTTGAGATTCTATATTCATATTTTTCAATGCCTTATGTACAGCTGCTGCCCCTAACAAAGTTATTTTTGATACCTTAATTGGGTCCACCTTAGGTTTTAGGATTATACTCATCCATATACCTTTTCCTTTTGGAGATACCCAATGTCTGCCCAATCTTCCTTTTCCTTCTGTTTGCTCTTCTGAAATTACAACTGTTCCCTCATTTTCGTCAAATGCTATTTCCTTAGCCTTTTTATTAGTAGAATCTATGGTATCAAAGTATTTTATATTTCTGCCTATAAAGCTTGTATCTAAATAGGGTTCAACTTCTTCCAATGTCAAAATATCTGGCAAGGATATTATTTTATATCCTTTACTAGGTACAGATTCTATATTATATCCATCTTCTTTTAAAGCATTGATATATTTCCATATGGCTGCACGGGTCATATGAAACTCCTTAGATATTTCTTCACCTGAAATAAAATCCTTACCATTCTTTAGCATATTTAAAATTTTTTGTTTCAATATATCACCACCTAAAATATAGTGAATAATTAATAGATAATAGTGAATAGTTAAAAGACCATAAATTTTCACTTAAAACTATTCACTATTCATCACTCACTTTTCATTATTTATAAATTTAGTACATCTCTCATAGTATATAATCCCGGTTCTTTACCTATAAGAAACTTTGCTGCCTCCAATGCTCCACTGGCAAATACCTTTCTATCATAAGCCTCATGGCTAATTTTTATGGCTTCTAATTCTCCAATGAAACTAGCCTCATGAAATCCTACTATATTTCCTGCCCTTAGAGAATGGATTCCTATTTCCCCTTTTTCTCTGGGACATTCTCCAACTCTTCCATGTTGATGATTTCTCTGTTCTCCCAATCCTCTTTCTATGGATTCTACTATTGTAACTGCACTGCCTGAAGGGGCATCCTTCTTTCTATTATGATGAGCCTCTATTACTTCAACATCAGTTTTTTGACCTAATATCCTAGCCGTCTGTTCTACTAGACTAAATAATAAATTCATACCCATAGACATATTAGTAGCATAAAGAATAGGAATCATTGTGGAAGTTACTTGTATCTTTTTTAATTGTTCTTCATTATATCCTGTAGTACCTATTACAACAGGGATATTTCTATCTAAACCAATACTCAGTACCTTATCTAAAGTGGACTCATGGGTAAAGTCTAATAATATATCAAAGTTAATATTATCCCCTATTACTGGAACTTTTCTGCATATGCCATATATATTATTCCAATAGGAGTCCTCCATTGCCAACTCCTTAATAGTACTTCCCATTTTCCCCTCTATTCCATTGATTAATAAATCCATATTTTCCTCCTAAACTAGATTTAGTCTTTTCATCTCTTGGATTAATTTTATTTTATTGCCCTCCTCCATAGATGTAAGAGGTAATCTCAATTGATCCTCAATATATCTCATTTCTGATAGAGCTGCCTTAACTGGTATTGGGTTTACTTCTGAGAATAATAAATCTATCAATTTCTTATATTCTAATTGAATTTTTAAAGCTTCAGCAACATTTCCTTCCATAAAAGCTTCACACATTTCCTGCATTTCTTTAGGAATTATATTTGATGCTACAGAAATCACTCCATGACCACCACAAGCATATACAGGTATTACTTGGTCATCATTACCTGAATAGATCATGAAATCTTCTGATACCAATCTTTTTATTTCTAGTACTTGTGATATATTTCCACTGGCTTCCTTAACTCCTATTACATTTTCTACCTTGGACATAGTTACAATTACATCTGGTGGTATATTTACTGCTGTTCTTCCAGGAACATTATATAATATAACTGGTAATTTTGTATTCTTTGCAACTTCTGTAAAATGTGCTATCATACCTTTATTTGTACATTTATTATAATATGGAGTTACAAGTAATATTCCATCTGCTCCCAGTTCCTCTGCTTGTTTAGTATACTTTACTGAAGTTTCAGTAGAATTTGAGCCAGTACCTACTATAATTGGAATTCTCTTTGCATTTTTTTCTACAGCTGTTTTTATAATTTCTTCTCTTTCTTCATAACTAATAGTTGAAGCTTCTCCAGTTGTACCTAGCACTATCAATGCTTGAGTTTTATTTTGAATTTGAAACTCAATCAATCTTTCATAAGCTTCTTTATGAAATTTTCCATCTTTAAATGGAGTAACTATTGCAACACCTGCTCCTTTAAACATAATTATCCCTCCAATTTTATAGTTTCTATAGCTTCTATAATTTGAACAGCATTGGTAGCTGCCCCTTTTCTAAGATTATCTGCTACTACCCAAAGAGATAGCCCCTTAGGGTCATAAATATCTTTTCTTAATCTTCCTACATAAGTATAATCTGTATTCTCTGCTTGAAGTGGTGTAGGATATTTATTTTCACTAGGTTCATCTTCTAATACTATTCCTTCTGCCTTCTCCAATAAACTTCTTATTTCCTTTATATTTACTTCTTCTTTAAGTTCTAGATATACGGACTCACTATGACCATAGAAAACTGGAATTCTAACAGCTGTAGGATTTATTTCTATGGACTCATCATCTAATATCTTATGTGTTTCATATACCATCTTTAACTCTTCCTTTGTAAATCCATTTTCATTAAAGACGTCAATATGGGGTATACAATTTCCTGCAATTTTTCTTGTATATACTTTATTTGGATAATCTTTATCTTTAATTTGATTTTCAAGTTCTTCAATAGCCTTGTAACCACTTCCTGATACTGCTTGATAGGTAGATACTACAATTCTTTTTATTCCATATTTCTTATATATTGGAGCTATGGCTACTATCATCTGTGTGGTGGAGCAATTTGGATTTGCTATTATTCCTCTATATCCTCTTAGTACATGAGAATTCACTTCTGGTATTACTAAAGGTATATTTTCCATCATTCTAAAATGTGAGGAATTATCTATTACTATATTACCTGCATCTGCTGCAATAGGTGCAAACTTTTCTGATATACTTCCACCTGCTGCAAATAACAAATAATCATACTTTTCTTTCATAACCTCTTCAGTTAATAGTTCTACTGTCATATCTTTATCTCTAAGTTTCACTATTTTTCCAGCTGAATTTTTAGATGCGAATAATCTAAAATTATCTACATCTATATTTCTTTCCAATATTACTTCTATCATTTTTTGTCCAACAGCACCAGTAGCACCTACTATTCCAATCTTTAAACCCATTTTGTCACTCCTCCCTTAGTTCTTTTGTAGATATATTATATATCTTTTAGGATTTCTAGGCAATCTTATTAAAGCCTATTATTATTATATGAAAAACTTTCTAAATATTAGCTTGTATTTATGATTATAATATATAATATAATAAATATATGAAATTTGGAGGTGGTAATTTTGCTAAATAAAAAAATCTCTCTTTTGATTCTTATTATACTAATACTTTCTATATCTAGTGTAAGTTTTGCCGATGATACTTTAGGTATTAGAAGTTGGACAGTATTTTCTACTTTAAATGAAAATGGTGACTTAATTGTTTCAGAAGATATTACATTTGATTTTAGGGATAAATTCAATGGAGTGTATAGAAACATAGTCTTAACAAATACTGATGGAATTGAAAATTTAAAACTATCTCAATTAGAAGATAATGATGAAATTTTTTATACATTAGTAGACTCTGCTAAAAAAGGTGATAAAAACGTATTTACTGCTGCAAAGAAGAAGGATACTCTGGAGTTAATGATATTTTCTCCATCTAATAATGAAGAAAAAACCTTTAGAATTAATTACACAGTTAAAAATGTGGCAATTAGACATAAAGACATTGGAGAGTTATATTATAAATTCATAGGTAAGGAAAATGCTACTCCAATTGAGTATTTCTCTGCTAAAATCACTTTACCCAAGATAGATAGAGAAAAGACTAAAATATTTGCACATGGTCCTCTCCATGGAACAATTGATTTTTTAGAAGATAATTTAATAGAATTAGAAGTATTTAATGTCCCTGCTGAAACCTTTGTAGAAGGAAGAATACTGTTTCCTCCTGACTTCATAGGTGCTAGTGAAAACATCGGAAATAGTAGCTTTGAAAATATAATGGATGAAGAACTAGCTCTTATTAGGTCAATTGAAAAGAAAGCTGAATCAAGAGCTAAAAATAAAACTCTTTTTGGCAATATATCCCTTATATTTACAGCATTAGAAGTTGCTATTATAGGGTTTGTATTTAATAAGTTTAGAAGAAATATAGATAGTAATTCTTCTTACTTTTCACTCAATGACATTACCCCTGCTGAATTGCGATTATTTTTCCAGAACATTATAGACTCTAGATCCTTAATGACAACAATCTTTGATTTAGCAAGAAAAGGATTTTTAACCGTTGAAGAAATAGAAACGTCTCAAAAGAGTTCCAAAAAAAAGAAAAAAGATTTTTTATTTAGAAAAACTAAAAACTCTGATTTTGATTTAACTTCTCATGAAAAATATATCTTCAATTGGCTGTTTAATCATATTGGAAATGGACAAAAAGTATCCACAAAAGATATAGAAGATTATAGAAAGTCTAGTTATACTAAATTTAATAAAGAGCTTTTAGCTTGGCAAAATGAAGTAAGAGCTGATGTAAAGTCACAGGGCTATTATGATGATAGAGGGCATAAATGGGGATGGTTCGTACTTTTTCTTGGTGTAGTTTCTCTTATTTTAGGATTGCTTTCTCTGACTTTTGATTCTCTTTACGGTATTATTCCTCTTTTACTATCAGTACCTATATTTTTCTATTCTATAGTTCTTCTTTTTAGAAAATCTGATAAGGGATATATTCAATATTTAATATGGAAAGATATAAAAAGAGATTTATCTAAAAATAGAGATATACTTAAAGACTATGATACCAATATATCAACTGATAGGATATTGATATATGCCTTAGCTTTAGGATTACCTATGAAAACCATAGATAATTTCAGAGATAACTTCCAAGAATCTTACAATCCCAGTCATTGGGCATATTTATATTTCTTAACTAATAAATATGGAGGTTCCATGTTTGAAGATAGATTTAATTCTTCCTTTTATCCTGGTTCTTCAACTACTAATTCAAGTTCTATTGGCAGTGGAGGCGGCTTCTCTGGTGGTGGAGGTGGAGGTGCTGGTGGTGGAGGTGCAGGAGGATTTTAACTAGTAACAGTTCACCAATAATAAAAAAGGAATTTGGATTAATCCAAATTCCTTTTTTATTATTATTTACCGTTTAGTAAATCTTTTAAATTTCCAAGTATCTTATATTCTGTAGTTTTTAACTCCTGAATATTTTTCTTGCCTAATAAAAGCATTATTATTTTCATTTTATGTGTAGTTGCTTCCATATAATCCTTAGCATTTTCATATCCTCCATGTAGAAGATAAGATAAAATTTCACCAGATATTCCCACCATTTGCCCACCAAGAATCAGAGATTTTACAATATCCATACTATTTCTTATGCCACCGCTAGAAATTATATTTAAGTCCTCTGGCAATTCTCTACATTTAATTAAAGATAGTGCTGTGGGTATGCCCCATGAGTAAAGTTCTGAAAAATCTATACTATTATATCTAATATTTTCAATTTCAATAAAATTAGTTCCACCAAAACCTGATATATCAACATTTCTAACACCTATATTATATAATTTAGATGCAGCTTCCTTTGATATGCCAAATCCAACTTCTTTTACTATAACAGGTTTGTCTATGGTTTTCACTATTGTTTCAATATTTTCCAATATACCCTTAAAATCCCTATCTCCTTCTAACATGACTATTTCTTGGGCTGGATTTAGGTGTAATTGTATTGCATCTGCCTTTACCATCTCTAAGGCCTTGTTTACTTCATCTATAGATGATTGAGCATTAAGATTTGCTATAACAATCCCCTCATCACCTATTATTTCTCTAACTATAGTGAAAGATTCTCGGCATTCCTCATCATCACATAATGCTATGGTCTGTGATCCTACTGCCATGGGAATATTATACTCTTTAGCAATAAGTGCTAAATCCTGATTAATTTCCTGAGAAAATTCTGCCCCACCTGTCATTGCATTTATAATAATAGGGTAGTCTACTATTCTTCCTAAAAAACTTGTTGTTGTATCTATATGATTGAAATCTAGATTTGGTAATGAATTATGCTCTATAAATACATCTTCAAACAATGTATTTCCCTTATAGGTTGTCCTCAAATAGTTCTCAACATGCTCTTTTTTCCTTATTTTTCTCATGTTTCCACCTCTATCTATTGATCTAATAAATAGTCTCCAAACATCTCTTTAACAATTTCTTCTGTTTGTTCCCTATCATATATCCAATAATCTATTTTGGAAATCTTTTTATCATATCCTGGAATTGTATTTGTCTTCATATTTTCCATATCTATTTTTCTTGCTGCATTTGCTCCTTTTAGTATAACATTTAAAGGGATATTTGTATCTACATATTCAAAATAAGTGTTAACCAATTTTGGTAACTTTAAAATATTTTTAGGCTTTAAGGTTTGCTTTATCATTTCTTTCATAAACATTTGCTGTGCCTTAATCCTTCCAATATCTCCTTCTGCATATCCTGATCTATATCTTAGGAAATCATGGGATTTCTTTCCGTCTAGCACCTGCAAGCCCTTTTTTAAATTTATATTTAAAGGCGGATCACAAGTTGGGTCGGAGTATTTCATATTTTTTGGTACATCTATCTCTACTCCGCCTATGGCGTCTACAATTCCCATTACCGCTTTATAGTCAACCTTTACATAATAATCAATATCTAAATTAAGGAAATCTCTTACTGTCTGCATAGTAAGTTCTGGTCCGCCAAAAGCATGAGCATGGTTAATTTTATCTTCTGTATTCCTTACTTTTACTCTAGTGTCTCTAGGTATGGATAGTAAGTTTATTCCACCTGTTTCTAAATTAACCTTAAAAAGCATCATGGTGTCAGTACGGGTCCCCTTGGACTTTTTAACATCCTTTGCATCTACACCCATTAATAAAAATAGTATCTCTTCTTCATTCTTGGGTTCGATTACATCTTCATCAGTATTATTCTCTGTGTTGTCTTCTTCCCCTGTTGCCACAGTTGTATTATTTTTAGAGAATATCTTTTCACCAAAGAAACCAAATACCAATGCAAAGCATGCAAAAGATATTATAAATGATAATATAAATTTTTTCTTCATCATCACACCTCAAGTATTTTAAGTTATACATTAAATAATACTACATATAAAGAATAATTACAATTATAAATATACTAGAAAACGTTACAATTTGGATACAACAATGATTTGGTAAATAAAAGATATGTTATTCAGCCTATTTTATTGACGATAATTTAATAATCAATGTAATAATTGGCAACTTAATAACAGTCCTAGAAATCAATATATCTAAGTCTTTAATATAAATTTACTTATAGTATATTTTTTTCTATAGATATTTTCTATTGGATTTGAATATAGTTTTATGATAGTCTACTGAAGGAAGATATTGTTTAAATTCAGAGAAAAGGAGATGTCTAAATGAAGGAAATCATTAAAAAACTACCCGTACCTATTGTGGGACTAATGTTAGCTTTAGCAGCAACAGGAAACTTAGTATTATCTTATGGTGAAATTTATAGAAATATTTTTGGCGCTTTATCCGCAATCATTTTGCTTCTTATATTGGCTAAGATTATTATGTTTCCAAAAGGAGTATCTGAAGCCCTAGAAAACCCAGTGGTTGCAAGTGTTTTTCCTACTCTTTCTATGGGAATTATGCTTTTATCCACATATATTAAACCTATTGTACCAACTATAGGATTTGCTGTGTGGATTGTAGGTTTAGTTCTTCACGCAGTTCTAATAATTATTTTCTCAAAAAATTATTTAGTAAACTTTAATATCAAAAAAGTTTTTCCTTCTTGGTTTATTGTTTATGTAGGTATAGTAGTAGGTTCTGTTACTGCCCCAGCCTTTGGCATGGAAAGTATAGGAAAAATCTTATTTTGGTTTGGACTTATATCCTACTTTCTACTACTACCAGCAGTACTTAAAAGAGTTGTTAAAGTTAAAGAGATACCAGAACCAGCGTTACCAACTATGGCAATATTTACAGCACCCGTTGCTCTTTGTTTAGCTGGATATATGAATTCATTTCAAGATAAAAACATTTTTATAGTTTGGTTCTTACTGGCTTTATCTCAATTATCATATTTATTTGTATTGCTACAACTTCCTAAACTACTTAGTTTAAAGTTTTATCCATCTTACTCAGCATTTACATTCCCATTGGTTATCAGTGGAATTTCAATTAAACTTACTAATGGATTTTTAACTAATTTAGGAAAACCAATATCTATATTAAAGTATATTGTAAAATTTGAGGAATTCTTAGGTGTGGCTATTGTTCTTTATGTACTAGTTAGATATATAAGCTTTTTATTTGCAAAACCTGAAACTGCAAAGTAAGAAAACCTTCTATGAACATAAAAAATGAACATGCCCCTGTCAAGTAGACAGTGGAAATAATAAAAAACTTTGTGCGCCAATCATTAAATTATGATTGGCGTAATTTTATTCTATGCGACTAAATCTAAAAGATAACATCTGTATTCTAGTGGACTCATGCACTTTAATCGCTTCTGATATCTATGATTATTGTAATAATTTATATATTCTATAACAGCAGACTCTAACTCGGTATATGTGTTAAACTTTTTAAGATAGTACATTTCTGACTTTAACATTCCCCAAAATGCTTCCATAGGTCCATTATCAATGCATCTTGATACTCTGGACATGCTTTGT
>NZ_VUNQ01000025.1 GCF_009695605.1 Tissierella pigra
TTTCTTCATTCTCTTTTATCAAGTTCTCTTTTTCAATATTAATAATATCTATTTCTGTTTTAAAGCTTTCTGTTTCTACCTTAAGGGTAGTTTTTAATTCTAAGATATTAGCTTCTAGATCCTTTATTTTTTTAGTGGCCATGGCCTGATGATCTTCGGACCTTTTAAATATAGATAGGTAAATATCCTTTAGTCTTTGAGTATGTTGGTCTATAAGTTTAAGTTCTTCCCTTGTAGCTAATTTTATATTGTCCTCTGTAACAAGTACCTTTTCAGCTGCATCTATAACTGTTGCTAAGATGTCTCCCCTTGTTAAGGTGTTATCCGTTTCCCTTATTCTAGCTTCTAATTTATCAAATGCGTTAGATACTTCTTCGTTTGTCTTAAAAGATAGAGTTTTTGCTTGATTTTCAAACATTTTTAGCCCTCCTTTTTTAAGGTTTACTATATTAGTAATAGTTTACTATAGTATATTATAGTTTACATTGATATTACAACGGTTTACTATTGTATACATATATTATAATCTATTATATTAGCATAAGCAATAGAAATTTGAAAAATTTATTGATTTTTCAAGAAGGAATTCTAATAAAATAGTCTTTCTTTCTTTAAAAACGGCAAAAAAATAGCACTAAGGTTTTATCCTTAATGCTATCCCAATGATTTATTTCAGATATAAATATTCTATCCAAATTGTGGTTTTCATTTAAATCCATCGTAAACTACATAGAATACTGTTATTTGAAACAGCAATATATTTCTACGCTTAATAGACACACAATGGTTGCCTATTATCTTTTATTATGCAAATAATAAAATTTAAATGTACCTTAATTCCTTAAAGTCCCAAGTTTTATTATATTGTTCTTTATCTTCTATTGACCTGCAAATTGGAAGTGTAAGCTCAAGTATAATATCTATTACCTTATTAAATTCTATAGATATTTTTATTTCTTTTTCTATAAATCTATTCCACATATTATTTAGATTTTCACGTTCCTTAAACTTATTTACTTCATGGATGTTTTTTATAAAATCTAAGTGTCTTCTGTTTTTAAAAGTATTATGTATGGCTTCTCTTAAGATATTACCATCAAAATTTTTAGAAATAGCCAAATAATATATATCATAATAGTCCTTCATTCTACTTGATGCTTCCATCAAATATAGTATTGCATCTAACTTTTCTGCTACTATTGTTTCCATAGAATAAGCTCTTATTTCTGGTTCTTCAAAACCTTCTATAATAGTTTCTAATTTAATAATTTTTGACCCTGGAATTATTACATCCCCTACACCTAAATCTACAAAAATCGGAGTTTTGGAGCGTCCTATTGACCCAATTAATTTTATTCTTAATCCATGATAATCATTTTGTTCTGTAATCCTTTCCATACCCATAAATTCAAATATAATAGAATTATTATTATCTATTTCTAGAATTTCTTTAATTGTATTTTTGACACTTTCTTCTTCGTTGGATAGATGTTTCATTAAATAATCAGAATCCATTGTAGCTCTTGTATCTCCTGCCCCTAAAGAAAATAATAGAAATCCACCTTTTAATATAAACTTGTCCCTATATTCTGATTTACCAAGTCTCCTGGAAAATTCTTCTTGCAGGAAAAGGGTAATCATTTGTTGACTTGGTATATCTCTTTTTATCGATTCATTTTTTAACTTTGCCAGTATACTTGCTGGATTATTATTCACTAAAACCACACTCCTATATAAGTCTCCACTAACCCTAATACATTTAGTTCCCTAGCATATTTATATAGATTATTAAGATTTTTATCATTATCTTGAATGTATTTTCTTATAGCAGAATTAAATACTTCTTTATCTATTTTATTCCTATGTTTTATAATATCACATATAGTTTTATCTTTATCATATATTTTAGTAATCACCTTATTTTTATGGTTTTCTTCATCTAGATAAGTCTCTATTTCCATAACTCCTATATCTAAAATGCTCTCATCTATAAAATGTGCCTTTATCTTAGGATATTCAAGATTATATTTATTTCTATTCATATTTCTACCAACAGCTATCTTCCATTCATTAGGGATTCTTTCAGTATATTCATGAAGTAACAGTGCACTTTCTAAATATATAATAGCTTCAGGAAAAGATGATGATATTATTTCATAATCATATATATGGATCTCATTATAAATATAATTTCCTCTACTTACCCTGCTTATTTTATTTTCTGAAAGAAGTCTATCAATCATATAATTGGAAATGCCATATTCATTTAATTTAGCAGTTGTCAAAACTACACTATTATTAAATATATCTTTTAATATATCCATGATTCATCATCTCCTTTTTTAATTAACGGTACACACATAGTTGTGTTTGTGTACCATTAATTAAAATTAGTATACCATAATTCTTATTATTTTAATAGCTAATTTTACTATTCTCATTTTTAGAAAGTATATTCATTAATATCTAAATTGGGTAAAAAATAGCACTAAGGTTTTTATCCCTAATGCTATTTAATCACTTATTTTTAGATAAATTTATAAGCGAGCCCTCTTATGATTATAATCAATTATAATTGATTATAGTCTTTCCCTAAACAGCACTTCTTATATTTTTTACCGCTACCACAAGGGCAAGGGTCGTTCCTACCAATTTTCTGCCTGGTATTTATATCTCTAGCATTGCTAGTATTAAAATCAAATGGCTTATCTGGAAGTGGTCTTAAGTGAATTTTCTCAAACCTTTCAAATATTTCATGAGGTGTGAATCCATTATTTTCCCATATCCTAATGTTATTGGAGAGATCTATTATAAGTTGCGTAACTTCATTAACCTGTTCTAAATCACAGAAACTAATACCTCTATCATTGAAGGTTTCTAAAATAGTCTGTATGCCTGCTCCAAATTGACATCTACCCTGAATGTCCTCACATAGCCATTCAGCCTTCTCATCATCATTTCTAAAAAAGTTTTTCTTTACATAATTTAAAAGAGCGGTGTATTCATTAGTTCTTTCAAAATAAGCTTCATCAAGATAATTTAGAAGTTCATTTTTATTTGGAACATAATATGGTTTATCACCTTTTTTAATCAACAACAAATCAAAGTCATCACTTTCTAGAATCGTTTCATGTACAAAATAGTCTTGATGAGGGTAAATAAATGCAGTTTCTAACTCTTCTGGTGGGCTGGTTAAAAGTTCCTCTATATCAGATAGATTAACTTGGACCTTATTCTGGCTATTATAAACTTCTAAAACCTTATCCTTATAGACCATTCCATAAAGGTTTGATAAGGCGATTATATACTGTGTTAATTGGCTCATTTCATCACTCCGTTCATTTATTTCCCTAAACTAAAATATTCCAATGATTTCATTATAAAACTTCTCCTGCATCTCATATAAAATATGTAATGTTTTATTTTTTAAATTTTTCATTCCAAATAATTTATTTTCCTTTTTGTAACTACACTCATAGTAGAACCTCCGTATAAGTCTGAATAATATTTTCGATTTTTAATTCTTTGGCATATTTCATTAGTTTATTCAAATCTTTATCTTTTCTGGAAAAATACCTTTTAAGTGAATCACTTATAGTAGTTGTATCTATTTTATTTCTAGCCCTTAAAATATCGCAAATTGTTCTTTCTATATCATAAGTCCTAACTTCATTTCCAAATACAGTTTCTTTAGTAATTATGCCTAAATCAAACCATTCCTTTTTTATACTATAGACCCTAAAATCTTCTTCTTTTAATTTTGATAAATTATATCCTTGTGGAACTGTAACCACATAATTCAAAGGATCTCTATCTGTTAAATCATGAAGATAGAGGGCTGTTTCATGAGAATAAATCATTTTTTCTCTTTTTAGTTGATTGATATAGAGCATATCTTCCCATACATCAGGACTTATATATACACCATGGCTAACTCTTTCTATTTCTCCTGATTTAACCAAGCTATTTAGGTATTCACGATGAATACCTTTTTGCTCAACTAAATTTGTAGTTATAATTCCATCATATTCTTTAATAATATTCCTTAATTTATTTGTTGGAAGCATTTATACCACCCCTTGACATTCATACTATAATTATAGTTAGTTATAGTATGAATGTCAAACAAGATTATATTAAACCAATATATGTTATTCCATAAATATACTATAAATAAAGACTCCCAGGATATATATTAAAAATCTAACTTAATAATATTATCTATGGTAATCTCTGTTAAATTATCCATAATAAGTAACTTTTCATATATATCTATTTTCTTAAGTTTAGCTTTTAGCTGAAGATATCTTCCATCTTCTTTTCTATGGTCTGCTTGAAAATATAAGATTTCTACTTCAGGCCTTTCCTTAACCCTATCTAGTAATAACTGAAGCTTTCTGTTTATATCATCCTTCATATATTGGTCCAATTCTATTCTATCTTCCGTTAGTCTGGCTACTTCTTCCACTGCTTTTTCATGGCCTGTTAGGGCTGCAAAGGGTGCAAATTGTGCTGCCCTATCTCCAATGGCCATAGGCCTTCTCTTTTTAGATACTGGCCTAGGTAAATTGATTATATCCCTGTATTTTTCCATTAGGCCTTGTGACCTCCTATCTGTTTATTCCTATCTAGGGTTGTCGCCCCTTCAACCAAATTTACTCCTTTAAGTATGGCATTTCTCCCATACTTATCCTTTATAGACAAGATAGTTTCTTGGACCTTCCTTTCCTTGTTTAAAAATTCTTCCTTTTTAACTTGGTCTAACTTTTCCTCATCATAGTTTGTAAAAAAGTCTAATTGACTTGGCCCTTCCTCTTTTTCTATAGAATCTTCTCTTAAAAGCTTATTTGCTGAAATATTTAACTTTCTAATCAAAAGATTTTTATCTGCTATTTCCTCATAAAGTTCCATAGTTCCCTCTATAATTTCCTTACTGGAAGATGTGTATGTAGGAAAGTTTTTAGTAGCCTGGACAGATTTAGGTTTATATCTTCCATAGGCATCTTTAATAATTTCACCCTTGTAGCCCTGCTTAATCTTTGGATCAAGAAGACTTTCCCTATCATAACTTATTCTCAAAACTATCTGTGTAGTTTTATAAGCCTTGGCCACTAAATCTAATGCTAATAGGTCTGCCATTTCCCATACAATTAGCCTAGCCTTATGAAAATTGTGGGGGGATTGCAAGACCTGTCCTGAACCTAAACTTTTTGAAGCAGGTTTATACCTTTTAATATCTTCAATAGTACATGGCTCCCAACCCCAGGCATGGTCAATTAAAAGTTCAGCATTTACCCCGAATATCTTATATAGAAGGTCTTCATTTAGGTAATCACTTTCCGTCCCTAGGGAACACTTTGCAATATCCCCCATGGTATAAAGGCCTTGCTTTTCCAATCTTTTAGCATAGCCTGAGCCTACTCTCCAAAAATCAGTGATAGGTCTATGACTCCAAAGAAGTTTCCTATAGGACATCTCATCCAGGTAAGCTATCTGCATATAATTATCTTCTAAGGGCATCTTTTTGGCCAGTATATCCATGGCTACCTTGGCCAGGTAAAGATTAGTTCCCAGACCTGCTGTAGCCGTAATACCTGTGGTATAAAGTATATCCTTCAATATTACTTCCGTTAATTCTTTAGGTCCAAGTCCGTAGGTTTTTAAGTAGCAGGTTAGATCTATAAAAACTTCATCTATGGAATAAACATGAATATCTTCAGCTGCTATATATTTCAAATAAATATTATATATTTTTGCACTATAATCTATGTAATAAGCCATCCTAGGTATGGCCACTATATAATCAAGGGCTAAGTCTAGCTGGCTGTTTAATTCTTCATAATCATAGGATTTACCAGAAAACTTCCTAGTTTTTAGTCTATTTAATCTTGAAGCATTAACTTCCCTGACCTTTTGAATTACTTCAAAAAGTCTAGGCCTACCCTTTATTCCATAGGACTTTAAACTAGGGGATACTGCCAAGCATATGGTCTTTTCTGTCCTAGAATTATCGGCAACAACTAAATTAGTTTTTAGAGGATCTAGGCCTCTTTCTATACATTCTACAGAAGCATAGAAGGATTTTAAATCTATAGCTAAATATATTTTATTTTCCATAGGTCTTTCTCCTTAGATCTTTTAAATCTTACTCTAGAGATATAATAGGATTTATAAGACATATAATTGGATTTATAATAATAGTAGGATAACCCTTAATAAATCTAGCACGCTTACCAGTTATATTCCCCATTGCATCAATCCTGTTATTTTCCTTTAGATTTATTATTTTATAAATTGATGGTTTTGAAAGACCTACTTCACTTATTATTTCTTCCATACTTTTCCCTTCTTCAATTAATTTTATAGCCTTTAACCTTTCCTCATTTGTTATAGTTATACCTTGCATATTAATATCCTCCCTTGCTTAAATTTTTAGGAACATAATCAATCCAATTATTTATTCAGATATATCTATAAGATAGAAAAAAATCTCCTTTGCTTTTTTTAAATCTCCAGGTAATGATTTTATTCTATCTATTAAACTCTTCCTAGGATTTTTTACTCTGACTTTTTCACTTATTATATTTTCCGCTTCATCCTCATACCATATTTCTTTGCCCCATTTGAAGTATGCAGTGCATTTTATAGTCTTATTTTCTTGTAGCTCTCGTACTTCTACTGAACCAGAACTATTCATTCCTAAGTTTTTCAACTTTTTCTCTATTTCTTTTTGCTCTGTCAAATGCCTCTTTTGCTCTTCCATAATGGTGATCCCCCATATCATTTTTTGCATATGCCCATTCTCGTTTTCCCTTTCTCTCGAAATGGTCAGCAGTTGATTCATATCTTTTAACCAATGTCTCTTTTTTATCTGTCATAACAAAACTCCTCCTTATCAATTTGATTAATTATTTTAAAGAGTATTTTAATTACCAAATAATTTTTTAAAGACTTTTATTCCTGCTCCTAATGCTGTACCAAATACTACAACAGGTGCTGCTGCAGAGATTGTACTTATAAGAGCAGCACTACCTAACCCTCCAAGGAGTACTGAAGAGGCAGATGCAGCCATTCCACTAATCGCAGTATTTGTTGCTAGAAATGCACTTCCAACAGCTGTATTTGCAATCGTTGCTCCAGCAGTATTTAACATCCCAAAAGTAGCTGATCCAATTGCTGTATTTCCAAGAGCAGAAAGACCTGCACCAGACAAATACCCCACTCCACCTGAAATGGTAGTATCTTTTATAACATCAAACACTGCATCATCAAGATTTTTATCTTGATTGATGACATCCATAATATTTCCACCTAAACTATAACTTCCACCAAATTGTAACCCTTTAAACGCAGTTTTTAATCCTACATCGTGCATCTCTTTCGCTATATTAATAGCTGAATTAAGTTTTGGAGCTACTACAGAATATTTTGAGCCTGTAAATCTTGTTTCTAATTGCATTCCCCTAGCTAGTCTTTCTGCTTCTTTTAGTGATACTTCTGATTCTATAACATTTAATCCTGATTCATGAGCTTTATCAATAAGATAATTATTACCTTTATCAACAATTATTGTTTGTCCCTTATATTGTGAAAAATCAACATTTTGTCTATCATATCCAATTTTTGATTGGCCAAATGATATAGAGCCATCTGAATTATGAATTATAAAATCAGCCACTCCATTATTATTAATAACTTCTGTTATATTTCCATTTAAAGTAGCTTCTGTAGCATGTAGTTCTTCGAAGACAAATCCTTTAAAGCCTTTAGTGCCACCTCTCATAGTATTTAAGTTGCTTAGATTGCTAGAGAGTTCTTTATAACTATTAATATTTTGAACCCCATTAACAATAGCTTCTGAAGCATAAGGCAATCCAAACATACTACAACCTAGATTATTCATTGTTTCATTTGGTTCAATAATTCCTATCACATTATCAAAGACTGTTTGTTCAAACCTATTTCTTAATATAGTTAAGTCTGCATACGGTTTTTCTTCTATTTTTTCATTTTCCTCTATATCTAAAACAAAGGAATTCCAAGGTTCTATTGCATCATGTATATTCCATTTTATATACTTAGAAGTTTGATACGAATCTTTGTCAACAAAATTTGTAGGCGACCAATTAATTAAAGTTACTTTTTCTTGACTTAATGCCGTATTCATTACAATACCTCCCTATAATTTATTTTTTGGATAATTAATTTTTTGCTATTTAATGATTTGGCAAGTATAATTTTTCTAAATTCAGCTACCTATTCAACAATTGTTTTTGTATGTCAAATTTCAATTCATCAAAAATTCGTGTAATATCTACACAATAAACTACATCCTCTAAAAATCTCTAATACCCACATTATCACTCCCTTTCTAATTTAAAAACTTATCTTTGTTATTGAATGATAAATTAACTACTCATTAAGTCCTTTTGTAATTTTTAATAGTATATCTATAGTCTTTTTATCTTCTTTTTTTAATATACTTATTGTATTTTCTAGTATTTTTACTCCACAGTCACTGTGATCTACATATGTTAAATAGTGAATTATATTTCTAATAAGAGTTTCAACTATCCTATTATTTGAATGTGCCTTCATCAGTTCTTTGATTTCAAAATCATAATCCCAAGGAGGTAGCATACTATAAGGTACAATTAACCCCTTGCTATTTTTATCCGGATATTCAGATTTTCCTACTAAATAATCTGGTGTAACAAATAATGCAAAAGAAAGTAAGTTTAATACTGTTTCATTAATATTTTTAGTTATGCCTCTTTCTATATTTGAAATTGTTTGTTTACTCAAATAAGCTTTTTTGGCAAGTTCATCTTGTGTCATACCTTTTTTCTTTCTCTCTTTAGCCAATTTTTCTCCTAAGATTTTCATAAATTCACCTATATCCTTTACCTATTTTTAATATTATTGTAAGGAATATGATTTTGTTTGTCAATAGTATTTTTAAATTATGTTTGTTATATTCTATCATATGTCATATATTTTCTATAAATATGTTTTCATTTCTTTTATTTATTTCCAGTTTAATTATAAGCTATATGATTATACTTGTTAATATTTATTTTGTAATTTTTCATGTGATCATATTGTTTCGTATATCATGTCCCCTTAGGGTGTACTCTATTGAGTACACCTCTTTTTTATAAAAATATATGGTTTTCTATGCCTTTTTAAGTTATAATCTTATTAAAAGTGTACTCTTAATCTTAACCACTCAAAAAGGACACAAGGAGGTATTAAAATGATATTTGGATATATAAGAGTTTCTAGTAAAGATCAAAATCCCCAGAGACAGATTGAAGCTTTAAAAGAATATGAAAAAGAATTAAAAGATGAAAATATCTTTATTGATAAACAGCCTGGTAAGGATTTTAATAGAGATAACTATTTAGAATTAAAAAGGATTCTCCGAGAAGGAGATACTTTAATAGTTAAAGAACTAGATAGATTTGGTAGAAATAAGGAAATGATTAAAGATGAATTATCCTGGATGAATGATAAAGGAGTCAGAACAAAAATTTTAGATATACCTACTACCTTAATGGATCTCCCCGACGAGAATTCATGGGTTATTAAAATGGTAAATAATATTCTTATTGAAGTATTAGGATCTATTGCTGAAGAGGAAAGAGTTAAAATAAGACAAAGGCAGAAGGAAGGAATAGCCATAGCTAAAAAAGAAGGGAAATATAAGGGAAGGAAGCCCCAAGAATTACCTAAGAATTTTCCTAGTCTTTATAATAGATGGAAAGAAGGAAATATTACAGCAGTTGAATTTACTAAATTATTAGGCTATAAAAGTAGAAATACTACCTATAAGAAGATTAGGCAATATGAGGAAGAGATTAAATCCTAATTCCCTTTTATTTTACTACTAATTTGATGCTGTAGTGTAATTCCAGCTAATGATCCCATGCCATCAATAACTACATCCATGACTTGCCCACTTCTACCAGGAATGAATAATTGGTGGATTTCATCAGATATGGCATATAGTATACATATTATTAATGCTAATATAAAGCCCCTTCCACCGGTTATCTCACTATCTTTTAAGACGTTGAAAGTCAGAAATCCTAGAATTAAATAGGCAAAGAAATGTGCATTCTTTCTTATTATACGATTAAAATTTCTAATATTTGTATCTATAATAGGAGCAGCTTTTTCTACTATTATAGTTATTTTTTCAGTTATTCCTATACTTAATTTATTAGACTCAGTGGATGGTTGATGAGATAAATAAAATATCAATATCATCCATAATACTACTAAAACCCAAGAAATTAATTTTCTTTTCATATACTAAGCACCCTCTAAACTATTTAAATAGTCTATTTTTCACTTTATTAATTACATCTCTAACTTCCTCCACCTTGAATACATAACACAATACTCCATATACAATTACACCTAATCCAACAGCTGCTAACAATGAAATCAAATTATATAGCTTTGATGCTCCTAACATTCCATATAATCCGTTATAAGTAAAATATGCGATTAGACCCATTACAGTAGAAGCTAGCCCCAATTTAATAAAAATAATTATGTATCCTTTGGTACCTAGTGATCCAATCTTCTTTTTAAGTCCATAAAACATTAATAACGTTGCAACTGAATTAGCTATACTAGTAGCAAATGCTAACCCAGCATGAGCCATAAATTTTACAAGTATTAAGTTTAGTATAATATTAAGCCCTACAGATATAGCTCCATTTATCATGGGAGTCTTAGTATCTTGTAATGAATAGAATACCCTGTTTAACAATAATCTCAATGACATAGAAACAAGACCTAGCGAATAAAATATCAATGCATGAGATGTCATTATAGTATCATTGATAGTGAACTCTCCTCTTTGAAATGCGATCTCCACAATTGGTTGTGCTAAAACAACAAGTCCAACTGTCGCAGGTATAGTTATTAGTAAAATAAGATTAACGCCATCACTCATTATCTTCTTCAACCCATTAATATTATTATTGTTTGACTCTTTTGATAATAATGGGAAAATAACAGTAGTAACAGCTGTAACAAATACACCAAGAATCAGACCATTTAACTTATTTGCATAATTTAATGCTGATATACTTCCCTCTACTAAATCGGAAGCTAACGTTCGATCGACAATAACATTTAAGTCATTAATAGCTACACCTATTAAAACTGGTATGCTTAGATATAGTACTTTCTTTATATATTCATCCTTTAGATCAAATACAAATTTATATCTATAACCAGTCTTCCTAGCCTCAGGAATTTGAATAAGTAGCTGTGATATAACTGCAATTACCGTAGTTATCATAAACCCTTTAATTCCAAAATTTGATGATAAAAACACGAGGAAAAATATATACACAATATTTAAAGGAATCCCAATTGCTGCAGAAGAAAAGTGTCTTTTTTCACTTTGTAAAAACCCCGTTAGTGTTCCTATTATACTACTAAAAATAACTACTGGTAGGCCAATCCTTAACAATTCAATTGCAAGATTATATTGTTCTCCATAAAAGCCTTTAGCTGTCAATTTTATAAGATTTGGTGATAGAAACCAAGAAATTATAACTAAAATTATTGAAACGAAAGATAAAATAGTGATCATATTATTAGTATGTTTAATTTTTCCTTGTTTGCCTTCTCTAGTTTCTATTTCTGATAACACAGGTATGAATGTTGTTGTAATAGTGTTAGTAAAAATCGCCATTATTAATGCTATTAATCCATAAGAAACAAAATAAGTATCTGTTTCTATACCTGAACCAAATTTTGCAGCTATTAGGATTTCTCTAAGGAACCCAAGAAATTTACTTCCTAGGGAAAAAATTATTATTATAAAAATTGATTTTGTTGTTTCACTTGAAGTTGACATATTTCTAATCCTTTCCTGTTACTATTAATTCTTACCCGTTAATATGTATTAACCTTTTTGAAAATTTTATATAGTTCAAAAACATATAAAAGTACTAAGAATGGATAGACAGCAATTTTTTGTCTAATTGCTGTTTTCCCATATTCAACACCAAGAGCAATAATATGAATTAAAATTGGTATTAGATATAAATACATTCTTTCCCTATATTCTTTATATCTAAAAAATTTGTATAAATAAATTAATAACAATGGGCTAAATATTAAAAAAAACATTGAGTCTAAAATAATCGGTGTGTATACGCTAATTTCTGTTGTCATATTCCAAAAAAGTGGCGATAAAAAAAATGTAATCGTTGAGCTAATTATATTTATAACAAAACTGGACGACATATTAATACGACTTATAAATCTTAATCCCATGTCAAAATGAGCCTTTAATGGACTAATTAATACTAAGCCAATTATTAAAGTTATAAAAAAGAACAACTTTTTTATACTAAGCTTTTTATTTTGTAGAATAAAAAAATCTACTAGAATTCCTACAGCAAATCCTACTCCTGAGTATATTCTTGTCGTTGTTAACGAACCTAAAACTATTATTAAAAAAAATATTAGCCTGCGTTTTTTTACATCAATAAATTTATCATATATATGCAAAGATAACATAGACAAAAAAAGCACTAATGAATCCTTCAATATATCTGATGTAAATATTGTTAAATACATACTTACAGTTAACACTACTGTAGATATAGTCGCTATACTGTTATTAAATCTCTTTCGCAAATGAGTATGATAAAATAATATTGATAAAATGTACATGAAAATATTTATTAAATATAATGAAAACCCAGAATTGAAAATTTTATAAGTAAAATAATTTAAATAATGATAACCTACCTGTAAACTTCCTGCATAATTTGATACATGTTTAAAAGATATTGAATTAGAAATTATCATTTTGTTTAAAACACTAAGATAACCTAAAGTATCAGGAAAATTAATAATATTATTGCTATACATGTAATAAGCATAAAGAATACAAGATATAAAGTTAATAGTTATTAGACTTTTTAATAAAAGTTTCATATCACTTAAATATAATATTAAGCCAAACAAAGTAATAAAGAAAATTATAGAGCTTATATCTGAATGACCCAACTCACCAAATAGGTGAGTTATAATTATCATAAAAATACATAATATGCCTAATAAATATTTATTTTTTTTAATGTAATATTCCATTAATTAGTCCTCCATTATTGATTCTTGAAAAGTGTTTTCTCTTAAATATCCTTTATTTTCTTGGCAGGTACGCCAGCAAACAAACTGCTAACGTCAACATTTTTATTTACTAATGAACATGCACCAACTATTGATTTTTCACCTATTGTTACTCCCTGCAATATTGTCACTCTTGCTCCTATGTATGAATGACTCCCAATTTTTACATTGGAAATAATTATGCTATTAATCTTCTCACCGTTCTCACACCATTCGATTTTGTGATCTCCAGTGATAATCATTACTTCAGGTCCCATAGTAACATGTGATCCAATAGTCACATTACCATTCCCAAATATTTTTGTTCCCGATCCAATACCAGCATTGTTATATAGAACAATATTCTTACCAGTACCAAAATAAACATTTTCAGATATATTTACATTTTTACCACATTCTTTGAATATGTTTTTAACCAAAATTCTTCTAAACTTTACTCCGCCAAATTTATTAGGGATTTTGTTTCCAATAGCATAATATATTATTAATGAAATATAATTCATTATTTTTTTCATGTTTTCATCACATCCAATATAAAATTAATCAATAACATTTTCCCATTCTTTTATTACAGTATTAATTTCAAAATCTCTTACTCTCTTCAATGCTTCATTAGTATATCTCTCATATAGTTCTTTATCATCTAGTAATTCTAAAATTGCATCCGCCATTATGTCCTCTTCTTTTGTAAGTGGTTCTTCATGATTATATTGATTGCCATCACAAACTGGAACAAGAATTCCATGTTGAGCATATTCAATTTTCATGGACTGTAAGTTTATATCTGTTTCTGGTGCTAAAATTTCTCTAGGACCTGATTTGCAATCACTCGATATTACTGGAATACCACATGCCATAGATTCTGCTAATGCATTCGGAAAACCTTCTGATAAAGAAGGTAATATAAATATAGAGGATTTGTTTATGTATTTGTAAGGATTTGATTTGAATCCTAATAAAAAAACATTATTACTTAAATTCAAATCATCAATTAAACTTTGTAAATATTCTCTTAATTCTCCTTCTCCAAGTATAACTAACTTAATATCCTTGTTACTGTCATTAATTTTCTTAAATGCTCTTATTAAATGCCAATGCCCTTTTAAATGATTAAGTCTTCCTACGGTTATAACAACTTTCTCTTTATATATATTCTCATATACATCATCAATCTTTTCTTTAGAAAGCATTTCAATTTTTTTTAAATCATATGGATTATAAATTGTTAATACTCTTTTTTCCTCAATATTATAATTTGTTACTAAATCATGTTTTATTAAATTGGATACTCCTACTATTGCATCAGCATCATTATATGTTTTTTTAATAAGGTATTTACCTAGTTTTGGATAAATCCCTTTAGATTTTCTAGATGTATATCCCCTTACCGAAACTACTACCTTATCTTTACCTTTGGTTAAAATGTTTAAAAGATTGGGTCCCCCCAAAAAACTAATACTTATATCAATTTTGTATTGAGTTTTTATTTCTTTTATTTTAAAATATCTTCTAATAAAATTTAAAACCTTACTAATTGGATTATTGTTAGCCTTAATATTAATATCAATTAGTTCTCCACCATAAGAATATTCCATTGAGGTACTATCAAATAAAATCAAATACACTTTGTACTTTTCTTTTGATAAATTTATAGTTATATTAGAAGCTACTCTTTCTGCACCGCCACCTTTTAGGCTTGATATAATTATTGCAATATTTTTCATTATTCGTTCTCCAATATAATTTTTTCATTTTTTAAATCTATCCATTCCCCCATTTTTAATTCCCACTCTTCTGGTTCTACTATCTGGGTTGCACCTCCTGGATAAAATGTTATCTCTCCAAAATAAATCTCTTCATTAATATTATATAAATCAACTCTACAAAATGGAAAAGGTTTAGATAATATTTCAGCATATTCAACCATTTTATTAAAATTATCTGGTTTAGAAACTAGAGATTTTTCAAATGGTTCTCTCTTTACTTTGATATTTAAATAATTAAAACTACGATCATATACATTCCTTTTAGCATGAGGACTATGTGAGCCATCTTCAGCCGCTGTTTCAATATCTACAAAAATTATTTTAACAACACCATTAAAACATAAAAATCTATAATCAATTAACGATTTATTTTCTTTGTCTTCTAAGATTCTTTCTACTATGATTTTAGGTTCGATATTTTTATAATTCCATTCCCTTGATTCTAAATAATAATTATGTTCTAGGGCTTTATTGAAAATATTTCTAAACTTTTGTTTGTCAAATTGTCTGTTTTTATCCCAAATAATATTCGTTCCAGATCCATGATTGGTTTTGATAAATGCATTTTCTAAATTATCAAAATCAATATCGTTAGCATTATCATATACACCATAAATTTCATTCAATATATGTCCTAAACCACATTCTTCTACATATTTCCTAACTTTTACCTTATCTGAACAATTGGTAAGTAAAGGATCTTTATTATTTAACTTTAACCACCATAATTTTTCATTAAATGTCTTTGGATTAGTCAAGTTTAACTTCTTTCCAGTTCTTTTATAATATCGATATTTTGCAAATATCTCATCTGGAATAATTAACAAGCATTGACGGTATATCCTCTTTAAGCTTAAATATAAACCATGCGTAAAATTACTTTTTTCAAATGTTTTTTTAATATTGCTTTTTATTTTTAGCATATATTCTTAATTCCTTTCTAGTATACCAAATCACACCAAATATCTTCAAATAATTTAGTAATTTTCTCTATACCATAATTTTCTATAACTCTATTTCTAGCATCTATATTTCTTTCTAAAACAGTGTTATTAATATAATAAAATAATTCTTTCGACATCTCCATATAATCACCTGCTTGAACTACTTTTCCTGTATCTCCAACCATTAATTTTGAATCACCTACATCAGTAACCACACATGGCATCTCACACGCCATTGCTTCTCCAATTGCATTAGAAAAGCTTTCGCCCAAAGAAGATGAAACATATATATCCGCAGCTGATAACAATGCTGGTACATCATCACGTCTTCCTAACAATATCATATTATCTTTCAAATTATATTTATCTATCAATTCCACTAGTTCAACATTTGAATAGTCTAAATCACTTCCAACCATAATCATTTTAAATTTTGTATTATGATTATTTAATTCATTTAATGCTCTCAATAATGTATAGTAATCCTTTTGTATATCCCATCTACCTACAGTAATAATTGGTTTTCCATCTTCTTTTAAACCTAATTCTTGTCTAACTCTTAATCTATCCTCTAAACTAAAATTAAATTTATCTAATTCAAATCCATTAGGTATTATTTCTGAGTTTTTATCCACATATCCAAATTTTATATGATTCTCTAATGCTTTATTTGAATTGTATGTAATTAAATTTACATACTTAGATAATATGGAGTTAATTTTTACAATTTTTAAAGTAGTTGACTTATTTGCATCTTTGTCTAAATTACTATGTCTTACATTCCATATAAGCTTTTTTCTTAATAATATCTTCGCAATTATAAATCCAAGTATATCTGCATGATAGAGCCAAGTATCTACAATGTCAAAATTTTTGGCAATCTTTCTTGATCGCAATATAGAAGAAATTATATTTGAACTATTTAAATTAAGACAGTGTAATTTAATACCTAAACCTTCTATTTTACTACCATAGACACCTTCATCCATTAATGATATTACCTCATGATAATATCTTTCGTTATCTGAATACTTCAGTAGCTTATATAGCATATGTTCTGCTCCACCACTACCTAAGCCAGTTATTATATGAACGATTCTTTTCATATCTAATCCCCATTTGTCTTATAAATTCTTTTTATACCAATTTATTGCCTCATTAAAACCATCCTTAAAACTCCAATCTGGATCATATGATAGTTGGGTTTTTGCTTTGGATATATTAGCTAAACTATGTTTTATATCTCCAGCACGTGGTGCCACATATTTTGGTTTAAGATTAATTTCTAACTGTTCACACATTAAATCATACATCTGGTTTAATGTAAATCTCTCTCCATAGGCAACATTATATCCTTGTCCACATGCTTCTTTTGATGCTAAACAAGCTTTAAGATTTACTTCTATTACATTCTCAATATATGTAAAATCTCTGGATTGTTCCCCATCACCATATATTTCTACTTGCTCATTAGCTTTCAAAGATTTAATAAATTTAGGTATAACTGCCGCATATTGTGAATCTGGATCTTGTCTTCTTCCAAATACATTAAAATATCTAAGACCAATACATCCAAGCCCATATATGTCTGTATATAATTTGCCATATTGTTCATTTACTCTTTTAGTTAAAGCATATGGTGAAAGTAGATTACCTTCTTCTCCTTCCACTTTAGGTAAAGTTGGAGAATCCCCATAAATTGATGATGAAGATGCATATACAAACCTTTTTATACCTTTTAATCTGGATGCTTCCATCATGTTTGAAGTTCCTTTGATATTGTTATCTTCATATATTAAAGGTTCTCGCATTGATCTAGGAACAGATCCCAGTGCTGCTTGATGTAGAACATAATCAATACCGTCACAAGCCCTCAAGCATGTCTCAAAGTCTCTAATATCACCCTCGATAAATTCATAGTTAGAATTACCTATAAACTCATCTACATTGCTTTTCAGACCAGTTGAATAGTTATCAAGACCTCTTACTTTATATCCCATTTTTAATATTGCATCAACAAGGTTAGAACCAATAAATCCTGCTGAACCAGTAACCAAGAATTTAGTCCCTTTTGGAAACTTCAAGTTTTCATATCCCATTATTACAACCTCCAATATAACAAATCATTTTCTTCTGCTTCTTTCCTATCAAGAAGCCCCTTTATATCTACAAGTACATCCTTATGGATAAATTCTTTATCTAAAGTTAATGTGTTTCCATTTATATGAGCATATCTACCATTATAAAGTTCCTTAATTTTAGTATAGTTTAGTGTTTTATATTCCTCATGTGGAACTGCTAGTATTACAGCATCTACATCTTTTATATCTGCTTCATTTTTTAATTCTATATTATATTGTTCCATAACTTCTTTCCTGTCTGCTTGTGGATCATGTACTAATGCTTCAACCCCATATTCTCTGAGTTCATTTATTATATCTATAACCTTGGTATTTCTAACATCTGGGCAATTTTCTTTGAATGTTAATCCCAGTATGGCTACTTTTGCACCTTTTATTTGCTTATCAGCTTTTATCATTAGTTTTACTGTATTTTCAGCTACATATTTTCCCATGTTGTCATTAATTTTTCTTCCTGCTAAGATTATCTGGGAATGATAGCCTATTTCCTCAGCCTTGTAGGTCAAATAATATGGATCAACCCCTATACAATGTCCCCCTACAAGTCCTGGTGTAAAGTTTAAGAAATTCCACTTTGTTCTTGCTGCATCAAGTATTGATTTAGTGTCTATATCTAATTTGTTAAATATAATTGATAGTTCATTCATAAAGGCTATATTAATATCTCTTTGTGCATTTTCTATTACTTTTGCAGCTTCTGCAACTTTTATACTTTCAGCTCTATGAACTCCTGCTTGTACTACTAATTCATATACCTTCGCTATAACATCAAGAGATTCTTCATCCATTCCAGATACCACTTTTACAATAGTTTCTAGTCTATTTACCTTATCACCTGGGTTTATTCTTTCTGGAGAATAACCAACTTTAAAATCTACTCCACATTTTAGGCCTGACTCTTTTTCTAATATTGGTATACATATATCTTCTGTTACACCTGGATATACTGTAGATTCATATACTACAATTGATCCCTGAGTTAAATTCCTACCTAATGTCTTACTAGCTCCTATTACAGGGTTTAAGTTAGGTGTTTTATCATTATTTATTGGCGTAGGTACTGCAACTATATGGAATTTAGCTTCTTTTAAATCTTCCTCTTTAGAAGTAAAATAAACAGTAGTCTCTTTTAGAGCTTTATTCCCTACCTCTTTTGTTACATCATTGCCTTGTATATAGCTTTCTATCTTATCAGCAGAAATATCAAATCCTATTACATCCACAACCTTGGAAAAAGATACTGCTAAGGGTAAACCTACATAACCGAGGCCTATAACTGATATTTTTCGTTGTTTATTTTTTATTTCTTCGTATAAATTCATAATTTTATCCTCCAAGCTATTGATTATAATTTAATGTTTCGTTATATATTTCTACCATCTCTTTAAGAACATTCTCTAATGAATAATCTTGAACTAACTCAACACCTTTCCTTGAAAATTCATCTCTCAATGCTTTATCCCTAAAAATCTTATCTATAGAATTAGCAAATTCTTTTACATTATCCTGTTCAATTACATATCCATTTTTCCCATCTATTACTAAATCTCTATGCCCTCTTACATTTGTAACTACAAGTGGAAGACCTGTTGCCATAGCTTCCATTACATTAATTGGCAACCCTTCTCTTCTTGATGATGCTACTGCAATATCAGATAGCATTAATAAATTTGGTATATCACTACGAAAACCTAGAAACTCTATATTAGAATTTAACTCTAATTCTTTAGCCTGCTCCCTATAATGATTTTCTAATATTCCGTTACCCGCTAATAGTAATTTTATATTTGGTATCTTTTGTTTTAAATCTTTAATTACATTAATCAGTAAATCTTGATGTTTATTATGGTTTAATTCAGCTGCATAGAACAATATAATATCTTCTTCTTTGTATCCATATTCTTTACGCATTTGTAATTTTTTTTCTATAGTTTGTGCTTGAAATTCATTTAAATCAACACCCACACCATTAACGAGCTTAATTTTTTCAGCTTTAAATTTCTTGCTAATTGCGATATTATAATCTTCTTCATTAATTGTAATTAAGCAATCTGTATATCTGGATAACCATTTTTCTACAGGGTAATAAATGACCCAGTTTTTAAGGGATGCTCCTTTTAAAAAATGAAAACCATGAGCTGTATAAATTACTTTTGCACCTCTTAATCTAGATTTTCTAGCAGCTATCCTTGTTAAAGTTGCCCCCATAGGAGTATGACAATGTATTAAATCATAATTATTTTCATTAATGATCTTCTTAAGTTGAGTATATGCAGTAATATTTGATATTTTAAAAGGTGAACGTTCAAAATCTACATTGTACTTTTTATCTATTAAAGGAATAATTTTGTTTCCTTTACTTGCAACATGGACCTCATATCCCTTACTTTTAAACAATTGAATAAAAGGAATATGAAAGCTTAAAATATGTTCATCAATTGTAGCTGTAAATAAT
The DNA here is from genome assembly GCF_009695605.1 of Tissierella pigra. Lineage (GTDB taxonomy): Bacteria > Bacillota > Clostridia > Tissierellales > Tissierellaceae > Tissierella > Tissierella pigra. The sequence continues at coordinate 20,477 of NZ_VUNQ01000025.1, forward strand.
ACCTTTTTCATTCCTTAATCTCCATCTCAGTATAATTTATAGATTGTCTAAAATTACAAGTATTATAATTGCTAATATACTTCGAATTTTCTTTTTCATAAATCAAATCACCAAACACTTTATTTATAGTACTTAGTTTCACTAATTTTAATATTGGATTAAATATTTTAGTCATTACAATCTTCTTTCCATGCACCTCAGCAATCAATCTAACCATTTCACTTGTATTCACATATTCGCTGTTTTGCGGACAGAATAAGCCGTTACTACTATTATCTATAAGCAGCTTTACAAATTCTGATAGATTATCTATGTAAATCATACTTCTTTTATTATCTATTTCAGGAAAAATTGGTGTTATCTTAGCAAGTTTAGATAGCCTTTGATAGTTTCCCTTACAGTCTTCTCCATAGACCATTGGGGGCCTTATTATAGCTATCTTAAAGCTACCATCTTCTAATGTTTTGATTAATTCTTCTGCTTCTAGTTTTGATTTACCATAGGCATTATTGGGCTTAAGTGGTGTATTTTCGTCAATTACTTCAGTTTCTAATCCATAAACACTCATGGTACTTAAGAATATAAATTGTTTTATTCCATCTTCTTTCGCTTTTTTTGCTATTTTATATGTGAGATCTCTATTAACCTTAAAATATAAGTCTTTATTTTCTTTTGTTTCTTTTATATGAGCTATTCCAACAGTATGATAAACTACGTCATATTGTCCCAAATCTTGATTGTTCCAGCTATCATCTCTTAAACTTAAAGAGTCTACTTTATAATCATCTGGATACTTAGTTAACCACTCCTTAAATCTTGTCCCTATGTAACTATTGGATCCTGTAATAAGAACCTTCTTCATCCTACATACTCTCCTTAATTTGCATCACAGTCTATTTTTAAAATTTAGAAAGATATCTTGTAAACACCCAACCCTGAATTATACTTTCACTTTCATCTTTTTTATATTCAATCAAAGTCCAATTCCTATTTTTATGTAAAACTTTAACTACTTGTCCAAACTCCAAAGTATAAATTACTTTTGATTTAATACTATTTCTCTGTCTAATAACTAACTTATCAGTTGAAACATATTTAAATATTTTTAAAATATCATCTTTAACTTCATTAGATTCAATATTTTTATTAATTATATTATTTACTTCAATTTTTATATTCTTTTCAATGTTATTGTAATTACTTGTTTTTACTTCTTGAACTATCGGTTCTGTTGTTCCCTTTATTACATTTAAAACCTCATCATTAATTGCTGATTGAATAGGAGACCAAACAAAGACTAATATAAAATAGAATATTATAGGATATTTAATCCTGAATTTATTAGCAAATTCAACTACTTTTTGCTGAAAACTAATACCATTAGCTATATCAACAATTATTTCATCTATAGAGTTATCTATATCAAATTCTTCCAAATCTTGTAATTCTATAATTACAGACCAATCAATACCTCTAAATACATTTAGATTTTTTTGTATTTCCTCTTGCACTTTAGATACATCAATAGAAAGATTTTGTAGCGTTTTTATTGTGGTATAATCAAAGCCAATGCTCAGCCCTTCTAACATACTCTTCATGGTTCCTTGTAATAATGTAGTAGGTTTTAATATCTCTTGCATTGCACTATTTAATCCAAGCGTAGCAGATGAGTTTATTAGTTCATTTATTCTATTTTTAGATTCTAATATTGTACCAATTCCTAAAGAATCATATGTTTTACACCATTGGTTATGGACTTCTAATATGGGTTGAGTTATATCAATTAATTGTCTGTTTATAAAATTTTCCGATATAGGTTTTAATATAGCATTATATCTTTCAGCAATTTTAACTGCTGGAGATGTAAATTCTATCATCCTTTGTGTTCCCAAATAATCAAATTCATCTTTTCTACTCATATTATCCCTACCATTTATTCTTATTTAAAATAATTTTATTTTATATTTTCTTTTGTAGATTTATTCCCAGTTCCACCTTCTATTACGCCATCCCTCTTTAGTACTGATGTTATTGTTCCAAAGAAACATTTTATATCTAAAGCTAGTCCTATATTTTCTGTATAATAGCCATCATACCTAGCCTTGTCCTCTATTTCTATGGTGTCCCTGCCATTTATTTGTGCCCATCCTGTTAAACCTGGTAATATATCATTTGCTCCATATTTATCTCTTTCATCTAAAAGGTCATATTGATTCCATAGGGCTGGTCTTGGTCCTACTATGGCCATCTCTCCCTTTAAGATGTTTATTATCTGTGGCAATTCATCTAGACTTGTCTTCCTCAAAAAATTGCCTACCTTTGTTATCCATTGTTCTGGATTTTCCAGTAGGTGTGTTGGTGTATCTTTCGGAGTATCTATTCTCATGGTTCTGAATTTTAATATATTAAAATGTGTTTTATGTATCCCAACCCTTTTTTGTTTGAAAAAAATTGGTCCCTTCGAGTCAAGTTTTATGGCTATAATCAATATTAAAAATATAGGCGATAAGACTATTAACCCAATAAAAGAAAGTATAAAGTCCATTATTCTTTTAATTTTTATATACATATTTATCACATCCCTACTTCAAAACTATATCCTAGACTTTCCAAGTCTTTCTTTGACTCTTCTTTTATCTTAATATCAATTTTTATTATTTCTTTTTCTAATATTGCTTGATCTATATTATCTTTATATTGTTGTCCATTTATATATATAATTTTGTTCTCATCTAATTTTTCTATTAGTTCTTTTAATTTCACGAATTTTACTCCTTAAAATATTATATTTTATCTAAACACTGTTCTACTCACTAAAAAACAATTCAACTTGTTCCTTTGGATAGTCTATTTCTGCTAATTTATTTTTTATATCATTTTCAAATGTATATGATGTAATCACAATGCCATCATGGTTATATTCTTTTATTTCTTCTCTAGATATAATTTTATATCCTAAAAGTTCCTTGTTTTCTCTATCCTTATTATCATCTATTAGTGCTATTACCTTTAATGGTTTGTCAGTTCTTCCTTTTACTATGGAAAGAATCGTTTCAGCTACTTCTCCTGCACCATAGAATAAAATATTTTTATAGCCTTTACCTTCCAATTTTTCTAAAAAATTCTCTATGTTTTTTTCTGCTAAACGATATAAATCTAGTAATTCATGAAAATAGGTTATTGATAGGTAGTTCTTTCTTTTTATACCTTCAGGAGTGATATTATAATAAACTATCTTTAAAGACTGATAATCCCTAATTAAATATCCTTGTTCTTCTAACCTGTTTACATAGACATTTACCATTGAAGCCGCACTACCTATTTCTCTAGCTATTTCATGTTGTGATGTTTTTGGATTTTTTTCAATATGTTGTAGTAATAGCAATTCTTTTAAATCAGATGTAGGGCTAAAAAACTTCATATATAATTCTCCTTTTTATTTATTCATTATGCGAACGATACTATTTTATCACACTTCATTCATTATGTAAATGATTATTGTTGTTTACTGATTATTGTTGTTTACTTCCTAAAATAAAAAACCCGCAAGATTTAATCCTACGAGTAATTATGTTTATATATCTTAATTTTCATATACTATATATCCTGGTTCTGTTGGATGGTCCATATATTTATAGCCTATAGGGTCTTTTAAAACCCCATATGCCATATAAATATCTCCTGCACCTCCTGAAATAACAAATGCCATTACATAAGCCCAAAATAAATTGTTGCTATAATAGGCAATAATAAAGTAATAATTCCATTAATAATAGTAGGTAATAATATAACCCCTATAAATTGATTTCTTCCATGCCTTAAATCCTTACAGGAACAATATGGTACTTTATATTTTTTATGAAATCCAAACCTGATGTTTTTCCAAGGTGCTTTACAAAACACTATAAACCCTAACCCATGCAGAAATTCATGAACAAATATGGATAAAATAATATAGACTATAATATTAACTCCTATCTTGTGATATAGTAGCATTGTTTGGTGCCTTATTTTAAAGTATATTAATATTACTAAAGTAAAAGCAAATAAAAAAATTGCTAAAATATTAGATTTTTTAATATCTAAATATATGGTCTTACCCAAAGAAATCCCCCTCTTTATCTTACCCTATCCTTTTCTATTTCCTTTTTAACTATACTATTATTACCTAAAATCTCATCTATCTTTCTTTCTGCATTTCTTATTTTATTTACTCTGTCTTGAAGGTTTTTAAAGTCTTTATTAATATTTTCTATTTCACTATTAAAGTCCTTTGAAGTTAATAATACCTTTTCTATATCAGTGTTTAAATCTATATTAAGTTTTTCTAACTGAGATTTTGCGTGTTCAAAGGAAAGTATTTCTCCTTCATTTTTTCTATAGAAGTTTTTTTTATTAAATACTGTAGCTTCATATTTTTCATATAAATCTTTATATTTATTATAGGTGCTTAGATATTTGGCTACTTCATTAAAGAATCTAGAATTATCTTCTAGTTCCTTTATATCCTTATTGATCTTACTAGCCATAGTATTTAATTCTTTGATCCTTAAATCAATATCACTTCTTCTGTCTATCTTCTCATTTCTAAGTAAAAGAATTGTTTCTGCTAAGTCTTTTACATCCCTGTATTTTTCATTCCTTGCTTTAAAATATAATTGTTGTTCTATGGTATAAACTTTCTTATTTACACCTGATAAATTTCCTTTGATTTTCTGTGGCATTATGCTTGTCCTTCTAAATCTGGACTTGTTTTTACTTCTTTCTTCTATCCTAAGCTTAAGTTGTTCTTCAGTATAATCAGATCCTAAAGTCTTGCCCCTTGTAAATCTTTGTTGCCCTAAGTTTTCTAATTTAAAAGCTATATGTTTTCCTGTCTTTACTTCTATTCCTTTAGATTTAATTATCATTAAAAATTCATCATAATCCTTTGATTTTTCTATTGATTCATCCAGTATATCTTTTATCTGCTGTTTCCAGCTCTTGCCTTTTTGATTTTCTTCCCATTCTTTGTAGTGTTGTCCTCTTTCATTTTTAGGTTCTACTACTGATAAATCATTTTCTAAACATAGCCTATCACTTATTTTTCTTACATCCTTGGCAGATCTCCACTCATCTTTAAATTTACCTTCTGAATTTAAATTAGTAGAATTAAAAATTATATGATTATGTATATGTGCCTTATCTACATGGGTGGCTATTACAAATTGATGGTTCTCTTTGGTAAATTCTTTGGCAAGTTTTATTCCTATTTCGTGGGCCAATTCTGGTTCTACTTCACCTGGTTTAAAAGCCTGTCTTAAATGATAGGCTAGAACATCCCCATTTCTTTTGGTTTCATTTCCTGTAATATTTTCATAAAGATTTTTATTTAAGGCAAATTCTAAATAGGCAGTGTCTACTTCACATTCAAAAGCTGAAACAAGTTCTTCATTATTTGTTTTATCTTTATTTATAATATAATCTAGTCTACCTTTTAAGGTATTATTAGTTGAACTTGATGTGCTGGATTTTATTTTAGATAATCTTGTTACTGCCACTTATCTCAGCTCCTTTCAATCTATATTATTTCTTGAAAGTTTAGTAGAATTTCCCTTTGCATCTTTTTTATTTCTTTAGTGATTTCCTCTACTCTTTTTACATCTTCTGGGGAAATATAATTAAGTGCATTTAGTTGTTTTGTTATTTGGTTTAAGTTGTTTCCAATTTTACTAATTTGACTATTATGATCTTTAATTATTGATAAGTCTACATTTATTATTAGGCCATCACAAAGCATTTTTCTTACATATGCACTCTTATTTTTTATTCCTGCTTCTTCAATTTTCTTATTTATTATCTCCTGCTCTTCATCTGAAAGATAGACTTTTAATTCATTTTTCCTTGCTCTATTAGCCATAATCTTTCACTCCTTGTCTTTAGATAACATTAAAGAATAGAAAAATTGAGTAACTTTTTTCTATCTTTAATGTTATTTTAAAATCATAATAGCTCTATCAAATCTGATTTTTATTTGATTATGCTATTGTGTTCCTTAATTTTCTTCAGGGGTTTGGGGATACTCCCCAATCGGGTTTGGGTGGAAGCCCAACAAGCTAAATTTTATAAATTACCATGAGGTGATTTTATAAAATTGTATGTGTTGAGGGAACACATACCCTGCTTGCAATTCTGTAATATCTTACTTAGATTATACCCCTGAAAAATCTTTTAAGCGAGTTTTGTTTTTATAATACTTAAAAGAGAGAAAAACTTTTTTATAAGAAAAACATTTCTCTCTTTTAAGTAAATGTATCTTAATTCCATTGTTTTTATCATTAAGTTTTAAAATGGTATTTCAAAATCTGGTTCTTTTCCAATTTGTTCTGACAATGCCATAATAGATCTTATAATATTAGTCATTTGTTTTGATGCTAATATATTTTCTAATAATCTTATGAAGTTTTCTTTATCCGTTGCTTCTAATACATATTCACCATGTTCATTATTACCTATCTGATAAAGAGGATCTAAATCTATATCTTGAATATTAACATTTAAAATTACTCTAACAGGATATATACTTACATTATATTCAATTCTGAAAATTGGATAATTATAATTTTCCATTCTATAACTTATTAAACTTACATCATAGGCAAACTCAGCATCCTTTAATCTTTTATTCTTTATTTCTTTTATTTCTACATTGACTAATCCAGAAGTTATTTCACCTAAAATTTTATCTTGTTCTTTTATGATAGTATTTGGAACTATAATCTTATCCTCTTTTTTGATATCTCCCCATAGACTTCCCATCTATACACCTCCTAATTTAAAATATAAAGGAAAATGATCACTTATCCCTTTATCTGGTATACCAGAGTCTTTCTTTAAAATATATTTGCCTACTTGTGTTATTATCTTTATATCATTTACATTTACTATATCTGCTATTTCTGGCCTTACTATGAACTGATCTAAAATATTCCAGTAATAATTGGTTATTTGCGATGAATTATAATAATAAGTTCCATCTCCATTCTCATCCCCTAGCTTATTCCACATTGGATTATAAAACATATCATAAGATTCTTCATAAACAATTCTACGAATTTTTTTTGCTATATTTTTGGATGACAAAGCATGTAATGTATCTGCATTTACCATTGAATCTTCAAAAGGATTTATATTAAAGTCTCCCATTACTAATGTATATCTGTTCAAAACATATGCTTTATTTATTTCAAAATATTGATATAGTTTCTTTTCTTTAATTAAAACATCTCCTATTTTAATTATTATATCTCCTATATTCAAATCTGATTTATTATATATTTTCAATTTATCTTTTATATCTTTGTCAGTTGCCATATTTATAATGTTATCTAAAAGCTCCTTTAATCTCTCAAATTGTAGAATTTGTTCTGCATCTTCTAATTTCATTCTAAAACTTCTCAAAATTGAATTCATAGTAGATTCTTTTATATGTAACTTACTTGGAAAATGAACGACAGCTATTAGTATCTTTTCACCTTTAGAATTACTTATAGAAACTATTCTAAAATATTTACTATCTGTAAATATGTAGTTTGGTAATATTTCGTACCTACTTAGTATGTTTATTCGATTATCATTTATATCTGGCACTATATAATATATTAATCCTTTATCATAAAGTCGTTTTCTTAATTCTATTAATTCTCCTGAATCATTATTATATTCAGCTAAACCTACAAAATCACAATCTCCATCTATTATCAATTCTTCCAATATATGATTATTATCATTTCTATTTGTATTCCAAAATAAATAATTCATATCATCAACTCTTTATATATATTTTAAATTTACTATCTAACTTTTTAAATCTTTATATCTTTTTATACTTTATAAAATCAGAAAACATTCTTTTTGTTTTCTAATGTTATTATCTTCTATATTTGTATAAAAAGTTCTATCAAATGTTCTTTTATTTAATTGTGCTATTTATATTACTTTGCATTAAGGATTGCAGTGGAAATCCTTTTTATCTGGTGTTTTTCCAGATAAAAAGATTGGAACATAAAGTCTGTTCTCTGCCTTTTAAGGGGTAATGGTCTAATTATTTATAGTCTTGGCTTAAGTTTCCCAATACTTTCTTTCTACAAGCAAAGTCTATTTATTTATTTGCTATAAAACCTAAAAATTCAAAATATTACTAGCATAAATTATTTAAAATCTTTTTATAATTAATTACCTTTGACTTTTGTTTTGTATAACCTTTTTCTAACTATAAGTATCATTACACCTTGGCATATCATTCCTTTATTAATACCATTTATTTAATTACCAAGCAGGTCTTTCTCCCAGTTTTTTTATATTATCAACTAATCTATCAAATGTAACAATTTTGGTATTTATTTTTTCATACATACTTTGACTCCGAACATCTAATGCTGTTTGATTCATAAATTCCCTTCTACTAACAACTAAATAATAATATATTCTGTATACTGGAATATCAATCCCTTGTTGTAAAAGGCCTATGTTTCTTAAGAAATAATCCCTATTACTATCAATCCATCTTTTCCAATCTTGTATTTGAGTTAAGCCCTTTCTTACACTTTCACTTTCTGTATTAGCTGTAGTAATAAGATACTCTGTGTTTGCCTTTTCAAATTCAACCAAGACAATACTATAACCATCTGAATTCTTTCCTAGTAGCATATAATCAACAGCATACTTATTTCCCAGTTGCTGTTCTGGGAAGAGATATGCATCATGATGTCCAAAATTATAATCCAAAAATATTGATCCTGGTATAAACCACTTTTTATTTTGTTTAATATATTTCTGAATATCTAATTCATTCTCCGCTGTATATATTATGTTATGAAATTTATTAGACTCTAACCCGAAGTCTAAATCCTTATATTCTCCTAAGTATAAAAAGTTATTAGGAAAAAGAGAGCTCTTATGCCAAATAAACTTTCTTATTTCTTTGTCTGGGTGGGAATACCTTGGAAAATTTCGATTATTTTTAATTCCCTTCCTTAATTCATATGCTAATTCACTTTCATATGCCTCATATTCCTCTTCTGTTAATATTACTTCATAATCCCTTTCTTGTAATCTCATCTTTTCCCCCTAAGAAACATATTCATTCTATCTTTAAATCAATCTCAGTATTTATTAATTCTAAAATTACTTAATTATAATATTTATTAATTTCTTTCTAATTCTATTTTTACTTGAGGCTTTTTATCCTTATTTACTTCTTTAGATTTTTCCTTAGCTCTATCTATCTTATCCGATAGGCTTGTCCTTTCTTTAGCCAGGCTTCCATAGGATGTTTCAAATTCACTTACCAATGCAGATTCATTATGTTCTTTAAAAGAATAATAACTATTTCTTCCTGTTATTATATGATCTAGTACCTTAATCCCTAAGGCACTCCCTGCTTCCACCAGTCTAGCTGTAATACCTCTATCCTCTACTGATGGATGAGGATTCCCTGATGGGTGATTGTGAGATATTATGATACTATTACTATCTAACATTAAGGCTTCCTTCATAATATCCCTTGGATGGACCAATGAAGCACTTAATGTTCCTGTAAATATTATCTTTGCCTCTATAACTTGATTTTTAGTATCTAAAAAGGCAACTGATAAATATTCTCTATCCATAATATTATTAAACCTATTTTGAAAATAACTGCCTATATCCTGTGGACTTGTTATTTTATAAATGTCTTTATGTTGAGAAAGATTATTATATAAATTATTCATTTCATTTATAGATTTAATCTTATTTAACTGACTTTCATTTGTTGTAAGGGATGCTGGATGCTCAAATATAGAATTGATACTATATTCTTTCAAGTAATTTTTAAGTGTAGCTTTAGATACTCCTGTTAATTTACTAAATAATTCTATGAATTTACTTTCATCTTGTTTATACATGATAAATATCCTCCATAATATCTAGTAACTCCTTTAAATCTTTTATTTTATTAACCATATCTTCATTATCAATAAAATCACCAGGAGAATTCATAAATCTTACAAAGTCATTATCATTTTTAAATTCAATATTAAAATCTTCACCTATTATGTCTTTTATAAGGGTCATGGCATTTATAAAATTTCTTTCATCAATAACAAAATTCGTTTTATTTAAATCTTCTTCGTATTTCATGTCACCACTCCTTTAGACTTTAAATACTTAAGGTTAACTTAATCCATATACATTAACTATTTATATTTCTCCATTTTTTCACCAAAATAAGCATCTAAGGCTTCTCTTACTATTTCTGAAAGATCTTTTCCTGTTTCAGCTTTTTCAAATGCAAGGGCTTTTACATGGTCTGTTCCTATATAAAATGTTCTTGGAATTATATCTTTTTTATCTTCTTTCTTTTCCTCTGCCTGGACACTTACTATATCACTTACAACACTTTTTCTTTTGTTTTCTCTATCTGCTAACTTACTCATTAAATTTCACTCCTTCTAATAATTTTCTATATAATTAAATACTTTTTCATATTCTTCTTTTATTTCTTTTGCTATTTCATTTTTAGGACTTACTACTAAAGGTAATCCTGCGTATATTCCATCCTTAATAGATACACTCTTCTTAACAATTCCAAGTAGATTATACTTGCTTTGTAAATGTTCTAAAACTTCATTAGCATCCTTAAGTCTTGATTCATATTTTGTAATTATTACCCCTAGAAATTCTAACTTACTATTTATAAGTTCCTTAATATCATCTACTACAGATAAAAGATCCCCTAATCCTCTGTAAGATAAGTAATCTGCTTCCGTTGGTATAATAAGATAATCTGATGCAGATAAGGCATTTATAGTTAAATTACCTAGCGATGGAGAACAATCTATAAATATATAGTCATAATCATCTACTACCTTTTCTAATATCCTCTTTAAGGTTAATTCTTTAGCTGTAACTGTATTTAAAAGTGCTTCTTTAGTTGCTAAATCTATTATTGAAGGTATAAGGTAAAGATTTTCAATTCCTTCTACTGGATAAATAGCATTCCTAACATCCATGTTTTTACTTTTCTTATTTATCATTTCTTCAAATAAAGTAGCTATGTTTATTTCAAAATCAAGTGGCTCTGCACCTGTGGAAATAGTTAAACTCCCCTGGCTATCTAAATCAATCATTAGTGTTTTGTAACCTTTCATAGCACTTAAAGTAGCAATATTATAGGTGGTTGTTGTCTTTGCTACTCCACCCTTCTGGTTACATATTGCAATTATTTTACTCATATTATCCCCCTCCTTGTTTAATTTATTAATTTTTATATTTCAATATTATTTAATTATTGGATTATAAAAAAATAATATTTATTAATTTATTATAATTATATCATTAAAGTTATTATATTTCTATGTAATTCATTATAAACTCAAAAAAACCCAGCTATTTTGAAATAGCTGGGTTTACAAACACTTTCTTCAGTTTTTTATTAGCCAGGCACTTCTGATAAACGCCTCAAACATATTTGGTTTTTTATTAGCCAGGCACTTCCAATAAACGCCTCAAACATATACTTCATATATATTATACCATAGAAGATATTTTGTTACTATACCAAAATTTTCTTTTACTTTTCCTTATGGTTAGTATTCATATGTTTTATGTATATGTTATAGTCTCTTTTAAATATTGTTATCGTTTCTTTTATAGTTTCTTTATAGTATAGTTAGTATGAAATATTCTTCGTTACTTTATGATATATTTGCAAGCATGTGTTCATTAATTATTGATATATGTTAACATATAATTTCTTATAGAAGAATGATTATAATCTTATTATTACTTTAAATTTCTCTTCCATTATGATATTATAATTTTATTAAATAAGTTCAGGAGGTATATATGCTATTTAATTTAAAGAAAAAAATAGATATTCCTAATAATGAGTCTGATTTTTTAAAAGATTATCACGACCTATGGAGAAAAGATTTAAAGGAAAGAAATGAAAATTTCTTTATGCTATATAAAGATTTCTCTAACTTTCTACCTGAATTAAGTACAGGTGCCTTAAAACTTTACTTATTTTATGGTTTTAATGCTAAAAATGAAACAGGTGAATCCTGGTATTCCATAGATACAATATCAGAAAAACTAGCTACTACCCCAAGAAGTATTAATACTTGGAATTCAGAATTAGAAAAGTTAGGCTTAATTTATAGATCATCTGAAAATAAGAGCAGTAAAACTACTTTTTTAATTCCCTATACAGATCAAATTATATTTTCTGATTTAAGTGTTAGCAATTTTATGACAGATTATCTTAAAAATGAAAATATAAAGAAATTTATGGGTGAAATAAATCAAATATACCATTTTTTTCAATGGAGAAAAAACCTAGATTCATCTGATACAGATAAATATAATAAACCTCTAAATTTACTTTCAATTGAACTATCTAAGGAATATGATTTCAATAGCTCTGAAAAATATGTAAAAAAGACATATATGATTTTCAATCTTGAAAATTATAATCAATTTGAAGGTTCAATAGAAGAAAAATATATGAGTGAATCTACCCCTATATTTATTTTTGATAATGTATACAATAATGATTTACTAGATAACTTTTCAATAAAAGGAATTGTTGTAAATACAAAGTTTGATTTATTTGATAAGAAGAAATTATTCTCTATCCTAAATGAATTAGATGAAACAACAGATTTCACATATTATCCTAAAGCAATAATGAATAGTAAAAACATCATATCTACTGAGTAAAAATCAAGGAGGTGGCAGCTTGTCTATATCCAATTATAAACTTGTTTTCATTAAAAACGAATATTTTGAAGATTATCCTGAATTAAAAGAAATATTAAAGTCTCATAAAAAAGATGAATCTAACAGAATTTATTTTTTCTTAAATATTCAATATAAAAATAACAATATCTTTATTCCATTAAGAAGTGAAATTGACTTAACTCGCTCTATAGGAACAATAGGCTTTCCTATACCAGGTGAAAAAAGACCTAATGCAGGCTTAGATTATAGGAAAATATTAATAATAAATGACATAAGTTATATAGAATTTCCTCCTCATAACATAATTCCACGCTCACAGGAAAAGTTAATAATTCAAAGTATTAATACCATACAATCACAAGTTATTGACTATATTAAAGGTTATGAGAAGTCATTTTTAAAAAATCGTACCACAAAAGATAAGAAATATAAATTTTCTTCCCTTTGTAATTACCATAAGGAATTAGAATTAGTATGATTTCATTCCCTATAGTACTTTTATTCTGGAATTATAAATCTTCTTGTTAAAGAAAATAATCTAATATATAATATAATTAGCAGATTGACCTTGTGTTCCGTGTGAGCCAAGGCTTTTATTTTCTATAAAATATTACTCTGAGTATAACTTTGTATCTATAAAGATGGAGTTATACTTTTTTATTATAATAAAGTTTCAACGAGACGAAATATGTGCTTGCAACTTTTTTAGCTACGGAACAAATAAACTACTAATTTCAGAAGTACGAGTCATATTCTCACTTAGCTATAATTAAAATTATAATATTCATTAGTTGTTCAATTTATTAATTATAATATTATTAAATTATAATCTTTTTAATAATTATCTTTTTAATTAAATATAAATTTATTCTTTGTTCCTCCATCTTGTATATTCATCAATTTGTTCATTTTTTATTGTATGAATACAATTTATATTGCTCATAGGTACTAAAATACACCCATCTCCCATATCTGGACCTGCTATATAAAAAGATATTCCTATATCACCTATGTGTGATATATCGATAGATCCTTTATTATCAGTAAAATTATTATATTCTAGCATTTTGAAAATAAAGGGTTTTTCTTTGAATTCAATAATATATATATCATCTAATTTATAATAGTTAATATTATCATCTTTATATTTATCATGGCCAATACCTGTATTCATTAAATATTCTATTGTTTCTTTTGCTAGTCTTTCATCACTAAAAGACAACCTACACTCTATACTATTTTCCAACCCTATCATCCCCTTTAAATACTATCTTTTAAATATCTTTTATCATCCTATTTAGATTTACTGCAAACTCAATCTTATAATCTTTAAGATACTGAATCATACAAGACTTTAAATGATTTTCATAAGATAAAATTTCATACCCTTCTGATATCTGAATATATTTTTCGACAAAAGATTCCATAAAATAAGTTAAAGAAAGTATATTTTCTGGCTCTATTATATTATTAAGCATATCAAGAATCTTTGAATAGCTTAATTTGCTACCTTTGTAATATGTATAATCCCTATTTGTAAGCATATCAACTAAACATTCAATAGATGTATTATAAATATTTTGCTGAGTATCTTCTGTATAAATATTTTTGTAATATTCATATTGAGTTAAATGTCTTAATGTTTTTCTCATAAGATTTTCATCTTTAGCATATTTATAGGGTATACCATTACTTTCTTTAATATCTTTTTCAATTTCTTCTGTAGTTATTTCTATTTCGTTCTTTCCTTCATTTTCTTCATCCTTGTTTTTATTGAAGGAAGGAATGATTATATTAAAACTGTTACTATTAAAACTGTTACTATTAGCGTCCGTATTCTCCATGTGCTTATTTTCCGTGTCTTCTTCATCCATGTCACAGAATTTAGGGTTCGGTATTTTTATTTCTATATTTTTATCCATGTCGCAATTTTTAGGGTTCGACAACAAGTCAGTATTTGCAACAATTCCATCCATGTCCTTATTTTTAGGGTTCGGTGTTTCTAAGTTATGATTACTGTTTTCTTTTATATTTTCATCTTTAACTGTTTCTTTATTTTTTTTATCCTCTACAAGTAATTCATCTGGGTTATCTACTAAAAAGTAATCATTTACAGAAAAGCTTCCATTAACTTTTCTTTGTTTTGTTGTTAAATAATTACAGTCAATTAATTGTCTATAGTGAACATAATAAGTACTTTCATTTATTCCTAAATGAAATAATATATTTTGTTTCTTTGGAAATGATGAATTACCACTTCCTGTATAAGAAGCAAAGTAAGCATATATACCTTTTGCCTTAACGCTAAGCCTTTGATCCATAAGCACAGCTTTTGGAATCATCCCATAGCCCAGTGATTTAATTCCTGAAAATCGTACTCTTTCATTAGTTATATTAAAATTATCAATAACATCACTAATATTAGGTGGATTTGAAACTAAAATATAAACATTTTTAGCAAAGTATCCATCTTCTGTTTTATTTTTTTCGACTTTAATATATCCATGCTCTAATAATTGATTGTAATGGACATAATAGGCGTTTTTTGAGATTTTTAAGCTTTCAAGGATATAATCCCTGCCTGGAAAGGAACTTGTCCCATTTCCAGCATGAGAGGCGAAGAAAGCATATATTGCTTTAGCCTCTAGAGAAATATTTCTATCAAACATTATCAGTTTTGGTATAATTCCAAAACCTTTAAAATTTACTCCTTCAACTTTTAATAAATTTACGAATTTTTCCATTACTAAGATCACTCCTTTTCCTTTGTCTTAGCCTATATACAAAAATAGCCTATTTAGTATATATAAAGATACTAAATAGGCTTGAAATTTTATCTTAATATGATATTATAGTTATATAACTAAATAAAACTATAATAAAAGATAAGTTCTCACTTATTTAGGTATCGGGGCTAATGGTTACCTTTATAAGAATTTAAAAATACGCCAATATTTTTAAATCCTCGGGGGACTTTTTTTATTAAATAAAGTGTATCACTTATACATTTTATAAGCAATATGCTAATTTTAGAGTAGTCTTCCTTTTTGGAAGGCTATTCTTTTTTTAATTTTTGCCTAATAATTATAGTTATTTAATTTATTATAATTAATATTATTTAATTTATATATTATATACTGTATTAATTTATTGATTTCAAGTAATTGGTAATAAATGTTGGAAATCTGTGATTTAAAAAATAATTTTAAAACACTAACATTATTTAATTATAAAATTATTTAATTTATTAATTATAAGTATATAATATTTTTTAATTATGTCAATAAATTTTATATTAATGGGTATATTTATGTAAATAAAATAAATAAAAATATTTTTAAAAAAAATAAATTATTGCTAATTTCATCAAAAGTTGATGCCTAAAAATCATTTAGATAAATTTTAAATTGAAGTATTATCTTACAAATATATAAATTGTAGGTTAAATACAAGGAGGGATCTGTTATGTTTTCTGATGAGTTGAGCAAAAAAACTATTTACATATCTGTTACTGGAGTCCAGGGAACTTTAAATATTATTGAAGCTGCTATGAAATATTATTTAAATTCTACCAGTAATTCTTTAAGAGGAAGAATGAGTTTAAGAGAATTAAATAAACAAAATCTACAGCTTAAGGATATTCCTTTATATTCTAAAGATCTTAAGGGAATGGAGAAGGAATTAAAAAGGTATGGGGTAGATTATGCTATAAAAAAAGACGTATCACAAAAAGACACTTATAAGGTTTTTTTCAAAGCCAAAGACATTTCATCCATAGAACTTGCCCTAAAGAATTACACATCAAAAGAATTTTCGCAAAACAAAAAAATGAATATTAAAGACATAATATTAAAATATAAGGAAAAATCAAAAGAGATAAATAAGGATATTAAAGAAAAGAATCTAACTCGTGATATTGAAGGGAGATAGATTATGAAAAGTAATAGGAGTAAACTTATTTTCAGTTTAATTATATCTTTTTTCGCCTTTTATATTTTCAATAGATCAGCAGGTCTTTATCAGAGTTTTTTAAACCTTGACGAAAACTTTCTATCAAAGATACTTCTAACAATAGACAAATTACCTAATGAAATTAAAATTAACTTTTTTAAAATTTATTTAGATAAGTATTCTATTATTTCAGGGATTATAGGAATTATGATAATATCTTTAATTTATCTTTATAATACCTTTGGAAGGAATAATTATTTAGTTGGAACGGAACATGGTTCAGCTAAGTGGGGAACAGAAAAGGATATAAAACCTTTTATTGATAAAATAGAAGAGAAAAATATCATCCTTACAAAGACTGAAGGCCTATCTTTAGATACTAGGAATACCTTAAGAAATAATAATGTATTGGTTATTGGAGGGTCTGGTTCTGGGAAAACAAGGTTTTTTGTTAAACCTAATTTAATGCAAAAACATACTTCTTATGTAATTACGGATCCTAAAGGTTCACTGATTAAAGAAACAGGAAAAATGCTAGAGGATGCAGGGTATAAGATTAAGATTTTTAATTTAATAGATATGGATAAAAGTGATAAATATAATTTCTTTTCATACTTAAGGGATGAAAAGGATGTTTTAAAATTAGTAAATAATCTTATTACTAATACTAATTCACCATATTCAAAGACATCTGGGGACTTCTGGGAGAAAGCCGAAACAGCACTTCTACAAGCCCTTTTTTCATATATTCTTTTTGAAACTAGAGAAGAGGACAAGCATATTGGTTCAGTAATGGAACTCTTAAGACTGGCAGAAGTAAGGGAAGATAATGAGGATTTTAAATCTCCACTTGATTTATTGTTTGAAGATCTAAAAGAAGAAAATCCAAATAACTTTGCTTCTAAACAATACGATTTATTTAAATTAGGGGCAGGAAAAACATCAAAGAGTATTTTAGTATCAGTAGGAGTTAGGCTATCAGCTTTTAATATTCCAGCAGTTACAGAACTTTTATCAGAAGATACCTTAGAAATGGATACTTTAGGAGATGAGAAAACAGCTTTATTTGTAATTCTTCCAGATACTGATAAAACCTTTAATTTTATATCAGCAATAATGTATCAGCAGTTATTTGATACCTTGTTTTTAAAAGCAGAGAAGGAATACGGTGGAAGATTACCTTTTCATGTAAGATTTTTACTAGATGAATTTGCAAATATAGGGCAGATTCCTAATTTTGAAACCTATATAGCTACCATGAGAAGTAGAGAAGTATCTGTAAGTGTAATTTTGCAAAATATTGCTCAGCTTAAATCTTTATATAAGGACACCTGGGAAACCATAACTGGTAACTGTGATACCTTGTTATTTTTAGGTGGAAAAGAGCAATCCACTTTAGAATATATATCTAAGATGATTGGTAAGACTACCATAGATTTAAGGACAACCAATCAAAGTAAGGGTCAAACTGGAAGTTTTTCTATTAATGAACAGGTACTTGGAAGGGAGTTGATAACATCATCAGAGGTAGGTTTGCTAAAAACAGATGAATGTATTTTAAGTATAAGGGGGGTAGAGCCATTCTTATCAAAAAAATACGATATAACAAAACACAAAAACTATAAAGAATTATCAGATTATGATGAAAAAAATATTTATAGAATTAAGGATCCATTAATTAGAAAGTCTGAAAACTTTTTTAGAGATGTAAAAGAAGTAGAAATAATAGGAGAAATTTAACTTAAAAAAGAAAGGGGAATATTCATGGATTTATTAAATCAAGTTTTAACTTTAATAACTAGATTTGCTATTATTGGTGGTGGCCTATGGCTAGTTTGGGGTGCTGTTGTTTTAGCAGGAGGATTAAAGGATAAAAATGGACCTGCCTTACAATCTGGTATATGGCAAATAGTAGGTGGGGGATTAATAATTGCAGCAGCTGCATTATTCAGTAGTGTAGTTGCTCCATAATTATCCCATGACCATGTAGAAAAGAGGTGATTATTATTACTGATTTTATAATGGATATGATAGAAAGTATATTATCAGGTGTAGGATCTACTGGTATAAATAAGATGGATTTATTAGCAACTCCTGAAACATATAATTCAGCTCTATATAATGGAGTAATGTCTATTATGGATAATGCTGTAATGCCTATTGCCTATATTCTTTTAGGTTTGTTATTTATGCTTGAAATTTATAATATTACTATTAGAACAGAGGGAATGAATCATTTTGGATTTGAAATAGTATTTAGAACTATGTTTAAAATTGTGTTGATAAAATTAGTAATAGATTCAACTCCTCTAATAATGAGTGCAATATATGCTATATCCACAGAAATAATAGGTAGTATTAGTAGCATTTTTAGTGGAAGTGGTTCATTAGGTTCACCAGATTTTCAAACAATAAGAAATGAGATAGATGAGTTAAAAATTCTTCAACAAACATTAGTAGCTGCACAGGTATTAATAATATGGATAATATATAAATTTTCCATAATTATTGTTCAAGTGATTATGATAGGAAGGATGTTTGAAATATATATTCACTTGGCCATAGCTCCTTTACCTTTGGCTACATTACCAAATACTGAACTATCAGTAGTAGCAAAAAACTTTTTAAAATCCTTTGCAGCTGTATCAATTCAAGGTGTAATAATATTTATAGTATTAGGAATGTACAATGTTATTATAACTAATACTGTTTCAGTCGGAGGGACAGAATTAACACCACTTTTATTAGAAGCTATGCTCTATTCTTTAGTTTTAGTTGCATCTTTATTTATGACAGGCAGATGGTCTAAATCAATTACCAATGCTATGTAGGAGGTGATTAAAATTTCCCTTGAAGTTAGAGTACCTAAAGAAATAACGGAATATAAGGAAAAGATACTTTTTGGTTTATCTATAAGGCAACTATTTTCATTTATATTTGCAACTCTCATAGGTTTTTTATCCTACTATCTGTCCTTTAAGTTTTTTGGAAAGGATGTTGCCAGCTATGTGGTGATTTTAATTACTATGCCTGTTTTTGCCTTTGGATTTTTTAAAAAGGATGGTTTTACTTTTGAAAAATATATGGTAATAATCTTAAGACAAAAGCTTGGAAATAATAAGAGAATTTATAAAACAGGGTTAAGTATATTAAAAATAGAAGGAAAGGAAGGTGAAATAATTGGTGCTAAAAAAACTTGGAAAAGGAAAAGAAGAAAAGGAAAGACAAGAGAAGCTAAAGTCTTTGAAATCAGAAAAAAAGACACAAAAAGAAAGGGCAAAGAAATCAAGCGAAAGATTAAGACAGCTAGAAAACAATACAAAGTTGCAAAACAAAGAATTAAAAAAGAAGCTAAAGAAAAGAAAGTCTCCTAAATCTGTTCAGGATAGTATTAGATTTGAGAGAATGTTTGAAGATGGTATCTGTGAAGTTGTAGAAGGATATTATACTAAGACAATTAAATTTTCAGATATAAACTATCAAATAGCAAGAAGAGATGAAAAAGAGAATATTTTTTCTAAGTATTGTCAGTTCCTTAATTATTTTGACGCCAGTATTCCTTTCCAGATTACTATAAATAATAGGGTTATAAACAGAGATGATTTTAGAGATCAGATGCTACTTAAAAATAAGGAAGATAATTTAAAGGATTTTCGAGATGAATATAATGTAATGCTTTATGAAAAAAGTAGGGAAGGCCACAATAGTGTAATTAGGGAAAAATATATAACATTTGGTACTATGGCAAAAGATTATGAAGCCTCTAAACCTTTGCTAAGTAGACTTTCAATGGATATATTAAATAATTTTAAATCTCTTGGATGTGATACAGAAGAATTATCAGGGATCCAAAGACTTGAAATACTCCATGGGATTTTAAATAAAGATACGGATAAATTAAATTTTGAATATGATTATCTTGTAAGATCAGATTTAAAAACTAAGGACTTTATAGCACCAGATAGTTTTGATTTTAGGAATAAATCTACCTTTGAATTTGGGGAAAAGATAGGAAGAGTTATGTATTTAAAGGATTTACCTCCTGAATTATCAGACAAGCTACTTTCTGAACTATCAGATATTCCTGTAAATATGACTATAACCCTTCATATTAATAGTGTGGAACAGGACAAGGCCTTTGATCTGGTTAAGCAAAAGATTTCTTTTATGGAACAGCAAAAAATAGATGAACAAAAGAAAGCTCAAAAATCAGGTTATGATTCTGATATGATTCCCTATGAATTAAAATATTCCCTTGCAGAAGCAGAGGAACTTTTGGATGATTTACAAAATAAAAATCAAAGGATGTTTAAGGCAACTATTTTAATATTTACTTCGGCTAATTCAGATGAAGAATTAGATGAAAATGTATATCAAATTCTTTCTACTGCAAGGAAGAATAATTGTAAAATAGGTTATCTTGATTATTTACAGGAAGAAGGATTAAACTCAACTCTTCTTTTAGGCCATAATTTTGTAGAAATTCAAAGAACATTAACAACTGCAAGTACAGCTATATTCATTCCTTTTACTACCCAGGAATTATTTCAAAAAGGTGGAATGTACTATGGACTTAATGCTTTATCAAGAAATTTAATCTTCTTTGATAGAAAGACTTTAAAAAATGCCAATGGATTCATTTTAGGAACCCCGGGAAGTGGTAAGTCTTTTACTGCGAAAAGAGAAATGGTAAATGTTTTACTTAATACGGATGATGAAGTTATGATTATAGATCCAGAATCTGAATATTCCTATCTGGTAGAAGGTTTTGGTGGAGAAGTAATAAATGTATCTTCGGCAAGTAATGTAAATATCAATCCTTTGGATATAACAATGAATTATGCTGATGATGAAGACCCCTTATCTCTTAAGGCTGAGTTTATACTATCTCTTTGTGAATTATTAATAGGTGGGAGAAATGGAATTACTGCATCTGAAAAAACCATAATAGATAGAGCTGTAAGATTAACGTATGCACCACATTTTTCAAATCCTAAGAAATATCCAGTACCAACTTTGGTGGATTTTTACGAGGTATTAAAAAAGCAACCTGAACAGGAAGCAGAAGCCATAGCCCTATCTCTAGAATTATATGTAAAGGGAAGTCTGGGAGTTTTTGCTAAGCCGACAAATATCGACATAAATAATAGGTTAGTATGTTTTGATATAAGAGACCTTGGAAAACAGCTAAGAACCATGGGTATGTTAATTGTTTTGGACCAGATTTGGAATAGGATAACTCAAAATAGAGCCATAGGTAAAAGAACTTGGATTTATATGGATGAGATTTATCTATTATTCCAAAATGAATATTCAGCGAATTTTTTATTTGAGCTATATAAAAGGGCAAGAAAATGGGGTGCAATACCAACAGGAATTACCCAAAATGTTGAGGATCTTCTTATTTCAGATTTAGCAAGAAGAATGCTATCTAACTCAGATTTTATAATAATGATGAATCAAGCAACTACTGATAGATTAGAATTAGCACAACTCTTAAACATATCAAATGAACAGCTAGGATATGTTACCAATGCAAATGAAGGGCAGGGACTATTATTTAGTGGGAATTCTATTATACCTTTTATAGACAAGTTCCCAACTAATACGAACCTTTATAGGATGATGACTACGAAACCTGATGAAATAAGATTAGATAAGGATGAGAGTTATGAAAAAGCCCTATAATTCTTCTAAGGATAATATAATTAAAAATAGTACCACTAATTATGGTGGTAATATTGATAGTGTCATAAAAGAAGATAAAAAGGGTATTGAGAAAACCTATATTAAAGAAGGATATGATTATAGAAAAGAAGTTACTATAAAAACACCTGAAAATATTAGTAGAGAATTAAAAAGTAATAACTATAAAAGTAGAGAAATTCATAGTGGAAAATATGATGAAATAAAATACAATAAAAACGAAGAAATTTCTTATAGAAATAATTATAAGGAAAAGAAAAGCCAAAAACCAGACTATAATAAAGAAGAAATAGATAGGGTTAAGTCTTATGGAGAATCAGATACCAAAAAATATACATTGAATGAAGAAATAAGACTAAATATTTCTGAAGATAAAAGTAATACAGAAAATATAAGATATAGAGAAAGTAGATATAGCAATAAAAATACTATTGATTCCTCTGAAAGTATTAATTTTACTGAGCAAAAAATCAAATCATTATTAAATAATGAAAAATCAAATATAGATAGGGTAACTTCCTATAGAAATAAAGATAGTAAAATTCCCTCTTATAAAATACATGAAGAAAATACACAACCAACTCCTGAAAATATAGCAAATTATGGGAAAAATCACGGAAAACATGACACAGATTTTATATCTACAGGAAAGGCCGGTTCCTTTATATTAAGAAAATTAAAGTCAAAGGATATGATTTATTATGAGAATAGACATGAAGATAACAATATATCCAAACTTATTGATAGAGATGGTACTAATCTTCTAAAGGATAGAGGAAAGAAAGAAAAAAGAAGAGGTAATTTTGAAGGAAGGAATGAAGAAAGAACCATAAGACCTGATGGAATTATTGAAAAAAATCTTACTACAAGAACCCTAGAAAATAGATATATAAGAAGTAGATTTGCTGAAAACATGGGTGATGGTGATGAAAACTTTTCAATTAATTTATCAAAGTCAGGAATTATATCTGGTGAAAAAACTTTAAAACTAGGTGGAAATCTAGGAAGATATACAAGTGTAAAAGCTATTAATTTATTAAAAAAAGAAAAAATAGATAATATTAATTTAAAATCTACACTAACTAGGTCAACTAAAGATGCCATTATTAATTTTAAAGGTGGAAATAGTGATGATTTTGGTATTCAAACTGTAGTAAATACCAAGGATAAAGCTATTCAAGCAGGAAGAGTATTAATAGATAGAAAAGGCTTTATAAAAACCAGTGTGACTAATTTTGAATTACAAGGAAATCAAGATTTAGGAATAAGAGCTGCTATTCAAACTAAGGATGCTACAGTTCTAGGAACTAGAGTTGTAAAAGGTGTTTATGGTACTACAAAGGCTACTGCAAAAACAGCTAAAAGAACTTATCAAATAGGAAAAAAGGCTACACAAAAGGTAGCTTATGAATTTAATAAGTTTTTTAAAATTCTATCTAACCCAATGGTATTAAAGGGAATTATAAGCATAATGATTCCTTTGGCCTTAATATTAATAATTATATCTACTGTGACTGCTATTTTCCCCACTTCAACAGCCATAGCCTCATATCCAATAGCAGAAGTGGAATTTATTGAAGAGCTTCAAGATAATATTAATACCTGGAGTGAAGAAATAAATAATACTATTCAAGGATATTACAGTTATTATGATGATGTATTAATTTTAAATGATGATATGGTACTTGTTGAGCTAAAGGATGTGTTAGCAATATTAGCTGTGGAAACTCAACAGGATATTGGATTTAAGGATATGCCCCTTGCAAAAGATATATATGAAATGTTTTATTCTTTAGATACAGAAGTTCAAATTTATGAAGAAGTTGAATCTTACTATGATTCAGAACTTGAAGAGTATGTAGATTTTGTAGTAGAAAAAAAGAGAATAATAGTAGATTTAATAAATTTTTCTATTGAAGATGTTGTTGATACTTTAAACTATGATGAAACTAATAAGGAGTGGGCTATAACATTATCTTTGGCTGACTTAACAGAAATGTATCCTGATTTAATAGTAACAAATGAACTTTATTATCCAAGTATGCCTAGCTTAACACAAGAAGAAATAGAAGAATATGGTGGTAAATTTATACATCCTACAAATGGAGTGGGATATATTAGTTCAAATTTCGGTTATCGGACAGATCCTATAACAAATGAAAGAAAGTTTCATAGTGGTTTAGATATAGCAGGAAATGATAGAAGTCCTATATATGCTGTTCAAGATGGAGTAGTTATTTTTGCAGGTGTAAATGGTGGCTATGGAAATTGTATCATTATAGATCATGGTGGTGGAATGATTACTCTATACGCACATTGTAGCTCCCTTGAAGTTTCAAAGGGGCAACCTATATTAGGCGGAGATTATATAGGAAGGGTGGGTAATACTGGAAGATCAACAGGTCCTCATTTGCACTTAGAAGTGAGAATAAACGGAAAGTTAATAAATCCAATAAACTTTTTATAGGAGGATAAAGATGGAGAAGAAGATATTAGCAAAACAAGAACAGATAGAAAAATTAAGGACTCGAATTAAAAAAGATGAAGAGAAGATAAAAAAATTAGAGGAAGAAATTGAAGAAATCAAAGTTTTAGAAATTAAAGGTGTAATAAAGGAAATAGATATGCCTATATCAGAGGTATTGGCTTTATTAAGAGAAATGAAAAGTTAAATTGGGGGGAAAACCATGAAAAAGCTATTAATTTTTTTACTCATAATACTTCAGCTATTTACTGTAATGGCTTGTAGTAAAAAAGAAGATAATATACTTGTAGGAACTTGGATTGATAAAGATAGAGATACTCTTACCTTAAAAGAAAATGGAGAATATGAGTCTACTCACTATTATGATAAGGAAGGTACATGGAAAGTTGAAGAAGATGTTTTAATATTTAAAACCTTATTTGATAAAGAGAAGGAAATAAAATATAAAATAGAAGAAAAAGAAAAAAAGATATATTTAATATTTATTGAGAAGGACTTAATCTTTGGTGGGGATAAGGAAACAAAATTTGTAAAGGAAATAAAGTGAAATTAAAGGTGGTGCTATTTTGAAATTTGGATATGTAAGGGAAAGTATGGATGAAAATGACATGGATTTTCAAATAGATGCACTTGAAAGCTATGGTGTTGATGAAATCTATATAGAATACTCATATAATAAGAATCCTAAAAATACAAAATTAGATGAACTAATTGAAAAACTAAGAACAGGGGATACATTAGTAGTTTATGAGTTAGACAGGCTTGGAAAAACAATAAAGGGACTACAAGAACTGGCAGAATATTTTTCTCTTAAAAAAATAAATCTGATAGTTATAAAAGATAATATAGACACTACCACAAATATAGGCAGATATTTTCTTTATCTTATGTGTATTTTAGGTGATATGGAAAGAAGTGTATTACAGGAAATAACTAAGATAGGAATAGAAACTGCTAAATCAGAAGGTAGAGCAGGGGGAAGGCCTGGAAAGCCTGATAATGAAGTTAAAGAAGTCTTAAAACTATATAAAAAAGGAAGATATTCTATTGGGGAAATAAGTGAAAAAACTGGATGGGCTACTTCAACTATTTATAAATACATAAGAGAAGATAAGAAGAAGCCATGATTTCTAATTAATAGAGGTGATTAGGATGAAAGAAGATAAGGTTCAAGAACTCACTAAACAATTAGAAGAAGGAATTAAAGACTTATATAATAGTGATAAATATAAAGACTATTTAAATGTTATGAGTAAATTTCATAATTATAGTTCTAATAATATAGGGCTGATTTTGTTACAAAAACCAGATGCTACAAAGGTGGCTGGATTTAATTCTTGGAAAAATAACTTTAAGAGATTTGTAAGTAAGGGGGAAAAAGGAATTGCTATTTTAGCTCCTGCTCCTTATAAAAAAATAGTAGAAGTTGATAAAATAGATTCTATAACTAAAAAACCTATATTAAATAATGATGGTACAAAGGAAAAAGAACAAAAGGAAATAACTCAAAATTATTTCAGAGTAGTTTATGTATTTGATATATCTCAAACCAATGGAGAGCCTTTACCAGAATTAGCAACAAAACTTACTGAGGAAGTTAAAGGTTTTGATGATTTATTTTTAGTTCTCAAAAATGTATCTGAATTTCCTATTGAATATGAGGATATAAAATCTAGTGCCAATGGATATTGTGATCCAGTCAATAAAAGAATAGCTATTAAAGAAGGTTTAGGGGAAGCACAAATAATTAAAACTACAATACATGAAATAGCCCATTCAATTCTTCATTCTGATATTAAAAACAAAGAAAAGGATAGTTCTACTAGGGAAGTAGAAGCTGAAAGTATAGCCTATGTTGTATCTAATGTTTTAGGAATAGATACATCAAGCTATAGCTTTGGATATGTTGGAGGTTGGAGCAAGGATAAAGAATTAACTCAGCTTAAATCATCCTTAGATACTATACAAAAGACAGCCCATGATTTAATATCAAATGTAGAGAAGGAATTATTACTACTACAAAGAAATAGGGAAAACAACTTAAAGATAAGTCTTTATGATGGAGAAGTTGATTTAGATAGAATTAAGGAAGAAAATATAGAAAAACTTCCATTAAGTAAAAAAATTAAAGAGGCCAAAGAAAAGGCTGATAAGGTGAATAAAGATATTAAGCCTGAAATAAATGTAGAGATTGAGAGAAATTAAGTAATTATATAATTAAAAAGGCAACGAATCAAGAATTTAACCTAATAGCTATACAAATAGATATAAAATATAAACCTAGGTTTATAAAAGGGGAGAAACAAGATGAATGATTTATATTGGTTATTTGATATTATAATACCATTAATGATGATAATTTTAGGATATTTGTTTTATAGACATCCACCAAAGACTATTAATTATATATTAGGATATAGAACTAGAAGATCAATGTCATCACAAGAAAAATGGAATTTTGCAAATAAAAGAATGGGTCAACTTTGGTTTAAATGGGGCTGGGTATTATTAATCTTAGTATTATTAACTAGGCTATTATTGCCTATAGAGAGTGAAACTTTTGTTCAGATTAATATGTATATAGGGTTAATATTTATGCTGGCACCAATTATAATAGTCGAAAAGGAATTAAAGAAAATGTAGTTAATCGAACAATAAGAATTAAATAATTTTAAAACTAAATAATTAAGATTACTTATAATTAATAAATTATAATTTTACAAAGGTGGTGAACTATTTGAAGGCCCTAATAAATGTAGATTTATTGGAAGCATTAAGGTCTATTGTTAAACTAAAGGTAGACCATTATCAATCAGATATTACTTATGATATTTTAGATTTGGCTAGTTCCAAAGAAAATGATTATTTTTGTTTTATGGCCAGAGAAGCGGGTACCTGGTTATTTGAACAGAAACAAGTCTATATTAAAGATACCCAGGCTAATATTACATGGAAGTCCTATGAAAATAGTGATGTATCCACCTATGCAGTAGAAATAACTCATAAAGAAGAAGGAAAGATATTAGGAAATATTTATGAAATAGATTATCAAAAAACCCTGGAAGATATTAAGGTTAACGAAAAGGAAATAGAAAAAATAGAAGTAACTTTTGTTAATGATAATAAGATTATTTTTGATGTAGAAAGTTTTAAAAATAATAAAAATGATATTATTAGAGATTATGGAGAAATAAAGGACACAAAGGATCTTATAAAGGATTATTTTGATTTTACAATTCACCAAAATAAATTAAATGCTGAAAGATTAAAAGTAAAAAGCATAATAAAACTTGATGATTATCTATATGGATTAAATAAAGAAAGGTTAAATGATATTGGTTATAAGAAAAATGATATTTTTTATATAAGTAAAGATGATGCAGATAAGATGCTTAATCAGACTAATATTAATGTCTATATGATAAAGGGAAATGAAAAAGTAAAAATAGATACTTTAGCAAATACTTATGAAAAAATTACTTATGGTATCTGGATTGAGGATAAGAAAAGATTTGATAATTTTGATAGAAATGAATTAAATAAAATAATCAGAGAAAAAATAAATGGAAATAGGAAAAAAGAAAAATTAATAGATTTTGGATATAGGGGAAATGATCTTTATTTATTAGATAGCCATCAGGAAATAAAAAATGCATTTATTCAAGATATAAGGATATATGGAGTAGATAAGGATTTAAATAAAATAGTATTAAAAAATATGAAGGAAGTTTCAGATCAACTAAAGCAGAAAAATATTATCGCAGTAGATATTAATGATAAAGAAAAAATAGGGGAATTATTATATAAAAATAATCAATCCAATTATATTGATATATTGGATGATAAGGAAATAAGGACAATAATAAATATGCAGATTAAAGAGGCTACTTATTTTGATAAAATTGAAGAAAGTGACGGAGAGTATCTAGCTAAAAATATTGAAGCTATTGCTGAAAAGCTTATTAAAGAATATGATAAGGATATAAAGATAGCAGAAAAAATAGAAGATATTATTAAAGAAACATTAAAAGAAAAGGTAATGGAAGGAAGGAATACAGAGAAATCTCTAAGAGGAAAAATTGAAGCTGCTAAGAGTAAGGCTGATAAAAGTAATCAAGGTAAGGATTTAAGAACAAGTAAGGATATGGAAAGAAATTAATAAATATTATAATTGAATAATATTATAATTATAGTTTGTTATTTAATGTACATCAGTATATTAATGCGAAATAGCAAATCACTTCAAATTTTATGGAGGGAATACATGAAACAGGCAACTTTAATTTTAATTATTATGTTAATCCTATTTTCTATTTCAGGGTGTAAATCAATTTTTCATGTTGAATTAGAAGACCATATTAATCCAAATGACAATGAAGTAACAAATAACGGCCTAAATATTGAGAATGTACCTACTGAACAATTTCCTATTGAATTGGACTTAGTTAGTGGAGAATACCGTGCAATTTGGAAGGAAGGTTATAAATATGACACTCCAATATTGCTAAATAACTTAAATGATTTAGAAGAGTTCCTTAGTAATCATCCTGCACAATCAGCAGATCAAGATATATTACAACAGAATTACGATGATGATTTTTTTAAGGAAAGTGTTGTATATGGTTATGTTAAAAGCGAAGGGAGTGGCTCAGTTAAGCTTATTGTGAATAGAGCCGAACTTAAAGAAGATATATTAAAACTCTTCATGGAACGCACAGTTCCTGAAGAGGGTACTGACGATATGGCAACTCGAATATGTCTATTTGGAATTAATAGGGGTGATATTAAAAACGTAAATGCGGTAGAAGGGATAATATTAGATGTGTCATCTAAATAGATGGAAATAGAATACTGCATATTCTTAATAAACTATGCAACTAAATAATACAATAATTTTATAATCTTAATGTTTTGTAATTATAAAATTAAAACTTATTATAATAGGAGGGTGATAAATTCAATGTTTAAGAAATTTAAAGCATCTACTTTATTATTGATAATTTTATTATTCTTATTAACTGCTTGTTCTGGTGGCAATGATAATATTAGTAATGAAAAAGAAGAAGATCAGAGTATTCCTTTATTAAAAGATACAGTCGTAGAAGCAGGTGATTTCTCTTTTAAAGTATTAGAATATTATTTAATCAAATCGGAAAATGATGCTATAAAAGATTCTGTAAATATATATGAAAAAATCAATAATACTACAGTTGACAGTACCCAATTGGGATTCGATATTGGATTTCAGGGATCAAAAGCTGAGGTTAGTAAAAGAGATAGTTATCTATTATTAACACTTGATTATAATCCTGATAAGAATGAAATATTACAGCGTGATTCAGTTATTCCTAAAATGAATATTAAGGCAGTAGATAATGAAGATGATAATGTAATTCTATTACATAACTCCATGGATAATAAATATATTCAGGTAGAAAACCCTATAGGTGTTCTTGTATTTAAAATATTTGGAGATGCAGAAGAAGTCAATTTTAAATTTAATGGTGAAAAATATTTACTTAAATTAAAATAAATTGATTAAATTACATTAATATCAATTATGATAATATCATAATTGATACCCCCTTGAAAATTGAAAGGAAGTGTGATTATGTTTACCGTTGAAGAAATAACTTTATTAGATTCTTATAGAAAAACAAGCCTAAAAGAAACTATTGAAGAAATTAAGTCTAATTATAAGTACCAGGATGATAAGGAAATTATAAATTTAATTGACGGTCTACTTTTAAAACTTAAAAGAATATCTGAAAATGACTATGAGAATATTGACTTTTCACTTTCCTTACTTGATGAGGTTGACTTTGAATAATTCTCAGTTTTTACGGAAAAAATGAGGCTCTATTTTGCCTTTTAACAGACTTTTGAAGGTATGGTAATGCTATTGTATCGGCATTATTTAAAGAAAAAGAAGATGAATTTACTCATCTTCTTTTTTTGCAGTGTTGCTTCTTACTATTTGTAATTCAACTTGTAATGTAGTAAGTTTTTCATTTAATTCTTGAATTTTGGTATTGTATTCATCTTTTATTATATCTATTTCTTTTCTATGTTCATTATTAAGAGAATCTAATTCCTTTTTATACTCATTATTAATAGCCTTTATTTCAAGTGCTTTTTCCTTCTCTTTTTCATTGATTATATCTTGAATCTTAGAATTTAATTCTTTTATTTCAAGTGACTTTTCTGAACTTTCCTTTTCCAATCTATCATTAATGATTTCTCTATGCTTTAATTCGTTTTCTATATTTATCTTCTCATTAATAACTTCGTTGTTCTTGGCTATTAGTTCCTTATTTTCTCTAGCAAGTTCTCTATTCTCTATTCTTATTTCTTCCAGTTCTTTTATTTTATCTTCCAGGCTTTTAATAGTTCTTTCCTTATCTAAAAAGCTATTTTCTATCATTCTGGCTCTTTCGGATATTTCTTCATTCTCTTTTATCAAGTTCTCTTTTTCAATATTAATAATATCTATTTCTGTTTTAAAGCTTTCTGTTTCTACCTTAAGGGTAGTTTTTAATTCTAAGATATTAGCTTCTAGATCCTTTAT
>NZ_VUNQ01000026.1 GCF_009695605.1 Tissierella pigra
TGCTCATATTATCACCAATTTATTTATACCAAAAATAAATAGAATATTAACATGAGCAGAAAAATTTAATTTTCAAATCGAAGTATAGTACGCAAATATTTAACGCGTCGTAGACGCTCTTTTTATGTAAAATTATAGGATTTTTTTAGAACCATATCATATAATATCCAGTAAATGTTTTTTTCAGAAAATTTAGGGAATATATGAATTGTAACTAGTTTAAAAAATATGGAGGTGTTATTTTGTTAAGACAGAAATTTTCAAAACATTTTATGAAACAAAAAATGATGAGAACAGTTATTGTATCTTTAATTCCATTAATATTTTCATCAATATACTTTTTTGGATGGAGAACACTAATACTCTTAGGCATTGTGACTATTGCTGGATTAACAACTGAATGGATTTTTGCAAAAAGATACAATAGGAAGGTTTCGGAAGCAATATTTGTCAGCTGTATTTTATATACCATGACTTTGCCACCTGCTACTCCATATTGGATAGCTATAATAGGGATTATATTTGGTATTATATTTGGGAAAGAAGTATTTGGAGGCTTTGGAAAAAATGTATTTAATCCTGCCTTAGTAGCCAGAGCATTTGTATATGTATGTTTCCCAGCACCTCTGACCATAGAATGGTCAAAGTCAGCATTAGGATTTCCAGGAGGGTTTAGCACTTATATTACTGAAGGTGTAGAGGCAGTTTCACAAGCTACTCCAATGCTATTATTTAGAGATACAGGAAAAATGGCTTCTTTAATGGATTTATTAATAGGAAATGTATCTGGGTCAATAGGAGAAACCTCATCAATACTAATTATTCTTGCAGGAGTCTACTTAGTATATAAAAAGGTAGCTTCTTGGCAGATAATGACAGGAGTTTTAGTTGGATTCACAGGACTAAGCAGTATTCTTTATTTATTAGGAAATAGCCAGATTCCAAGCCCAATATTTGGAGTTCTAGCAGGTGGATTATTATTTGGTGCTGTATTTATGGCTACAGATCCAATTTCTGCTCCAAAAACAAAAGAAGGTAAATGGATATATGGAATTCTTATAGGAGTAATTACAGTAGTCATCAGGGGATATGCACTGTTTGCTGGTGGAATGATGTTTGCAATACTTATAGCAAATACATTTGCTCCCATAATAGACGAAGGAGTCAATGCTTATAAAAAGCATAAGAAGGAATCTAAAGCAAAGAAAGAAGAGGTGGCAATATGAAAAAATCTTTTAGTTTTCCAATAATATTTATGGTTGTTATCACCGCTTTCTTTACTTTTATATTGGCTTTTCTAAACTATAGCACTGCTGATAAAATTGCATTTAACCAAGAACTAGAACTAAATAAAAAATTACTTTATATTTTTGATATAGAGTCATTATCTGAAGAACCAGAAGACATACATCAAGCCTTTATGGATAATATAGGGTCTATATCCTTTGAAGGAGAGGATTTATATGTATACTATGGAGATAATGAACAGATTTTAGGATATGCTGTGCCAATAAATGGCTCTGGACTATGGGGAAGCATAGAAGGCTATGTTGGAGTTTCAGCAGATTATTCTAAGATATTAGGGTTAGAGTTTATTTCCCATAGTGAAACACCAGGCTTAGGTGGAAGAATATCTGAGGATTGGTATAAGGAACAATTTAGAGGGATAGATTTAACTAAAACTACAGATGGAAACTATATTATATATAAACCTTTAGCAGGTGGAAACGTAGATGCTATAGCAGGGGCCACCTTGACATCAAAATCTGTAAGTAAACTTTTGAATGAGGACTTAGAAGAATTTATGAAAAAAGGGGTGAATAAATAATGAAGGGAGATAGTCCAAAAAAGATATTTAAAATGGGACTTTGGGAAGACAATCCAGTATTAGTGCAAATAATTGGTATATGCTCAGCTTTAGCAGTAACTAACCTTATGTTAAATTCATTAATTATGGGAGTTGGTCTAATATTTGTTACAGCACTATCATCATTTACTGTATCTATACTTAGGAATTACACACCAAAACACATTAGAATGATGGTTCAAGTACTTATAATAGCCGCCTATGTAATCATAGTAGATATTTTCCTAAAAGCTTATATGCCAGAAATGAGCAAGGCATTAGGACCATATGTAGGTTTGATTATTACAAATTGTATAATTATGGGTAGGGCAGAAGCTTATGCACAGAAGAATCCACCTATTCCCTCATTTTTAGATGGAGTAGCCTCTGGTCTAGGTTATACTTTAGTTCTTTTAGTTATAGCTTTCATTAGAGAGCTATTAGGCTTTGGAACAATTTTTGGTATTCAAGTTTTAGGAGAGTGGTGGACCCCTTGGACTATAATGATTATGCCACCAGCTGCATTTTTCATATTGGCAGTTGTTATATGGATTACAAAAACTATTCAAGAGAAAGAGAAAGATAATAAGAAAGGTCAGGTGGCTAACTTATGATAGAACTTAATCCTTTTGTTATATTCTTTGCAGCAATTTTTACAAACAATATGATATTTAGTAACTTTTTAGGAATGTGTTCTTATATAGCAGTATCAAGAGAAATCCCTACATCTTTAGGACTGGGTCAGGCAGTTACTTTTGTCCTTACTTGTACAACTATAATAAACTATCTTATATATCATTATATATTATTGCCTCTTGGACTAGATTATTTGAGATTTATAGTTTTTATTGTCAGTATAGCAGCTTTTGTACAACTTCTAGAGATGTTTGTGGAAAGATACCTTCCTAATTTATATTATGCACTAGGTATATTTTTACCTCTTATAACTGTAAATTGTGCTATATTAGGAGTTTCGTTATTTATGATAATTCGTGATTATAATTTCCTTCAATCCATAGGATTTAGTATTGGGTCTGGAATTGGATGGACATTGGCAATAGTTGCATTGGCAGGAATTCGTCAGAAATTAAAGAAAGCTTCAATACCTAAGGGACTTGAAGGACCTGGTATAACTTTAATCATTACTGGTTTAATGGCTTTAGCTTTCATAGGTTTTTCAGGTATTGTTCAAATCCAATAGGAGGGAAATATATGAATGAAATAATTATAACAACCATATCCATTACAGGAATATCGGCTATATTTGCTTTTCTGCTTACTCTTGCCGATAGAACAATAGGAAATTATGGAGAAATAGAGTTAAATATAAATGATGATAAAGACTATATAGTTCAGGGAGGTTCCTCACTTTTATCTACTTTAATAGATGAAAAGATATTTATTCCATCAGCTTGTGGAGGTAAAGGTACTTGTGGATATTGTAAAGTAAAAGTGCTAGAAGGTGGTGGTCCAGTACTTCCTACTGAGATTCCATTTTTAACTGAAGAGGAACTAAATAACCATGTAAGGCTTTCATGCCAATGTAAAGTAAAAGACAAAATTAAAATTGAGATACCTGAAGAATTATTTAATGTTAAAGAATATTTTGCTGAAGTAGAAGTTTTGGAGGATATGACTTCTGTAATTAAGAGAGTGAGAGTCAGATTACCAGAAGGAGAGGAAATAAAATTTAAGCCAGGGCAGTTTATTCAACTGAAAGCACCTTTATATGAAGGTAATGACGAAGAAGTTTATAGAGCCTATTCAATAGCTTCTGCTGCAGGAGATAAAAATAATATAGAACTATTTATAGGATATGTACCAGGTGGAAAATGTACTACTTATGTTCATAAACATTTAAAAGTAGGAGATACAGTACAAATAAATGGACCATATGGAGACTTTTATTTTGATGATGAGAGTAATCGAGAAGTTATATTAGTTGCAGCAGGTACAGGCATCGCTCCTATACTTTCCATACTTAAACATATGAGAGAAAAAAATATAAACAGAAAGGCTAGATTTTACTTTGGTGCTAAAACTCCAGATGATTTATTTTTGCTGGACTACTTTAAGGAATTGGAAGAAGAATTATATGATTTTAAATTTATACCAACTCTATCAAGGGTAACAGAAGAGCATAATTGGACTGGAGAAACAGGTAGAGTTAATAATGCCATAGATAAATATTTAACAGACTCAGAAAATAAAGAAGCCTACCTTTGTGGCAATGAAAAAATGATAGCTACTATGGTAGAAGCTCTTATGGACAAAGGTATACCTGAAGAATTAATATACTTTGATAAATTTGATTAAGAGAAATCCTAGTGATTTCTCTTTTTATGGACTACTTTAAGAAAAAATATGATATAATTATACTGAAGTATAATCAATACATAAAAAATCCTTAGGGGGACGAGGCATGAAGCTTGAGTTATTTGACTTTATAGACGAAACCTTAGAACTGATAGAAAAAAGAAAGGAGAGTATTGAGAAGGTTGCAAATTCTTTAGAAAAGTTTTTTACTGATAGCTTTTTTATACAGGATCATTTTTTAAATGTTAGCTATAGAATAAAATCACCAGAGAGTTTAAGAGAAAAGATATTGCGTCATAATTTCTACATAAAGTATAAGACTCCAGAAAACCTATTGGACAATTTATCAGATTTAATAGGGTTCAGAGTAGAGTGTAGATTTATCGAAGATGAGGACAAGATTTATAGAGATATAATGAAGTTATTTAATATAAAATGTAAAGATGGTTTTTATACAAACTGTCTTAATTCAAATATTATGTTGCAATTAGAAGATAAACAGCCACAGAAACAAAAAAATGGATTTGAAATATATAAAATTGATGGTAAGTATTGTAAAGATGGAGTATGTATTAACTTTGAGTTACAAATAAAATCTTTAGTAAATGTTTTCTGGGGAGAAATTGACCATAGAGTATTGTATAAAAATTTCAACTATATGTTAACAGAAGACTTTTTTAGAGATATAATGTCTTCAATAAAAGACAATTTATCCATGATTGACAGGCAATTAATGCTTGTGTATAATCATTTAAATGGAATGGATGCCAGCAACTCATTGACGAAAAGAATTCAATTACAAGCATTGTTATCAAAGATTATTCATGATATTTATATAGTTAAAATAAGACAGGAAATAGGATTTGTATTAGACTTCAAAAAATCTACAGATGTTATTGTAAACTATATATTTATGAAAGGTGGATTAGAAGAGTCTGAACATTATAGTACCAACTTTTTAAGAGTGTTAAATAGATTAAATGAAATAGGAAAAAATCATATATCATTTAATAGATACATGAACTTTGAAAGAGAAATTTTTTTCAATGATGATTTTACAAGAAAAATAGGAAATAGTATTCTAGAAATAATAAATAAAGATTTTAGGTGGAATTTATTTTTTAGAATAATATTTGAAATAGAGGAAGGAAATAATGCAGAAGATTTTGAAGGGTTTTTAATATTTGTTAGATATAGATTTCATGAAAACTTAATGTTGATTTTGGAAAATAAAGATTTCATTGATGAAGAAAAAGAAGAAATTCTTCACTGTATATTGAATACAATAGCAACTAATTTTTGTAAAGATTTAGATGTTGATTTTTTAAGTGATTGTAGTATCAAGAAATTAAACAATACCATAGGAAAAGCTTTTGAAAACATAGAAAGCTTTAATGATTGGATAGAGAATAAAGAAAAATTAATTGATATGATATTAAAACATGACTTTTAAAGTATTTGAAAGAATTTCAAATACTTTTTTTTCTAATTGGGTAAAGATATAGTACACCATAAATATTAGGAGTTGATATAATGAAAGTCTTTGGAAGAATAAAATCCACCTTATGGAATATACAAAAAAGTATTAAGAGATTTCCTATAACCATAGGAATTTCTACAATTTTGGCTATATTTCTAATATATTTAAATGAGAGCCATTTGGCATGGGAGACAAAAGAAAAACTAGACCAAATAACTTTAGTGTTAGGATTAGGAATTCCTTTATCTTTATTTATTAGTCTAGGTATAGAGCGATTTTTTGAAAAAAATAAATTAGTCTCAACAATTCTATATTGTGTTGGAGCTGGATTTTTATTATTGTATTATTTTATATTTTTAGAGGATAATAATACTGCAGAGATTTCCAGATATATAGGTACTATGATATTTTGTATTTTAGGATTTTTATATATTTCAAGGATTGGAAAGAATAAGGATTATGAGTACTATATAATGGATATATACTATAGTTTCGTCTTAACCTTTGTATATTCATTTGTGCTTTACTTTGGCTTATCAGCAATCTTTTTTACTATTGACCAGTTATTTGATGCTAATGTTCCAGTAGAGTTATATTATTATATGTTTTTAATCGTATTCTTTATATTTGCAATATCATTATTTTTATCAAAGTTACCTTATGTGGATACCCAATATGAAGAAATAGAATATGGAAAACCTTTAACCATATTACTAACTTATATAGTAATTCCTTTAATAACTATTTATACTATAATACTATATATATACTTTGGTAAAATACTTTTAACTAGAATATGGCCAAGAGGGTTAGTATCACATTTGGTACTTTGGTATTCAACTATATCAGTTGGAGTTATATTCTTAATAACTCCAATACTAGATGAAAATAAAATTGCAAATACATTTAAAACCTTTTTTCCTAAAATAATAATTCCCATTATATTGATGATGTATATATCTATATATCAAAGGGTAAATCAATATGGAATAACAGAAAATAGGTACTATTTAATAGTATTAGGATTGTGGGTACTAGGTATAATGATATATTTTGCAGTGAAAAAACCTTTGAAAAATATTGTTATACCAATTAGTTTGTCTGTAATAATGTTGAATTCCGTATATGGACCTTTTAGTAGTTTTGCCATATCTAAATATAGTCAAAATAAAAGATTTGAAAATATATTAAAAAGAAATCATATGATTTCAAATGGTAATATAGTATTAAGTCCAGATATAACTAAGGACGATAAAAAAGAAATAAATAATATACTAAGTTATTTTAATACAAACCATAGTATCCAAGATATAAAGGTTTTACCTAAGGATTTTAGTTTTGATAAAATGGAAAATGTATTTGGATTTAAATATAATGCTTATATGCCATATGAAAACAATAGGTATTTTTACTTTGGAATTTATGGAAATAGAGAGCCTATAGATATAAAAGGATTTGATTATTATATAAATATAGAATATTGGAATGAAGACAAAATAGAAACTGGAGGATTAACTTTACAGTTTAATAAAACAAAAAATGTATTAACTATTTCTAAAGATGATAGAATTATATTGGAACAGGGTATAATGGAATTTGTAAAAGATATATATAATAAACAAGCATCTAAAGAGGAAGATAAAGAAAAGTCTATGGTTTCCTATAAAGATACAACATATAACGTTTCCATAAGAGATAGTATAGACAATATAGACCTTAAATTTATAT
Organism: Tissierella pigra; assembly: GCF_009695605.1. GTDB lineage: Bacteria > Bacillota > Clostridia > Tissierellales > Tissierellaceae > Tissierella > Tissierella pigra. The sequence goes on from NZ_VUNQ01000026.1 coordinate 7,371, forward strand.
TTACCAATATAAGTGGAAGAATAGATGATCAAGATTTATTGGAAATTGATAATGTAGAATTTATATTACTAATTTCAAATAAACAATAAGTTGAAAAATATATACCCTGTTTTTTAAAAAGAATTAGTATATAATACTATTTATTATAGGTAAATTATATTATAATATAGATTGGAGGTATTAAAATGAAAGAAATATATTTAGCAGGCGGATGTTTTTGGGGTGTAGAGGAATATATGTCTAGATTAGACGGAGTAGTAGATACTGAAGTTGGATATGCCAATGGAACAAAAGAAAATCCAACCTATCAAGAGGTTTGTACAGGGATTACAGGTCATACTGAAACAACCTATATAAAATATAATGAAAATATAATTTCTTTAGAACAGTTATTAAATAAGTTTTGGAAAATAATAGATCCAACTGTATCCAATAGACAAGGACCAGATATCGGAAATCAATATAGAACTGGAATTTACTATATAGATAAAGAGGATTTAGATATTATAAATAAAACATTGGAAGAACAACAAAAGAAGTATGATAAGCCCATAGTAACAGAAATTATGCCACTGAAAATTTTCTTTAATGCAGAAGAATATCATCAAGACTATTTAAAGAAAAACCCTGGTGGATATTGTCATATAGATTTAAGTAAATAAAAGGAATCCCTTAGGGGATTCTTTTAATGTGCATGGAGATGAAGATATGAAAAAATTCAAAAAAGTATATATAGAAATAACTAATGTTTGTAATCTGCAATGTGAATTTTGTCCTACAACCAATAGACATAATAGATTTATTGAAATAGATGAATTCTATCATATCCTTGATGAAGTAAAGGGTTTTACAGACTATTTATATTTTCATGTAAAGGGAGAACCTTTATTGCATCCTGATATAGATAAATTATTGGATATATCCTATGACAAAGGTTTTAAAGTCAATATAACCACCAATGGAACTCTGCTTTCAAAAGTGGGAGATAAATTATTAAACAAACCATCCCTTAGACAGATTAATATTTCCCTCCATAGCTTTGATGGAAATAATGGAATGGAAAATAAAGATGATTATTTAGATAATATATTTAGCTTTATTAAGTCTACTAAAAATAACAAAGATATAATAATAGCTTTAAGACTTTGGAACTTGACAGAGGATAATGTATTTAATAAAGAAATAAATAAAAACAAAGAAATATTGGATAGAATTCAATTGGAATTTAATCTTCCTTTTAAAATTGAAGATATAATAAATCCACAAAAGGGATTTAAAATAAAAGACAGAATATATTTAAATCAAGACTTTGAATTTATATGGCCAGATTTAAATAATGAAGACTTTGGAAGTGAAGGATATTGTTATGGTTTAAGAAATCAAATAGGTATACTGGTAGATGGAACAGTGATTCCCTGCTGTTTAGACGGGGAAGGAAAAATTCCTTTAGGGAATATCTATAATGAGTCATTAAATCAAATATTATCCAGTACTAGAGCTAGAAATATATATGAAGGATTTTCTAAAAGAGTAATAGTAGAAGAAATGTGTAGAAAATGCGGTTATAGAATAAGATTTAATTTATGAAGAAAATTTAAGATGTTTATTTATGGTTTAAAGATTGACACAAGATATAGTGGTTTGGTAAAATTAAGTAACGATATATAGAAAAAGAGGGGGATTTAAGTGATTACTAAAATAAAAAAAAGGGATGGAAGGGAAGTTCCTTTTAATGTGGAGAAAATCTCTAATGCAATATTCAAAGCTGCACAGGCAGCAGGTGGATATGATTATAATACTTCAATGGCATTGGCAGAAAAGGTGATTATACTAACTAATGAAAAATATAGTGGAAAAACACCAGGTGTAGAGGATATACAAGATATAGTAGAAAAAGTTCTGATTGAATCGGGACACGCTAAAACTGCTAAAGAGTACATATTATATAGAGCAGATAGAAATAAAGTGAGAGAAATGAATACTAGACTAATGAAAGTATTTGAAGATTTAACTTTTAAAGATGCTAAAGATGTGGATATAAAAAGAGAAAATGCCAACATAGATGGAGATACTCCTATGGGAACTATGTTAAAATATGGCTCTGAATCAGCTAAACAATTTTACGACTTGTTTGTTTTAAATCCAGCACACTCAAGAGCTCATAAATCAGGGGAAATTCATATACATGATTTAGATTTTCTTACATTAACAACTACCTGCTGTCAAATAGATTTAATAGAATTATTTAAAAATGGCTTTAGTACAGGTCATGGATTTTTAAGAGAACCTAGAGATATACATTCATATGCAGCACTAGCTTGTATTGCTATACAGTCAAATCAAAATGACCAACATGGAGGACAATCCATACCTAATTTTGATTATGCCATGTCCTTTGGGGTAAAGAAGACTTATATTAAACAATATAGACAAAATTTAAGAAAATCTATTGAGATACTAGTAGAAGATGTGGATTTAGACGAAAACCTTGATAATGTATTTAGTATCCTTGAAGAAGAATATAACCTAGTTCCAACTTTAAGTAACAATGAAGAATATCTATTAAAGGAAGCAGAATATTTAAAAGAATTACTAAATGATGATGAAATAGTGGATAAAGTACAAAGGTTTACTGAAAAGAATAGTTATAAAGATACAGATAGAAGAACTTTTCAAGCTATGGAAGCTTTGATTCATAACCTTAACACTATGCACTCTAGAGCAGGAGCTCAAATACCATTTAGCTCAATAAATTATGGAACAGATACATCAGTAGAAGGAAGAATGGTAATTAAAAATTTACTATTAACAACAGAAGAAGGACTAGGAAATGGAGAAACACCTATATTTCCAATACAGATTTTTAAGGTAAAAGAAGGTATTAACTATAATAAAGAGGATATAAACTATGACTTATTTAAACTATCTTGTAAAGTAAGTGCTAAAAGATTGTTTCCAAACTTCTCATTTATAGATGCACCTTTTAATCTTAAATATTATAAGGAAGGTCATCCAGAAACAGAAATAGCCTATATGGGTTGTAGAACTAGGGTAATAGGAAATGTATATGATCCATCTAGGGAAATTGTAAATGGAAGAGGTAATTTAAGCTTTACAACTATTAACTTACCACGAATAGGCCTTGAAAATAGGGGTAATATAAATAGTTTTTATAAGAAATTAGATGAAACTATAGATTTAGTTATAGAACAGCTAATAGAAAGGTTTGAAATCCAAGCAAGTAAAAAAGTAAGTAACTTCCCGTTTCTAATGGGACAAAGAATTTGGATGGACTCAGATAAATTAACTAGAGATGACAATATAAGAGAAGTGCTAAAACATGGAACATTATCAATTGGTTTTATAGGATTAGCAGAATGTTTAAAAGCACTAATCGGCAGTCATCATGGTGAAAGTAAGGAAGCACAAACATTAGGATTAGATATAATTAAACATATGAGAGCCAGAATGGATGATATTAGTAAACAATATAAAATGAATTTTACTTTAATTGGAACACCTGCTGAAGGAACGTCAGGTAGATTTGTAAAAATGGATAGGGAAAGATTTGGAAGTTTAGAAGGTATAACAGATAGAGAATATTATACAAATAGTTTCCATGTACCAGTTTATTATAAGACTAAGGCTATAGATAAAATAAATATAGAAGCTCCTTACCATGAATTGACTAATGCAGGACATATAACATATGTAGAAATAGATGGAGATCCATCTCAAAACTTAGAAGCTTTCGAGAGAATTGTTAAAGCCATGAAGGAAGCTGGAATTGGCTATGGTTCTATTAATCACCCTGTAGACAGAGATCCTGTATGTGGTTATACAGGAATTATAGGAGATACATGTCCTCAATGTGGGAGAGAAGAAGGCAATATTAAATTTGAAAGAATTAGACGTATTACTGGATACTTAGTAGGAACTCTTGATAGGTTTAATGATGCTAAAAAAGCAGAAGAAAGAGATAGAGTAAAACATTTTTCTTGTTCCAAATAAGGGGTAGTAATTATGGATAAAATAAGAATAGCAGGAATAGAAGAGGAATCCATTGTAGATGGTCCAGGAATTAGATTAGTGGTGTTTACCCAAGGATGTAAACATAACTGTGTTGGATGTCATAATCCTAGTACCCACTCTTTTAATGGAGGGAGCTTAATAGAAGTAGATAATATAGTAAAAATGGTGAAGGAAAATTCTCTGCTAGATGGTATTACTCTCAGTGGAGGAGAACCCTTTGAACAAGCATTGGAGTGTAGTATCTTAGCTAGAAAAGTTAAAAGCCTTGGATTAAGTGTAGTAACATATACTGGATATACTTTTGAACAAATGCTTAAAAATAAAAAGTTTAGGGAGTTGCTATTGCAGACAGATATTTTAATAGATGGCAAATTCGACATATCAAAAAAATCTATGATGTTACAGTTTAGGGGTTCAACAAATCAAAGAATAATAGACGTTAAGAAATATTTAGGGTAGCTATAAATGGAATTTAGTATTATTTATAAAGAGAGAGTGCTTATGAGGTGAAATAGATATGTTTAAATTAGATGGAATAAAAGATATGAACCAAGAAGAAAGAATGCGATATATGATTCTTCTTGTAAAAGGGCAGCTTAGTTCAGAACAGGATGATTTAGCAAATATTTCAAATATAACAGGCATAATAATGGCATGTGCAGATAGATTGAATTGGGCGGGGTTTTATATATTAAGGGACAATGAATTGGTTTTAGGACCATTCCAGGGGCTTCCAGCTTGTAATAGAATAAGTATGGGAAAGGGAGTTTGTGGAAAAGCAGTGGAGACTAGAGAAACTCAATTAGTACCAGATGTACACTTGTTCCCAGGACATATTGCTTGTGATAGTCAGTCTAATTCAGAACTTGTTATACCAATAATAAAGAATAATAGAGTCTATGGAGTACTGGATTTAGATAGTCCAGAAAAAAATAGATTTACAGAACTAGAGGAAAAATATTTTACTAATCTTGTAGAATTATTAAATCAAAATATAAATTGGGAAAAAATATAGTTAAATAAAAGATTTAATGTAAGTTTAAGAATTATAAATTATGGTAAAGATTATAATACTATATAAACTAAATTGACTATTTTAGGGTGTATAGGAATAAGGAGGATATAAAATGGGAGTTTTACAAGGACTAAAGCCAGAAAGGGTAATGTACTACTTTGAAGAAATATCTAAGATACCTAGATGTTCCTATGATGAACAAAAAATAAGTGACTATCTAGCCAGTGTAGGCAGAAATTTAGGATTAGAAGTTATACAGGATAAGGCTTTGAATATAATTATAAAAAAACCAGCTTATAAGGGATACGAAAATAGTCCTACTATAATACTACAGGGACATATGGATATGGTAGGAGAGAAGGTAGATAACTCAAATCATGATTTTTCAAAGGATCCTATAAAACTTGAAGTAGAAGGAGATTATATTATGGCCAAAGAAACTACCCTTGGAGCTGATAATGGTATTGCCGTAGCAATGGCGTTGGCTGTACTGGAGTCAAAAAATATAGCCCATCCTCCCTTGGAGGTTCTTATAACATCTAATGAAGAATCTGGTATGACTGGAGCAGCAGCCTTAGAACCACAAAGTGTAACAGGTAAAATACTAATAAATATAGATTCAGAAGAAGAAGGAACAATACTTGTAAGTTGTGCAGGGGGAGAAAGAAATCTAGTTACAATTCCCATAGAATGGGATGAAATGTTAAACAATAAGGAAATATATGAAATATCAGTATCTGGACTTAAAGGTGGACACTCTGGAATGGAAATTGATAAAGGAAGAGGGAATTCTAATAAAATAATTGGAAGAGTGCTTCAAAGATTAAATAGAGAGATAGATATAAATTTATGTTATATAGAAGGTGGTTCAAAATCAAATGCCATTCCTAGATATACAAAAGCAGTTGTTGCTATGGAAAAATATAATGTAGAAAAAGCTAATGCGATTATTAAAGAAATAGAAAAAGAATTTAGATTTGAGTTACTTTCTACTGATAAAGATGTTGAATTATCTTTTATAAAAGTAGATGACAAAAGAGATAAGGTGTTTTCTAAGGATACTACACAAAAAACAATTACTGCTTTGATGCTTTTTCCAAATGGAGTTAACTCCATGAGTATGGATATTAAGGGTTTAGTAGAAAGCTCAAGTAACTTAGGCGTTATAATAACTACTGGAGACAGTATAACTATGGAGTCTGCCATAAGGTCTTCCATTGGAAGTCTAAAGACTTATATAGCAAACCAAATAAGAGTACTTGCTGAAAATATTGGAGCAGAGTGGGAAAGTACATCATCTTATCCTGCATGGGAATATGCTAAAGAATCTTATATAAGAGATGTATTTAAAGATGCTTATAAAGAACTATATAATAACGAAATAAATATTGATGCAATACACGCAGGACTTGAATGTGGCTTATTCAAGGAGAAATTTGGCAGCATAGACATGATCTCTTTTGGTCCAAATATGTATGGAGTACACGCACCAGGGGAAAAACTAAGTATATCATCTACAGAAAGAACATATAAATTGCTTTTAAAGGTACTAGAAAAAATTCATTGATTTTATAAAATATATATGTACTTATATATCTAAATAGGGTATCATTAGCATATAATTAATAAATATAAAGGTAAAGGAGAATGAAAATGGACAATAAAAAAGATGAAGCTTTTGAATATAATGATGAGCATTGTGGTGGCTGTGGTTGTGGATGTGGCTGTGATGATCATGACCATGAATTAGATGATTTTGATTTTGAGGATATGGAGGAAAACGATATAATATATCTTACACTTGATGATGATACTGAATTAGAGTGTAGTGTTTTAGGTATATTTGAAGTTGAAGATGTTGAATATATTGCATTATTACCAATGGGTGATGATGAGGTATTGCTTTATAGATATGTTGAATTAGAAGATAATGAATTTGATTTATTGCCAATTGAAAATGAAGAAGAATTTGGAACTGTATCTGAAGCTTTTGAAGCTTTATTTATAGATGATGAAGACTTTGTAGAGTATGAAAACTATGATGAGTTAGATGACGAAGAATAGTATAAAGGGCGCTTTACCTTTGGTAAAGTGCTTTAACTATATAATTGAGTAAGACTTACTTAAAAGGGTATTAAGTTCATAAGGAAGGAGGAAAAGGTTGAGCACAGTATATAATACCTATTCTAAATATTTGAGTGAAAAATTTGGTGAAAAGGTATATAAACTACCTATATCTTTGCCATTGACCTGTCCCAATAGGGATGGTACTGTAGGGAGAGGGGGTTGTATATTTTGTGGAGAGGAAGGTGGTTCTTTTGAAAACTTATCATCTTCCATATCAGTAAGAGAACAGTTAGAGAGGAATAAAAGATATATAGGTAATAAGTATAAAGCAAAAAAATTTATAGCTTATTTTCAAAATTTTACAAATACTTATTTACCTTTTGAAAGCTTTAAGGAGTGTATAGACCAAGTTTTATTAGAGGATATAGTTGGGGTGTCTATTTCAACTCGTCCAGATTGTATCAATGACAACTATTTAGAATATTTATCAAAAATTAAAGATATATATAATATAGATATAACAATTGAATTAGGACTTCAGACAGTAAACTATTCTACTTTAGAAAAAATTAATAGAGGCCATACATTAGCTGAATTTATAGACGCAAGTATAAGGATTAAAAGATATGGATTAAGAAATTGTACACATATAATCTTAAATCTTCCTTGGGATACAGAAGCTGATGTAATTGAAAATGCTAAGGTATTATCAGCCCTAGGAATAGATGAAGTGAAACTACATGCCTTATATATAGTTGATGGAACAACTTTAGGAACTTTATATAAAAATGGAGAAATAGCTTTAATTTCTAAAGAAGAATATATAGAGAGGGTAATTTTATTTCTAGAATATCTTGATCCTAATATTGTGATTCAAAGGATTATAGGAAGAGCACCTGAAGAAAATTCACTATTTGTCAATTGGAATGAGTCTTGGTGGAAAATAAGAGATACTATAATCGCCTTGATGGAGTCCAGAAATTCAAGACAAGGGATTAAATTTAATTATTTAAATGGAAGAGGACTAAAAAAATTCCAATAGGTTTTTTAAATTTTCAAAAAGTTTCTTCAAAAAAGAAGGAAATAATCGAATTATGTCGAATATATAATATATAATAAAAAGAAAGGTAGAGGTGGTTAGTCATGGTTAAATTAATTTTGGGTGAAAAAGGTGCAGGAAAGACAAAATGGTTAATCGATAATGCTAACAAGGATATGAAGGCGGGTAATGGTAATATTGCTTTTATTGATGTGGATGACGACCATATTTTTACTTTAGATTATAATGTACGACTAATTAATGCCATGGAATTCAATATAATAAATATTGAATCTTTCTATGGCTTTTTGTGTGGTTTAATTGGAATGGATTATGATGTGGAAAAAATTTATGTAGACAGCATCTACAAAGTAATTGATTTGAGTATTCCAAATCTAGAAAAGTTAGTGGAAAAATTAAAGAAAATAGGAGAAAAATTGGAAGTAGAATTTTTCATAAATGTAAATTATACTATGGATCAAATACCAGAACATTTACGAGAATATGCAATAGAATTAGGACTTGAATGTGCAGTATAAATAAAGGAGACAGTTAGCTGTCTCCTTTATTTATACTATTTTGAAGATTTAAAAGTACCACAATCTGTTTCTTCGGATGTAGAAGCGTTTCTAGGTAATATTTCAATTTTACCAGCTGTACATAAATCTCCTGATTTATAATAGTGACAAGTATTTACTACACATTTTACACCTTCAGTAATTTGTTCGTTGTGCATGGTAATCTCCTTTCAAATTAAATATTCTTACACTAATAGTCTTACTATTTTAACAAAAAATATTCCTAAGATAGTTTAAATAAAATGGGAAATAAGGTAGAATAATATATAGAATATGGAAGGTGATAATATGGCAAAAAAAGAAAGACTAGATAAAGTTCTTGCTAATATGGGATATGGAAGCAGAAAAGATGTAAAAAAGTTTATTAAGGATGGAAGAGTAAAGGTAAATAATAGTATTATTTGCAATAATGAATTTAAAGTAAATCCATATGAAGATGAGATTTTTTTGGGCGAGGAAGAAGTTTTATATAGAGAATATATATATTTAATGATGAATAAACCTCAAGGACTTGTATCTTCTACTGATGATCCTAGAACTAAAACAGTAATAGATTTATTATCAGAAGAATATTTAATTTATAAGCCTTTTCCAGTAGGAAGATTGGATAAAGATACAGAAGGATTTTTATTAATAAGCAATGACGGTAAATTAGCCCATGAACTATTATCTCCTAAAAAAGGAGTAAATAAAAAATATTATGTGGAAGTAGACGGATATGTTGAAGATAAATACATTGAAGTTTTTAAAAAAGGAATCACCTTAGATGATGGATATAAAACTTTACCAGCAGATTTAGAGATAATTAATGGAAATATAATATCTAAGGTATATTTAACTATACAAGAAGGAAAGTTTCATCAGGTAAAGAGGATGTTTGAAAGTATTGGAATGAAAGTTTTATTTTTAAAGAGAATTTCCATGGGACCATTGGTTTTAGACCAGCTATTAGACTCAGGAGAATATAGAGAATTAACAAAAACAGAAATATCTTTATTAAAAGAGCTATAATTTATGATATAATATAATTTGAAAATAAATTAGATAGGGTGTGTAGCTTGATTTTTTATAGCAAAACTGGGGACAACTTTGAAACATTTTTTCATAGAAGATCCTCTTTAATATTTGAGTTTGAAAAAGGAAATATAACAAAGAAACAATTTTTAGAATATAACTATGATTTAGTAATGAGAATGAATTTTAAACCTTTTTTAAGAATTGATAGTTATGAAATGGGAATGTTTAATTATCAGTATTATAATGTCTTAGCCAAGTACTTTTCTATGTTGGCTAAAGAAGTAAAGAATACCAAAAAACATCAAAAATATTATAATTATTATTTGAATAAAGGAAATAATTATTATAATGAAAAGGACAAAGCTGCTTTAAATTTACTTGAGTATTTGGAATTTAAAGATATTGAAGCATATTTTGTCAGCTTAAACTCAAAGCGTTTAGATGATAAACTTTATGAAATTGTACTTCTCAATTATAAGGAAGCAATATTTCACTCAAAGGCAATTTGGTTATTAGATATATTAAAAGAAAAAGGAGTATTTTTAGAAGAAAAAAAATTATCTTTAATAGATGGATATATTAATGAAACCTATTAATTAAAAATAAAGTCTTCCATTAGGAAGACTTTATTTTGTAAGTATTTTAAGAATTTCTTCTATTGAACTATTGGATTTGATTTCATAGTCTCCTGATTTTAGCTTAGTATCTAACTTTAATTCTTGAGCTTTTATAACAAAATCTTCTTTGCTGCTTACTAAACCATTTTCTGCTAATATATTACCGATTTTAGATGGTAATGAGCCTGGTGGAATGTTAAATTTAACCATGTTACCACTGTTGTTAGTATCTTTTGGTTTGTTTTCATCTTTATTATTGTTAGTATTATTATCTTCCTTAGGGCCATTATTTTCATCTGATGGATTTTCGCTATTATCTTTATCTGAATTAGAATCTTCATTACTTTTATTTTCACCATTATTATCTTCAATAACAATATCATTTGGTGGCATATCCAAGGCATCTTTTGCAAACAGAAGGTCTAACCTCCAACCTATAATAAATATTACAATTCCTACTATTCCTATCATTATTATGTAGTCTACAGAATCATATAAAATATCCTTTATGATCTCAAAAAACTTTTTCATAATTTCACCTCTTTAAAAACTTTTGTAAAAATTTAGGTTTTAATCTTATAATTGTGTATAATATAATTATAACATAAGATTTAGAAAAAGGTGAGAAAACTTTGAGAGAAATAATAATAGATAAAAATGAAAATGAACAAAGGCTTGACAGATTCTTGAAAAAATATTTAGCTGAGGCTCCTCAAGGATTTGTGTATAAAATGATTAGGAAAAAGAATGTAAAGCTAAATGGGGCAAAGGTCCAACCAGAAACCACAATTTATGAAGGAGATAAAATACAACTTTATTTATCAGATGAGACTATAGATAAATTTATAGCCAAAAAAGAAGAAGTAAAATCTAAAATTATACCAAATATTATCTATGAAGATAACAATATAATATTAATAAATAAACCTATAGGAATATTATCTCATGGTGCATCTAAGGAATTTGAAGAAAATATAGTAGATAGCATGGTATCATACTTGATTCAGAAAGGTGATTTTGTACCAAGAATACAAAAGACCTTTACTCCTTCCATATGTAATAGACTAGATAGAAATACTTCTGGAATAATAATTGGTGCTAAAAACTATGAGTCATTAAAGATTATAAATGAAGCAATTAAGAAAGGTAAAATAAGAAGATTTTATAAAACTATAGTGAAGGGAAATATTAAAAAAGAATTTACAGCAGAGGCATACCTATCAAAGGACGAAGAGAGGAATAGAGTAACAATATATAAAGATGATTTAGAGGGAACTAAGAAAATTGAGACTATAATTAAACCATTGAAAAATAAGAAAGGATATTCTCTACTTGAAATAGAATTGATTACTGGAAGAACACATCAAATAAGGGGCCACTTATCATCTCTTGGTTATCCAGTTATAGGAGATAGAAAATATGGCGATGGAAATATAAATAAAGAATTTAAGGAGAAGTATTCTTTAGAAAATCAATGGCTTCATGGATATAAAGTGGAATTTAATGGATTATCTGATGAATTACAGTATTTAAATAGTAAAATATTTATTAGTGAAGTAGGAGGAAAAGTTGGAGAAATAGAAAAAGATTTGTTCGAATAATTAGGGGGGGATTGTTTTGAAAAATGAAATGAAAATATATGTAGAAAACATAGGGGAATACATATCCTTAAAAGAAGGAACAAATTTAAAAGAGGCAACAGAAATTGTATTTAAGGAAAAACATAAAAAATATTTAGGTGCTAAAATAAACAATGAAGTTTTTAATTTAAATAAAATGGCTGAAGATGGTATGAGCATAAATTTTTTAACTATAGAAGATACAGATGGTTACAGAATATATACAAGGACTATATCTGCTGTTTTTATAATGGCTTGTAAAAGTATAATACCAAATAAGACAGTGAGAATTGAACACTTTCTTGGAGAAGGGCTTTATGCAAGTTTTGAAAAGGATTATTCTATTACCTTTAAGAAAGTAAAAGAAATCCAAGATAAGATGGATGAAATAATCAAAAGTGACATTCCAATAATCAGACAAAAGATGTCTAAAGAAACAGCAATGAAAGTATTTGAGGAATATAATTATATTGATAAAATAAGGCTTTTTAATACCTTAGATAGAATAGATATTGATGTTTATGATATAGGTGGACATATAGATACTTACCATGGTTTTCTAGCTCCATCTACAGGTTATTTAGAAATTTTTGAACTTAAATATTATTATCCAGGAATTTTAATATTATTTTCAGGAATGAACTCTAATTATAAATTACCTGAGTTTAAAGAATTAAAAAAGCTATCAAAGGTTTTTAAAGAGGCTAATGATTGGGGAGATATATTGGACCTTGCCTACATAGGTTCATTAAATGAAAAAATTATAAATGGAGGCATAGGGGAAGTAATTGGAATATCGGAAGCACTTCATGAAAAAAAGATAGCCAATATTGCAGACAAAATTTGTGAAGATGAGGACCTTCATTTAGTTTTAATAGCAGGACCTTCATCTTCAGGGAAAACTACTTTTTCTAAAAGATTAGAGATGCAATTAAAAGTAAATGGAAAAAAACCTATATCTATATCTGTAGATAATTATTTTGTAGATAGAGAAAAAACTCCTTTGAACGAAGATGGAAGCTATAATTTTGAAACCATAGATGCCATAGATTTAGAAAGTTTAAATGAAGATTTAGTAAAGCTATTGGAAGGTGAAGAAATTGAGTTGCCTAAGTTTAATTTTATTACTGGGAAACGTGAAAAATCAGGGAAAAAGCTTAAAATAGACAAGTCAAATCCAATAATAGTTGAAGGAATACATAGCTTAAATCCTAAGATGACAAGTTATATCCCAGAAAAAAACAAATATAAGATATATATATCAGCATTGACTCAATTAAATATAGATGCACATAACCGTATACCTACTACAGATGCAAGGCTAGTTAGAAGAATAGTGAGAGATATAAAATATAGAGGGATCGATGCTACTAAAACTTTGGAAATGTGGGCAGGAGTTAGAGCAGGGGAAGAAAAATATATTTTTCCTTTTCAAGAGGAAGCTGATATAATGTTTAATTCTGCATTGGTATATGAACTGGCAGTACTAAAGAAACATATAAAGCCTTTATTAGAAGAAATAGATAGCAATAATATTTATTATGGAGAAGCAAAAAAACTTCTTAAATTTTTAGAATACTTTGTAGACATTGAAAATGAAGATTTAATTCCACCAAACTCTATTTTAAGAGAGTTTATAGGTAAAACTGCCTTTGATATTCATTAATTATGTGGAGGTAAATATGGAAAAAATACTAAATAAAATTATAGATAATAATAGATATTTAATAAAAGAGGGAGCAGTGGCAGACTATATACCTGCTTTACTGAAAGCAAACCCGAATCATATAGGAATATGTGTTATGGATGTAGATGGAAATATTTATAAAGCTGGAGATTATACCGAAAAATTTACTATACAAAGTATATCCAAAGTTATGAGTCTTATGCTAGCTTTAATAGATAATGGAGAAGACCAAGTGTTTAAAAAAATTGATTATGAACCCACGGAAGAACCCTTCAATACATTGTTTAAGCTGGATTTTCCTCATACTATAAAACCATCTAATCCAATGATAAACTCTGGTGCCATAGTAACGACCTCGCTTATAAAAGGAGAAGGGGAGGAAAGGTTTAATAGATTACTCACACTTATTAGAACAGTAACTGAAAACCCTAATATATCCTATAATGAAGAAGTATATTTGTCGGAAAAGGAAACAGGCAATAAAAATAGAGCCATGGCATATTTAATGAAGTCTAGAGGATTTATAGAGGGTGATGTAGAGGATATATTAGACACATATTTTAAACAGTGTTCCATAGAAGTAACAGCAGTTGATATTGCTAGAATAGGTTTGTTTATAGCCAATAGATGTAAATTATCTAAAGGAGACAGAATATGTGATAATAAAACAGCGTCTATATTAACAGCAATTATGGCCACCTGCGGAATGTATAATTTTAGTGGAGAATATGCTTCAACAGTAGGTATACCATCAAAAAGTGGTGTAGGAGGAGGAATATTAGGTACTATACCATATAAAATGGGAATAGGAGTATTTAGCCCAGCCTTAGACCAATATGGAAATTCCATAGCTGGATACGGTATTATGGCAGATTTATCCAAAGAGTTGAATTTAAATATATTTTAGTAACAACAAACGGAGAGATAAAGATAACTCTCCGTTTGTTGTTTAATTATATTGCAAATAAGGATATACTATAATAAAACTAATCAATAACATAAGAAAAGGTGATAAAATGAAAAAGACTATAGTATTTATTTTAATTACTCTTATTATATTAATTTTAGTGGGATGCAGAAAAGATAATATAAATCTTGGAGATGCAGATATGTCTGAGCCTAATGAACTGCCTTCAGAAAATAACAATATACAAATAGACCCTATAAAAGACAGGATTAAATCCATGACTTTAGAAGAAAAAATAGGGCAATTACTTATAGTAGGTTTTGAGGGTACAGAGATTAATAATGAAATAGTAAATTTTATAGAGGAGCTTAAAGTAGGTGGGTTTATATTATTCTCTAGGAATATAGAAGATGAAAATAAAACATTAAAGCTCTTAAATAATATAAAGGAAGCCAATTCAAATAATGATATTCCCCTATTCTTATCCATAGATGAAGAAGGTGGAAGAGTAAGCAGGCTTCCAAAAACTTTTACTAGACTTCCAGAGTCTGTAAAGTTGGGAAAGAAAAATAATAAGGATATTTCTTATAACTATGGTAAAATATTAGGTGAGAGAGTAAAGGCTTTAGGTTTTAACCTTGATTTTGCACCAGTTTTAGACATTAATTCAAATCCTAAAAATCCTGTTATTGGAAACAGGTCATTTGGTAATACAACAGACATTGTAGTAAGCAATGGAATACAAGTAATGCTTGGAATAAGAGATACAGATACAATTCCAGCAGTAAAACATTTTCCAGGACATGGAGATACAAGTATGGATTCTCATGTTAACCTACCAATAGTAAATAAAAGTATGGAAGAGTTAGAATCCATGGAATTAAATCCTTTTATAAGAGCAATAGAGGAAGATGTGGATATGATTATGGTGGCACATATATTATACCCTGCCATAGATAAAGAATATCCTTCTACTATGTCACAGAAAGTCATACAAAATCTATTAAGAGATCAATTAGGATACAAGGGAGTAATAGTATCTGATGATATGACCATGGGTGCAATAGTAGAAAACTACTCACTGGAAGAAGCTTCTTTAAGGTTTATTAAATCCGGTGGAGACATTGCATTAATATGTCATGGAAAAGATAATCCTAGAAAGGTTATGGAATATATAAAGGAATCAGTAGATACTGGTAATCTAAATGAAAAGGATATAGATGAAAAGGTATATAGGATTTTAAAATTAAAAGAAAAATATAATTTAGAGGATAAAATAGTAGAACTTAACGATTTAGAAGGGTTAAATATTGAAACTAAGAAACTAATAGAAGAAATCAATAAATAGCCAATAGAAGGGATGATATATAATGACTGACAGAATAATATATTTTGGACCTTTCAATAATAGCAAGAAGTATGATTTAGTACAAAAAACCATGGAAAGTTTAAAAAAAGGAGAAGGTCATAGATTTTATTATTTACTTCCTAATGGAGAATTACTTGCAAAGTATAGAATGAAATTTATTGATGAAGTAGAGCAAAGTTTTGAAATCAATCTTTTTACCTTTGATGATATAGTAAATGAGATATTAAATGATAATATTGACTTAACTATTAATGAATTTGCTAAAGATATAATCATAAAAAATTCAATACTTAAATTGTATAAAAAAGAAAAGATTGTATATTTTAGAGATGCTATTTCTATGGACGGATTTATTGAAAGTTTAGGGTATATAATAGGTGAAATCAAAAGGTCATTGATTCATCCAAAGGACTATATTGAAACCTGTCCTGATTCAGCCTGTTTTCAAGAAATAGGACTTATTTATTCTGAATATGAAAGGGAACTTAAAAGATTAAATTTAATAGATAGAGAAAGTTCATATTTTAAAGCAATCGAAAAATTAAAAGCTGATGGAAATTATTTTGAAAGTTTGGATTTTATAATTATAGATGAATTTTATGATTTTAGACCTATAGAGATGGAGATATTGAAAGAGATATGTAAGACTAATATAGATATATATATAAATATTCCTTTTCAGACAAAAGCAAATATGTCTAGTATCAATAAAACTATTACTAATTTACAATCTATAGGTTTTAAAAAACAATATGTAGAGAAAAAAGAATTCAATATATTTGAAACCATAGGACAAAATTTGTTCAGTGAAGAAACACTAAAATTTGAATATAATAATAAACTGACTTTAATAAAATCACCTTCTATTTATTTGGAATTTAAAAGAATTTTTCAGGAAATAAAAAGCCTTAGGAAAGCTGGAATGGATTTATCTAAGATTGCAATTATATTGTTAAATAATGATTATAAAGATACATTATTTCAAGTAGCACAAGAGGAAAATCTCCCAATAAACTTACAAATAGAAACTGCACTAAAAGAAATTCCTTTAATTAAAGAGTTTTTAAATATATTTGGGCTTATGATAAAAAAAGGAGATAGAGGAAGTATAATAAATAGGATTAAATCCAATTATTTTACTATTATAGATAAATCATATAAAGACGAAATGGAATTTGCTTTAAAAAATATTAAATTTGATAATATATTTGAATTAAACAAGATTTTAGAAGAAGAAAATAGTTTAAATATATCCATGAACAATATAGATACGCTCAAAAATGTATTAAATCTTATCTTAAGTGAAATGAATAAAATTCTATATAAGGATTCAATAAATAACTATAATAAAATATTCTTTGAAATAATAGATAGCTACAATATAGATAATAAAATAAAAGATATATATGCTACCTATAAAGATTATGATATTTTCTATCGAGATACTTTAGCTTTAGAGAAATTAAAAGAAATCATAGAGAAAATGAATCAAATATCTATGATTATAGAAGAAATTTCAATTGAGGATTATTATTTGGGAATTACAAAGCTATTAGAGGATGAAAGAATTTTAAAACAAAATAAGAATTCAAAGGGTATAAAAATATTAAATCCCATAAACAGTAGAGGTTTTCAGCATGATATTATTTTTGTAACAGGATTATCAGGAGAGTATTATCCACTTTTACAGGAAAATAATTTTTTGCTCAATGATAGAAATTATATCGATTTACTAAAAATCAAATTAGATTATAAAAATTACTTAGAGAGATTAAACAACGAATCGGTAAAATTTGCTTCTTTAATTGCTTCATGTAAAGAGAAACTTTATTTATCTTATAGTGAAGGATTAAATGAAGATAGTATACCTTCAATTTTTTTAGATGAAATAATAAATATGTTTAATGGAGAACAATTGGAAGAAAAGTTTCAAATTATAAATCTAAGTTTAAATTATTTATTTAAAGATCATATAAAGGATATAACTACAATAGATGAATTGTCTAATTACCTAATACTTAACCATTATGAAAATTTATCAGAAGAAACAAAGGAGTATTATAGGTTTCACAATATGGCAAATAAGGACAAGCTTAAGATTATAAATAATAAAATTATTTGTGAATATAAAAGAAATAGTAAATCTTTTAATGAATATAAGGGGCTAATAACAGAGGATATAATAAACGAAGATATAAAGTCATTTAATAAAAATAATATATATTCTAACACCTATCTTGAATCCTATAACAAATGTCCTTATGCTTTTTTACTTCAAAGAGTTTTGAATATAGAAAAACATGAGAATGATTCTGAAGAATATAGTAATATAGATATAGGGAATGTTTATCATGAGGTTTTGAGACATTATTATAATATATATAAAGAGGATTTAAAGGAATCTATAGAAGATAATATAAGTTTTGTATTTGAAGATACAATAGATACATTAAAGGAGTTAGTAGAAAGATATTCTACTGGAATAGGCTTAAATAAGCAATATAAAAAGGATTTATTAATAGTAGAAAATATCTTTGATAGATTGATGAATTTTATAAAAAACGATATAGAACGATTATTTAATTCAAAAGAAAAATTAATTCCCTATGAATTTGAATTGGAATTCGGAAGATATGGAGACTTTTCATTGCAGACTAATAAAGGAGAAATAAAAATAAGGGGAAAGATTGATAGAATTGACAAAGTTCTAGGAGAAGAGAAATATGTAATTATGGACTATAAAAGTAGCACCTATGGAATCTATGATATAGACCATATGTCAAATGGTTTGTCACTTCAGTTGCCAATATATATAATGTCTCAGAAAAACAAAGATATAGTTGCTGGAATATATGGTATAGTTTCCAATGGTGAGTTTCAAACTAAATTAGGCAAAATTGAAGAAACAAAATTAATAACTAAGAAACATAAAGGAGCTTTAGATAATAATCAATGGAATGAATTACTGGAAATTACAAAGTCTAATATACAACAGACAATAGATAGAATAAACAGTGGAGATTTTTCCATAAATCCTTTGGAATGTTCATCCTATTGTATATATAAGGATATTTGCAGATATGAAAATGTATTGGAGGTGGAGTGATGACAATAGATCCACAGCAAATAGCTATAAAAACCATAGAGAAAAACGTAGCTGTAAATGCAGGGGCAGGTACAGGAAAAACTAAAGTGCTGACAGAAAGGTTTATACATATATTAGAATATGGAAACCTAGAGGAAAATAAAGAAATAGAATCCATAGTGGCAATTACATTTACTAAAAAAGCTACTCAAGAAATGATAGATAGAATTAGAAAAGAAATAAGAAAAAACTTTTATAGGGGAAATGTGTGGAGGAAGTATTATAGAGATATGGAAAAGGCAAATATTTCCACCATCCATAGTTTTTGTGCAAAGATATTGAGGGAAAACCCTATTGAAGCAAATATAGACCCATTATTTGAGGTATTAGAAAATTATGAATCTATGAGTCTCTTAAATAAAACAATACAAGATGTATTGAATAGAGGCTTGGAAAATAATAAGGGAGTATATGAATTACTAAGAATATTTAAAAAGAACAATATAAGCTTCTTAATTGATGATTTTTATCAGCTTTATAATAAGGCTAGAACCATAGGACTAACTTTCAAAGACTTAAAACAAAAAACTTTAGAATATATAAATTCCTTGGAGTTTGAAAAAGAGGATATTTCATTTATAAAAGATAAGTTTATATATTTAATGGAAAAATTGCCTAAAAACTCAAAGATATTTAAGCTGCAAACAGATTTAAATTGGATTAAATTTAAAGACAATCATTATTTAGATGAGGAATTACCTAGCTTATTGGCATATCTATATGAAAACATAGGTACAAGCTCTAAGGAAACTGAAAATATAGATATGTTAAAATCATCTATAGAAAAGTCTTTACTAGGATGTGAAAAATACAATATTCATATCTATATGATTATATTAGATTTGCTTATGGATATTGATAAGGAATATGAGTCAAAAAAGAAAGAAATTAAAGCCTTAGACTATGATGATTTACAAATAAAAGTTTTGGATTTATTAGAAAATACCTATATTAGAAATAAATACCAAGAAATATATAAATATATTATGATAGACGAGTTTCAAGATACGAATGAGTTGCAAAAAAAGATATTCTATAAACTAGCTACAGTAAATGAAAAACTAGACAGGTCTAATTTATTTGTAGTAGGAGATCCAAAACAATCTATTTATGGCTTTAGGGGTGCAGATTTAGAAGTTTTTTATGATGTAATGTTAGATATTCAGGAAGTCTCTAAAGAGGAAATAATTACATTACAAAAAAATTATAGAACTGTAGAAACTGTATTGAAATTTATCAATAGTATATTTAGTAAACTAATGACAAATAAGTATACAGAGCTAAAAGAATTTCATAAATCAAAAAACTCCATAGATGTAGAAATCTTGGAAAAAGAAGATTTAGAAGTACCGGATAATCAAAGTCCTAGTAATTATCATAGACATTATGAAGCACAATTAATAGCAAAGCGAATAAAGGAATTAGTATTACAAGGAAAATATAAATATGGTGATTTTGCTATGCTCTTTAGAGCAACTACTAGAAATCATATTTATGAAGAAGCCTTAAAAAACTTTGGAGTACCCTTTTATAATTTAGGTGGAAAAAGGTTTTTTTTACAGCAGGAGGTATTGGATTTAATTAATGGTTTAAAATCCATAGGAAATCCATTTGATACCATAGCAACCATAGGTTTTTTAAGATCTCCTATGATAGGGCTTACAGATAAAACTATATATTGGATACTAAGAAATAAGAAGACAACAGTATATAATGCTATGGTAAATATTGATTATGATGAAAAAATAAATGATGAAGAAGAAAAAATCAAAGAAGCCATAAACATCATGGATTACCTATATAATATAAGAGATTTGTATGGACTAACTAAGTTATTAGATGAATTGATTTCAAAAACATATTTTATAGAAACATTACTTTTAAAACAAGGTGGAAAACAATGTATTGCAAATATTTATAAGTTTAAAGATATGGCAAAAAAATATGAATTGAACTTTAGAGGAACAGTAACAGATTTCATTGATTACTTAGAAGAAATTAAAACTAGAGATGAAGAAGAAGGAAAAATAGAATCAGAAGATGCTGATGTAGTTAAGATACTGACTATACATAAATCTAAAGGACTTCAGTTTCCAGTGGTGATAATCCCAGAAATGGCTAATTCCAACGGTGGGACTTATCCAAATATGTTATTTCACAAGGAAGTAGGTATAGGGGTTCAATTAGAAAATAATAGAGCATTATACGATAATATAAGAAAAGAATTATATAAAAAGGATAAAGAAGAAACAGAAAGAATTTTATATGTTGCTATGACTAGAGCAGAAAAGATGCTTATTTTAGGCAGTCAAGGAAAAGACAGTGGATTTAAAAAACTTATAAAGGACTTTATAAATCCTACAGAATGTAAAATTATATCTGAAGTCCATGTTCCAAGTGAGGAATATATTCCAGTTAGATTAATAAATAATGAATTAGTGAATCAAGATAGTATTACAGATATGGAGTTACCTTTATTATTTAAAGATACTAACTATCCTAAGGATACCATAGATAGATATAATATAACTCAGTATCTTACATTCTTAGATTGCAATAGAAAGTTTTATTTTGATTATTATAGAAAGTTATCTCACATAGGGCTAGAGTTAAGGACTGAAAAAGAACAGCTTATTAGTAGTATTCAAAAAGGAAATATTATTCATAAATTTTGCCAGTACTATAAATTGAATATGGATGTAGAGGAATTGTTGCAAAATATATGCAAATCCTTTGGAATATATTATACTTCTTCTATATATGAAGAATTAAAGCCTTATATCGAAAATTATTTAAAACTGTACAATGAGGATTATGATAAAACCTTTATAGAAAAAACTTTTTATTTAAAGTTAAAGGACAAATATATAACAGGAGTAATAGATAGGATAAATATTAAAGGACAAAAAGCAGAAATAATTGATTACAAAACAAATAAGGTAATAAATAAACATTCTCTTATGGAATACTATAAGCCACAACTACAACTATACTCATATGTTGTTAAAAATATAATGGATATAGAAATCCATAAGACTAAGATAATATTTTTAGAGAATGGAGAATCTATAGATATTCCAGTAGATGATAATAGTCTAAGAGAAAATATATATTGGATTGAAAGGTTTATGGACTTTACGTCTAGGAAGGAAAGTATATATGATTATGAAAAAAGTAATAGATGTCCAAGTTATTGTAAATATAAAGGTATTTGTGATTTGG
Organism: Tissierella pigra; assembly: GCF_009695605.1. Lineage (GTDB taxonomy): Bacteria > Bacillota > Clostridia > Tissierellales > Tissierellaceae > Tissierella > Tissierella pigra. The sequence goes on from NZ_VUNQ01000026.1 coordinate 29,685, forward strand.
AATAATGTATTTTTATTTGGTACATTTTTAGTGGAGGGATAATAGGTGATAATAGGAATCTTTTTTATATTAATTAGTGGATTTATTTATATAAAAGAAAAATATAACGTAGTTACAATAGAGGGAGAAAGAGTTTTTAACAAAAAAATAGATATAATACAAGATGGAAGATATAGGTATAGTATTCTCATAAGTATATTATCATTTATATTAGGAATTTTTAGTATATTAAGTTCAATTATATATTAAGGTGATTGATATGATAAAAAAAATAATAAATTTTATATTAGTATTTATAATAATTTTAATTCCAAGTAAGATATTTGCTGAACCTATTAAATCGATTTTAATACTAGTTGATGAGCTTAAAATAGAAACAATAGAAAATTTAGAATTAGACAAACTTAGTCTAGGATTTATAAATTTAAAAACTAGACCTCCCTACTCGGAGGAAGGTCTATATCTATCAGCTAATACAGGAAAAAAGTTAACTGTAAAAGACCTTGGGAAAAAAAGTATAAATTTAGAATATCTAGGAGATGTATTGAAAAAAGAAAAAACATCCTATATTGGAAATGGAAAGGGAGCACTTTTAATTTCTAATAAAGATAGGATTGTTGATTATGAAGAAAATTCTATTGTTTATAATTTGGATTGGCTAAGGAAAGTTACAGATAAATTTTTAGATAAATCCAATATATTGTTGTTGGAGTATGATATTCAAGAAGAAAAAAATAATGTGGAGATTCTAAAAAGATACTTAACTGAATATAAGGATAATCAGATAATTATATTGCCTAAAAAAGTAGCAGAGAAGGATAAGTATTTATTAAACAAATATCTGGTTCCGATAATATATATTGATGGAGAAAATAATGGGCTATTAACAAGTAATTCCACTAAAAGAGAAGGATTTATTGCAATAGAAGATATTTCTGTTCAATTGAAAAACACCTATGGATATGCGAAAAAAGTCAATATAGGAAAACCATTTAAGTTTCTAGAAGTAGAGAATCCTATAAAAGAGATAAATAAACTATATAGAATAAATATGAATCTACTTATTAGTGCTTATTTATTCCATGGAATCACCTATTTGTCAATTATACTATTGTGTATTTCAATAATGAAATCCAATAAGGTAAATAACAAATTATATTTTTTCTATTCATTTATATCTGTAAATATTCTAATATCATTAGTATTAGGACTATTTAAGTTAAATCAAAGCATTGTTATTTATTTAATCCTTAGTATGCTGATTTCATATATAATCACAAAATTAATTATAAAAAAAGAATTAAATTTTGTGAAAACAATAAGTAGTTTCACCTATATATTTGTAGTTTTAGGAACTATGTTATATCCAAATATGATTTATAATTCTTATATTGGATTCAACAATCTAGTATATGGTGCAAGATATTATGGTTTGAATAATGGAATAATGGGAGTATTACTGGCTACTTCCATATTATTTTTCTTTAGTATGACTAAGGATATAAAAAATATAAATTTTAAAAGAGTTATAGGTGTAATTATATTTGTAGTTAATATGATTACTTTGTCTACTCATTTTGGTGCTAATACAGGTGGGTTTATAACTTCAGTTTCATTATTTGGATTTATGATTTATATTATGTTTTTTTCCAAGAAAAATGGAATAAAAGAGATACTTATATTTCTATTAATAGGATTATTTATATTTGGAATAAATATGTTTTTTGATATTCTTAGGGAAGATAATACCCATGCAATAAGTTTCTTTTATAGAATAAAAGAAAATGGAATAAGTGAATTTATATCTATGGCATCATTTAAGGCAAAAGAATTGATGAAACTAACATTAACTCCTCCATTTTCCCTTGCCATTATAGCCGAGATTATTATATTTAAAAAACTATATAAATATATAATATCTAATAAAAGTTTAAAAGAAAAAGCAATAATAGTATTGCTTACTTCCATTATAGGCTTTTTGATAAATGATACAGGGGTTATAACTTTTATTTATATGAATTATTATTTAATTTTAGATATAATTAGTAATAGGTTAGAATGGGATTGTTGAAAAAAAATACAAAATATAATATAATATTCGTGACACGAAATATTCTTAAAATTAAACAAGGAGGAGAAGAAATTTGCTTAAACGATTTATATCATATTACAAACCACATAAAAGACTATTCTTCATAGATATGTTTTTTGCATTTCTTATATCTGTATCGGATTTAATCTTTCCGGTTTTTACAAGAAAAATGATTAATGAAATTATTCCAAATGGAAGAATGGACCTTTTAATTAGATGGACTATTATAATGTCCTTATTATTTGTTCTTAGATATATTAGCAATTATATTGTAGCTTATTGGGGACATTTACTGGGAGTAAGGATAGAGCACGATATGAGGGGAGATATATTTTCTCATTTACAAACATTGCCTTTTAGTTATTTTGATAACAATAAAACAGGTCATATTATGTCTAGAATAGTTAATGATTTACGAGATATAACTGAATTGGCACATCATGGGCCAGAGGACTTATTTATATCCTTAGTCATGTTATTAGGCTCTTTTATTGTGTTGATTAGAATTGAGTGGAGACTTACTTTGGTATTATATGCGTCTATACCAATTATTATATGGTTTGTTATATCTAAAAGAAATAAAATGTCAAATTCTTTTAGGGAAGTTAGAAAGAAAATAGCAAATGTTAATTCCCAGTTAGAAAATAGCATTTCAGGAGTTAGAGTTGCGAAATCTTTTACTAATGAGGATTATGAGATTGAAAAATTTAATAGAGGAAATCTTGAATTTAGTGATGCTAGAAAAGGCTCCTATAAGGTTATGGCTGAGTTTGAAGCAGGAATAGGAATAATGGCTAGTATTCTTAATCTATTGGTTATAAGTTTAGGAGGATATTTTGTATATAGAGACATAATTAATTTTGGAGACCTTTTCTCTTTCTCTCTTTACGTTAATTTCTTTATGCAGCCAATTAGAAGACTGTCACAATTTGCACAACAGTTGCAAGAAGGAATGACTGGCTTTGAAAGATTTATTGAGATTATGGACATTAAATCAGATATAACTGATAAGGAAAATGCCTTAGAATTAAATGATATAAGCGGAAAAATTAGATTTAAAGATGTTTCATTTAGTTATAATAATGGAAAACATACAGTACTTTCTAATTTAAACTTAGATATAGAACCTGGTAAGACTGTGGCATTAGTTGGACCATCAGGGGCAGGTAAGACAACTTTATGTCATCTGATTCCAAGATTTTATGAAACAAATAGTGGTGAAATTCTTTTAGATGATATTGATATTAAAGATATACAAATAAAATCTTTAAGAAAAAATATTGGACTTGTACAGCAAGATGTATTCTTATTTACTGGTACAATTAGAGATAATATAGTTTATGGAAATCCTGATGCTAGTGATGAAGATATAATAAAAGCAGCTAAAAAAGCTAGGATACATGAATATATTATGTCTCTACCAGAAAGATATAATACTTTTATAGGTGAAAAAGGTGTTAAATTATCTGGAGGACAAAAACAGAGAATTTCAATTGCAAGGTTATTTTTGAAAAATCCGCCAATACTAATATTGGATGAGGCCACTTCAGCTCTTGATAATGAAACTGAAATTATGATACAAAAATCTTTAGAGGAATTATCCCAAGGAAGAACTACTTTAGTTATTGCCCATAGATTATCAACCATAAAAAACGCAGATGAAATTTTGGTATTAACAGGAGAAGGCATTGTTGAAAAGGGAAATCATGAAGAATTATTGGAAAAAGATGAATTATATGCTAAGTTATATAAATCACAATTTAAGAGTTTATTGCAGTAATAAGTAGCAAAAATACCTCTCCTTTCATAATATAATTAGAGGAATAAGAAAGGGGAGGTGTTTTTATGTCTTATGATTATCCAGAACTATATTATAGAATATATCCTAAAGTCATATCAAGAGTGGATGAACATTTAAGTGGAAACTATTCTATGGAAGAAATTACAAAGGAACAAATGGAGAAAATGGTAGATGATATATATATAAAGATGGTTGAAGAATGTCCAGAGATACATGAAGATCCATATGAAAGAAGACATAGAGGAAGATATAGGGGAATGCAAAATATCTTTTATGGAAGAAGCAGAATTGTAAGGGATTTAATAACAATCCTTTTAATTTCTGAACTACTAAGAAGAAATCAAAGTTTTTATCCATTATAACAAAAGATTCGATGGAGCATTAAATATAGCCTTTGTTGAAGCTTTTTTAGAGAAAGTTCATTATTTATAAAGATAAAAAAGTAGAACTTTCCTATTGGTTATAAAAAAATACCCATTATAATAAATAGGCTGATTTCAGCCTATTTAGTTTTAAATTTTAAATTTTGGAAATATATAAGATAATGTAAGAGTTTTGTAACTAATTATTAAATTATTTGTAACCAATAGAATTAATAATTATTATATGCTAAAATTAGATTATAGGTATGACATAATGTAAAGGAGTGACATAAATGAAAAAAAGGAAAAAATCATTTACCATGAGAAAAATGAAAATCATTTTTTTAGCTATTATATTTTTTTTAATAGGGACTACATCTGTAAAGATTTTTAATAAATCGAACAATGCAGCTGTTGCCATAAGTGTGACAGATATTCTAAATATAATGGGTGAAAAAAATCCCATTAATCAAGCATTAGATGAGGAAATTAAACAAATTGAGGCAAAGGCTGAAGAAGATAAAAAAATTGCGGAAGAAAAAGCAAAAGAAGAAGAAAGAGCAAAGGCCAATGGAAAAGAGAATAAAAATACTAAGTTAGCTTATTTGACATTTGACGACGGTCCATCTAAATATGTAACAAACCAAATTTTAGATATTTTAGATGAATATGATATTAAAGCAACATTTTTTATTTTAGGCAAAATGGTTAATTCAAACCCAGATGTATTAAAGAGAATTCATGAGGATGGACACTCCATAGGACATCATTCTTATAGCCATAATTATAAATATATATATAAAGATACTAAAAATTTTTTAGGTGAAGTAGAATCAACGGAAAAGGCTTTGAAAAATGTCTTAGGTGAAGAATTTGAAACAAAACTATTGAGAATGCCAGGAGGGTCTTTTGAAAAACATAAACAGAAGTTTTTAAAGATGTTTGAAGAAATGGGATATAAAAACTATAATTGGAATTCATTAAATGGAGATGCAGAAGGTATAGGTTTATCAAAAGAAAAACTAGTAAATAGAGTGAAAGCCACAACAAAAGGGAAAAAAGAAGTAATTATATTAATGCATGATACAGATGCAAAACAAACAACTGTAGACGGACTGCCAGAAATAATAAATTACCTTATTAATGAAGGATATGAATTTAGAGCTTTAAGCCAAGAGTAAATTAAGGAAGGGATTTTAAATGAATAACTCAATTCTAATAATAGAAGATGAATCTTCCATAAGAAAATTTATAAAAATAAATCTTGAAAGAAATGGTTTTAACGTATTTGAAGCAGGAAGTGGTGAAGAGGGTATAAATATTGCTAGAAAAGAAAAACTAGATATAGTAGTTTTAGATATTATGCTTCCTGGAATAGATGGATTTCAAGTATGTAAGATTTTAAGAGAAGAATTTCCAAGACTGGGCATAATAATGCTTACAGCCAAAACTCAAGACATAGATAAAATTATGGGATTAGAGTATGGAACTGATGATTATATGACTAAGCCTTTTAATCCTACAGAATTAGTTTTAAGAGTAAAATCTTTAGGAAGAAGAATGGAGTCTATAGGAAATATAGATGTAAATAGTATATTAAGTTCTGCTCCTTTTAAAGTAGATATATATTCACGTAAGTTTTATAAAGATGATAAAGAAATAGAACTTACGCCTACAGAGTATGCCATAGCAAAGATATTTATAGAAAATCCAGGAAGAGCTTTTAAAAGGGATGAAATTTTAAATCAGGTTTGGGGATATGATTTTATAGGAGATTCTAAAATTGTAGATGTGAATATTAGACGACTTAGGGCTAAAATAGAAGACGATCCTAGTGAACCAATATTTATACAAACAGTTTGGGGAATTGGTTACAGATGGAAGGATAAAAGTTAGAGGTTGAATACATGAAAAAAAGTATAAAGACTAGATTAGTTAAAAACTTTATGTTGATTATTGTTATAACTGTGCTAATTTTAGAAATAGGACTTATTAATGGAGTCAGAACATATTATTATAGAAGTATTGAAGATATACTTAGCAATCAAATTGAGTTTTCTAGGGATTATTATTTAAGATATTTTTATTCTGATTCCCTGGAGGATATTATTATAGACGATGTAGATGTATTTTGGCAGCATACAAATGCAGAAGTTCAAATACTAAATCCAGAAGGAAAACTATTGATGGACTCTTTAGGTGTTGCAAATGATGACTCAAATTTATATCCTGATATAAAAGCAGCTATAAATGGAGATAAAGGAGTATGGACAGGCAAGGTTGACTATTATGATAATACAGTTATGTCTGTATCAACAGCACTAAAAGAGCAGGATAGAGTAATAGGGATTATTAGGTTTATTACATCTCTTAAAGAAACTGATAATACAATAAGATCTGTTTCTTTTTTGTTACTTAGTATGGGACTAGTAGTGGTTTTTATATCAGGTTTGGTAAGTGTGTTTTTAGCCAACTCCATAGTAAAACCCCTTAAAGAAGTAACAGATGTGGCAGAAAAAATGGCAGATGGACAGCTGAAGGTTAGAAGTCAAATAAAACTTCAAGATGAAATAGGTAAACTATCGGATACTTTGAATTATATGGCAGAAGAATTAATAAAAAAAGAACAAATTAAAAATGATTTTATATCATCTGTATCTCATGAACTGAGAACTCCATTAACATCAATAAAAGGATGGGCAATAACATTGAAATCTGAGGATTTTAATGAAAATGATATTATATTAGATGGTCTTGAGATTATAGAAAAAGAAAGTGATAGATTGACTACAATGGTAGAAGAACTTTTAGATTTTTCACGATTTGTTTCTGGAAGAATACAATTAGAAAAAGATGATTTTAAAATTGCCGACACTATTAATATAATAGGAAAGCAATTATATCCTAAGGCTATTAATAATAAGATACAATTTATTACCAATATTGATGAGAATTTAGGAACTATATTAGCTGATGAAAATAGAATAAAACAAGTCCTCATTAATATTTTGGACAATGCCTTTAAATTTACATCTGAAGGTGGAGTTGTAGTATTAAATGCTTTTACGGAGGATGATAATTTAGTATTAGAAGTAAAGGACAATGGTTCAGGTATCTCTGAAGAAGATTTACCAAAAGTAAAGGAAAAATTTTATAAAGGGAAAAATAGTCAGTCCCATAGTGGTATAGGATTATCCATATGTGATGAGATAATTAAGCTTCATAATGGAAACATGGATATATATTCAAGTATCAATGAAGGAACTTTAGTAAGAGTAACTTTGCCCTTAGGAGAGGTTAATAAATGAAAAAACTATATTTAATCATAATATCTATAATCTTAATTTCTTTGTTAAGCTCATGTAGTATTAGTAAGTTTGAAACTAAAGATAAAATAAAAGCACCAGAAAATAAATTACCACCACTATTAGGTAAATGGGCCATAGAAAAAATCATAGATGAAAATGAAGAAGTATCTACAATGGATAAGGAAGCTTTATTTCACGAATCAGCAGTTGTCATAGGAGAAAATTATGCTTTAAATCCTGTTTATAAATTAAAGAATGTAAATCTTTCCGACTATTTATTATATAAATATAAAATGAGTCCTGAAGACTTAGGACTTAAAGAGGGAGAAGTTCAGATAATAACAGTATTTAGTAACAATCAGTTTTTTAATGAATTTATAAAATATAATGATGATGAAATTGTAAGTTTTATCCAAGATAAATTTTATTTTTTTAAGAAGTCTGTAGATAAAATAAGTAAGGAAGAAATCCATAGATATATAAATGTCGAAAACAGTATAATGCGAACTTCAAATATAGAAGAAGTGGATACTTTACGATCAGGAATTCTTTTGGGAATTAAATCCCATTTCTATGATGAAGAAAGTCAAAAAGACAACTGGAGTTATAAGACTCTTTGGATTAGGACAAATAATCGTAATACAGCATCTATATATGAATTAAAAGACTTATTGCTTCCTAGAAAAAAAGGATTTTGGTTAGTTAATGTAAATAGAGAAAATAATAATGGAGCTATTAATGATAAAATAAATGCAGTACAAAAAGGAAAGTTTAAAGAGGAGATAAATGACGAATCTTTTTACTCATTTAGAACAGCAAAAATTTCTAATGATACTAATGTTATAAAGCCTTCAATACTGAAAAATATTTTATATGTGGGAAATGACTATATATCTACAGAAACCATAGAGATATTAAGTAATAAAAAGACTATACAAGTATATCCAATAGATTCTTTAAATGATGAAAAAGCTATTAAGATTTCAGATGTAATAGGAGAAGATGGATTAAAGACATTTATAGAAGGTGCACAGGGTATAATCAAAGCTAATTCTAATATAGGGTTAAATGAAGAAAGTTTTGGTCTATCTAGAAGAAATGGATATTGGATTATGAAGGGAAGAATAAACTATATAAGTGGTGATGAAGAATTATATAAGGATTATAATATAAAAACTATTCCACCAAAAGAGTTAGTGAACTATGATAATCTGATTATTCCATGGAATATAATAAAATCCAAGGTTCCTGAAGCTATAGATGCCTTTACATCCCCCAATGAAGATATAATTCTTATTGTTACAAGAAACAATATATTAATATATGGAATTCATGATCATGATATATCTCAAAAGGAAATAGGAAAAATTAAGTTGAATAGTTCAGATAGTGTAGTCATGGCAGAATGGGCAATAGGAAGATATACCATGATTTGGGAAGATGAGGTTATAAAAAATGGAGCAGAGAATATTTATCCTTAATTTAAATAAAGGATAAATATTCTCCTTTATAATTAATAGGAATGTTTTACTTTTTTATAAGAGTTAATTTTTCTGTTCTTGAAAGTTGTTTTATGGCATATTCTCTTTTTTGAGCCTCAATTTTATTATCAAATTCTTCAAAATATACTAGTTTAACAGGAGTTCTGCCACGAGTATATTTTGCAGCCTTTCCTAAATTATGTTTATGAATTCTTTTATCTAAGTCCACAGTCCAACCAGTATAAAGTGTATTGTCTTTACATTTCAGTATATATACATAGCACAAATTATTTCACCTATCTTTAAGGGCTTCTTTCATTACCTTAGAAATAGTATCATAAGAGTATCCTTTTCGTTGTAAGAAGCCACTAAGTTTTCTATAAATAGAATTTTTGTCATGGTTTTTATAAGAATTTAATTTCTTCATTGCCAGTTCTAAAGCTATATCATATTGTTCATCTTTATCTAGAATTAAAACATCTTCTATAATTTCCTTGGGAATACCTTTTAAGATTAGTTCATATTTTATTCTTTCAGGACCCAACTTATTAAGATTTACTTTGTCATGAACGAAAGCTTCTGCAAAGGCTTTATCATTGATATAATTATTTTCCTTACAATAGGCAATGGCATTATTTATATAAAAGTCTTCAAAATTTTTACGTTTCAATGCCATATAGATTTCTTTTTCAGATCTTAGCCTATAAGATAATAAATTAAGTGCATGACTTGTTACTTTATTCTGCTCTTCGGCTTTAAGAATTTCTTTAATAAATTCATCAGTTACTTCCATCCCAACCTCTAAGTGATATTTAAACCTTAACTCCTCTTCTATACCTATGGAGAAAATATTATCCACATATATATTGACTCTATTCTTATTTCTTTGGGGTTCAATATTAGTAATTTTCATAGTTACCTCTTTCGTTAAATCTAAGTATTTTATTATATTATATCATAAAGTAGAATTTGAAAGAAATTTTATCTGAATCATTGATTAATTAATATATATATGCCTAATAATAGTAATAATTATTTAAATGCTATAATTTGAAAATCATTCACATTAGACTAAGTTTGTGATAACATAATTAGGTATAAAGAATTTTGGAGGAATGAGAATGTATAATATATTGGCTATATTGTTTAAATATATATTTATTATAATCATATATTTATTTATTTTTAGTATTATAAGACTTATATATTTAGATATAAGAAGTATGGAAGGAATATCTTCAGATAATAGGGTGTATTTAAAGTTAATCAATAGGAAAGAGTCCTTGCCATATAAAATCAAGGAGTACTATTCCATTGATAAAAATATAACTCTAGGCAGAAATAATCAAAATAATATTGTAGTAAAAGATCCATTTATATCTAAAAAACATTTTCAAATAATAGAAGATGAGGGAGAATATTATCTTGAGGATTTAAATAGTGCAAATGGTACACATTTAAATGGAGATAAAATATTTGATGCAATGCAATTAGAAGATGGAGATATTATTAGGGCGGGACAAATAGAGTTTTTGTTTGTAAATAGATGATAGGAGAATATTATGTCAAAAAAAGGAATCAGACCAAAGTCACCGAGAAACTTATTATTCGTTTTTGAAATTTTAGCATTATTATTATTATTTGTCTATGAAGGAGACAAAATAGATAGACTAACTTTAGGCACAGGTATTGGTTTAGTTATTATAATATATTTATCAAATTATATATTAACTAAGATTTCCTATGGAGATAATTACATATTTTTAATTGTTACTATGCTTATATCCATAGGAATAGTTATGATATATAGGATTGATTCAAGTCTTGGGATAAAACAGCTGATATGGTTATCCATAGGGATATTTTTATTTTTCTTAACCTACTTTATTTTAAAGTATATTAGAGGTTGGAAAAACTTCATATATCTTTATATAATTGCTTCATACATTTTGTTTTTTATTACCTTTGTATTTGGAAGCAGAAAAGGTGGAGCTATAAACTGGGTTAGTTTTGGTGGAATTGCCTTTCAGCCTGCTGAGATTACCAAACTTTTAGTAATATTCATACTAGCCTCTTACTACTCTGATACTTCTAGATGGAAAGAGTTAAAATATGGTCCTTATTATTTAATGGGAATTATATATTCCTTTATTTTATTACTATTTTTACAAAGAGATTTAGGTACGGCTTTAGTGTTTTATGGAATATTTATTATGATTCAGTTTATCTATGAAGAAGATAGAAAACTTGTATTATATAATATAGGATTATTTGCCATAGGCGGCATATTAGGATATACACTATTTGACCATGTTAAAATTAGATTTCAAGCTTGGTTGAATCCTTGGAAATATATAGAAAGACAAGGGTATCAAATAACTCAATCTTTATTTGCCATTGCTGAAGGAGGATTTTTTGGCAGAGGTTTAGGATTAGGGTATCCTGATTTTATTCCAGTAGTATATACAGATTTTATTTTTTCTGCTATATGTGAAGAAATGGGGGTATTCACTGGAATAGGTATAATAATGTTATTCATGATTCTTGTATATAGGGGATTTAAAATAGCCATTTCTCAAGAAAGTCTATTTTATAAAATACTGGCTTTAGGTATTAGTATTTTATTTGGAATTCAATCCTTTATTATTTTAGGTGGAGTTTTAAAGATGATACCACTGACAGGACTGACTTTACCTTTTGTTAGTTATGGGGGGAGTTCTATATTATCTAGTTTTATTGCCCTTGGAGTTCTACAAATATGCTCTGAAGAAATAAAGATAAAGGAGGAATTTGATGAACAAAGAGACTAAAAGAATAATAGTTGTATTAGTTGGGTTTTGCCTAATGTTTATTAGTTTAATAGTATATATAAGCTATTTTCAAGTATTTAAGGCAGAGGCAGTAAAAAACAACAGTTATAATAAAAGACTATGGATCAATGAAGAATCCATACTTAGGGGGTCTATCTTAGATAGAAATCATAAGGTCTTAGCCTATAGTGAAAAAAAAGATGATTTATATAAAAGATACTATCCTTATGGCAGATTGTATAGTCATATAATAGGATATAGTTATCGTGAGTATGGAAAAGTAGGTTTAGAGCTTCAATATAATAATGCTCTTTTAAATATAAATGAAAATGCAGCTATCAATGAAATAAAAAATTTAGTTATACCTACTACTGAGGGAAATAATCTAAGACTAACTATAGATCATGAATTACAAAATAAGGCCAGAGGATTGTTAAAAGGGAAGAAAGGCTCTATTGTTGCAATGAATCCTGTTACTGGTGAAATATATGCAATGGTCAGCCTCCCAGATTTTGATGTTTCAAATTTGAAGGAAGATTGGAAAGAAATATCGGAAAATCCAAATAGTCCTTTAGTAAATAGAGCTACTCAAGGATTATATGCTCCAGGCTCTACTTTTAAGATTTTAACTACTGTTGCAGCTTTAGGAACACCAAATTTAGATAAAGATTACGATTGTGTGGGAAGTACAAAGATTAATGGGTATATATTTAAAGACTATCAAGGGAAGGCTCATGGGCATATAGATTTAAAACAAGCATTGGTTAAATCATGTAATACTTATTTTACAGAGAAGTCTATTGAAATAGGAAAGGAAAAAATGGGAAATGTAGCAGATAAGTTTTTAATTAATGGTGATATTCCTTTTGACCTGCCTACTAAAAGCTCACAGTATCCTTATAAGGGTAATTTAGATAAAACAGATATTGCGGCCTCTGCCATAGGTCAAGGTAAAGTATTGGTAACTCCATTAAATATGGCATTAGTAGCTTCTGGTATTGCCAATGGGGGAGAAATAGTAAAGCCAATATTAGTAAAAGAGATAATATCTAAAAATGACAAAGTGATGAAATCCTATAATACTGAAGTATTATCTCAAGGTACAGATCCTATTACTGCAGAGAAAGTAAAAGAGATGATGGTAGAAGTAGTAAAATCAGGTACAGGAACAAATGCTAGAATTAAAAATATAGAAGTAGCAGGGAAAACAGGAACTGCTGAAAATGCAAGTGGAAAATCCCATGCTTGGTTTGTAGGATTTGCTCCAGCAAAAGAACCAAAAGTAGCTGTTGCAGTTATATTAGAAGAAGAAGGTTCAACAGGAGGTAAAACAGCAGCACCTATAGCAAGAGATATTATGATTCATGTAATAAATAATATCAAAGATTAAGGGAGGAGATTCAATGGAAAGTAAAAAAGAAACATTGGAACGAAAAGATTTACCACAAGAATTAAAATGGGACTTAGAATCTATGTACAAAGATGTAGGAGAATGGGAAAAGGATTATAATAAGGCTAAGGAAATGGCTAAGAATTTTGATTCCCATAAGGGTGAAGCAGTTTCCAGCAGTGAGAATTTATATAATACATTAAAGGATAAAGATGAATTATATAGACTGGCAAGTAATCTATATTCTTATACTCATATGAAATTAGATGAAGATACTAGAGATGGAAAGTCTCAAGCTTTATCAGATAAAGGTTTAAGTCTCTATATAGAAGTAGAAGAAAAGACGTCTTTTTTAGTACCAGAGATATTAACTTTAGATTTGAATGTTTTAGAGAAATATTATGAAGAAAAACCTGAGTTAAAATTATATAAAAAATATATAGATAATATTTTAAGACAAAAGAGTCATGTGCTATCTGCTAGAGAAGAGTCTATATTAGCACAAGTTGGAGAAATAGGTTCTGCACCAGAAAAGATATATTCTATGTTAAGTGATGCAGATTTAAAATTCCCTGTTATAAAGGATGAAGATGGTAAAGATGTGGAGATAACTCATGGAAACTTTATTCCACTGATGGAATCCAAAAATAGAGATGTAAGAAAAAATGCTTTTGAAGCTTTATATAATACTTATGAAGGATTTAAAAATACATTTGCAGCTGCCCTAAGTGGAGATTTAAAGAAAAATATATTTAATGCAAATATTAGAAACTATAAATCAAGCAGAGAAGCTTCCTTAGATACAAATAATATTCCTTTATCTGTATATGATAATTTAATTAATTCTGTTCACAATAATTTAGACAGTATGTATAAATATATGGAAATTAGAAAAAGAGCATTAGAAGTAGAGGAACTTCATATGTATGATTTATATACTCCAATAGTAAAAGATGTAGATTTCAAAATTCCATATAAAGAAGGAGTAGAATTAGTTAAAAAGGCTTTAGTTCCTCTTGGTGAAGAATATATGGATGTAGTAGAAGAAGGATTTAGTTCACGTTGGATAGATGTATATGAAAATAGAGGTAAAAGATCAGGTGCATATTCTAGTGGGTCCTATGATTCTAAACCATTTATATTATTAAATTATCACGATACATTAGACAATGTATTTACTACAGCTCATGAAATGGGTCACTCAATTCATAGCTATTTTACAAGAAAAAATCAACCCTTTGTTTATGGAAATTATTCTATATTTGTAGCCGAGGTTGCATCTACAGCTAATGAATCTTTGCTTATGGACTATATGTTAAAGAATGTAGTGGATAAAAATGAAAGATTATATCTACTAAATCATTATTTAGAAAGTTTTAGAACCACTGTATTTAGACAAACTATGTTTGCAGAGTTTGAAAAGATAATAAATGAACATCTAGAAAAGGGTGAATCATTAACAGCAGACTATTTATGTGAAGAATATAAGAAATTAAATGAACTATATTATGGACCGAGTGTGGTAGTAGATGATGAAATAGCAATAGAGTGGGCAAGAATACCTCATTTCTACTACAACTACTATGTATTCCAATATGCTACAGGATATTCAGCAGCAGTTGCGCTATCTCAAAAGGTACTTGAAGAAGGGAAGGAATCAGTAGATAAATATCTAAACTTCCTAAAGAGCGGAAGTTCAGATTATCCTCTAAACGTGCTAAAGCTGGCAGGAGTAGATATGACCACAGAAGAACCAGTAAACAACGCAATGAAGTTATTTAGTAAATTAGTAGATGAAATGGATAAGTTAATATAGATATAATAAAAAAGATACCAATGCTTGGTATCTTTTTTATGCAAAGAAAAATAAATGTTTAGATTTATTAAAAAATAACGACAGGTTTATTTGAAAGGGAATGTATAAAATGGTAATATGTAAATAGATTGTAATAAATTTGAAAACAAGAGATTTTCAAATAATAATTGAATGGATAGAAAATAAATAAGTTAATATTTAGGAGATTCAATATGAATTTTATTAATTTTATAACAATTTTTATTCCACTAAACTTTATGGCTATGTATTTTTTAATAAAGGTTAGGAATATGTATTTTTTTATACCAATAATCTGTATATTCTATATTAAGATATTCGATTTAGAAAATAAAGCCTATTATAATATTCCAGAAGATTATAAAAAAATTAGGGAGAAATATATTCCGAAAGAATTTAGTGTTTCTTCTGAAAAAACTTTTCTTATGCACTATCTAGATGCTTCGAGGAGAAGGGCAATTCGCAAGAAAAAATATAGAATAAAGATATTTGTGATGGCTACTATATTCATGGTTATTATAACTAAACTATATGGTGAGAAGGCGTTCAGTAGTATTGTAGAATTACTAGCTTATATGACTACTATTATGGTCATATTATGGGTTTCAATAGCACTATACTATGACATTAAATCATATAAAAAGTATATAGAAATATATGGAGAAGCGGAAAAAGAAATTGATAAGTTTCTGATATTGAAAAGTGCTTTACACCTACTAACACAGCTCTTTGCTATTGTTTTTATGCGTATAAGTATAACCAGACTATATAGACCACGGAGAAGGTTCTGGAGAAGGTACTGAATCTAAAAATCAATAGATAAACCCCTTAATTTAAATAATGTAATTAAGGGGTTTTGTTCTATAAGGGGCAGTTTTCTATAAAAACTTACTTCTTAAATTACTCCAATACATATCTTTATCAAAATTTAATTTCTTAATAGTCTTATGGGAAAGCTTTAAATTTATACTGGTGATATTATTATACTTAAACTCAACTCCATCATTTATAATTAAAATAGAATTTTCATATCTAAATTCGGGTTTAATGGATATTGTTATATCTCCAGGAACTACAGCACTATTAGGTAAAGACCGATATACCTTAGAGCTAATAGGAGATAGGGGTGTTAATTGTAAAGTCTTTAGTGATGGATATATTATACTGCCACCACTGGAAAAATTGTATGCTGTACTACCTACTGGTGTAGATATAATTACTCCATCTCCACTGAATTTTTCTAAATAATTGCCATCTAAAGATATTTCCAGATGAACAACTTTAGACTTTATGCCCTTTATAACTATTTCATTTACTCCAGTAAGAAAGAAAGATTTACTTTTAGTACATATCTCTGCACTTACTAATGAAATTTCTTCTACCAAATAATCTTTATTTATATATTTATTAATAAATTCATCTATATTTTCAGGTAGAATTTCTTGGAAAAAGCCTAAGTGTCCAGTATTTATACCGACAAAGGGGATACTTGGAAATTTATTACGGTGTATGGCTCTTAAAAATGCTCCATCTCCTCCCACGCATATATTTAATTCTGCATTATCATTATATTTTTCTGATATATGAAAACCTTTATTTTTAAGTTTATCCGATAAAATTTCAGATGTTTTTTTAGATTCATAGTTATAATTTGAAATAATATTTATTATTCTCACGAATGTACCCCCTAAATGGTTTAGTCTTTAAATTTATATAATATCTGATATAATTAGTTTACCTATATATTATATAATAAACATAAAAAGATTTGGAGGTAAATATGGATTTATTTAAGGAAAGTGAAAACATTGTTACTTTTAAAGTAGATAACCATGATTTAAATTTAGAAGAATTTCTTGTTACTAAGGATTTATCAGGAAGATTATTCAGAAAACTATATAAAGAAAAGAATATTTATGTAAATGGGAAAACTAGAAGAAAAGGACTAAAACTTGAAAAAGGAGATATAGTATCTATTCTCATGGAAAATGAAGAAGAAAATACTATGCCAGAAAAAATGGATATAGATATAGTCTATGAGGACTTTGATTTATTAATTTTAAACAAACAGCCAAATGTTGTAGTGCATCCCACAAAATCCCATCAAGAAAATACTTTGTCTAATGGTATATCATATTACTTTAAAGAAAAGGGAATACAAAAGAAAATTAGATTTGTAAATAGATTAGATATGAATACTACAGGAATTTTAATAGTTGCTAAAAATCCTTTTGCTCATCAGCAAATGGCATTACAATTTGAGTCCAATATGGTAGAAAAAAAATATCAAGCAATAGTTAAAGGAAGTGTAGAAAAAGAGGAAGATTATATAGATTTACCCATTGGAAGGGAAGAGGAAAAAAGTATTAAAAAGACAATAACAGACAACGGACAAGATGCCTTAACTAAATACTCTGTAATAGAAAGATATAGTAATGGTAGTCTTTTAGATGTTCAAATATTTACAGGAAGATCTCACCAGATTAGAGTCCATTTAAATCATATAGGTCATCCCATAATTGGAGATACTTTATATAGTGAAGAAAGTAGTTATATAAACAGACAAGCTCTTCACTCCTATTATTTAAAAATAAAACATCCTAGAACAAAGGAAGATATAGAATTTATTGCACCATTACCAGAAGATATGAAGGGACTAATAAACCATCTAAAGAATAAGTAAATTTACTTATTCTTTAGATGGTTTTCTATTATCCTACTTTTTTTCTTCAGTTTTAGATGTAGGAGTATTTAATACCTTCATTATTTCCATCATAGCATTCATTTCTTTCATCTTATCACTATTTTTTTGACTATCTCCAGTTAGCATAGGTCCAAGAAGGCTCATTAGTTGAGTAGGATCTTTTACTGCATCTTTATTTCCCATTACTGAACTCATCATCCCAAACATTTGTTTATATTTATCCATGTTGACGATAAAATCCATCATCATTCCAAGATTTTTAACTTCTGTATTAGGCGTTTCTTTTTGAATTACATTGACCATTTTACTTATTCTTTCCTTATTATTATCTACAGATATTGGCTCTTTGATATAAACATATTCATCGTTTTTCATGAAATCTGCTAATTCATTTATTTTTATTAATCTTTCAGTAAATAATATTGATTTATTTATCAAAGGTATGTATTGTTCAGGAAAATACGCTCCAACCTTTTTTGCTAATTTAATCTTTTCAGCAGTATATTTAGGGTCTATGTCCATGGAGTTTACAAAATTTCCTAAGGAATTTAATGCAGCCACATCACTTTCTTTATTTTTGCCCATTATTAGTAAAAATAAAAATATTAATATTTTATTATCCAAAATTATCCCTCCCAAATCTAATATAATAACCATTATATGCAAAAAGGAATTAATAGTTGCAGTGCAATTTAGTAATATATTTAATTTAGCTTTCATAAATTAAAATATAAGATAGAAGGGGGTAATGTAATGAAGGAAAAAGATATACAAAAAATTGTAGACAATATAGGTAAATACAATCCTAGTGAGGAAGATATTATGCTAATTGAAAGTTTACAGGATCAATATATGGATAAATCTGATGATGATTTATTTGTAGAAATAATAAGAGTAAATGATGAAATCGAAAATAACCTAAGTCCAGAACAATATGAAGAAATATTTCATAAGCTAGAAAGTATTAGACCAATGTTAAGTGAAGAACAAAATCTAAAATTAGATAAGATACTAAAAATTTTAAATAAGGATTAATATATGAAAGGGCTGACTTTTAAATAGTTGGTCCTTTCTTATTATGGTATTTTAACAAATCTAGGAAATAGACATGGCAATCATAAGGTGCTATAATGTAATAGACATTATGTAAACCAAAAGGAGTGGTTTAATGCAAATAAATAAGAAGTTAAAGTTAGTTCTACTTATGGCTATTTCTATTATCCTATTATCCACTGTGCTATTCTATATGCAAAAGAATAATGAGGTAGAAGATATGCCCTATACCTTATTTTTAAATCACTTGGAGAAAGGATTAGTTGAAGAAGTAGAATTATCTAATAGTGGAAAAATAAAGATAAAGCTTACAAATAATAAAGTTGCTACTACAGATAATCCAAGAACCGACAGATTTAAAGAAGAGCTGTTAATGTATGATGTGAAAGTAATAGAGAAGACTAATGGTGTAAATCAAGCTATACCAATGTTAATACTAGTATCGGCAATGGGATTGATGATATTTTACTTAAATAAGAATATGTCTAAACAGGCTGAGAAAGAAATGACCAAGATGTCACAAATAGATGCAGAGTTATCTAAAAAAAGAATAACTTTTAAAGATGTGGCAGGTAATGAGGAAGCTAAAGAATCTTTAATGGATATGGTAGATTTTATAAAGAATCCAGAGATTTATAACAACTTTGGTGCAAGATTACCTAGAGGAGTCCTTTTATATGGTGCGCCGGGAACAGGAAAAACTCTTATGGCTAAGGCAATGGCAGGAGAGGCAGAAGTTCCTTTTTATGCTGTATCAGGATCTGATTTTGTACAAGTATATGCAGGACTTGGTGCCAGTCGTATAAGAGAGTTATTTAAAAAAGCTAAAGAAGCTGGAAAGTCTGTTATATTTATAGATGAAATAGACTCCCTTGGAAAAAAGAGAAAGTCTGGAGATAATCCTTCAGGAAGTGAGGAAGGGGATAGAACATTAAACGCATTGTTAACAGAGATGTCTGGATTTAAGGATAATGAAGGAATAATAGTAGTTGCAGCAACAAACAGGATAGATATCCTAGATGAGGCTTTATTGAGACCGGGAAGATTTGATAGACAAGTGGAAGTTTCTTTACCAGATGTAAATGGAAGATATGAAATTCTTAAACTACACAGTAGAAATAAACCAGTTGCTAAAAATGTAGATTTAAAAAAGGTTGCATTAGAGACCATTTACTTTAGTGGTGCTAAGCTTGAAAATTTAATGAACGAATCTGCCATTATAGCTGTAAAGGAAAAATCCAAAGAAATTACAATGAATCATATAAATAAAGCATATTATTCAGTATTGGTTGGAGATGAAAAAAAGGATAGGTCAGCAATAAGCCATGTAGATAGAGAAATAACAGCCTATCATGAAGCAGGACACGCTTTGGTGGCAAAGTTAGTAGCAAAGGATAATAGAGTTACTAAAGTAAGTATTATTCCAAGCACAAAGGGTATGGGAGGATTTAGTCTAAACATTCCACCGGATAAAATGTATCAGACTAAAAAAGACATACTAAGAAATGTAATGATTTCATTAGGTGGAAGAGTAGCAGAGGAAATAATATATGGTAAAGAAAATATTACAACAGGAGCTTCTTCAGATTTAGAGAAAGCTACAGATATGACTTTATCTATGATTGGTGTATTTGGTATGGATGAAGAAGTAGGGCTTTTAAACTATAATGTTTTATCTGGTAGGGATATTAATAATGGAGTTTTAATAAAGAGAGCAAAGGATATATTAAATACTCTTTATGAGGATACTATTAACTTATTAAATACTAATATAGATATTTTACATTCTTTAGCAGGAAAGCTTATAGATAAAGAAGTTCTTTATGAAGATGAAATAAACAATATAGTTTACAAATCATAACAAATAATATATTTAGAGTTGATATGAGACAATACATTTGTGACAAGTAAATATGAAAAAAGGAAAGACCTCTGATATAATGTTGTTTACCATAACAAACAAAAATCGGAGGGATCTTTCCTTATGAAAACAATTATAACAGAAG
>NZ_VUNQ01000027.1 GCF_009695605.1 Tissierella pigra
TTCTGTTATAATTGTTTTCATAAGGAAAGATCCCTCCGATTTTTGTTTGTTATGGTAAACAACATTATATCAGAGGTCTTTCCTTTTTTCATATTTACTTGTCACAAATGTATTGTCTCATATCAAATAGTTTTTTAAAATAATTTTATTTCTAGAGAAGTCAAACATATGTGACACAGACCTCTGAAAAATTTTCCTCTAAATAATGCTGTAATTTTTTTAAATTATTTATTATAAGGAGGTTATATCATGAATAGAGATGGTCTTGAATGGAAGGTTGAAGATGAATGGCTGCAAGAAGTACTTGAAGAAGCAGGGAAACAGTATGGTAAGAACAACCATTTAAAAGAAAAAATTAGAGAAGATGCCATTAGAACACAGAAGGAACTATGGGAGGAAGTAGGTTCGGTTTCCATAGCAAACGGAATGGATCAAATCGCAGACTTTATGCAATTTATTAATTTTATGAGGACACAAAAGATAAGCCACGAATCAACTAGAAAAATTCAAGAAAAATATGAGAAGGTACTCTCATCACCATATTTTGGGAGAATCGATTTTATTGAAGATGTGGAGAACAGGGCGGAGAAATATTATATAGGAATTTCAAATCTTATTGATGACAATATTGATTTTCTTATATATGATTGGAGAGCTCCGATTTCTAGTATATTTTATGACTGTGAAATAGGGGAAGCTAGTTATAAATGTCCAGAAGGTGTAATAGAAGGTGAGCTTACGCTGAAAAGACAGTATAAAATAAACAATGGAAAAATTGAATATATGTTTGATAGCAATATAAAAATAGATGATGAGATTCTTCAAGATATTTTAAGTAAAAGTACAGATAATAAAATGAAAACCATAGTGACAACGATACAAAGAGAGCAGAACAAAGTAATTCGTAATGAAAAATATAAAACTTTAATTGTTCAAGGTCCTGCCGGAAGTGGAAAAACTTCTATTGCCCTTCATAGAATTGCTTATGTCTTATATAGATATAGGGAAAAAATAACACCTGAAAATATAGTTATATTTTCACCTAATGAAATTTTTAATGACTATATATCTAATGTATTGCCAGAACTTGGAGAAGAAAATATGTATCAAACCACATTTAAAGAATATATGGATGCTGCATTAGGTAATGAGTTCAAAAAGGAAAATTATTGTGAAATGATGGAGTATATTTTAGGTACAAAAAATGAATTAAACTATGAAAGTAGAATTTATAATATAGTATATAAATCTAGTGTAGAATTTGTAAACATATTAAAAGATTATGTGAAATATGTTGAGAAAACAGATAGAAAATTTTCAGATATAATCTTTAAAGATAAGCTAATAGTATCATCTAAAGATTTACAAGAGCTGTTTTTTAAAGAATATATGCCATTACCTTTAAAACGAAGGTTAAGAAAGATTAAGGAAAGGATACTTTTCTTATTAGAGCCTCATAAAAAAGATAGAATAAAGGAAATTGCTGTTGAATTAGAATATACAGGCTCATATGTAAATAAAAATGAAATATTAAGGGATAGTATAACTATTGTAAATGATGAAATGAAGGAAATATATAATGAAATAGATAAAATAACAGAATTTAGGTTAATAGAAATCTATAAAGAGTTCTTTGAAAAATTAGATATATTTTGTACCAATTCGAATATCTTAGATTGTAAAGAGAAGATTGATAAAATTAGAAAGTATACATTAACAGGTTTAGAAAATAAAAGTCTCAACTATGAAGATCAAATAATCCTTCTATATTTTAAAATTATGTTTGGAGATATTTCAAAAACATCTGAAATTAAATATGTAATTATTGATGAAGCTCAAGACTACACCCCTCTCCAATATGAAATTTTTTATCAACTTTTTGAATCTGCAAATATGACCATATTAGGTGATTTAAATCAGTCTATTAATCCTTTTATGAACATAGGAGACTATAAAAATATCTCTCATATATTCCCCAAGGATAATACTTCTATAATAAATTTAACTAAAAGTTATAGGTCTACAAAGGAAATAACAGAATTCTCTAGAAAAATTCTTAATAGTGAATTTATTAATGAAGGTATACAGCGAAAGGGAGATAAACCTTTGTTACTAGGATTTACAAATGAAGAAGAAATAAAGCAAAAAATTCTTGAGGATATAAAAATATATAAGGATAAGGGATATAAATCCATTGGAATAATAACAAGAACAGTAGAAGAAACAAAAGAAGTATATAATTATCTAAAGGATAAGGCTCATATTAATGCTATTATGAAAGATGATGATGAATTTATTAATGATACTTTGATAATACCAATATATCTTGCTAAGGGATTAGAATTTGATGTTGTGCTTATTTATAATGTAGGAAATGAAAATTACTCATGTGAGGAGGAAAAGCTTCTTCTTTATACGGCTTGTACTAGAGCCCTTCATATTTTATGTATATATTATTCAGGAAATTCCACGCCATTACTGAAAGAAGTATTATAGTGTATTATTATGATTAATCTAATGAAATAAAGGATATTAATATGGTATTATAATTAATCATTGAAGGAGCATAATATGAAACTATTTAATCTATTATTTATAACAATGGGAGTTGTTTTTACAGGGTTAGGTATGATAGGGGTACTGCTGCCAGTATTACCTACTACACCTTTTCTAATACTTGCTTCTATATGTTTTATGAGGAGTTCGGATAAGTTTGATAGATGGTTGAGGGGCACACAAGTTTACAAAAATTATGCTGAGGACTTTGTGAATGATAGATCTATGACTTTAAAGAGAAAGGCAAAGTTAATGTTATTGTCAGATGCCATGTTATTATTCCCATTAATAAGGCTGAACAATTTATACCTTAGATTGTTTATTATTACAATCATAGCAGTTAAATATTGGTACTTTATATTTGTAATAGAAACTAAAAAGGAATAGGATATTTGTAATAAAATGTTTTAAAATAACAGTGGATTTGCTACAAAAAATCCACTGTTATTTTATTTATATCTTTTTAATTGGAATATAAATATCCATAGAGATTTTTTCATATTCCCAAGGGTGACAACGTTCATCATAGAATTCAAAGTCTAGCTTAGAGTCATCAATTTCATAGCCAGAGTTTGGAAACCATTCTTCTAGAATATATTTCCAAGTACCCTTAATTGAATTTATAAAGCTACCATCATCTGAATTTACAGAAGGAGTTGTAAATACGGCATAGGTTGCAGCAGGTACTTCAAGTGTATACATGTCGGCAGTTGCTTGGTCAAAGCTGGTAACTTTTATACCTAATACATAAGAAAACTCATCGGTTTCCATATTGGTATTTACACAAATGCCATATTCACCATGTATAGGAGGATTTTGTGTCTTATATAAATGTGCTTCCTTGCCTTCTATATTACATTGATCCCAAAAAGCAGGAATATCCCTAGAGTGAGCATTATTTCTCAATGTAGTTTTAAACTCATATCCTACTATTTTAAAAGAATCTTTATTTACTATTTTAGGTTGCATTATAATACCTCCAATTTTATTTATTTTAATTTTCTTTAAGTCTACTTTTTGCGGAAAACCTACTGGTGCGTGTAGTCTATAAAAACTTGGTGTATATCCAAAACATTTTTTAAAAGCCTTGGTAAATCCAGCATGAGTTTCAAAGCCTAAATCTAAGGCAATATCAAATATTTTTTTATTATTACTAAGTTCAGAAAGGGCATATTGAAGTTTTCGCCTTGTTACATACTCCATAACGGGAACTCCAACGAAACTATGGAAAATTCGATAGTAGTGATAGGTAGAGAAGCCAGCAATTTCTGCTAATTTATCAACTGTAATTTTTTCATTAATATGATTATCGATATAATCTATGGTTTTTTGGATTAAATCTATATAGTCCAAAGAATTTCCTCCTTTAAACAATTAGTTTCTGTACGGTAACTATATATTAACATATTTACTGATGAAATCCTTTTCCTGTTTTGCTAATATAAAGAATTATTATTTTAAGTTTAAATTTATAAAACAAAACTATTTGTGGCATTGGATAGATTATTTGATTATGCTATAGTTAAATTATCAAGATTTTGATTATATAAATAATAATCTCTAATTAAAAGAGATATAAATAGTATTTTGAAAGGGGTATATTACAATGTTTAATAAATTAAGTTCAATTAAAACATTAAATAACCAATTAATTTTATTTCATTCTGATGACCATATTGCTTTTGTTACAGATAAAGTAGATACCTCTTATCATAGTCATAATTACATTCAGATAACTATTGGATTTGAAAAAGATTTTTGTATTACTATAGAAAAGGAATCTTTTTATATAAGAGGAGTTATTTTAGATTCTAATATTAGCCACAAATTACAAGGATATGATGAATGGTAACTATATCTATTGATTAATCCAGAATCTATATTGGGAGAAACAATAAAGAGAAAGTTCTTATGTGAAAAAGAATTATATTTAATAGATCATAAGGAAATAAAAGAAAGTATTAACTTAAATATTCAATCAACATATGAGAGATTTGGTTTAATTGAATATAATGAACTTATAAAGAATATTAGAGGAATTTTAGGATTGAAAAATTATCATTTGAACCATACAATAGACAATAGGATACAGAAGATTTTAGTATATATAGAGGCTTATTCCTTGGAAAAATTGACAGTTAAGGAATTAAGCAATATGATTTTTTTATCAGAAAGTAGATTATCCCATTTGTTCAAAGATGAAATAGGTATATCGTTGACCAGTTATATTCTTCATAAAAAGATTGAAAAAACTTTTTATCTAATACTTAAGGGAATGAATATTACTGATGCTGCAATAGAAGCTGGATTCAGCAGTTCTTCTCATTTTACCAATAGCGTTCGTGATAAACTGGGAATGACTCCAAGTATAATTATAAAAAATAGCAGATATATGCAAGTATAATTATAAGAGACACCTTATAATAAATTAAAAAAGGTGATTATATGGATATATATTTAAAAGAAACAAGATTATTAGATTTCAATAATCTATCTGTTCAGAAATTAATTGAAGAGAAAGGATGGAAGGAATTAGAAGAAAACCATAAGATAAGAGAAGTTTATAGTTTTGTACGAAATGAAATTAAGTTTGGGTATAATAAAGGTGATGATATAATTGCCTCAGAGGTTTTAAAAGATGGGTATGGACAGTGTAATACAAAAAGTATACTTTTAATGGCTTTATTAAGGACATTAGATATTCCTTGCAGGATTCACGGATTCTATATTGATAAAAAGATGCAGAAAGGAGCACTAACGGGAATCACCTATTTATTTGCTCCTAAGAAAATAGTTCATGCTTGGACTGAAGTATATTTTAATCATGAGTGGATAGCTTTAGAAGGTGTAATTATTGATGAAGATTATCTTAATCAAGTAAAAGATAAACTTTATAACTTAAATAATGGATATATAGGCTATGGAATTTCTGTAAAAGATAAAGAAAAAATAAATACTTGTTGGCAAGGAAAAAGCACATATATTCAAAGTTTTTCCATTACAGAGGATTTAGGAATTTTCAATAGCCCAGATGACTTCTTTCTCAAATTTAATAATACAAATAATGGATTTAAAAGATTTTTATTTGATGTTTTGAGAAAGAGAATTAATAAAAAACTAGAGATAATAAGAAGCAGTAGTTATGATGAAAAAATTAGTAAAAGTAGATAATATTTAAAGTTTCTTATATTAGGCTAGAAACATATAAGTTATTTAGAATATGATACCTTATTATTTAATGGTTACAATAGTGAGAATAATAGTATTAGAAAATCATTACGTTAATTGAAGTGATTTTCTGTATATTAAAGGTACTTTTATATTTCTTTTGTTTATTATATAATAAATAAAAGAGGTATAATCTATTTATGGAGGTTATGAAATGGAAATTTTCGATAAAGTTGAAGATATAAAAAGAGAAGTTATGAACACATTAGAAAATCAATCCTTAACATATGAACAACAAACCTATAGATTAGCAAAAATTGCAGAAAATATTATGGATTATCCAGTATCAAAGGATGATTTATTCTATGAAATGTATAATGAGGGAAAGATATGTGACTTAGATGAGGGACACGCTCCCTATGCTCCTAGATATATATTACCTGACTATGAAAAACTTTTAAGAGAAGGCTCAGAATTTTTAAGATTGACTCCAGCTAAAAATTTAAAACAGGCTATAAATAGTCTTTTAATATTCTATCATCATGTTCCAAGTATAACAAGATTTCCAGTATATATAGGGTCTTTGGATACGCTTTTAGAACCTTTTATAGATGAAGTAAATGATGATGTCATAGAAGAAATCAAACTATTTTTAATTCAATTAGATAGAACTATAAATGATTCCTTCTGTCATGCAAATATTGGTCCATATGAAACAAAAGTTGGAAATATTATTTTAGATATTATTGATGAGCTGCAAAATGTAACACCAAATATGACACTTCTATATGATTCAGAAATAACTCCAGATACTTTCGCTGAAAAGGCTATTAAAGCTTCGTTAAACACCGCCAATCCAGCCTTCGCAAATTTATCATATTATAAAAAAGATTTCAATGAGGTTCCCTTTGGAATTGCAAGTTGCTATAATGCTTTACCAACTACAGGTGGTGCATTTACATTATCAAGAATTAGACTAAATAAAATAGCAGATGATTCTAAAGGTATAGATGATTTTATAAATGGAGAGCTTCCTAAAGTTGTAGATACCTTAGTACACTTTATGGAGAGTAAAATTGATTTTTTAGTAAATAAAACATCTTTTTTCAAAAGTAGCTTTTTAATTAGAGAAGGATTTGTTAAGATTGAAAACTTTGTAGGATTATTTGGAGTTGTAGGACTTCATGAATGTATTGAAATCTTATCAGCTAAAGAAGGTAAAACTTTTGTACTAGGTACTGATAAAGAAGCAGAAGAATTAGGAATAAAGATTATGGATAAAGTGGAGGAATTGGTAAATAAGTTTACTTCAAAATATTCTCCTGTATGGAATAGCAAGTTTATGCTTCATGCCCAAGTAGGAGCAGCCAATGACAAAGGTACAACAGCAGGTACAAGAATTCAAATTGGTAAAGAACCTGATTTATATCAGCATATTAGAACGGCCGCAAGATTACAGCAATATTTTCCATCAGGAACGGGAGACCATTTTCCATTTGAAAGTACAGCAGAAAAGAATCCAAAGGCTATTTTAGATATATTTAAGGGAGCTTTTAAACTAAATATGAGATATATTTCTTGCTATAAGGAAGATGGAGACTTAATTCGAGTTACAGGTTATCTTGTGAAGAAATCTGACCTTGAAAAATTCAATAGAGGAGAACAAGTGTCATATGACACAGTTCAATATGCACAAGACCCACTAAATGATTATGGAATTTTAGAAAGAAAGGTACAAAATGTGTAAGACAGCTACTATTAATAAAATAATACCAATGTCTTTAGTTGATGGACCTGGAAATAGAACAGCTATATTCTTCCAAGGGTGTAATTTTAACTGCAGTTATTGTCATAATCCTGAAACCATAAAAAAATGTATTAACTGTGGAGAATGTGTTAGTCATTGTCCAGTTGGAGCATTAAAGATGATTGATGGAAAAGTACTTTGGGATGAAAATAAATGTATAGACTGTGATACTTGTATTAAGGTTTGTCCCCATGGTTCTACTCCAAAGACTTACGAATATACAGTAGATGACCTTATGGAGAAGATAGAGGAAAATATTCCATTTATAGAGGGAATAACCACAAGTGGTGGAGAATGTACATTAAATTTTGAATTTCTAGAGAAACTCTTTATTAAAGTAAAATCATTGGGGCTTACTAGTCTTGTAGATACAAATGGTTTTATTTCCCTTAAAAGTCCAATGATGGAGGGATTAGTCAAGGCTGCAGATGGGTTTATGCTTGATATAAAGTCTATGAACGAGGAGGAGCATATTAACTTAACTGGAAGACCAAATAAAACTGTAATTGAAAATGCAGTATACCTTGCTAGTATAGGAAAACTTCAAGAAATCAGAACAGTTCTTATTGAAGGAAATAAAAATAGGGAGACTGTAGAAAATATAACAAAACTTTTGCAACCTTACCCTAATATTACCTATAAACTAATAAGTTATAGGCCCTTTGGAGTAAGAGAAGAGTTTTTACAATTAAAATCCATAGAAAAAAAACAAAAAGAAGAATTAAAAGAAATAGCCATAATGAATGGAATAAAGGTTATAGATTGTTAAAACAATCTATAACCTTTAAAAATTTGTTCCTTTTTCTGATAATTTACATATACTAAGGGTAAGTATAAACTGGGAAAGGAGTGATTTTATGTGGAGTAGAGAGTATATTAAGAATTATGCTAAAGATTTTTTAAGGAAACATTATTGGAAAGCATTTTTAGTATGTCTTATTGTATCCATATTAAGTGGAGGTGGGAATGGAGGGGGTAGTAACTCAACAAGAACTTCCGAAAGATATTATCAAGAACAAACGATTCATGAATTTAGAGATGGAGTCATGTTTGAAACTAAGAATCCCATGTTAAACTTTATGCTGAGAAGATTAGGAAGAACTCCCTTGTTTTATTTAACTTGGGGAAGTATTGCAATGGCAGCTATTATATTGACAATACTAATGGTAATTATAGGGTATAATCTTGAAGTAGGACAAAAAAGATTTTTCTTAAAAGGATTTAGAGATGATTTTGATGTTAATGTAGGAAATTTATTTTCTACATTTAATTCTTATGAATATCTAGGAATTATAAAGACACAATTTTTAAGGGGATTATATAATTTCCTATGGTTTTTTGCCTTAATAATACCTGGTATAATAAAATCCTATGAATACAGTATGGTACCATATATTTTAGCAGAGGAACCTAATTTGCCATCTAATGAAGTAATTGGAAGAAGTATAGAGATTACAAATGGACATAAATGGGATATGTTTGTATTGGATTTATCTTTTTTAGGTTGGTATATTTTAGGTTTAATTTTCTTTGGAATAGGTGGAATTTTTGTAAATCCTTATAAGGAAGCTACCATGGCAAAATTATATAATATTTTATCTGGAAATGATAGTATAGATGGAGAAGTATTGGAATAAAGGAAGATAATAATGATAATTGCAATCTTTAGAGAATTATTTATAAATGCCTGTATTTTGGTAACAGTTGTTTTTGTAGGTAGTCAGTTTTTTATGAATACAGGACTAGGCTCCTCATCTACTATTAAAGTCAAAGTGCAGGCAGGGATTTTAGGAGGAATCTTAGGAATTATATTAATGTTTTTTTCAATAAAAATACCACCAAATGGAATAATGGATTTAAGACATATAGCAATTATAATTAGTGCAATCCATGGTAGTGGAATAGTTACATTTATTACTGGAATGATATTAGCATTATTTCGCTTGTTATATAAAGGAATAAGTGATGTTTCTATTATTGCTGCTTCTATTATAATAGTTGTAATGAGTCTATGTATTTTTATTAGATGGATAAATAAGAATAAGTTTATGAGATGGATTTATATGTTTATTTCATCGGGATTAATAGCAACAATAGGATTTTTTCTCACCATTGAAAATTCAAGTGATTTGATAAATATAATAGTAGCTTACTGGCTAGGCTCATTATTTGCTATAATCTCAGTATATTTTTTAACAGAATATCTAGTCCAAACATATTTCTTATTAAAACGACTTAAAGAGGAATCTACAATAGATTTTCTTACAGGACTAAGCAATACAAGAAACTTTGATGTATTATTTAATTCAGTAATCAAAAATAGTATAATTCAAGATGAAAAAATATCTATATTAATGTTAGATATAGATTTTTTTAAAAAAGTAAATGATACTTATGGACATAATGCAGGTGATATAGTATTAAAAGAATTAGGAGAGCTATTATCTAAATCCATAAGAACTATAGATATAGTGGCTAGAATTGGTGGAGAAGAATTTTGTATAATATTAAAAGACTGTTCTAAAGACAAGACTTTAGAAATTGCTGAGCGAATAAAAAATATGGTGGAGGAAAAAGATTTTCTTCTTCCAGAAGGAATAAATCTTAAAGTAACTATATCTATAGGTTGTGCAATTTATCCTGATACTACTTTAGATATTGAAAAAATAAAAGAATTGGCTGATATAAAACTATATGAGGCAAAACACACAGGTAGAAACAGAGTTTGTATGTAGTTTGATGTCTTTATACCAGGATTTGACATAGTTGAATATACTTCGCATTATTTTCGTAAAATTACCTAGTATTTTAATAGATATTAATATCCAAAATAACAAGAGAAATAAATTTAATTAAGAGGTGATTGTTATGGGAAGAATGCCTATAGATTCAAATGCTATAATAGCTTTAAATGAAATGAAAATGGAAATTGCAAAGGAATTAGGATTAGGAAATAATATTACTGAATTAGATCCTGTACAAAATATATTTACAGCAGGAACCGTAGGAGGATTAATGACTAGAAATTTAGTTGAAATTGGACAAAAAAATCTTATAAATAAAGAGAATAAATAATATCATTTGGCAAGATTTATTGGAATAAGAAACTTAATATAACACATAATAAAAAGGCAACCTTATTTAAGGTTAACTTTATCACACAAATATATTAAGTTAGGAGATAAAAGCAATGAATAATAAGCCAAAACCAGATGATAGAAGAGATAATGTAGATAAGATTCAGTTTAATATTGATAATACAATTCAAAACTATAGAGAAACTAAAGAAATGATTTCAAAAACAAGTGATGAAAAATCTAAAAAAGATCTTGAAGAAAAACAAGAGAGAAGATTAGAGTCTCTTAAAGGTATGAGAGAAGAAATAAAAGATGAAGCAATAGCTAAACAAAACGATTATAAATAATTAAACTAAAAAATAATAGAGTAATTGCTCTATTATTTTTCTTTAACTGGAAGAAAATAAACAATGTAATATAGGATAGAATGATTATTTTTGTAAGGTTACTAAAATTAAATTCGGAGTTCATATGCTAGTTCTAGTAATATTAAAGCCTGTAAACTTAGTTAATGATATAAAAACATATATGATATACTGTGTTCATACCCATAGGGGACACATAACATTATATGAAACCATAATACAAATAATGTTGACATAAAGTAAAAACTAATATATACTATCGAAGGTAGTTTATACTAAATATATAATAAAACTGAAGCAGATGGGCGGCTTTTAATACCCATTTGCTTTTTTGTGTCTAAAAATAGGAGGCGACATAAATGAAAAAGACATTAAAAGACAAACAGTTTTTCCTTGCTATTCTTACATTAGTTATACCTATAACTTTGCAGAACTTAATCAGTTCATCATTAAATATGGTTGATAACTTAATGATAGGAAGACTAGGGGAAAATTCAATTGCATCAGTTGGTTTAGTTAACCAATACTTTTTTATATTTACTTTATGTTTAGCAGGAATTAATGCTGGGGCAGGTATATTTATGTCTCAGTTTTGGGGGAGAAAAGATATTTCTAACATACGAAAGATGTTAAGATTAGATATAATCTTAGGTCTTGTAGCTTCAATTATATTTTTTATTCCAGCAGCATTATTTCCTAGTTCAATAATGAGAATATTTACTAAGGATATTGAAGTTGTAACCTTGGGAATAAAGTATCTTAGAATAATATCTATAACATTTGTACTTACTGGCATTACCCAATCTTATTCTACAGTACTAAGATGTATAGGTATAGCAAAACCACCTATGTACGGAAGTTTAATAGGAGTACTAACAAATGCATTCTTAAACTGGATATTGATATTTGGCCATTTTGGGTTCCCGACAATGGGAGTAGCAGGAGCAGCCATAGCTACGAGTATAGCTAGAGTGGTTGAAATGATAGTTATAGTTATTGCAGCTTATAAATCTAACTCTATTATTTCTAATAAAGACAAAGAGAATGTAGAATTTGACTTTAATTTTGTGAAAATGTATTTTAAAACATCCTATTCAGTAATACTTAATGAATTGGTATGGTCCGTAGGACTATCAGTATATTCAATTATATATGCTAAAATAGGTATTCGTGAAGTGGCTAGTATGCAAATAGCCAATACTATAAATAATATGTTTATGGTTCTATCTATGGGACTGGCCAATGCTGCTGCAATTATGATAGGAAACAAAATTGGAGCTGGGGAGGAAGAGGTAGCAATTGATTATTCAACAAAGCTAGGTATATTAGCACCTATTGTAGGATTAATAATGGGAATATCTCTATGGGTATCTGCACCAATGGTTGTAGGATTGTTTAATATTAATAAAGATACACTAAATATGACAATAACAGTACTAAGAATTATGGCAGTAGCTGCACCTTTAAAATTCTTTAATGTTCTTATGATTGTAGGTGTATTTAGGGGTGGTGGAGATACTACTTACTCAATGCTCGTCCAACTTGGAACGGTTTGGTGTTTTGCAATTCCAGCTGGATTTATTGCAGCAGTATATTTCAAAATGCCTTTAGAAAAAGTGTTCTTTGTAATAACTTTAGAAGAAGTACTTAGAGTATTCTTCGAAGCTAAAAGACTTAAATCTAAAAAATGGATAAGAAATGTAATTGAAGATGTAGAAAACATAAGCTTAGCAGCATAAAAGAATACTCCTTTTAGGAGTATTTTTTTATAGATTATCATTTAATTTTGATACTGCCTTTTCTAAATCAACCTCAGCATTAGATAGGGCTTGTTCTCTACTTACATTTGGGTCATCTAAATAACCACCATGGGTTTTTAGGATTTTCCTAGCTTCATTAGTTTTGCCATCTGAATTTACACTAACTACATAGTTGATACTTGCTACATCATCAAATGTTCCCATGCCACTTACCATGGGACTTGCTGCAGCTAAAGGTGAATTTCCCTGATTTAAACCATCTGATCCAGAACCTAGAACTAAATTAGAAAGACTTGCACCTGTGCTAGCTCCATGAAGGTTTGTTTTAACATTTTTATTTCCTATATAATGATCATTTATATCTACAAAGGCATCACTAAATCCTGCTTGTTCTAGTGATTTAATAGCATCATTGGCAGCACTTATTTCACCGAAATAGCCTTTTACTGTCATAAGAATTCCTCCAGTATACTTTATTTATTCACTATATACTTTCTCACAAATGTATAATATTAATACAGTTATAAATTTCTATAACAGCCAAAATGGACTAGATAATAATAGTATATTATATTGCTAATTGTACAAAATAAAACATGAGGTGATAAGTATGAAAAAAATTGGTATAGAAAAAGGACTAAGTAATGTGGCAGGTCATTTGATAAAATCAGGGTATACAGTTGAATCTCTAAGTGGATCAATAGATGAAAATATTAAAAAACTAAGTGGTTTAGATGCCATAGTAACAGCAGGATATAATACTGATATGATGGGAATTAGTGATACGGAAACTAAGGCACCAGTAATAAATGCAAAAGGTTTAACCCCAGAAGAAGTAAAGAATAGATTAGATGAAGAGTTTAAATAAATAAAAAAGCTAAGTTATTTCTTATAACTTAGCTTTTTTATTTATTTCCATATATTATAAATCTTTTTTAAAAGTTAAATTAAATATAGAATATAAAGTTATTAAATAAAGTTTTATTTAGATAAATATGGCTGAAATAACTAAAGAATATGATTAATAATACACTAATACCAGCAACTGATATTCTGGAGTATTTTTTCATTTTCTATTTCTTGCACTTCTTTACACTATCCATTAGCTGATACCAAATTTGTAGGTATAAATACTAGCTTGTCCAAATCATCAATATTTTGGCAATATTTAATAGTATTTAATTTATTTATATAATCTTTTGAATATGAAAAGTTTATAAGATCACTTTGATCTCCATATGTTCGAGGTACTGCATTTATATATTGTTTCTTAATAGAATCTCAATAGCTATTAAAAGATAGTCTATATTTATATTTTCCATCATATTGAATAAGGATTTTTAAATTTTTAACTGTATGCTGATCAATCTCCTAAAAAAGTCAATTTCCTGTTCAAATGAGAATTTTACTTCTAGAAAATATCTATCGGATTCAAATTTAATTCCTTTTAATTCAAGGAGTTTTCCACTATAGATAGACATAATTGTCCCTCTTTCTCTAGATTTAAGTATGGTAGTATAAAATAATCCATATTTTTGTGAAAAAATTCTCTTTTCTGGTAGAAATCAAAGTGGAAGAATATTGACTTTTGTATAAAGTTGGATTATACTTACACTATAGAACTAAGCGATACTGATTATCAATACCGAAGAAGGGAAGTGAATTTATGTCATTAATGATGGTTCCGTTAGGCGAAACAAAGATAGTTACGGAGTTTAGAGGGAAAGATGATATGAAGCGTCATCTTCAGGATTTAGGAGTTGTAAAGGGAGAAAAAATACAGGTTGTCGGTGAAACTTCAAGTGGACTTATTTTGCTTATCAAAGGTGTTAGAATTGCCCTTAATCGTGGATTAGCTTCGTTGATAATTGTTAATTAACAAACAAGAGTGAGGAGGAGATATAGTGACATTAAAAGATTTAAAACCAGGTCAGGAAGGTACGGTTATATCCATTGGAGACAAGGGACCTATGAGAAGAAGGATTATGGATATGGGGGTGACTCCAGGAACTGTTATAAAGGTTATAAAGGTGGCGCCTTTAGGAGATCCTATTGAAGTAAATATAAGAGGATACGAATTAAGCCTTAGAAAAGATGAAGCTGAGAATATAGAGATAAAGATGTAGACAATTTATAAAATAAATAGGTGTTTAACCTATTATTTTTTCCATTGTAGGTTAGAGTAAGCTAACCATGATAATTATTTAAGTATGTTTTAATTTCATAAAAGGAGGATAAATTATGGATTATGTAATTGCTCTCGCAGGTAATCCTAATAGCGGGAAAACGACGCTTTTTAATGAGCTTACTGGTTCTAAACAACATGTTGGAAACTGGCCAGGAGTAACGGTAGATAAAAAAGAAGGTGTGTATAAAAAGGATAAGAACATAAAGATTCTGGATTTACCAGGAACCTATTCATTATCTCCATATTCAGCAGAGGAAATAATAGCTCGAGATTATATTGTAAAAAATAAGCCTGATGTAGTAATAAATATTGTTGATGGAACTAATATTGAAAGAAACTTATACCTTACTTTACAGATTGCTGAGACTAAAATTCCTATGGTTGTTGCCATGAATATGATGGATGAAGTTGAAAGTCAGGGAGATAAGATTGATTGTGAGAAACTAAAGAATATTTTAGGTGTTCCTGTAATACCGATTGTTGCTCGAAATGGAAAGGGTTTGGATAAATTAATGGCAGAGGCTGTTAAGGTAGCTAAGGATAAACCTTTAGGAAAGAAATTAGAAGTATTTGATGAGAATATTTCAAATGCTGTAAATGCCATTTCCGAATTGTTAATTGAATCTAATAATGATTCCTCATCTGTTAAAGCTATTTCCACAGAGGCTCAATGGAAAGCCATTAAATTAGTAGAGAATGATGAAATAGTAAGCTCTACCTTATCTGATAATAAGAGGGCTGCTGTTGAAAAGATTGTGAGAGAAGCAGAGAAGAATGCAGATGGAGATACAGAAGCGAAAATAGCTGATTTAAGGTATCAATTTATAACTAAAACAGTAAATACTGCTGTTAAGAAAAGTAAAAAAGGCTACGTTGAAACAAAATCAGATAAAATAGATAAGATTTTAACCAATAGATTTTTGGCTTTACCGATTTTTGCTATTATTATGTACTTAATGTTTGCTATTACATTCAGTGAAAATTTCTTATTGATAGAAGGACTTCCTAGTCCAGGTGTCTGGTTGGCTGGTTTAGCAGAAGGTCTGTGGGGTTCCTTTGCAGATGTAGTCGATGGATTGATTGCGAATGCTTCTCCAGTGGTATATTCCCTTATTATGGATGGGGTAATTGAAGGATTAGGTGCTATTATTGGTTTCATTCCTTTAGTATGGGTTTTATATTTGTTAATATCATTTTTAGAAGACTGTGGATATATGGCACGTATTGCTTTTGTTATGGATAGAATCTTCCGTAGATTTGGTCTTTCAGGACGTTCTTTTATTCCATTATTGATGGGATTTGGATGTGGTGTCCCAGCAGTTATGGCTACTAGAACTTTAGATTCTGAAAAGGATCGTACAATAACAACTATAATAACTGCTTTTATGCCTTGTGGTGCGAAGCTTCCAATTTTTGCAATGTTTGTTTCTACTTTCTTTGCAGGAAACAATAAAACATTAGTTACATACTCCCTTTATATGCTGAGTATAGTTGTAGCTATTGTAGTATCCTTGATTTTAAATAAATTTGTATATAAATCTGCTACTTCCAATTTTGTAATGGAGCTGCCAAGATATCGTGTACCTACTATAAAGAGTATTGCTATACATGGATGGGAAAAGGTAAAGGGTTTTGCTGTTAAAGCAGGTACAGTTATATTTATATCTACAATACTTATTTGGTTATTGAGTAATTTTAACATTAATTCATTTAATGGCGTTAATGCTGCAAATAATGAAGACGGAGTCATTATGGCTGAAATGGATGATAGTTTCTTAGCTTCAGTAGGAAATGCAGTTGCTCCTGTGTTTAAACCATTAGGCTTTGGTGAATGGAGACCTACTGTAGGTGTGGCAACTGGCTGGATTGCAAAGGAAATGGTTGTAGTAACTCTTGCGCAGTTATATGATGATGATGTTTCGCCTGAATATTTAGAAGGATATTTTTCTCAATATAATCAAGAAGAATTAGAAGAATTAGGATTTGAAGATGGACAGTATGATGAAGAAGCGGCATTTGATATTTATACTGAGGGAATTCTTTGGGAAGGGGAAGATGAAAATGCCCTTTCAACAATGAAGGATGATATAAAAACAAAGGCAGCAGCTTATTCCTATATGGTATTTAATTTATTGTGTATGCCTTGTTTTGCAGCCGTAGGAGCAACAAAGAGAGAATTAAAGTCTTGGAAGCTTACAGGGGCAGCAGTGGGAACTCAAATGCTTACAGCATATATCGTGGCATTTGTAGTTTATACTGTAGGAAGCCTGATAGCTTAGTAAGATTAAAGGCTTTTCTTTAGGAGGGAAAAGATATGGTAGACATTATAATAATAGGTGTTATAGGTGTTTGTGTGGTTTTGAGTATTTTATATATGGTCAAAAGAAAAAAAGCAGGGCAAAGCGGATGTGGATGTGACTGTAACGGTTGTGAAACTTCAGGCTGTAGTACACAAAAGAACACTAATTAAAAAGAAATAATAAAACCTAAGTGGCTAGCCACTTAGGTTTTATACATTGTAATTGCTTCCAATTATTTGTAAAACCCATAGATAGTAAGATATTATCTATGGGTACTGATAAAAATTTAGAGGAAGATTGTTACATTTTAATAGGTTGGTTATAATAGGTGAAATAGTAGAGAATCCTCCTCTGATTGTTATAAAATAATGATCAATGGAGGTTTTTATATATTAATTTATGTTAAAATAGAATAAAGATAATGAGGTGAGATTATATGTCCACTAAAGATAGAATACTAAAATATTTAAAATCCCATAAAAATAATACAATTCAATTAAATCAATTAGAAAATATATTATCAGGGGAGGAATCTTATTTAGATTTTACTTCTATTATAGAAGACTTAATGGAGAATAGGATTTTAAAGCCAGTGAAAGAACATGGCACCAATGGAAAGGTGATACCACTGTATAATACCTATCGTATTATAAAAGCAAGTCTTAGAGAAACAATCAATGATGAAATACAACGAAATAGCATCGAATTTAATCCCGATATAAATTTAGATATTTATTTTTCACTCAAGGAAGAAGAGTGGGAAAAAGATTTGCAATATATAAAAATTATGGATGATTATTTAGTGAAAAATGGCCTACCATCAGACTACGGAACATCTTCAGAAAGAAGCTTTCAGATTGTAGGGAATGAAAAATGGATAGATGAAGAAGGTGGAAAGAAGATATTGGAAAGGATAAAATTATGGGAAAAATTTAAAATAATAACTAATCCAGACCCTCTTATGTTTGCCATAAATCCTTTTAGATTCAAAGAATCATCGCATATCCATTTAGTAGTAGAGAATAAAACGACCTTTTATAATTTAATAGATAGTATTAATAAAAGTCAATTTACATCTCTAATATATAGGGCTGGTTGGAAAATTACAGCAAATATCCATAAATTATATAATCAATTAGGATTAGAGAATGATTTACATAAGATATATTATTTTGGAGATATAGATGCAGAAGGGATATCAATATGGTATTCAATATATGAAAAATACAATATAGAATTGGCACTACCATTTTATAAAGCACTGTTCAATAAAAACTATTCCATAGGTAAAGAAAACCAACAAAGGAATGAGAAGGCTATTGACAAATTCACAGAATACTTTTTGGAAGAAGGAAAATCTAAAATAAATAAACTGTTTGAAGATGGAGGATATTTACCACAAGAGGCACTAGAGAAAGAAGAACTGGAAAGAATTTGGAGGAATGAAATATGGGAATTTCCATAAAGAATATTACGGAAAACTATAGGGAAAGGATGGAAAGACTGGTATTATTTGATCCTTTATATGAACTTAAGAGAAAAACAGGAAAAGACAACAGTGGCAATATAATAGACTATTATGGCTTAGGGTTACTGACATTATTATTTTTCTTTGAAAATATGCTAATAAGGAATAAAAAAGCCGGAGTATTGGAATTGACTGAATTTCTTTCAAATCTTACCTATGGGCAACTAGATTTAAGTTATGAAGATTATGTAAAGATGTCTAGGGAAATAATACAGGTATTTAGACCATCCAGTGGGAAAAGAAATAGTAGGGAATTTTATAATTGGGAAACAGGAAAAGATGAAATAATTCAATATTCCATACTTAAAGCATCTGATTTTGATTCAAAATCCAATCTTCAATACTACAAATTAGATGAACAGGGTCTAGAGTTGATATTTGCAACAAAAGAGTTTTTTTCTGAATTTCAGCTTTCTATTAATCAACTAATACTTAGAAAACAATTGGAAAAAGGGGAATTTGCAGGTGCTTTAAGACAGATTGATGAGATGAGAATGGATGTTAGACATTTGCAGGAAAAAATATATAGTATAAAACATGAAATTCAAAGAAATATTATTTCTGATGAAACTTACAAAAGATATGAAACAATAGTAGATGATATACATTTTAGATTAAATAGAGAAAATGAAGAGTTTGAAGAGTTAAAACTCTTTATAGGTGAAACGAAAAATAGATTAGAATACGAAATCCATAAGGACAAGATGGAAAAGGCTTATGGATTAGTTCTTAGGATAGAGAGAGAACTGGGAGAAGTCCACTATGAACATAGAAATTTACTATTAGAAAGTATAGAAATGAAGACTACAGCATTAAATGCTGCACAGGAATCACTGTATTATGTAGGAATTG
This sequence comes from Tissierella pigra, assembly GCF_009695605.1. Taxonomy (GTDB): domain Bacteria; phylum Bacillota; class Clostridia; order Tissierellales; family Tissierellaceae; genus Tissierella; species Tissierella pigra. The sequence continues at coordinate 19,602 of NZ_VUNQ01000027.1, forward strand.
ATTCCTTCAATTTCAAAGAACAAATAACCAGTAAGTTACTATCGATTCCTTTGCCATTAGAAGCTTCACGAAATTTAGCAGCCCCTTTTTTATATTTGGAGAAGGCAGAGCTTTGGTCACCATTGGCAGTCTTTGCTAAGCAGGGAATAATAAAAAAAGGCACAGAAGATAGGGGACGGACCTTTATTGATCCTTTAGAAGAAGGAGAAATCCAAGAGGATATAAAAATACAACAGAGAAACTACGAATATATAATGGAAATAATTTTAAGATTAATTGATAATGAGAACCATATTTCTTTAGAGGAAGTAGTTAATCATATAATAAGGAATGAAGATGAGAGTATATTAAATCATAGATCTTTTTATGATTTTTGGTTGCTTCTTCACTATAATTCTCCTATAAAAATGGAAATAGAAGAAAATCAAAATCTTATGCTAGAAAAGGTAATTAAATTATTAGAGAAAGACTATACTCAATTGGAAGTAGTAGAGATAAATGGGAAAGTTCAGCCAAATACAAGATATACAATAAGAAATATGAAATTGAGTTTGGAGGTGAAGAATAGTGATATATGAACAGGAGCAGGTAGTACAAGCATTTAAAATATATTCGACTTTAGCTATTAATGGAAAGGCAAACAAGGATGATTTAAGATTATATATAGCTGATGATACCATAAGGGGTTTAGTAAATCAGTTTGCTCAAGAGATGGACTGTATCATATTGGTTGTGGGAGATATGGTATATATGGTACCTTTGGCTATTTATTCACCTTTTCATGTATCTAATCAGTCCATTAAAGACAAACACTTGCCATCTAAGGCTGTAAATGCAGATATATATATGATGTATATATCAATAATAATCTTATTTGGTGAATTTTATGATAGCTATCAAAACGTAGAAGCTACAAGAGATTTTATAAGAGTTGGAGATTGGTTAAATGTAGTAAATCAAAAGGTATTGTCAATAAAGACCTTTGATGAGGAAAAACTTTTGGAATTGGAAGAAAGATATGAGTATAATTGGATTGCCATAATAGACAAATGGGATGCATTAGATGATATTAAGGAAAATGTTGCTCAAACTGCTAGGACAATTAGTAGGATGAGTTTTATTAACATGGTAAAAAGATTCTTGGAGAAGCAGGAATTAGTAGAAGAAATAGGAAATGATGAAATTCAATTAACCGAAAAGGCTAAGGCTATTATTCAAAGATATTATATGGAGTTAGAACATAATAGGGAAATCTTAGAATTTATATATTCTTTAGAAGGGAAGGAAGGTGAAGAGAATGCCAGCCATATCAAAAATTAGATTGACTAATATAATATATGAAAATGGAGGCAAAAGATTTAATGATGATATATTTGAGTTTGATGGACATAATGGAGTTATATTACTTGAAAATGGAGGAGGAAAAACTGTATTGATCCAGACTGCTCTTCAAGCTGTACTTCCGCACTCAGCCCTAGGAGAGAGAAAAATACGAGATACCTTGTCCCTAGAGGGAGGAGCAGGTCATATTGCCATTGAATGGATATTAAATGACAGACCTAGAAGATATGGAGTAACGGCAGTAACTTTGTATTTAGCTCCAGATGGCTTAAAATCCTTACGATATGCTTATGATTATTCATCAGGGGATGATCACTCCATAGATAATATTCCCTTCACAAAGAAAAATCAAGAAAATCTTACTAGATCTACCAGTAGGCAAGAGATGCAGGAATATTATCAATATATGCAAAGTCAGAAGCTAAATGCTTACAGCTTTGACACAATAAAAAACTTTCAAGAATATATTGAAGAAAATTTCCACATTATCCCTTCAGAGTGGAAAAATATTGCTCTTATAAATGGAGCAGAGGGAGATGTTGAAAAGTTTTTTGAACAGTGTAAAACCACTTCCCAATTGGTTGACAAGTTACTTATACCCACTGTAGAAGAGGCTTTGGTAGGTAATGGGACCGATGATTTTGTCCAAATATTTGAAAGACAAAGAGAGCATTTCAAAAAGCATAAGGAGCTTAGAGATAGAATAGAAGAGAGTAAAAAAATAGAGGAAAAAATAAAAAACTATGTGTCCATATATGTTGAATATCACAAAGTAGAAGAAGGAATGGTTAATAAAAAAGGGGAAGTTAAATCAATATATGAGTTTTTAGAGGAAGAGACAAGAAAAACTAATAGTGAAATATGCCATATAGAAAATTCACAAGAAATGTTAAATAAAGAAATGGAAGAGCTAAATAGGAAAGAACTATCCTATGAATTGGCAAAGTTAGAAAAGGAATTAAACAAAGCTAAAGAGGATTATGAAATCATCTTACATGAATACAATGAAATAAAAGACAACTTAGAAGAAAAGGAAGAAAGATTACAAAACCTTGAGATAGCAGAGCTTAAATCCAATATCAAACAGGAAGAAGAAAGAATCACCAGATTGAGGAATCAATTGAGTGAATTAGATGATGATTATGAAACTCTGGATTTTAAGGAAAGATTAAATGAAAACTCTAGTATATTAAAGGGATATTTTGAACAAGAATTAAATAGTTTAGATAAACAAAAAAACATGGCGGACAGTCAAAAGTATAGATATGAAGAGGAACTAAAGGTAATCCGTGTTAAATCAAATGGCTTGAAGATAGAAAAGGAGGATTTGATAAAGGTTCGCTCTGGCTTTGAAGGTGAGATAAAGGCAACAAAAAGTATTATGGAAGGTATTAGAAAAGAAATACTTTTAAACCCAGCTAATGAAACTATAGGAGAAGAATATCCTAAGTGGAAAAGTAGGCTGGAAGAGATTGAAAATTTGAATCTAGAGCATATAAACCATTTAAAAGGATTAAAAAATAGAAAAGAATTTTTATCAAAAGAAGTCCCTATTATAAACAATGAAATAGAAAATTTAATTAAAGATGTCACTAGGGAAGAAGCAAATTTGGAAGAAATTCATACTAAGCATGAGAAAATATTATCTATGATTAGAGGTTTAAAAATAGATTGGCAGTATTTAGATTCCATATATTTAAAGCAACAGTCAATTATTCAATATATGGAGGAAAGGCTGGAGAGAATAAAAAGTGAGAAAGAAAGATTAATAGAAAAGGAAAGGTTATCCTATAGATTATTGGATTATTATGGAGAAAATGAATATTTTACTGGAGAACCTTTGCTTGAAAATTGGATAGATAGTTGGAAAAATCAATTTAATCTGTTGGAACTTGGAACTAAATATATAGAAAAAGTAGCAGTCGAGTTCAATAAGGATATAGAAAGGATATATAGAGAATATCCTCTATGGCCATTGGTTGCCATTACCTCAGAAGGGGAGCTGGACAAATTATATAAAAAAATAGAGTCCCAAAGTAAAAAATTAATATCTCCAATATTAGTTTTATCTCAAGAGGAAGCAACAAAGATTATATTGGGAAAAACCAATATAGAGGAAAGATATATATATCCTTCTATTTGGCGGGAGAATGTAGATAAGAAAAAGTTTCAAATATGGAAAGAGGAGCTTTTACTATCTGCCAAAGAAATTGTGAAGGAAAGAAAAAACAAGGAGAAAGAAGAAAAAGATTGGAATGATAGGTTAAAAAGTATCAAGGAGTTTTTAAGCGATTACCCCTATGATAAATACGCCCAATTAGAAGAAAGTCAAAGAGAATTGAAGAAAAGCCTAGAAGATAAAAGGAATAAGCTAGGGGAAAAACAATTAGAAGATAAAAATATAAATAATGAAATCAATGAATATGAAACTAAATTAAAAGATTTGGAGCAAGAATCCAAGTATTTAGAGAGAAAACTGGAAAGAGCCTTAGAATTTTTCCAAAGAGAAAGAGAAATAGAAAAGATAAATAATCAATTATTTAGGAAAGATGAAGAGATTGAAAAAATCAATAAGGATATAGAATTAAATGAAAAAAGCATAAAAGTCAGTGAAGATATAATCCAGAATCTTCAAGAAGAAATTAGAGATATTGGTGGTGAAATATCTAAAATACTAGATGATTTTAATTATAAGGAAGTAAGAGATTTTAAAGGCATATATAAGAACATGGCAAAACAAAGCATTTTAGAGGATAGAGTATATATAAGGGATATGCTGTCTGAAAAGCAAAAAGATAGACCAGAATTAGAAAGACAATTAAAAATGGCTATTGAAAACAAAGATGATAAAACACAAGCATTGGAGCTGAAGTATAAAAGCGCTTATTATCATATGGATGAGGACTTAGAATACCCTTATAATGGAAAAAATTTAATAAAAAGCCTAGTGGAGAATATTAGAACTTTAAAAGAAGATATGGAGAAGATAGAACCCAATAAAAATATAATGGAAAAAATATTTGCTAAGAGTGAAACTAAATATAATATTAGAAAAGAGGATTTCTATAAAAAATTTAATGAAATTATGCTCTTTACAGAGCCTCTATTTAATGTAAAAAAACAAATAAGTAAAGAAAAAAGAGAATTAGAAGATAAAGAAAAGTATTTAAAATCAAATGCTGATAGATTGGAAAATGAATTAAAAGATATTGAAAATCATATACAAAACCTTAAAATTGAAAATGGAAAATATGAGTTTTTAATAAATAAAATTAAACCAATTTTGTTACAATCAGATATACTACAAAATCTACCCTATAATAGAAAAAATATAATATCCAGTGCCATAGCTCAGATGGAAGAATTAAAAATAAATCTAGAAAATCAGGCAAAGAAAGTAAATATGGAAAAAAGTCATTTTATTCAATTTTTAAATGAAAATCCCATAGAAATTAGATTGAGGGAGATGACCATATCTGGAGTAAAAAACAAAGAAGATTTTCATGATATATTGGAATGGCAGAGTAATATGGAAAGAACTCTAAATAGAGTGATAAACATATATGAAAAAAATATGATGGAACATGATAAAGAATTAAATCAGTTTATTCAATATCTATATACTTATTTATCCACATTAGCTTATGAAATAAGTACAATACCTAAGAATACAAAGGTAAGAATAGAGGATAAATGGAAAGAAATATACCAAATCCAAGTTCCAAGTTGGAATGAAGATAGGGGAAGAGAAGAAATTAGAAAACATGTAGATTGGATGATAGGTAAATTAGAGGAGGAAGAATTTTTAGATGAAGAAGGAAATGAAGATATAGAAAAGGTAAAAAAATCTATAGAAACATGGCTGCAACCTAAGCAATTGCTCAATATTATTATGCTAGGCGAAGAGATTAAAGTAAGATGCAGAAAAGTGACTAATGACGGAAAAGTAAGTAATATGTACTATTCTTGGAGTAGTTCAAACCAATGGTCAGGTGGAGAAAAATGGAGCAAGAATATGGCTCTTTTCTTGGGGATATTAAACTATTCAGCAGAAAAGAAGCAACATATAGTACCTAATCAAAAACGAAACAGAACAGTTATAATGGATAATCCCTTTGGCAAGGCTTCCAGTAACCATGTTTTAAGCCCTGTATTTTTCATAGCAGAACAACTAGGATTTCAGTTTATAGTTCTAACTGCCCATGGAGATGGAAAATTTATAAGGGATTATTTTCCTATAGTTTATAGCTGTAAGCTAAGACCTTCTGTAAATGGGGATACGTCTATATTAACTAAGAAGAAAACCATAAATCATGCATTTTTGAGAGATAATGACCCTATGACAATAGAAAGAATAGGAGATAAGGAGCAACTAAGCTTACTTCAGTAGATAAATGTGAAGGAAAAATAGAACTATCTTAAAATCAGTAAAAACCCCAAGGCTAACTAACCTTGGGTTTTTTCTATACATTAAATCTAAATAATACTACATCTCCATCTTTCATTACATAGTCTTTTCCTTCAATTCTTACAAGTCCTTTTTCCTTAGCTGATGTCATGTTTCCCCCATGTGCCATTAAATCATCAAAGGCTATTACTTCTGCCCTAATAAATCCTCTTTCTATATCAGAGTGGATTTTACCAGCAGCTTGAGGGGCTAAGGTTCCTTTTTTAATAGTCCAGGCTCTAGCTTCCATAGGTCCTGCAGTTAAAAAACTCATAAGTCCTAATAAACTATAGGAAGCTTGTATAAGTTTATCAAGACCAGATTTTTCTACTCCTAAATCATTTAAGAATTCCATTTTTTCTTCATTATCTAAAAGTGAAATTTCTGCTTCGATTTGAGCACTAACAACTACTACTTCTGCATTTTCAGAACTAGCATATTTTCTTATTTTTGCTACATAAGGATTTGAGTCACCATTATTTCCTAAGTCTTCTTCAGATACATTTGCCGCATATATTACAGGCTTTGAGCTTAAAAGGTTAAAGGTTTTAACTATTTCCTTTTCCTCAGGAGATAAATCCAATGTTCTTATGGATTTTCCTTCCTCTAAAGATTTCAATACCCTTTGAATTATTTCTACTTCTGCAGCCAATGACTTATCTGATTTAGCCATCTTCTGTGATTTTTGAAGTCTTCTTTCTAATTGTTCCATATCAGAAAACATTAACTCTAGGTTTATAGTTTCTATATCTCTAAGGGGGTCGATATTTCCTTCTACATGGACAACATCTACATTTTCAAAAGCTCTAACTACATGAACGATAGCTTCAACTTCACGAATATGAGATAAAAATTTGTTTCCAAGACCTTCTCCTTGACTAGCTCCTTTTACAAGTCCTGCTATGTCATAGAATTCTATTGCAGTTGGAACTGTTTTCTTAGATGTATAAATTTCTGCCAGCTTGTCTAGTCTTTCATCTGGTACTGCAACTACTCCTACATTTGGCTCTATAGTGCAAAATGGATAGTTAGCAGATTCTGCACCTGCTTGAGTTATTGCGTTAAAAAGTGTACTTTTTCCTACATTAGGTAGTCCTACGATTCCAAGTTTCATCCTTTATTTCCTTTCTATGATAAAAATTTTAAATTTCTAACAAAAAACTACTATACAAAAGAAAATTATACAGTATATAGTCCATAAGTTCAATAATAACATGATGATAAAGATATTTAAGGACCTTGAAACTATCAAGGCCCCCATAAAAGTTATAGAATTAAAATTTTAAATATATTGTAACTCCTTATTTACTTTTCAACTCTTGAATAAAATTATCAAAGGATATATTCTTGTAGTCAATATTTTCAATGCTAGTTTCCTTTTCAATTGCAGATTTTAATATAGCAGAAGATTTTATATTTCCTACAACTATGGCCCCTATGATTTTCTTATCTTTAATAAAAATTTTATTATATATATTCTTATCTACATTTTCATCTAAAATAATATCAGTAGCCATATCTTCATCTATTATTCCCATGGAAAATAAAGATATATCAAAGGCATTTAAGGTAGTTACTGGAGTAATATCTTCATATATAGTATCCTTATCTGCAATATTATATCCAGCAACTTTTCCTTGATTGAGGGCAATATTCCACAGTCCGAATATATGTCCATTATATTCTGCTGCATCTCCAGCAGCAAAGATTTCTTCCATATTTGTTTTCATTTTTTCATCTACAATAACTCCCCTATTTAATTTTAGAGGAGTATCTTTTAAAATCTCTATATTGGGACTAGCTCCTATGGAATATATTATTGTATCACAAGTATATGTTTTACCATCACTGGTTTTGAAGCCATCTACTTTACTATTACCTAGTATTTCACTTACTTCACAGTCAAATAGTATCTGAACATTATTAGCATATATATTGTTTTCTAATATTTTAGATGCTTTACTATCTAATTGTTTTGCCATAAGTCTATTACAATTATGAGCTACGGTGACTTCTTTATTCATTTGAGATAATATCCATGCTGTTTCTAAGCCTTGCACTCCCCCTCCAATTATTAGGATTCTTTTACTGTCCTTAAATCCATGGGCAATATTCCAAGCATCTTGAAGTGACCTCAAGGTATATATCCCTTCCTTATCAATTCCAGGAATTTCAGGCTTCATATTACTGGAACCAGTTGCAATTAATATTTTAGTGTAACTAATTAAGCTATCATCAAATAATTTCACTGTCTTTTTATCTGTATCTATGGATACCACCTTAGTACCTAGATATAAATTTACGTTATTATCATCATACCATACCTTTTTTTGAAGCAATATATTGTCTTCCTGAAGAGTAGACAGCAGGCCTTTTGAAAGTCTTAATCTACTATATGGATAAAATACTTCTTCTCCAAATAAGTGAATTTCACTTTCTGCATCTATTTCCCTTATGGACTTTATGGCAGAAATTGCAGCTATACCATTGCCTATTATAATTATTTTATCTTGCATTTATTTTATTCCTTTCTAATATGTTTTTATTAGTTTGTTACAATTATTATTTTAAATACATATTTGAAAACAAATAAAAATTTAAAAATAATAATGTGGGTAAATATGGAATATAAATTTAATTCTTATTCAAAATTTGAGGTGACAAAATGAGAAAATTTATTTCTACAATTATAATTATAATAGGTGTTATATTATTATTTATTCCACATATAAACAACCTGATTATTCAGCATAATATTAATAACACCAGGAATGTATTAAAGGAAATTACTTCAGAGGAAATAATAAAAAATAAAAATACAGAGGGAATTTATGATTACGATAGCATAAGGGATATTGAAATCAATACAGTATTATGGGAGATTAAAGATTTTGATAATAAAAATATTATAGGTCAAATTGCTATACCAGATTTAGGTATTGATATTCCCATATTAAAGGGTACTACTAACTCCAATTTATTAATAGGGGCTACAACTATGGTAGAAGGTCAGGAAATGGGTGAGGGGAACTATCCTTTAGCAGGTCATCTTATGAAAAACAAATCTCTTTTATTTGGAAGTCTCATGGATATAGAAATAGGAGCTTTAGTAAAGATAAGCGATAAAAATATGATTTATGAATATAAGATTTATGATACAGTAGTGGTACCTGATGAAGCTCTTAATATGTTAGACAATAGTAAGGCTGAAAAGAGAGGCAGACCGATTATATCTTTAATGACCTGTTATTATTCTTCTAAAACGGGAAAAAGGTTTTTTGCATTGGGAGAATTAGTAGATACATATACTTATCCATAATTCCCAAGATTTACAGCTTGAAAAGGAATTTAAAAACCTATAGGATGAAAATATAGTATAATTTTAAAAGAGGAGCTGGTTGGTTTTATGGTAAATACTATAAATAGTAAAAAAATAGTATTTTCATCTTTGGTCTTTATATTAATATTAAGCTTATTATCTATAACCCCTACTGCTTTAGCCAGTAGGGTAGAAGGTCTTGAAAAGAAAGTGGTAGGATATTATACATCTTGGTCGGCTTATTCAGGCTACACTCTAGATAAAGTTGATGTTACTAAATTGACTCATATTAATTATGCCTTTGCAAATATTAATGAGGAACTAAAAGTAGTATTGGGAGATGCCTATATAGATTCTATTAATCTACAAAAAATAGGAGAAATCAAAAGGATTAATCCAAATCTCAAGGTATTAGTATCAGTTGGAGGATGGTCATGGTCAGATAAATTCTCAGATGTGGCTTTAACAGAGGAGTCTAGAATTACATTTTCAAATAGTTGTATAGAGTTTATGAGGGAATATGGATTTGATGGAATCGACATAGATTGGGAATTTCCAGTGAGCGGTGGACTTCCAACTAATAAATATAGACAGGAAGATAAAGAAAATTTTACACTTTTACTAAAATCATTAAGGGAAACCTTTGATACTCAGGGTAAGATAGATGGTAGGTCTTATATATTGACTATTGCAGGTGGGGCATCAAGTATGTTTACTGACAATATTGAATTAGAAGAAATTCATAAATATATAGACTTTGCAAATATTATGAGCTATGATATTCATGGTTCTTGGGATAAATATACAGATTTCAATTCACCACTATATATCAATAGTGAATCTTTAAATAATATTAAACTCAGTATAGATGAATCTATGAAAATCTGGATAAATAGGGGTTTTCCTAAGGAAAAAATAGTCATGGGAATTTCATTTTATGGAAAGCAGTATGATAATGTAAGTCCATGGAACAATGGACTATATCAGGTCTATAATGGAATATCAACCATTGGATATGGAGACATAGCTACTAAATATTTGAATAAACATGGAAACAATAGATATTTTCATTATGGATCATTAATGCCATGGATTTATAATGGGACAAGCTTTATAACTTATGAAGACAAAGAATCCATTTTTTATAAAACAGATTATATTAAATCAAATGAATTGGGTGGGGCAATGATTTGGGAATTAAGTGGAGATTCTAATGGATTTTTACTAAACCAGCTTTATAACGGATTAAAATAGATAACTCATAAACCTAGGCTTTAAATTAAGCCTAGGTTTTGCTATGTTGCAGATAAGACTAAAAGTATGATATATTATTCTAGATAAGGATTATCTTGGTTATTAAAGGGGGAAGTTTATTTGAGAAATAACAAATATTTACCTATATTTTCGGCAATTATATATTCAACTATATTTGGATTTTCTTTTATGTTTTCTAAAATAGGACTCAAAGTCATGACACCAATAGAACTTATAGCATTTAGGTTTTTATTGGCAGCTTTAACAATGACTTTGCTTAAAATCTTTGGAATTATTAAGGTAAATTTAAAAGGAAAGAGTCTAAAGATTGTATTACTTACATCTATTTGTGAACCAGTATTATATTTTTTATTTGAGTCTTTGGGAATAAATATGACTTCTTCTTCAGAGGCAGGTCTTATGATAGCTTTGATACCTGTATTTGTAGCTATATTTAGTATGATATTTTTACATGAAAGACTTAGTCCTATTCAATTGGGGTTTATAGTTTTATCTGTTGGGGGAGTAATTTTTATTAATATAATGAAAGATAGTTTAAGGCTATCAGGCAATTTTTTAGGGATTATATTTTTATTTTTTGCTATAATATCATCTTCTTTCTATAATATTGGATCGAAAAAATCTTCTATAGATTTTACACCTGTTGAAATTACATATGTTATGATGTGGATAGGTGCTATTTCATTTAATACTGTACTTATTATTATAAATCTAATAAAAGGAAATATGAGAAACTATTTTGCACCATTAGCTCATAGCCAAGCAATAATCCCATTACTATATTTGGGAATATTATCATCAATAGTTGCTTTTTTTATGGTTAATTATACAATATCTAAAATACCAGTATCCCAATCGTCAGTCTTTTCCAATCTTTGTACAATAGTATCAATATTTGCTGGAGTTGTAATATTAAAAGAGGACTTTTTTTGGTATGATTTTATTGGAGCGATTGTGATTTTAATAGGAGTATGGGGAACAGTATATTTTGAAGAAAAAGAAGAAATATTAGGTCAATTGGAGTGATAGATATGGATGAAAAAAATAATGGAATAAAGGGAACAGGCTGTGAAATATTAGTTCCTTTTAATGATAGAAAACCATTAAAGGATATAGAAAGAAGTATTATAAAGACCTATAGAAAAAATATATGGTCTAAGTTTATTAAGGCAATAAAGGAGTACAATTTAATAGAAGATGGAGATAAAATAGCAGTTGCCATATCAGGGGGGAAAGATAGTCTTCTTATGGCAAAGCTTTTTCAAGAGTTATATAAAAATGGGAATCAAAATTTTGAATTAGAGTTCATTGCCATGGATCCTGGGTATCATAAGGACATACGCAGTCTTTTAGAAGATAACTGTAAGTATTTAGATATACCTGTTTCTATATATGATGCAGATATATTTCAAGTTGCAGATAAAATAGCCAATGATTATCCTTGCTATATGTGTGCTAGAATGAGAAGAGGCTCCCTATATGGAAAGGCTCAAGAGCTAGGCTGTAATAAATTGGCTCTAGGACACCATTTCAACGATGTAATAGAGACTACCATGCTGAATTTATTGTGTGCAGGTAATTTTAAGACTATGATGCCTAAGCTAAAGGCTCAGAATTTTGAAAACATGGAATTAATAAGACCCTTATATTTAGTGGAGGAGAAATATATTCAAAGGTTTATTCAAAATGCTGGAATATGGCCTTTAAACTGTGCTTGTATGGTGGCAGCTAAGAAAATAGGAAATAAGAGATATGAAATAAAAGATTTATTAGAAGGACTAAGGAAAGACTTTGCCAATGTGGATATGAATATATTTAGAGCCGCAGAGAATGTAAATATGGATGGAATATTAGGATGGCAGAAAAATGAAGAAAAACATTTATTTTTAGAAGAATATTAGAATTTATTAAATAAAGAGTGTAATAATATATAAGAAGGAAGGTGTTCTAATGTCAGAAAGTTTTAAGAATCTCGGAATAAGTAAAGAACTGGAATCTATATTAAATAAAAATGGAATAACAGAACCTACACCTATTCAAGAAAAAACCATAAAGGAATTAGTAAATGGACGTGATGTAGTAGCTCAGGCTCAAACAGGAACAGGTAAGACTTTAGCATTTTTATTGCCAATTATACAGAAAATAGATGCAAATAAGCCATATATACAAGGACTAATTATAACTCCAACTAGAGAACTAGCGATTCAAGTTACTAATGAGGCCAAAAGGCTTATGGGAGAAAAGGAAATAAATATTTTAGCTGCCTATGGTGGTCAAGATGTGGAGCAGCAAATAAGAAAGCTAAAAAATGGAATTCATTTGGTAATAGCAACTCCTGGAAGATTGTTGGATCATATGAGAAGGGAAACCATAGACTTTGGCAGACTTAGTTTTTTGGTACTAGATGAAGCAGATGAAATGCTCAATATGGGATTTTTAAAAGATGTGGAAAGTATTATAGTAAGTACACCAAAGACTCGTCAGACCATGTTGTTTTCAGCTACAATACCTAATGAAATAAGATCACTAGGTAAAAGATTTATGAAAAATCCTTTACAAATCGAAATACAAGGAAAGAACATTACCTTAGATGAAATAGAGCAGATAGTTATAGAAACTACAGAAAGAAAAAAGATAGATACACTTTGCAAATTAATTGATGAATATAATCCTTATTTAGCAATTGTATTTTGCCGCACAAAGCAAGGAGTAATTGCCTTAAATGGTGAATTGCTTTCTAGGGGATATAATACAGACGAACTTCATGGAGACCTTAGTCAAGCTAAAAGGGAAAGGGTAATTAAATCCTTTAGAACTGCAAAGATTCAAATTCTTGTGGCGACAGATATTGTAGCTAGAGGTTTAGATGTAGAGGGAGTAACCCATGTTTTTAACTATGATATACCAGGAAATGTAGATAGTTACATTCATAGAATTGGGAGAACTGGAAGAATTGGAAATTTAGGTACTGCAATTACTTTTGTAACAGAGAGAGATAGAGACGATTTAGCATTGATTCAAAGAAAGGTCAAGGCAGATTTAAAGACTAAAAAAGTAGAAAAGGATAGGGGAAAAGATGTAAGGAAACCAGATAATAAACCTGAAAAGAAAAAGAGTGAATCTAAGGAATATAAATTTGAAAGGACTAAAGGCAGTGGTCCTAGATATGCTTTTAAAAATAAAAAGAATAGTAAGAAAAAGTAATGTTTAGGGGGACGATTTAAATGAAATTGATTTCTTGGAATGTAAATGGACTTCGTGCTTGTGTAGGTAAGGGCTTTTTAGACTTTTTCAATGAGATAGATGCAGATATATTTTGTATTCAAGAGACAAAATTACAAGAAGGGCAAATTGACTTAAACCTAGAAGGTTATTATCAGTATTGGAACTATGCAGAGAAAAAAGGATATTCGGGAACTGCTGTATTCACAAAGATAGAACCTATATCAGTTAGTTATGGACTTAATATAGAGGAACATGACAAAGAAGGCAGAGTTATTACCTTAGAATATGATGATTTTTATTTAGTAAATGTCTATACTCCAAATTCTCAAAGAGAACTGGCAAGATTGGACTATAGAATGAAGTGGGAAGATGACTTTAGGGAATATCTAAAATTGTTAGAAAATAAAAAACCTGTGGTACTGTGTGGAGACTTAAATGTTGCCCATAAGGAAATAGACCTTAAAAATCCTAGTACCAATAGGAAAAATGCAGGTTTCTCTGATGAAGAAAGAGAAAAGATGAGTTTTCTACTAGATTCAGGATTTGTTGATACATTTAGACATTTTTATCCAGATAAGGAAGACGCTTATACTTGGTGGTCATATATGAGACAAGCTAGAGATAGGAATGTTGGCTGGAGAATTGACTACTTTATAGTATCAGAAGCATTAAAGGATAGAATAAAATCAGCATCTATTCATTCAAGTATACTTGGTTCAGACCATTGTCCAGTAGAGGTTATTCTATGAAAAAAACTATTCTAGGTTTTATAAGACTCTTTATAGGGTATTTTGTATGTGCCATAGGTATGGTAATGACTATTAATGCCAACTTGGGAGTATCTCCTTGGGATGTATTTCATCAAGGACTTGGAAATGTATTTAATCTGCCTATAGGAAGAGCAAGTATAATTGCAGGATTTATTATAATATTTATTGATATATATTTTGGTCAAGATATTGGCTGGGGAACTATTTTCAATATGATATTTATTGGAATATTTGTAGACTTTCTAATGCTTAATAGGTTGATACCTATATTTAATGGATTTTTTCCAAGTTTAATTATGATGCTTCTAGGTATGCTTGTTTTGGGATATGGTTGTTATATATATATTGGAGCAGGATTTGGTGCAGGACCTAGAGATGGATTGATGGTAGTACTAACTAAAAAGACTAATAAATCAGTAAGATTTGTAAAAAACTCTTTAGAAATAATAGCAATAATAATAGGATACTTTTTAGGTGGTTCCGTAGGTATGGGAACTGCCATAATGTCCATAGCTGGAGGATATTTCTTTCAGTTTGCATTTAAAACAGTAAAATTTAATGTAGCAGAAGTAAATCATAGATATATTAAAGAAGATATAAGGTTTTTAAAGGATAAATTCATAGCAGTAGAAAAAGGTGAAGTATAATCTTCACCTTTTTTAAAGTTCTATTATTTGATTTCTGTGGGTAATTTCCACAATATTAGTATCAATATCCCCTATTTTGTGGATAAAGTCTAAAGAAGTATGGAACTTATCCCCAAAGTGCATTGAAAAAAAGTATTTTGGCTTTATCTCTTTAATAAAGTATTCACCACCAAAACTAAAGGCTGATTCTAGTCTAGGATCTACTGGGAAAAAAGCTATATCTACATTAAGCTCTTTTATTTTTTTAATTTCTTCTTTAAAGGATTTTTCCATACTGATTTTTTCTTCTTCTGTATCATCATTCCAATACCACCAATTTAAGTCTCCTGCATGGAATATATCTATACCGTCTACATTGACGAAGAAAGATACACCCATATCTGTAGAACCAAAGGTTTTAATACTTACATTATCTAAAGTTAAACTTTCATAGACATCCATTTTATATATTCTCTTATTTGAATCCATAATCTTTATATCTGAACTAAATACATAATCAACGTCTTCTCTATTATTTGACCACTCCAATATCTCAGAATTAAAATGATCATCATGGGAATGGGTAGAGAATATTATGGTTTTTTTATCTTTTAGTGATATATTACCTTTATAGTAGTCAAAGACTAAAAGGAAGTTTTCTGTTTCTACAGTAAATCCACTATGAAATATATGCTCTACTTTTACATTTAATTTATTCATATCATCACTCCTAACTATGAATCTCTACATAAAAGGATACCCCTTTATTTTCATTTATAGCAAATATATTAGAATTATATGAGTTGAGAATTTTATTTACTATGGCAAGACCTAAGCCAAACTCACCTTTATATCCCTTGTTGAATTTATTAAATAGGGTATCTAAAAGTTCATCTTCAATGGGTGGTCCATCGTTCCATACTCTCAAGATAATCTTATTATTTATATTTTTTAATGAAACAAGAATTCTTTTATCCGCATATCTTATTTGATTATCTAGAAGGTTTTCTATTACGATTCCCCATTGTTCCTTATCTCCTTCCATAAATATAGGATTAAGCTCTAAGTTCCAATGAATATCTGTTCTGCGCCATGACAATCTATCTATAACCTCTTGAATTAATGAGTCAAGAGAAAATCTTATTTTATCCGTTTCATGATTAGATAAGTAGTCTAGTTTGGTTAAATATAACAGGTCTTTAACTTTCTTTTCTAGTCTTTTAGATTCTCCTTCAATTACGTCTATGGAACATTCTAAGGTACCTTTTGGATATATGCCGTCTTTAATAGCTTCGGTATAGGATTGTATAACCATTACTGGAGTTTTTAATTCGTGGGAAACGTGCTGTAAAAAGGACTGCTCTGCTTCATCTTGACGTATGAGCTGATTTCTTAAATATTCTACAGATTTTCCAAGTCTTCCGATTTCATCTTCTCTATTTAACTCTATAGGCTCATTCCATTCATTATTGGCTAATTTTTCTACTCTTTTTTCTAAATCCACTAATGGTTTAGATAAATATCTAGACAATAATATGGCAGGAATCCAGCTAAATAAGAAAACAACTACCATAACTCCTATAAGTTTTCTAAATAGAGTTTGAACTAAATCTTCTCTATAGGAGTCTCCCATATAAGAAACTAGAAACGCATCTCTATTTAGTGCTTTACCCTTTGTAATTATATAAAATACTTTTTCATTTCCTATGGAACCAGAGTATTCTTGGCTAATGTTTTTTTGATTTAAGGCTTCATTTTGTACTTTTTCTAGAAACTTTGCAGGCATAGAAAGATTTAAGGGACTTTTATTATCAGCATAAAATATAAAATGTCTTACAGTTCTAATATTTTCTAGTAATTGTTCATCTCGGCCAAAGAAGTCTGAACCAATGTAATCCCTATATATATCACTATCAAATTGATTAAATACTAAGTCTTGGGCAGAAGTAATTGTTGCATAAATCTCCCTAGTAAAAAAATCTCTTAAAGTGGAAGGCAGTATAAAGGATAACAGCAAGGAAATAGATAAGGTAATAATAGCTATGATAATCCAAATTTGAAGGGATAAGGGGTAATTTTTCATTTTTCATTCACCCTATATCCATAGCCATAGACCGTTTCTATATCAAGTTTTGGCAGTTTTTTTCTAACTCGTCTTACTAAATCATCAACTACTCTGTCAGAACCGAAATAATCATCTCCCCATATAATGTCTAGGATTTGTTCTCTAGACAATGCCATTCCAGGATTTTTAGCAAAATACACAAGTAATTCGTATTCTTTAGAAGTAAGATCAATTGTTGCTTCTCCATATTTTACTATTCTGCTGCTTTCATTGATATTGTAAGGTCTAAGATTTAATATATTAGAATTATTTACATTGAATCTATCTAGGATATTTTTTGCTCTAATAACCAATTCCCGAGGTAAAAAAGGCTTAGGTAAATAATCATCGCTGCCTAGCTCTAATCCTACTACTCTATCAATGTCTTGGTCTCTGGCAGAAATAAAAATAACTGGAACATTTGGAGTTGTATTTTTTATTTCTTTAATTAGTTGGTATCCATCAACATCTGGAAGCATTATATCTAAAATCCACAAATCAGGCGAAGTATTGATTACTTTTTCTGCATCTCCACCATTTAAAAAGGAAGATACATTCCAGCCTTCTTTTTTTAAATATGAAGATAATACTAAGTTTAAATTTTCATCATCTTCTACTAAATATATTTTATAGGACATATTATCACCCCATTATAATTTACACTTGTTTACACATATTATAACAAATATTCCAATAATAAAAAGTAAATCCCACAACAAAAACATAATTCCCCCATATTATTTTCATACTCTTGGTTTATTATTAAAAGTAATAAATAACTTATAATTAAATAAGGAGGTAGCTATTATGGATGAAAATAGAGATTATAATATGAATGAAAATGAAATCAATGAAAATGTAGAAATGACAGAAGAAAACTATAAAATACCGGAAGATATTTATATCTATAAAAGTTCAGAAGATAATTCAGAAAAGGATAAGAAGAAGAAAAGAAAGTTTAGAGGAAGTTTATTCTCTTATATATCTTTAGCATTAGTGGCATCTATTATTGGAGGCTTAGCTTCTACTTATATAGGACCGAGTTTATATGGAAAAGTGTTGCCAAACCCTAATGCTAATCAATATGTATCAACACCAGTAAATATAACTACTAATGATAGCATAAATACAGTGTCTGCCGTGGCTAAAAAGGCCATGAGTTCAGTAGTAGGTATAACATCTGTAGAAGTACAGCAATACTTCTTTTCACAGCAGGAAGTAGAAGGTGTAGGTTCAGGAGTTATAATAGACAGTAATGGATATATCCTTACAAACTCCCATGTAGTTGCTGATGGTAATGCTAAAGAGGTAAATGTATTGTTTGAAAATGGAGATAAGAAACCAGGTACAGTGCTTTGGAATGACTCGGCTTTGGACCTTGCCATAGTAAAAGTGGAAGCTACAGGACTTCCAGTGGCAACTTTAGGGGATTCAGACAAACTAGAAGTTGGTGAAATAACTGTGGCTATTGGAAATCCATTGGGATTAGAATTTCAAAGGTCAGTTACATCAGGTATAATATCTGGACTTCATAGGTCAATTCAAGTAAGCTCCAATAATATAATAGAAGATTTAATACAGACAGACGCTTCTATTAACCCAGGAAATAGTGGAGGACCTCTTTTAAATAGTAAAGGTGAAGTAATAGGTATAAATACAGCAAAAATAAAAACAGCAGAAGGTTTAGGATTCTCTATTCCTATAAATGAGGCTAAAGCAATAGTAGAGGAAGTAGTTAAAAATGGATCTTATAAAACTGTGTTTTTAGGAATATCAGGTATTTCAGTTGAAGACTATCAAGCAAGACTTGGAGTTCAGCTTGCAGAGAACAGTGGAGTTATATTGATCCAAGTATCAGAAAATACTCCCGCATCTAAGGCAGGTTTAGTAAATGGAGATATAATAACTAAAATAGATGATATAAAAATAGATAATATGAGTAGTTTGAAAAAAGCATTATACAGATACAAACAAGGTGATAAAGCTAAATTAACAATTATAAGAAATAATACAGAATCACAAATTGATATAGAATTTACAGATGTAAAATAAACTGTAAAAAACAACCTATGAGTAGCCCCCCTTCTCATAGGTTGTTTTTTATATGAAAAAATTTTCAAAAATTTGATAAAATAATGAAAGTTTTTGCGTTGAATACATATATGCTATGGTGATACCATATAGTCAAACAACGACTAAGGAGGAATACTTATGGATTATTTAAAAATAGCAAATAGCTTTCCAATGTGGTTGGCAGCAGGTCTTGCCATAACATTAGCATTATTTCAAGCAATTATTTTTGCTAAAAAATCTTATAGTACAGGAAAAGAAATAGGGCTTACTGATAACCAGATGAAGAGCGCTATGAAAAGTAGTTTTATCACATCTCTAGGACCTTCAGTAGTAATTTTAACAGGACTTTTATCATTATTAGTAACAGTAGGTGGTCCCATGGCATGGATGAGGTTATCATTTATAGGCTCCGTAATGTTTGAAATGATGGCAGCAGGCTTTGGAACAGAGGCAGTAGGAGTTAAGATGGGAATAGATCCAATGACAAATATAGCTTTTGCAAATGCAGTTTGGACAATGATACTTGGTTCCATAGGTTGGATAGTATTTGCTACATTAACAGCAGACAAGATGGAAAAGGTACAGACTAAGTTTTCCAAAGGTGATAAAGGAATGTTAAGTATTATATCTGTAGCAGCTATGCTAGGATCCTTCGGTTCATTGGTGTCAGGCCACCTATTGGCAATGAATAAAAATACAATGGCAGCACTAGCTGGCGGGGCTATAATGCTTATTCTATCTCCAATAGCAGATAAGAAGAATATAAAATGGCTTAAGGAATGGGCTTTAACCTTTGCATTATTTGGTGGAATGTTAATAGCTGCAATAATATAATTTTAAATAATAGGAGGACAAGACCATGGAAAAAAACAGTCAATATGATGGAATCTATTTACCATATATAATTAAGTGGGGAAGGATAACAGGTTGGTTAGGAGTATTATTATCCTTTGGACCAGCATTAGTACTTGCAGTAGTATATAAACTGATGCCACCTGTATCTGCAATTATAACAGCATTTATAGCTATAGCATCAGCAGTAGGTATAAACTGGGTAGTTGAACCAATATCATATTTCCCTATAGTTGGAGTGCCAGGAACATATATGGCATTTATAACTGGAAATATTTCAAATCTTAGGATACCAGCCGCAGCTGTATCTCAAAATGTTGCAGGTGTAGAGCCAGGAACAAAAGAAGGAACTATTATAGCTACATTAGGCATGGCTACATCAGTTATTGTAAATATAGTAATATTGGCTTTAGGAGTATTTGCAGGTACTGCAGTTTTAGAATCGTTACCAGAAAGTGTAGTTGCATCATTTAACTTTCTGTTACCTGCATTATTTGGAGCTATATTTATACAATTTGCTCTTAAAAAGTTGAAATTGGCACCAATAGCCTTAGGAATAGCACTAGTTTTAACATTTGCATTAAATTCAGGAGTATTTAGTTTCTTACCTGGTAAACCAAGTTATATAGTTACATTAGGTGCAGTATTTGGAACTATTGGTATAGGTACAGCTTTATACAAAAAGAAACTTATATAAAAGTATTTAAGGAGGGTGTATATTGAATAAATCAGATGTATTGAAATATTTAAATGATATAGGTGAAGAAGTAAAAGATTTAAGCTTAGAGGTATGGAATAATCCTGAGACTTCTGGAAATGAAAAAGAATCTGCTAATTTATATAGACAAATATTAAAGGACTATGATTTTAAAATAAAAGAAGTAGATGGGATGGAACACGCTTTTATTGGTGAATATGGAAGTGGCTCACCAGTGATTGCAGTATTGGCAGAATACGATGCACTGCCTGGATTATCTCAAGCTTTAGATACAAAGTTTAACCCAGTAGAAGAAAATGGACCAGGTCATGGTTGTGGACACAATCTTCTAGGCAGTGCCGCATTAGGTGGGGTACTTGCAATTAAGAAATATTTAGAAGAAACTAAAACAAAAGGGACAATAAGATTCTATGGCTGTCCTGAAGAGGAGACTTTAATAGGTAAAGTAAAGATGATCAAAGCTGGAGCTTTTGAAGGATGTGATTTAGCATTAAGTTGGCATCCCATGAATGCTAATACTGCTTTAGAAAACGCATTTTTATCAAATAACTCTATTAAATTTAAGTTTCATGGAATATCAGCTCATGCAGCTGCATCTCCAGAGTCTGGCAGATCTGCACTAGATGCTGTAGAGTTAATGAATGTAGGTGCAAACTATTTAAGAGAGCATATTATAGATTCAGCTAGAGTCCACTATACCATAACAAATGCAGGTGGAGCTCCAAACATTGTTCCAAAAGAAGCAGAATCTTGGTATTTCGTTAGAGCACCTCATAGAAAAGATGTAGATGATATAACCGAAAGATTAATCAAGATTGCACAAGGTGCAGCAATGATGACGGAAACCACAGTTGACTATGAGGTACTAGGTGGATGTTATGAAATGTTGCCAAATAAGGTGCTATTTGATTTAACTCATAAGAATATGGTTGAAATTGGTTCACCAGAATATACAGAAGAAGAATTACAATTTGCGAAAACAATACAAGAAAGTTTAGATCCAAAATTAGTAGGAGCTGAAGCAAAGAAATTTATATCATCAGACAGCAATACAAAAGTATATCTACATGAAGGTGTATTGGAAAAAGAAAAGTCCAGTTCCATAGTAGTTGCAGGTTCTTCTGATAGTGGTGATGTTTCATGGATAATGCCAATGAATTTATTCTTAACTGCTACCTGGCCATTGGGAGTTCCGGCTCATTCATGGCAGGCTACTTCATCATCAGGCTCATCTATTGGAATAAAAGGAATGTTATATGCAGCAGAAATATTTTCAGGTATGATGTATGATGTATTAAATAATCCTAATATAGTAAAAGAAGCAAAGGATGAATTTAATAGGAGAACAGAAAATAATAAATATATAAGTCCACTTAGATAATAAAATAAATAGAGATTCTTTACACTTTAACATTATTATATATGTGTAAAGAATCTCTTTCTTATATATATAATGATTTGTGGTATAATATTAGAATCAAATATAAGCAGGTGATATTATGGGTTTAACCGTTAGGGAAATGTTAGGAGCAGAATTTTTTAAAGACTTCAAGGTTATAGGAGGTCACGAAGGATTAGACAAGCAAATACAAGGGATTGCAGTATTTGATGCACCAGATGGCTACAATTGGACAAAGGGAAGAGAGCTTATTATATCATCAGGTTATTTATTTCAGCAACAGCCTAAACTATTCCAAGAATATGTTAAAACCGATGTATTCAGGGAAATATCAGGTATGGGTATTAAGCTGGATAGATACATAAAATCTGTTCCAGATAATATTATAGCTATATTTAATGAATATAAGATTCCACTAATAAGTATTCCCAAGAGACCATCTTGGATGGATATTATGTACCAGCTTAATGTTTTAGTAATGAATAGAAATATTAAACAATTTAGAATAAGAAATATAAACCCAAGAAGTTTTTCAAATCTGAGTTATCAATCAAGAAAAATAAATAAAATATTATCACAAATGGAGGGAGAAATGAATTTTCCTTCTATGTTATATGATTTATCCTCTGAAAAAGCATATTATAGTTCTCCTGAATTTATAAAACTTATGGAGGACTTAAATATAGAGGATTTCTGGAAACCATCCTTTGATTCTACTCAGGAAATACTATGTGATAATTTAAATATAATAAGATATCGATTTATAGATGAGAAATATGATAAACCATATAGTTGGATAACTATTCCAATTACAGTAGAAGATAAAATAAAGGCTTACTTTGTAGTAGTTGAGGCTACAGGACTTATAGATTATTTTGACCAATTTGCATTACGTATAGGATTTTTACTTTTACAATCCTTATATGAACAAATATTAGTAGCTCAAAGTATAGGTGATACAGGTTTTGAAAACTTTATAAACGAAATAATAACAGGGGCATTATCTAATGATGAAATCATTTCTAAAAGAGCCAGTGATATAGGATTAGATATAAATTTAAATTATTATCTAGTATTAATGAAGGAAAAAGGAAAAAAGTCTCATTCTTCTAGTAGTAGAAAGGAGCTAAAAGAAGTAATAAATAGCAGTATATCACATATGCAGGCTAGAATAGCTATGATTGATGATAGTAGTTGTATTTTTTTAATTCCAGTGGAAGATAGTATTTCTTATGAAAGGAATTTACAGGAGATGGAAAAGTCTGCTGAGACTTTCAAAAAAAGAATAGAGTCTAAAATTGATAATACAGAAGTAGTTTTTGGTGTTTCAGATATAAGTGATACAGTATTTGAAATAAAGAGAAATTATACAAGATGTTTACAAGCCATAAAAATGGGGCAATTATTATATCCAAAGGAATATTACCTAAAGTATTCAGACTTAGGAGTATTTGCATGGATGGATATAAAGGAAGATGAGTTAGAAATAATGTTGAAAGATATAAAGCTTTTGACTGAAAACCCTGAATACAGAGAACTTATAGAAACTTTAAGGGTTTATTTAGAATGCAAAATGAATTATAGTCTTACTGCAAAGCAGCTTTTTATACATATAAATACAGTTAGAAAAAGAATAGGAGAAATAAATGATTTAATAAACTTTGATATAGAAGACTCTATGAATAGATTGAAACTTGAAATTCTATTAAAGTTAATTAAGTAAAATACTCCTAACAAAGAAGATAGCTAATGGCTATCTTTTTTAATGAAAAATAAAGAGTAACGATACAGATGGCAATGCGATTAAAATATCTTAAAAGTGTATTGCAATTAATATAAAAGTGTAGTATTCTGTAATCAAGAATTTAGATTTAAGGGGGAAGTATAATGAAAAAAATGATGGTTTTTTTATTGATTGTAACCTTGGTTATTCCAATTATTGGTTGTACTCAGAAAAAGGAAGAGGTTATTAGAATGGGATTTGTTCCCATGAAGGATGGAGATAAGTTAATAGAGTCTGTAGAGCCTTTAACAGAGATTTTATCTAAGGAACTTGGAGTTAAGGTAGAGGGATTTACAGCCACTAATTATGTAGGTGTAGTAGAAGGACTTGGGTCAGGTCAAGTTGATTTTGGATTTATTCCTCCATTTGCCTATGTATTAGCTAATCAAGAAAGTAATGCAGGTGTTATACTTACAGCATTGAATAAATCTGGAGAAGCAAAATATCGTTCCCAATTCTTAGTAAGAAATGATAGTGGAATTGAAAGCTTTTCAGATGTAAAGGGTAAGAAAATAGCATTTGTAGACCCATCTTCCACATCAGGATATTTATTTCCTGGAGCACATTTAATTAAAGAAGGTATTGATATAGAGAAGGATATAGAATATGTATATGCTGGAGGCCATGATAAAGCTTTACAATTACTATTAAATGGTGATATTGATGTAGCCACTACCTTTGTTGATGCAAGAGATAGATATAAAGAGGATTTTCCTGATGCTATGGAAAAGACTAAAATCCTAGGATATACAGATTATATTCCAAATATATCTGTAACTATAAGAGGAGATATGGATCAGGAACTTCAGGAAAAAATAAAAAATGCTTTACTGAACCTTGCTAAATCGGAGGAAGGATTAGAGCTTTTAAAAGAGTTATTTAATATGTATGGATTTGAAGAAGCAACAGATACTGATTATGAAATCATAAGAAATACAGCAGAGTTTATGAATGTTGATTTAAAAGAGGGAAATTAAATGCTAAGACTAGAGCATATTACAGTTTCATATGATAGAAAGATACGAGCTGTAGATGATATAAGTTTAGAAGTCGGGCAAGGAGAATTTGTAGGAATAATAGGTTCATCTGGAAGTGGGAAGTCTAGCGTATTGAAATCCATAAACTTATTGGTTAAACCTATAAAGGGAAAAATCTATATAGATGATGTAGATATAATGAGTCTTAAAAATTCTCAGCTTAGAGCTGTAAGAAGAGAGATAGGTTTTGTCTTTCAGGATTATAATCTAATAGACAGGTCATCAGTTTTAGACAACGTATTAGTAGGAAGGCTTGGATACAAGTCTTCTTTTCACTCAATGTTAGGAATATTTACTGATGAGGATTATAAAAGGGCAGAGAAAGCATTGATTCAAGTAGGACTAAGTGAAAAAATATTTGAAAGATCAGATCAATTAAGTGGAGGTCAAAAACAAAGAGTTGCCATAGCCAAGACTTTATGTCAGAGTCCTAAAATAATATTAGCCGATGAACCTGTGGCTAGTCTCGATGTATCTACTTCTCAAAATATAATGGATTATTTTAAAACCATCAATGAGAAAAAAAATATTACCATATTAATCAATCTTCATGATGTAAATCTAGCAAAAAAATATTGTAATAGGATAATAGCTCTAAAAAGAGGTAAGCTTTTATTTGATGGAAAAGCAGGTGAGTTCAAAGATGAATTCTTTAAAGAAATATATGAATAATAAAAGAATATATAGATATTCGTATTTACTGGGGATATTTATTATTTTAATTTATTTAGGATATAAAGTGGATTTTAGCTTTATTAGATTGTATAAAGGTTTGCCTAGTATGATGGACCTTATTGAAAGGGTTTTGAAGCCAAACTTGCTATATAGTAAAGAAGTAATTGAAAAATTAATTGAGACAATTCAAATGGCAATAATTGCATCTTTAATGGGGTTAGTATTGTCGTTGCCTTTTTCTTTATTTACAGCAAATAATATTACACCTAATAAGTTATTGGGAAGTATACTAAATGGATTGTTCTCTTTTCTTAGGACTATTCCAAGTTTAATATGGGCAGCTTTGCTAGTAAGTATATTTAGTATAGGAAAATTTTCAGGAATTATAGCTCTTGGAATTATTGGTTTTTTAATGTCTTTAAAATTATTTAGAGAGTACATTGAATCCATTAAAGAAAATCAACTAAACTCTATTAGGGCCATAGGAGCAAGTTCCATACAGGTATTGAGATATTGTGTTCTTCCATATGTATTTGAGCTATCTGTTTCTGTATTCTTTATTGTATTAGAAACTAATATTAGGGCAGCAGCTATATTAGGGTTAGTTGGTGCTGGTGGAATAGGTCAGATTATGTGGAAGGATCTAAATCATTTGAGATATGATAATGTGGCTACTATAATATTGATTTTATTTTTGACTATTTTAGCAATTGATTTACTGAGTTTATTTATTAGAAAACATTTAAATAAAAAAAATATTAAGTTTACAGATATAAAAGAGCATAAAAGATTTCAAATATGTAAAATAATCTATATGCCTATGATATTTGTAGTGCTATTATATATTATATTTAAATCCTTAGATATAGATTATACTAGATTAGTTCTTGGAATAGGGCAAGGTATGGATATTATAAGGAGAATGGTAAAAGTGGATATATCTTATTTTCCTAAGATGATAGAGGGAATAAGGGAAAGTTTTTTTATAGCCATATTTGCCACCATAGTAGGAGGGGCGTTTTCTTTAATATTTTCATATTTAACAGCATATAATACTTCTCCTAAAAGGACAATATCCTTAATTTTTAAAGGTTATATAAATATTTTGAGAACATTTCCACCACTAATAACAGCCATAATATTTTTTCGTGGAGTAGGTCCAGGACCTTTAGCTGGAGCCATAGCTCTCAGTATTTACACAACAGGTGTACTTACAAAAATGTATAGTGAGGTATTGGAAAATACTCAAAGGAATATTCAAGACAGTATAATCGTAACAGGAGCAACTAGATTTCAAAGCTATATACATGGACTGCTACCTCACACATTTCCAAGTTTTATAGGATTATTATTATATAGGTTAGAATCTAATATTAGAAATTCTACTATTTTAGGTGTAATTGGTGCAGGAGGTGTGGGAACTGCCCTAACCATTAATATAACATGGAGAAATTGGGAAAAGGTAGGACTACTCCTTATTGGAGTTTCCATTATGATAATCATAATAGATAAATTAAGTCAATATTTAAGAAAAGTGTTTTTATAAAAAAATTCTATTAAAAGGCTAGCCTTTTAATAGAATTTTTCTATATATTCTTCATAAGTCATCATTCTATCGTTGAATCCATCAGGTTTTATCTCAATTATTCTATTGGCAATAGTTTGGATAAACTCATGGTCATGAGATGTAAATAATACATTGCTCTTAAAGTCCTTTAAACCATTATTTACGGCAGTAATAGACTCGAGGTCTAAATGGTTTGTAGGCTGGTCAAGAACTAATACATTTGAATTATTTAACATCATTTTAGATAACATACATCTTACTTTTTCTCCTCCAGATAATACTTTGGCTTGTTTTAGAGCCTCTTCTCCAGAGAATAACATTCTTCCTAGGAAACCTCTTAAATATATTTCAGATTGTTCTTCGGAAAATTGTCTTAGCCAATCCACAAGATTTAAGTCTACATCATTGAAGAATTCTGAGTTATCATTGGGGAAATATGATTTAGTAATAGTAACTCCCCATTTATAGCTTCCGCTATCAGGTTCTATTTCTCCCATTATAATTTTAAATAATGTAGTTATACTTATTTCATCTCCAATAAAGGCAATCTTATCTCCTTTATTTACTCTAAAACTAATATTATCTAATACTTTTACTCCATCTATAGTTTTTGATAAATCTTCTACAGTTAATATTTCGTTACCGACTTCTCTTTCCATAGTAAATCCAACGAATGGGTATCTTCTAGTGGAAGGTACTATATCATCTAAAGTAATTTTTTCTAATAACTTTTTACGTGAAGTTGCTTGTTTAGATTTAGAAGCATTGGCACTAAATCTAGCAATAAAGGATTGTAATTCCTTAATCTTATCTTCTTTTTTCTTGTTTTGGTCCTTCATCATTTGAAGTGCTAACTGACTTGATTCATACCAGAAGTCGTAGTTTCCAACAACCATCTTTATTTTACCAAAGTCAATATCTACCATATGAGTACATACTTCATTTAAGAAATGTCTATCATGAGATACTACTATAACAGTACCTTCAAAATCTCCTAAGAAGGTTTGCAGCCATCTTACAGACTTTACATCAAGGTGGTTAGTAGGCTCATCAAGGATTAGTATTCCTGGCTTACCAAATAAAGCTTGGGCAAGTAATACCTTAACTTTTTCATTACCAGTTAAATCGGCTACTTTCTTTTCATGTAGAGAAGTGTCGATTCCTAAACCTTGTAATAAAGATGATGCCTCAGATTCTGCACTCCATCCATCCATTTCGGCAAATTCAGCTTCAAGTTCAGAAGCCTTTATACCATCTTCATCAGAGAAGTCTTCTTTGGCATATATTGCATCTTTTTCAACCATTATTTCATATAATCTTTTGTTACCCATGATTACTGTTTGAATTACACTGCAGTCATCATATTGGAAGTGATCCTGTTTAAGTACAGACATTCTAGCATTTTTCTCAATGGAAACATCACCAGTATTAGGTTCAATTTCACCAGATAATATTTTAAGAAATGTACTTTTTCCAGCACCATTGGCTCCAATTACACCATAACAGTTTCCAGGTGTAAATACTAAATTAACATCATCAAATAATTTTTGTGACCCATATCTTAAACTTACATTATTTACATTGATCAATTTTTTTCCATCCCTTACTTAAAAATTTACATTATAATATTATAACATAGACAAGATATAAAGTCATATATAAATAAAGTTTTATTTAGGAATATTCTAGAGAAGTCAAACATATGTGACACAGACCTCTGAAAAATTTTCTCTGAATAATGCTGTGGTTTTCTTAAATTGCTAGTAATTATTTTGTCAAGGAGGAAAGCGATAGCGATCCTTGATTAAA